>DAINRQ010000263.1:0-2187 GCA_036741775.1 Gemmatimonadaceae bacterium | reverse complement strand
TGCGTGCTGCATCCGACGCGCACGCTCGAGTGGGTCGAGGAGCGCAACTGGTTCTTTCGTCTGAGCAAGTACCAGGGCTTTCTCACGCGGCTGCTCACGGAGCGGCCCGAGTTCCTGCAGCCCGAGAGCCGCCGCAACGAGATGCTCGCGCTCCTCAAACAGGGGCTCGAGGACATCTCGGCGAGCCGATCGCGGTTCTCGTGGGGGGTGCCCTTCCCCGCGCCACTGTCCACGGGAGAGCCGCAAACGACGTACGTCTGGTTCGATGCGCTGCCGAACTACCTCACGGCGACCGGGTTTCCCGGCCCGGGCTGGCGCGAGCGATGGCCGGCGCAGCTTCACATCGTCGGCAAGGACATCACGCGCTTTCACAGCATCATCTGGCCGGCGATGTTGCAGGCTGCGGAACTGCCCATCCCGGAGCGCGTCTGGGCGCACGGGTTCGTGTTGTTAGGCGGCGAGCGGTTCAGCAAGTCGGCCGGCGTGCGGCTGGATCTGAACGAAGCGATCGGCCGATTCGGGGCGGACGCGTTCCGCTATTTCCTGCTGCGCGAGGTGCCGTTCGACGCCGACGGGAGCTTTTCCTGGGAGCGCTTCGGGGAACGGTACAACGCCGATCTCGCGAATGCGTTAGGCAACCTGGCGAGCCGGACGATCTCGATGGTCGAGCGGTACTGTGGCGGGGTCGTGCCGGCCGGCGCACTGACGGAGCTCGACGCGCAGGACGCGCGCGACCTCGAGCACTACCACTCCGCCATGGACGGGTCGCGCGGCTTTCTCCTGCACGACGCGCTGCGGCACGTCTGGAGCACGGTGAGCCGCGGCAACGAGTACGTCGACCGCCAGGCGCCGTGGAAGCTCGCGAAGGATCCGTCGCTCCGGCCCGAGCTCGAGCGCACGCTCGCCGCGCTCGTGCGCCAGCTGGCGCGTCACGCGATTCACCTGCAGCCGTTCATGCCGGCGAAGAGCGCGGAACTGTGGCGTCAGCTCGGTGGGCCCGGTGTGATCGCTCACCAACGATTCGCGGGGCTCGACACACTCGATGCGACGGGCTGGCGAGTGAACAAAGGCGAGTCACTTTTTCCGAAGGAAGTGGCGACGAGCACCCCTGCGTGATGTAGATACGGGGTCGCGCGTACGGAGCGTCACGCCATCATCACGGCACCCGCGTGTATCGTTACGGCTGTTGATGCGAGCCGTCTTGAGACGGGTTTCACGAGAGCCGCACAGGAGTGCCGACGATGGCGGATCGCCGCTGGACCGTGATGGTCGTTCCCCACGGGAGTGACTCGCCGCGAAGCTTCGCGATCAGCGAACGCGCGGTGCGCGCCGCGGCGTACACGGGATCCGTCCTCGCCCTCCTCGCCATCGTCGGGATCGGCAGCGCCGTTGCGAGCGCCGGGCGCGTGATCTCCACCATCGTCCGGCCGGCGGAAGCGAATGCGATGGCGAGCGCGACACCCCGCGGCGTCCCCGATGTCGCACGCCGCGTCGCATCGCTTCGCGATACGCTCGAGGTGATTCGCAAACGCGAGGCGCAGATCCGCCTGCTCGCCGGATTGCCGGCGACGGACTCCGGCGCCAATGCGACGCCCGCCGCGATCCAGCTCGCGGTCATGGGCGACAGCGCGGCGCGCCCGGAGAGCATCCAGGCGGATGTCGAGACGCTGATTCAGCGCGCCGACCTCTTGTCGGCGCGGTTCGCCGCGGTCACGGATTCGCTCGAGATCAATGCCAAGCGGCTGTCGAGCGTGCCGTCCATCATGCCGACGGCGGGCTGGCTCACGAGTCAGTTCTCGCGAAACCGGAAGCACCCGATTCTGCACGTGACGCGGCCGCACGAGGGCATCGACGTGACGGCGCCCATGGGCGCGCCGATCGTCGCCCCGGCGTCAGGCGTGGTGAAGCGGGTCGCGCGCGAGACGGGCTACGGCAACGTGCTGGAGATCGACCACGGCAACGGCATCGTGACTCGTTATGCACACACGTCGCGCATCGACGTCCGTCAGGGCCAGCGCGTGACCCGAGGGCAGACGATCGCCGCGGTGGGGAAGACGGGGCTCTCGACGGGACCGCACCTGCATTACGAGATTCACGTCAACGGCAAAGTCGTGGATCCGCTGACGTACGTGTTGCCGGATGTAATACCAGACTGAAGCTATCAGCTATCAGCTATCAGCTATCAGC
>DAINRQ010000262.1:0-2409 GCA_036741775.1 Gemmatimonadaceae bacterium | reverse complement strand
TCGATCCGGACGACGGGTCCATCCGGTGGTTCTACCAGTGGACTCCACACGACGTGTGGGATTACGACGGGGTGGGCGAGTCGATCCTGTTCGAGGAGGGCGACCGCAAGCTCCTCGCCCACTTCGACCGCAATGGGTACTTCTTCGTGCTCGATCGCACGAACGGAAGGTTCGTCCGCGCGACGCGCTTCGCCCGCGCCGACTGGGCCGACATCGATGAACGCACCGGGCGCGTAACCAACCGCAAGGAACCCACGAAGGAAGGACGCCGCATCTGCCCCGGGCCAGCCGGCGCCAAGGTGTGGAACCACGCGGCCTATCACCCCACGCGAAACCTGTTCTTCGTTCCGGTCATCGAGCTCTGCGCGACGTTCCGCGCGAGCGACGACTACTTCCGCGAGGGGCTCCCCTACATGGGCTCCACGTTCGTCAACACGAACGAGGAGAGCTGGGGGCACGTGAAGGCGTTCGATGCGGCCACCGGACGCGAGGTCTGGTCCTGGCGCGGCGTCGCCCCGATCGTGTCCTCGATCCTTGCGACTGCGGGCGACCTCGTGTTCGCGGGGGAACCGTCAGGCATGGTGAACGCCTACCACGCCGGCACCGGCGAGGTCCTCTGGCAATTCCAGACCGGGAGCGGGATTCATTCGAACCCCGTTAGCTACAGCGTGAACGGAAAACAATTCGTCGCGGTCCCGTCCGGATGGGGCGGCTGGCTCGAGGGGTTTGCGCCGAAGAACTACGGCGCGCCACGCGGAAGCGCGCTCTTTGTTTTCGCCCTACCAACCCCGTGAACTCACAGCGTGCGAACGGTGAACTACACCCGGCGCGGAGCAATGACCCACAACGGGAATAAGACCTACGCGCCGACCGGCCCTTACGCTGGCGCGTCCTCGACGAGCCCGCTCGGCTTCCTTGGTGCGGCATCGCTCGTCGGCCTCGCAGGACTCGCGCTCGGTACGCGCGACCGGAGATTCCTGGTGCTTACCGCGGCGGCGGCGGTCTTTGCCCTCGGCCGGGCCGTCCGCGGCGTGCGCCCGCCATCGACGACTGGGCGCCAGGTCGGAATGGCGCGTGAAGAGGTTGCTCTCGAAGCTGACGTCGCCGGGCGCTTGGCTGGCCAGGTCGCTCGCCCCGACACGGCAGCAGCCTCGGACATCGCACTCGCGGAGCGTTACGATCGGTACGCCGGGTGAGTTTGCAACGCGGTGACGTGCGGAGCGAACCGCGTTAGGCGAGGTGACGGGTGACCGGGGTCGGCGAGGCGCACGTCGCACCACCGGCGATCGGACGACACGAGGGCCCGCGCGCGTACGCCGGGCCCTCCGCGCCCGCCGATATCACGCGTATTCCGCCAGGAAACGCTCGGCCTGTTCCTTCAAGCCTTGGCGACAGTCGCCAAACCAGGCGCAGTCCCAGGTCTGCATCTGGATGACCCCACGGCTCTGATTCACGATCGTCATCAGCGCCTCCTGGCGGAGCAACTCGTGAAATGCGCGCCGGACCACGTGCTCGGACTGCTTGATGATCCCGAGATGGTGCTTGCTGAACTCGGTCAGGAACTCGTTCTCGAACTCCTCGCCGAAGAGTTCGGAGAGGCGCTCGATGTCCTGCTCGGCGCTCTGCGGGATCTCACCCTCGTACTCGATGCCGTACCACGCGCTCAACCACTGTCGGTACAGGTTGATCTGGCGTTGCTGGCTCGCAATGCTCTCCTGGCACATCGCGACCAGCTGCGCGTCTTCGTGCAGGAGCGGGTTCGGCACGCGCGCGACGCACAGTTCGGCCATCTCGATGCCGGCCAGGTGATGGTCGATCGTCTCCATCATGTAGTCGATCTCGAGCTTCGCGACGGAGGGCTGCGGCGCGGGCTGACTGAACGACGGACCCGCCGGCACGTTAGCCGTGCGGGGTGCGGTGGCGCTGTCCGAGCAGGCGCCGGCCGCGAGTGCGACCGCAGTGAGGATGGCGAGGGAAGGAACGCGGTGTGACATGGGCTGTTCTCCGGACGATGACTGGAAGCGGCGTGATGACGCACGGCGGTGCCTGCCACCGCAGTACCGCCGCCCGTTCCCGACATTGCCGATGCCGTGCCACGCGCGCGGCGAAGCGTCGCAATCCGACTACGGATCTTTACGCCGGCTAAAACGCGGCGAGCGTTTCGCACCTTCCCGCGTAAGCGTGCGCAGACGAAGCAGCCACCGCGTGCACGGCCGCTGGCCTTCTAAAACGCTTGGGACGCCACTTGTCGCGGGCCGGCCTCGCTCTGCACCAAGCTCGCCCGCTCCGCGGGGATGCTGATTCCATGACTTCGGGCCGACGTTAGCAACGAGACAGCCGCGACGCTGGAAGTCTGACGGATCAGCTCGCCGAATAGCCCGGGCGCCATTGTCGGGCTCGCCCGGCGCG
>DAINRQ010000261.1:0-3124 GCA_036741775.1 Gemmatimonadaceae bacterium | reverse complement strand
ACCGTCGTGAGAGTCAGAAGGAGTCGCGCATGCTTTACGACTTCGCGATCTGGCGTGGAACGCTGCGTTCTGTCACCGACCTCGGTGCGTACAGCGACGTGTCTCGTAACCTCGTCGTCGGCGGTGGCGAGGCCCGCGGCGTGAAGATCGCCGAGATCACGTCGTCGGCATTCCGGCTCGCGCCGGCGCTCCCACTCATGGGCCGCGTTCTCGTCGAATCCGACGAGCGTCCGGATGCGCCGCCCGTCCTGCTGATCGGCTATGACGTCTGGCGCACGCGTTTCGACAGCGATCCCAAGGTAATCGGTCGGAGCGTGCAGATCGACGAGGGATTCGCGGAGATCGTCGGGGTGATGCCCGAGTCATTCAAGTTCCCCGTCTCGCACGAGCTGTGGGCGCCACTCAAGATTCCGGCCGCCCCGCTGCCACGAAGCGGCGCAAACGTCACGGTCTTCGGCCGCCTAACGCCCGGTGCGAGCATGGAGGGAGCGCAAGCCGAAGTGGAGGTGCTTGGAAAGCGTCTGGCGACGGAGCTTCGTGAGACGCACGAGCACTTGCAGCCCTTCGTGAGGTCGTACGCGACCTTCTTCGGTGATCCGGGGTCCAGCAACGCATTGATGCGGTCGTTCAACGTGTTCGCCTTGTTGCTGGTGGTTCTCCTGTCTTCGAACGTCGCGCTCCTGCTGTTCGCGCGAGCCGCGACGCGGGAGACCGAGATCGTCGTGCGGACCGCGATCGGCGCGAGCCGGATGCGCATCGTGGCGCAGCTCTTCGCCGAGGCTCTGGTGCTGGGCGGAGTCGCGGTCGCGTTAGGCCTCGCCGCCGTGGCGATCACGCTCCGGGTGGCCGGGCGTGAATTCTTCGAAATGCAGGAGGGGGGCGCCGTTGCGTTCTGGATCGATCCGAAGCTGTCGCTGCCGACGATCCTGTATGCCGTCGTACTCACGGTCGTCGCGGCAGCGGTCGCGGGAATCATACCGGGACTCAAAGTCACGCGTGGCATCGGTACGCGGCTCAAGCAGGGGTCGGCGGGCAGCGGGTTGCGCTTCGGTGGCATATGGACCGCGGTCATCATTGCGCAGGTTGCCGTGACCGTCGCCGTTCCGGCGGCCATCTTCATCGAACAGGGTGAGCTCCGCCGGATCGAAGCCTACGACGGCGGTTTCAAGACCGAGCAATACCTCGCCCTGCGGCTCGAGATGCCGTCCTCGGAAGGTGAGGGCGTCGACACCGCTCGTTTTGTCGCGGCCGCCAATGCGCTGCGTGAGCGCGTCCTGTCCGAGCCCGGTGTTTCCGGCGTCACCTTCGCCAGTCACCTGCCAAGACTCGGGCATCCAGAATCGGCGATCGAGCTGAGTAACGAGTCCGGCGCTGCCGTCGCGGTGCCGAAGCGGGTGGACATCGCCCGCGTCGACCCGTCGTACTTCGACGCGCTCGACGCACCGGTGCGCGCCGGTCGCGGGTTCAGGGAGGGTGATGGGGGAGCCGGCGCACCTGTGGCGATCGTGGATCAGGGCTTCGTCGATCAGGTGCTCGGGGGCCGCAACGCCCTCGGTCGGCAGCTGCGTCTGCCGCCGACGCCCGGGGCACCGGTGGACGAGGACCGCCCCTGGTTCGAAATCGTCGGAGTCGTGAAGGATCTCGGCATGAGCGGGGTATGGGAGCGCGAACCGGCAGCCGGAGTCTATTTCCCCATACGACTGGGTCAGGGTCCGCTCCAGATGATCGTGCACGCGCGCGCCGGCGACCCACTCGCGCTGGCGCCACGCATCCGCACCCTGGCGATGGCGGTGGATCCCACGCTGCGGCTCGCCGAGATCCAGCGGCTCGACGCGGTCGCCGACCCCATCCTCTGGATTCTCCGCTTGTGGCTGCGGATGACGGCGGCGCTGACCGGAATCGCCGTGCTACTGTCGCTGGCTGGCATTTATGCAGTTCTCTCCTTCGTCGTCGCGCGTCGCACCCGCGAAATCGGTGTTCGCGTCGCCCTGGGCGCGAGCAATCGCGCCGTCGTCACGGCGATCTTCCGGCGTCCCCTGACCCAGGTCGCGGCGGGCGTGGCCGCCGGGACTCTATTCGTCGGGGTTCTCGTTGCGCTGCTCGCTGCTCCGCCGGATTCAGGACTCGCCGATACCTCCGTCGCTTCATGGGCGCTTCAGGTCGTCATGCTGATCGGCTACGCCGCGATGATGTTCGGTGTGTGCATGCTCGCGTGCATCGTCCCCACGCGTCGCGCGCTGCGGGTGCAGCCGACGGAAGCGCTCAGAGCCCAGTAGGACGTCCGACGGGACCTCCTGTTGACAGCAAGAGGAACGTGAACAATCTTCCCTCGACGTCTACAGGAGCCGCTCTCGATGCTTACCCGCACTCTCGGCGCGACCCGGCACGTCTCTGCTGCCGTGACGGCGGCGCTCGCCACCGCGCTTTCTCTCTCGGTCGGGGAGGCACAGTCTGCCCCGCCACTGTCGAAGGAAGTCGTCGTCGCCCGCGTCGATTCTTTGGTCCGCGCGTACATGGCCGAAAAGGGACCCGCCAGCATGTCCGTGGCCATAAGCCGCGGGAGCGAGATGCTGGTTCAGCGTGCGTGGGGGATGGCCGACATCGCCACCAAGCGTCCGGCAACCGCGGCGAGCGTCTACAAGATCGGCTCCGTCAGCAAGCAGTTCACGGCGGCCCTGCTCCTCAAGCAGGTCGAGCGCGGCAGGCTCGCCCTCACCGACTCGATTGGCCGCTATCTCACCGCCGGCCTGCGCCCGGAGTGGCGATCGCTCACCATCGAGCAGCTGCTGAACCACACCGGCGGGTTACCTAACGACCTCAAGCGGGAAGGCCGTCCCGAGGAAGAAGTCTCTGTCGACACGATGATCGCCTGGGCGGCGCGGGACACGATGGCCTTCGCGCCCGGCACGCGCTTCGCCTACTCCAACGTCGGCTACCTGCTGCTCGGCGCGCTGGTCGAGAAGGTCTACGGTAAGCCGTACGGCACGGTCGTGCGCGACGAGATCGTTCGCCCGCTCGGGCTCAGCACGCTCGGGTGGTGCACCGAGCCAGGGAAGGACTCGCTCGTGACGACAGGTTACCAGTACCTCGGGCCAGGGAAGCTCGAGCGGGCCCCGTACGCGCA
>DAINRQ010000260.1:0-3255 GCA_036741775.1 Gemmatimonadaceae bacterium | reverse complement strand
TCGCCGGCGTTGATGGTCGTGATGCCCTGCGACAGCAGGTTGATCGCGACGTCGGCCGGCCCACGCGTGAACATGTCCGCGCTCTGCCCCATCATGTCGATGAACCCGGGCGCCACGACCAGCCCCGTGGCGTCGATGACGCGACGAGCTCTGGTGGTATCGGCGCGGCCGATGACGCTGATCCGCCCGTTTGTAACACCGAGGTCGGCCCGGTACGACGGCGCGCCGGTGCCATCGACGATCCGGCCCCCGCGGATGACGAGGTCGTAGGTCGGGGTCTGTGCGCCCGCGGAGTGGACGCTCGCCAGCACGAGGGCAAGGACGAAGCAGCGTAGCTTCACGTTCGATCTCCTGTAGAATAGTCCAAACGCCCCACGCGCTCGCGCCCGGCGCCGATCTCATCGAAGCGAGGCTTCGACGTTCCTCCAAGGCTACTGACTCGTGATGGCGACACGGAAGACCGTAATGCGCATCGCGCGTCGTCGCGTCCAACCTCGGCTCGCGCGATTTGCGTGACTCCGTCGCGTACGCATTGATGGCAAGGCCGCCGAGTTGCGTCGATCTGCGCGGAGTTCACCACGAGAAGCCCGACGCGCGAAACGAGCGCTGAGGTGGTCGCGCTCTTCGACCTCTGGCAGTTGGGACCGGCCACGTACGTCACACGACGTATAGGTGGAGCACGGACGATCCCCGATATTCGGGACACCGGTAAGTCCTCACCTATCGAGTCCCATCATCTTGTCCCGAGACATCACCATGCGACGGTCCTCGACCTGTCCGACCCTTCGCGGTGCCGTCGCCTTCACAGCGATCCTCACCTCGGTCACCTCATGTAAGGTGGAGCTCACCGCGGATGATTGGTGCTCGGATCCGAACACGGTAGTCGCGAACATAGTGGTTGAACCACCCGAGCTCAGCCTGAGCGTCGGCGAGAACACCAGACTCGTGATGTTCCCGTCGGACGCTCAGGGCCGCACCCTCCTCTGCGTCGATCTGCCGCCCATCGTCTGGTCGACGACCGATCCGTCGGTCGCAACCGTCGCCGACGGGCTCGTCGAGGGTCGCGGCGTCGGCAAGGCGGTCATTCGGGCAACAGTGGGTGCAAAGTCGGACAGTACGATGGTGACGGTCGTCGCGGCGCCTGGCGTGGTCGCGCTGCGCGCAGAGTGAGGCGTCCCCCGGCCTCCGGAATCCAGCGCCGTTCGGAGTTCAGCGCTCGGCGCGCCACCAGGAGTGCTGGTAGAGCGCCCATGCGCGACCGTTCCACTGATAGAGGTATTCCTTCCCCATCGTCCTGATACCGCCACCGCCAGAGGGCGACGGTGGCCGACAGCGCAGTTCCACCGTAAGCCGTCCTTCCCATTGCCCTTCGTGCACGCCGGCGACGGGTGCCGTGACGCGGGCGAGGAGTGCGCGAGGTCCGTCCACTCGGTCGAGGTCTCTTGGGCAGATGGGGACCTCGGCCTCGGCGTCACTGGCTACCATAACCGACAATGGCACTTCGAGCCCGCGTGCGAAGGCCGCTACGACTGACACCGCTCGCGAAGAGTCCAGCGCGGCGCACGCGGCGACCGAGGCGCTGTCCACGAGCGGATGAGTCGCCTCGCAGAGCAGTGCCGGCATCACCAGGCGGATCGGGTGTCGGCGACTCGCGCGTCCGGCTTCCGTCGCCAGTTGCTCCAGCGACGGCATGCCGGTCGAGTCCAACGCCTGCGTCGTGAGATCCTGGCACGGCGCGGGCAATGCACCTGCCAGGCCCACGATCAACAGGGTGCCTAACGACGATGACGCATGACACATCGAACGGTACGGTGCTCAGGAAGTGCCCGGCGATGGCGTCACTCGCCATATCTCGCCGGCGTCCGTCGCGATGTACAGGTTTCCGTCCGGGCCAAGCGTGAGCGCACGGTAGCGAGTCGCCGGCAGCGACGCATTGACCACGTTCGTCGCGTTGCCCGCCGCATCGAGCTCCAGGATCGCGAGCCGCGACCCCGCCATGATCCCCACCGCCAGGCGGCCGTTCCAGCCCCGCCACTGTGTGCCGGCGAGAAATTCCGCCGGGCCCATCCCCTGTGACGCGCCGTTGTTGCTCCAGCTCGGGGGCATTGCCGTCGGGAATCGCGCCACGTCCGTCATTGGCATGGTCGTCGGGTTGCCGGCGTAACCGCAGTAACCGTCGGGGCACGAGAGCGCCGGCCGGTCCTTCGGATCCCACCCGCCATTCCGGCCGTTCACCAGCGCAGTGACCTCGTCGCTGTGATTGGGCCCGTGCTCGGACACGAACGGCTGCCCCGTTCCGGGGCGGAACGTGATGCCCTGAACGTTGCGGTGACCGTACGTGAAGATTCGAGTGTCAAAGCCAGCCGGTGGCGCATTGCCCGGGGCGGCGGCGCCGGACGTCGTCACCCGCAACACCTTGCCGCCGAGCCTCGTCGGACTCTGCGGGAGCGTCGGGTTGTGATTGTCCCCCGTGGTGACGTAGAGGAACCCGTCGGGACCGAATCGGATGCGACCGCCGCTGTGCGACCCAGCGCCACCGACGGCGTTGCCGACGTCCTTGAACGCGATGTCGGTGATGATGTCGGTGCGGCTGCCGGCGCTCGTGTAGCCGTCGTTCACCACGAGGCGGACGACACGATTCGTGCGCGGCGACGTGCTGAGGTTGGACAGCATGTAGACGTACAGCGTCCGGTTGGTCGCGAACGCCGGGTCGAGCGCGACACCGTGCACGCCGCTCTGCCCCACACACAGGAGATCCGGCGCGACGAGCGCCGAGCCGCTCGTGCCGAACAGGCGCGTGACGCTGCCGTCGGCGCGCCGCACCGAAAGCCCGCGGCATTTCTCGGTGAAGAACATCGCGCCGTCTGGCGCGAAGGCGATGTCCCATGGGCTGCTCAGCCCCTCGAGGACCACCGTGCGCGTGAGCGTCGGAGCGTCGGTAGGCGCTTGGCTGGTGCCGGTGTCGTCTGGGCCGGGGCCGGGGCCGCCGGCCCCCCCGCCGCACGCGACCACGAGCAGCGCTATGAGTGACCAGCAATGCCGTCGAGCGTGAGTCATACCAGACCGGGTCGGTAGTGTCTCGACGTGAGCGTGTACCACGGGGCCTTGGCGCCCGAAGTCGAGCTTCACGAATGAAATAGGAGTGCGGCGTCAAACCGCGCAATCCGTGGACCGCCTTTCAACGGCCAAGTCCGCCGGATCGATACTGGGCTCGGTACCGACGCGTCGAGACCGCCATGCGCAATGCGGAAGGTC
>DAINRQ010000259.1:0-3642 GCA_036741775.1 Gemmatimonadaceae bacterium | reverse complement strand
TCCTGTTTCTGCTCGCTTGCCCGCTACTGCATTTGTTCATGCACGGCGGCCATGGCGGCCACAGATCGACCGACGCCGCGGCCAACGGCCGTGGATCCCACGCTCACAGCGGCCATCGCGGAGGACTCCGATGAGCGACGCCCCAGCCTACGGCCTCTGGGCCCTCGTGGTGCTCAACTCGGCGATCTTTCTCATCTTCGCCTTCAGCTTCACGAAGCCCAAGACGACGCGCGACTGGCGTTCCTTCGGCGCCTTCGCCGGTTTCGTCATCGCACTCTTCGCCGAGATGTACGGCTTCCCGCTGACGATCTACCTCCTCTCCGGGTGGCTCGGGCAGCGAGTCCCGCAGGCGAGCATCCTGTCGCACGACGCCGGTCACCTCTGGAACACCGTCCTCGGCTGGCAAGGCGACCCACAT
This sequence comes from Gemmatimonadaceae bacterium, assembly GCA_036741775.1. Taxonomy (GTDB): domain Bacteria; phylum Gemmatimonadota; class Gemmatimonadetes; order Gemmatimonadales; family Gemmatimonadaceae; genus JAJKIV01. The sequence continues at coordinate 3,224 of DAINRQ010000259.1, read as the reverse complement.
CTCAACCCGCTCCACCTCCTCAGCAACGTGTTCATCGTGGGCGGGTTCATTCTCCTCGCGGCCGCGTGGGACGTCCTCTACCGCGCGCAGCGCGACGGCCGACTCGCCACCACCGGGCCGTACGCGCGGATGCGCCACCCGCAGTACGCCGCGTTCATCACCATCATGCTCGGCTTCCTGGTGCAGTGGCCGACGCTGGTGACGCTCGTGATGTTCCCGATCCTCGTGGTCATGTACGTGCGTCTGGCACGGCGCGAGGAGCGCGAGGGCCGCGAATCCTTCGGCCTCGAGTTCGAGCGGTATGCGGCCGCGACCCCGGCCTTCCTGCCGCGCTTCGGTACGCGGCGGAAGACAGAGGTTCCGTCGCTTCCGCCGCGCCACACGACGGCTTGACGCGAGAGCTCGCACGTTAGGCCTGCTGACATGGAGAGCGCGATGGAACCCAAACAGCGGCAGTTCTCGGTCTGGTACTTCGTGGCCGTCCTGGTCACGCTGTTCGTCCTCCAGTCGGTGTTCTTCGCGCCGCATCAGGAGACGCTGGCCTACAGCGAGTTCAAGGCGCTGGCCAAGCAGGGCAAGGTGGGCGACGTGCTTTTCGACCGGCAGCAGATTCGCGGGACGATCAACCTCGACGGGGCGGAAGCCGTTCTCTCCAAGGTCCGTGTCGACTCACTGAGACGAATCGCGAAGGGCCCACACCCCTTCACGACGACCCGCGTCGATGACCCGCAGCTTGTACCGGAGCTCGAGAAGGCGGGTGTGCGGTTCGCCGCGCGCACCGAGAACCCGTGGTCTGCGGCGCTCCTGAGCTGGGTGCTTCCGGCGCTCGTGTTCTTCGCGCTGTGGGGGCTCGTCATGCGGCGCATGCAGCCGCACGAGGGGATGATGGCCATCGGCAAGAGCAAGGCACGCGTCTACGTCGAGCGTACGACGGGCGTGACCTTCGCCGATGTCGCGGGCATCGACGAAGCGCGAGCCGAGCTCGCCGAGATCGTCGACTTTCTCAAGAACGCTGAGCGATACCGCCGGCTTGGTGGCAAGATCCCCAAGGGGGTCCTCCTCGTCGGGCCGCCAGGTACCGGAAAGACACTGCTCGCCAAGGCGCTCGCCGGCGAGGCACAGGTCCCCTTCTTCAGCCTGAGCGGCTCCGATTTCGTCGAGATGTTCGTTGGCGTCGGCGCGGCACGAGTGCGCGACCTGTTCCGCCAGGCCGAGGCGAGCGCGCCCAGCATTGTATTCATCGACGAGCTCGACGCGCTGGGCCGTGCGCGCAGTGCGGGATCGATAGTTGGTGGCCACGAGGAGCGCGAGCAGACCCTCAACCAGCTGCTCGCCGAGATGGACGGCTTCGACACGTCGAAAGGTGTGATGATCCTCGCCGCCACCAACCGCCCGGAGATCCTCGACCCTGCACTCATGCGCCCCGGACGCTTCGACCGGAAAGTGGTACTCGATCGCCCCGACATCCGCGGCCGTGAACAGATCCTCCGGGTCCACATGCGCGGGGTGACGCTCGACACCGCCGTCGACGTAGGCGGCATCGCGGCGCGCACGGTGGGGTTCGTCGGCGCCGACCTGGCCAACCTGGTGAATGAGGCGGCCCTGCAGGCCGCACGCCACGACCGGCCGGCAGTGACGATGCACGACTTCGAAGAGGCCATCGATCGCGTCGTCGCCGGTCTCGAGCGCAAGTCGCGCGTCATCAGTCCCCGCGAGAAGCGCATCGTCGCCTACCACGAGGCCGGGCACGCGCTCGTCGCCGAGCTGCGCCCCAACGCTGACCGCGTCGCTCGCATCTCGATCATCCCGCGCGGCGTCGCCGCGCTCGGATACACGCGACAGCAACCGGCGGAGGATCGTTACCTACTCACGCGCGGTGAGCTCCTCGACCGTCTCGATGTCATGCTCGGTGGCCGCGCCGCCGAGGAGATCGCCTTCGACGAGATCTCCACCGGTGCGCATGATGACCTCCAGCGGGCGACCGACCTCGCGCGAGACATGGTCACACGCTACGGCATGGGCGAGGCGCTCGGCCTCGCCACGCTGGAAGCGCCACGGGAAGCGGTGTTCCTCGACATCCCCGTGGCCAGCCGCCGCGAGTACAGTGAGCAGACGGCGTCGGCCATCGACCGGGAAGTTCGGTCGTTGCTCGACGATGCGCATGATCGCGTACGCCAGACGCTCGCCGATTCACGCGACGCGCTCGAGCGCATCGCCCTGCTACTACTCGAACGGGAGGTCGTCGATCGCGACGAGCTCGCGCGTGCGATCGGCGAGAAGCGCGTATCGAGGCCCGAGCGTCCGGACGTCGTCGCGCTAGGCATCAAGGCGCCGGCGACGGAGGCCCTGGTCCATGGATAGCGCCGTCGGGCTCGTGCAGGCCTACCTGCGCGTCAACGGCTATTTCACGGTCTCGGAATACCCCATCCTCGCCGCGACGCGCGGCGGGTTCCGAACCATGACAGACCTCGACGTCCTCGCCTTCCGGTTTCCCGGGGCCGGCACTCATCCGGCCGGTTGGCGCGTCCTGCCTGACGACGTTCTCGCGCTGCCCGACGCCGCGTTAGGCGTCGCGGCCGGACAGGCTGATATGCTGGTCGGCGAGGTGAAGGAAGGACCGGCGGTTCTCAATGCGGCGGCGACTGATCCCGGCGTGCTGCGCGCCGCGCTCGTTCGCTTCGGGTGCACGAGCCCGGACGCTGCAGCCCACGCGGTCACGACGCTCCGCCGCGAGGGTCGCGCGACCCTGCCGAGCGGGCACTGCATTCGCCTCGTCGCGTTCGGATCGACAGCCGACGAGGGAGCCACCCACGCGTACCATGTCGTCCGCCTGGGCCACGTGATCGAGTTCCTCCGCCGATATCTGCGTGAACACTGGGACCTCGTTCGTCACAGCGAGACGAAGGACGCCGCGCTTGGCTTCATGCTCCTGACCGAAAAGGCGCTGCGGGGTGTCGGATGAGCGCCGTCGTGCCGACGGTACAGGCGCCCGGCGCTCGCGCGCCGAACGTGCTCACGCTCCGGCGACTTGGGATCGACACGTACCAGGAATGGGTCCTGTACATGTCCGTCGAGTGCCCGCTCTGCCGCTCGGAGGGCTGGGATGCCCAGTCACGCATTCAGGTCAACCTCGGCAGTCGCTCCATCGTCGCCACACTCAACGTCGTCACTAGCGACCTGCTCGCGCCGCACGAGGCGAGCCTCTCCGAGGTGGCGTGGCGGGA
>DAINRQ010000258.1:0-3696 GCA_036741775.1 Gemmatimonadaceae bacterium | reverse complement strand
TACATGAACTTCGGTGACTATTTCGAGAGCGCGAACAACGTCGAGTTCTCGAACGAGAACGGCGCACTCTACGGTGCGCAGGCCCAGCTCGACCTCGGCCGTTATTTCTCGATCCTCGGCAACTTCGGATACTCGAGCTCGAAGTTCACGTTCGAGAACTATTTCGGGCCCAACGGTGATCTGAATCTCAACGATGTCGGCGTGTGGCTCTATGACGGCGGTATCCAGTTGCGCATGCCGTTGCCGCAGAATGCGACGAACGGTCTCTCGCCGTTCGTGCAGGCCGGTGCGGGCGCCATCCGCTGGTCGTCGGACAACGACGACATCACGTCGTCGAGCTCGACGAACGCCGCGTTCAACTTCGGTGGGGGCGTCGACTGGCAGATCGGTAAGCTCGGGATCCGCCTGATGGCGAAGGACTACGTGACCTCGCTCGACTGGAGCGACTTCGGGAACGTTGAGCTCGAGGACCGTAAGGCGCACAACATCGCGTTTACGGCGGGGTTCAAGATCGGATTCTAGAGGGGCAGCTAACAGCCATCAGCTAACAGCTATCAGCAAGCGCGAACCCTCGGGATGCCTCCCTATCGGAGAGAGGCGTCCCGAGGGCTTTGTTTTGCTGATAGCTAATGGCTGATAGCTGATGGCTGATGGCTGATAGCTCTCTTGCCGTTTCCGATTACAGTCGCCGCGGGTTAACATCCCCGCATGCCTACAGCGCAGAACGTCGCCTTCCTGTTCGTCCTCGTCGCGGCGCTTGGATTCTTCGCCTACAACGCGCAGCGCCTCGTCCGGTATCTCAACATCGGCTTGCCGGACGACCGTACGGACGACCCGTGGACTCGGCTTCGCAACGTCATTGTCATTGGCATCGGCCAGTCGAAGATCCTGCGCGACCCCGTAGCCGGTGCGTTGCACGCGGCGGTGTTCTGGGGATTCATCGTCATCACCGTCGGAACCGCGGAGGTCCTCGCGCAAGGGGTAATCCCGGCGTTCCGGTTCGACGCGCTGCTACCCGGACCGCTGTACGGGCTCTTCCTGCTCTCGCAGGAGCTTTTTGCTGGACTCGTGCTCGCGGCGGTCGCGGTCCTGCTCTACCGCCGTCTCGTAGTCAAGCCGAAACGATTGCAAGGCGACAACGTCCACTCCGGCGACGCGATCTTCATCCTCTCCATGATCGCCGCGCTGATGGTCACGCTGCTCGTCACCGCGGCGTTCGACCGGGTCGTGGAGCCGCGGCACCTGATGGCCGTTCAGCCGTTCTCCGCGCCGATCGCCGCGGCGTTCGCGTGGGTCTCCCCTGGCACTGCGGGGACGATCGCGACCGCGAGCTGGTGGGCGCACGCAGTGCTCGTGCTCGTGTTTCTCAACTACCTGCCGTACTCCAAGCACCTGCACGTCATCACGTCACTGCCGAACACGTTTTTCTCGAACACGAGTGGCCCGGGGCAGGTGGGCGTCATGCGCGCGATGGACCTCGAGGCCGAGGGGCTCGAGACGTTCGGCGCGGCTGACGTTCGTGACTTGACCTGGAAGAATCTGCTCGACGGATACTCGTGCACGGAGTGCGGACGCTGCACCGCCGCGTGTCCCGCGAACATCACGGGAAAGGTTCTGAGTCCTCGCAAAATCGTGGTCAACACGCGGCAGCGAACCATGGAGCTTGCGCCGCTCGTCGTCCGGGATCGATCCGAGGTGGCGTCGCCCGTGCTCGCCGCCGGCGAAGGGGCCGACGCGGGAACGGTCACGCTCGAAGGAATTCAGGCCAACCGGCTCCTCGACAATTACATCACCGAGGAGGAGCTCTGGCAGTGTACGTCATGCCGAGCGTGCGTGCAGGAATGCCCGGTGTCGATCGATCAGCTCGACGTGATCAACCAGCTCCGGCGTAACCTCGTCCTCACGGAGTCGCGGTTCCCGGAGGAAATCCAGCCGGCATTCGAGTCCCTCGAGCGCAACGGCGCGCCGTGGGCGTTCCAGCCAGCCGATCGCGGGCACTGGGCCGACGGCCTCGGCGTGGTCACGATGGCCGAGTGGGTCGAGCGGGGCGAGCGGCCCGACGTGCTCTTCTGGGTCGGGTGCATGGGATCGTTCGACGACCGGGCCAAGAAGATCGCGGTCGCGTTCGCGCGCATCCTGAACGCTGCCGGGATCCGGTTCGCGATCCTCGGCCAGGAGGAATCGTGCAACGGCGACCCGGCCCGCCGAATGGGCAACGAGTATCTGTACCAGATGCTCGCTCGCCAGGCGATCGAGACGCTCGATCGGTACGAGGTGACGACGATCGTCACCACGTGCCCGCACTGCTTCCACCAGATCGGGAACGAGTACCCGCAACTCGGCGGAAACTATGAGGTGATCCATCACTCGACGTACATCGAGCGCCTCCTCGATGAGGGGCGCGTGCCCCTCGACTCGGAGGATGGGAAGCGCCTGGTCGTCGCGTACCACGACAGCTGCTACCTCGGGCGGTACAACGACGTCTACGACGCGCCGCGCGAGACGCTGCGGCGTGCGCTTCCCGTCATGACACTCGCCGAGCCGCCACGCACCCGGAGTCGCGGGCTGTGCTGCGGTGCCGGTGGCGGGCGCATGTGGATGGAGGAGCGGCAAGGGAAGCGGATCAACGTGGAGCGCACGGAGGAGCTCCTCGCGACCGGCGCGGACGCCGTCGCCGTGGCGTGCCCGTTCTGCATGACGATGATCTCGGACGGCGCCAAGTCCCTGGGCTCGGACGTACCGGTCTACGACATCGCCGAGGTCGTGGCCGGCCGGCTTCCGAGCTGACCGCCGCCCAAGCCGGCGGCCGTGGACGGACCTCGCTCTTGACGGATCACGCGCGCGGGCCAATAGTAAACCAAATGGTTTACTCCCACGATCCGCTCGATGCCGCCTTCGGCGCGCTGGCCGACAGGACGCGCCGCGCCATCCTCGCACAGCTCGCGAGTGGCGACCGCACCATCAAGGAGATTGCTGGCGGCTTCGACATGACGCTGCCGGCGGTGTCGAAGCACCTCCGCGTGCTCGAGCGCGCCGGTCTCGCGACCGTGACACGGGACGGACGTGTCCGGCGCTGCCGCCTGGTCGCGACGCCGCTCCGCGACGCGGCCCGCTGGATCGACCGGTACCGGCGTTTCTGGGAGGCGAGCTTCGATCGCCTCGCGACCTATCTCGATACGACCCTTTCCGAGGAGGACCCCGCATGCCTAACGTCGCGTCCGCGCCAGCCGCCCCGGCAGTCGCCCTCGAAGTCCGCCGCACGTTCGCGGCGCCGCGGCAGCGCGTCTTCGACGCGTGGACGTCCTCGGAAGCCCTGAAGCAGTGGCACGCACCCGAGAACGCGACGGTGGAGCACGCCACCGTCGATTTTCGGGTCGGTGGTCGCTACCTCATCGAGATGCGTGGCAACGACGGCCAGATGCACCGCGTCGGTGGCGAGTACCGCGAGATCGACCCGCCCCGGCGACTCGTCCTCACGTGGGCGTGGCGGGAGAAGGAAGTCTCGAGCGACTCGATCGTGACAGTCGAGTTTCTCGAGCGAGGCGACGAGACGGAGGTCGTCCTCACACACGCGGGACTCGTCACGGAGGCGGAGCGCGCTGGTCATCGGCACGGTTGGATCGGCTGCTTCGAGAAGCTCGCGTCCGTCGTGTGACCGATGCTGCCGGGAGCGCGAACCGCCCGCGTTAGGGTCAT
>DAINRQ010000257.1:0-3852 GCA_036741775.1 Gemmatimonadaceae bacterium | reverse complement strand
TCGCGAGCCTGCCGAGTGTGGCCGCGCGCCACGAACACGAGTGGCGGCAGACTCATGATCGATCGGAAACCTGCATAGAACGCGAGCAGCTGCATCGGGAGGATCGCATCGACCCACTTCTGGCCGAGCGCTGTGAGAACGAACTCCTCGGCGACGAGTGCGAGCCCGATCGAGACCGGGAAGGTGATGAACGCGAGCCCCTCGGTCAGCCCCAGGAAATAGCGGCGCAGGGCGGCCGTATCGTGTTGAATCGCGGCGAAGATCGGCGGCGCCACCCGGTTGAGCATCACACTCGTCTTCTCGACCGGAATGCTGGCAATGTTCCACGCGATCGTGTACACACCGAGGGCAGCGTTGCTCAGAACGCGTCCCACAACGATGAAGTCAGCGTTCGAGTACGCGTACCACGCCAGCGTCGAGATGACGACGTCGCGACCGAACATGACGGACCCGCGGATGGCCGACAGGTTGCGTGGCACAGCCGGCCGGAACGGCGAGGACGCGATGGCAACGATGGCCGCCAGAACCGAGCTGACAATGAGGCCGGCCACGAGCGCCCAGTACGATCGCCAGGCGATAGCCGCCGTGAGCGTCACGACAACCAGCGCAATCGCTTCGACGCCCTCGACCCAGGCGAGTCGCTTGAACCGGAGTTCGCGGGACATCATCGCACGGGACGGCATCGCGGCGGCGTCGATCAGAAACTTCGCGCTCAGTACCACCACGATCCACCTGACCGCCGGCTCTCCGAAGAACGCGGCGATCGGGCCGGCGAGCCCCACGGACAACACGAACAACCCCGCGGCCAGCAGCATCGCGAACCCGCTCAGCTGTGCGATGTCGGACTTCGAGAGGCTGCGATTCTGGATGATGGCCGCGTTGAGCCCGAACTCGTTGAAGAGTTGCACGAAGCCGACGTAGACCATCGCCATACCGACCAGGCCGTAGTCGGCCGGCGTGAGAAGGCGCGCAATGGCGAACGTCGCCACCCAGCGCAGCAGCTGGGTGGTCCATTTGGCAATGCCGGTCCACGCAAGCCCACGCAGGAGCGAGCCATCGAGGTGCTGTGAGCTGGCGGCTGGTGTGGGCGTGTCCGGCGGGCCAGCTGGTGGGCTCGTTGCGGCGGTCATCTCGAGACCATTGCTACATCCACCGTCGCGCCCAGAGCTCGAGCACGTAGAGCAGCCACACCCGTTGGGCGTCCTGCGTCGAGCATCCACCGCGATCGAGGACACCGCGCAGCGCGTCGCGGTCGAACATGCCGCCGACCCAGCTCCCGGAGTCGAGCAGCTCATGCCGAACCTTTGTCCCGAACGGACCGGCAACCCACGGGTCGAGCGGCACGGGGAAACCTTCCTTGGACCGCTCCAGCACGTCCCGGGGGACGCGGGTTTCGCAGAACCGGCGCAGCAGATACTTGGTTATGTACCGCCCGTCCGCCCCGCGATGGATCTTCGCGTCAGGCGGCCGAGTTGCCAGCCACTCCACGAGCTGATAATCGAGGAACGGGACGCGAAGCTCCAGCGACGTGGCCATCGTCATCTTGTCGGCCTTCATCAGCAGGTCCTCGACGAGCCAGTCCTGGCAGTACGCGTAGAGCATCTGATGCAGCGGCTCCGTCGTCGGCGCCTGCTCGTAATAACCCCGCACAACCTCGTCCGAGTCGACCGCGTCGGGCGCGCCGGGCCAGAGTGCCCGTTTCTCGGCGCTCGAGAAGTAGCGCGTCATGTAGGGGATGGTCGCAGCGTTCCGCCGATCGAGCGGCAGGTTCCGCGTATGCAGCCTGGCGGACAGATCGCTGCGCCCAGCGGCGCGGAACAGCGCGTCAGGAAGCGTCGAACGGAGCACCCGCGGCCAGCGGTGAAACCGGCGTAGCCGATCCCAGTCCGCGACAACCTGCTCGAACGTGTACCCCGCGAGAACTTCATCACCGCCTTCGCCGGAGAGCACGACCTTCACGTGCTGCGCGGCGAGCCGAGACACGTAATAGAGCGGTACCGACGCAGGATCGCCGATGGGCTCGTCCGTGTACCACACGAACTCCGGCAGGAAATCGACGAACTCGTCATGCCCGATCCGGATCTCGTGATGGTCCGTCCCAAGGCGTTCCGCGACACTGCGTGCGAACGGGGTCTCGTCGAATCGGCCGCCGTCATCGAATGCGACGGAGAACGTCTTCAACGACGTGTTGTGCACCTCGTTCACCGCCGCCGCGACCGCGCTCGAATCCAACCCACCACTCAGGAAGATTCCCACCGGCACATCCGCGATGAGGCGATACCGGACAGCCTGGAGGAACCGCTCCGTGAACTGCGCGAGCTCCTCGTCGCTCGAGAGCGGCTCCCCGGGCTGGTCGTACGGGATGTCCCAGTACCGCGAGACTTCGATCGAGCGCCTCGCCGCGTCGTACACCAGCGTGTGCGCTGGCGGCAGCTTGTGAATGCCACGCCACATGGTCATGGGCGCGGGCACGTAACGGAACGTCAGGTAGTGCCAGACCGCTTCGGGATTCAACTCCTTCCTGACCAGCCCCGACTCGAGGATCGCCTTGATCTCCGACGAGAAGACGAGCGTCTCACCGTCCCAGAAGTAGTAGAGCGGCTTCACGCCAAGTCGATCGCGCGCCAGAAACAGCTTTCGTTTCTCTGTGTCCCAGATGGCGAACGCGAACATCCCGTTGAAGCGATGGACGCACGCCGGTCCGAGCTCCTCGAACGCGTGAAGGATCGTCTCCGTGTCGCTGTTCGTCTGGAAGGTATGGCCTTTCGCGGCGAGCTCCGGTCGCAGCTCGCGATAGTTGTAGATCTCGCCGTTGAATACGATCCACTGCGAGCAGCGCTCGTTGGCGATGGGCTGATGTCCGCCGGGGAGATCGATGATGCTCAAGCGGCGCATCCCGAGACCGACGCCCGGCGCCGTGTAGAACCCGTCGTCATCGGGACCACGATGCGCGATGCATCCGGACATGCGCTCGAGGCGCGCGCGCACATCGATAGCGCCGCTGTCCTCGGCACCCTTCCCCGCGATCCCTACGATCCCGCACATGTAGTGGTGGCGTCCTTGGAGGTCGAAGTCGCTCGTCGAAGCGATCAGGTCGGATGAACGCGGGAAGCGTCAGCTCGCACGGCCCAGCGCCTCGACGATCCGCGGCGCCGCGTGACCGTCCCACCCCTCCGGGCTCCGCTCGCCGACGTCGTGCCTGCCTAACGCCTCCGCCTCGGCGTATGCGGCCTCGATGCCGTCCACGGTCAGCGGCCACGGCGCGAGCCGATTCGTACCCTCGGTCACGGTCACCGGTCGCTCCGTCTGTGCTCGAAGCGTAACGCACGGAACGCCGAGGACCGTTGTCTCCTCCTGCACGCCACCCGAGTCCGTCAGCACGACGGCCGCGCCGTCCATCAGACCAAGCATCTCACCGTATCCGAGTGGGTCGAGCACCGTCAGGCCGCCGAGGCAGGCGTCGAGACCGAACGCGCGGATCCGGTCGCGCGTCCGCGGGTGCAGCGGTACGATGATCCGAGCGCGCCGCGCGATTCGCCCGAGCCCGCTGAGCACCGTACGCAGTTGATCGGGATCGTCCACGTTCGACGGACGGTGCAGTGTGACGAGCACGTAGGGGCGGTCAGCGATTCCGAGCCGCTTCGGCACCTCGAGCGACCGCCCTGTGGGCAGCAGCCGGAGCAACGAGTCGATCATCACATTGCCGACGAACTCGATGCGGCTCGCGTCCATCCCCTCGCGCAGGAGGTTCGGGGTCGCATCGCGCGACGGCGTGAGGAGGAGATCAGAGAGCCGGTCGGTCAGGACGCGGTTCACCTCCTCGGGCATCGTCCAGTCGTTGCTCCGCAGCCC
>DAINRQ010000256.1:0-3881 GCA_036741775.1 Gemmatimonadaceae bacterium | reverse complement strand
GAGCGAACTGGCGGCACCGTTCGACATGCAACTCCCGTCGTTCGTGCAGCACCTCTCGGTGCTCGAACAGAGCCGGCTGGTGAAGTCGAAAAAGCGCGGGCGCGTGCGGACGTATGAGATCGCACCCGAGCGGTTCAAGGTCGTTGAGGACTGGCTGGCCGCGCGTCGCCGGTTGTGGGAAGCTCGACTGGACCGGTTCGACCAGTACGTCAAACAACTCGAGGAGAAGGAATCAGACTCATGAGCAAGCGATTCGCCTTCGATCCGAAACTCGATTTCGCCATCGAACGGTTCATCGACGCGCCCACGCGCCTCGTCTGGGAAGCGTTGACGAAGCCGGAGCATCTCAAGGAGTGGTACATGCCCAAGCCCTGGGGGCGTGTGGTGCGAGCGGAAATGGACGTGCGACCGGGCGGCATCTTCAGCATCGACATCGCAACGGGAGATGGTCAGGAGTCGCCCAACCTCGGCTGCTTCCTGGACGTTATCCCGATGGAGCGACTCGCCTGGACCTCCATGTTGTTCCCGGGCTATCGGCCGGCTGTCTTCGACGACATTCCGATCACCGCCATCGTTACGATGGAGAGTGTGGGAACCGGCACTCGCTACGTCTTCACGGCGCTGCACCGGAACGAAGCGGACCTCGAGACAAACAAAACGTCGGGGTTTTCCCAGGGCACCGAGATCGCCGTCGATCAGTTCGTGGAGCACGTGATCGCGCTGAAGTAGTCCTGGGCGACTCTCGGCGAACGGGACCGGTATCAACGCACCGGCCTCGACACCCATCGCGTGTTGTCGGCCTAGCGCCTCGAGCTCAGCTGCGCACGTTGGGCAGCCCGAGAGCGGGAGAGCTAGCGGGTAGCACGGCGGCCGGCGACGCGTGAGGTACTGCGCTTGGCCGTCGACTTCTTCTTGGCCCCGTTTGGCCAGCAGATGGGACATGGTCCGGCGCCGCGGTACTTGTGACCGCGGCTGCACGTACGCCAACCGGCCCCGGAGCCATGGTCCCGCACACACCAGCACGTACGCCGGCGCACGGTTCGGCGTCCCGGGGGCCTTTCGTAGTGGCGCGGCCACCGTCATCAATACACCATGGAGCCGTCGCGACACCAGAGCACCGAGAACAGCCCGATCGTCGTCCGGGCAGCCCGAGACGACGAGATCGACCAGCTCACCACCGTGTGGTACCACGCGTGGCAAGACGCCCACGCGGCGCTCCTCCCCGAAGACTTCAAGCGCCTCCGCACCTGGGAAAGCTTCCGGCAGCGGTTGCGGGACGCCCTGCCTAACGTCCGCGTCGTCGGTCCGCCAGGAGCACCGGTCGGGTTCCACCTCACCAAGGACGCCGAGCTCTATCAACTGTTCGTCGCCAGCGGGGCGCGTGGCTCCGGCGTCGCTGCGGCACTGATCGCCGACGCGGAGGCCCGGCTGGCCGCGCAGGGCGTCGAGACCGCCTGGCTCGCGTGCGCGATCGGGAACACCCGCGCCTCACGCTTCTACGAGAAGCAGGGCTGGAAGAACATTGGGTCAGTCCCCCATCGCGTCGAGACGCCGAGCGGGGAATACCAGTTCGAGGTCTGGCGGTTCGAGAAGAAGGTGGGTTAGCATCGGGCGCATGAGTCCCCCCTCGAACGACCCGCCGCCCGACGCCGGCGCGTCGCGACGCGAGTTCCTCGCCCTGCTAGGTAGCGCCACCGGCGCGGCGTGGCTCGCGGCAGTCTGGCCCGCCGCCCTCGCCGATGCCGCCGCCGCACAGCAAGCCGCCGCGAGCGGCCAGGCCCCGCAGTTCCGCACCCTCACTGCAAGACAGGCAGCCGACCTCGGCGCGTTCGCCGACCGCATCATCCCACCCGACGACACCCCGGGCGCGAAGGACGCCGGCGTCGTGCATTTCGTCGACCAGATGCTCTCGACGATTGGCGCCGATCGGAAACCGGATTTCGAGAAGGCACTCGTCGAGCTCGCTCGCACGACTCGGCGGCGCGTACCGCGCGGCGGGACCTTCGCATCGCTCAGCGCGACGCAGCAGGACGCCATCATGCGCGCGATGGAGACCACGCCCGCGTTCGCGACGCTCCGCGATGCGACGCTCGCCGGATACCTCTCGCACCCGAGCTACGGCGGCAACCGCAACGGCGTTGCCTGGAAGGCGATCGGATTCGAGGACCGGATGACGTGGCAGCCGCCCTTCGGCTACTACGATCGGCCCGAGGTCATGGCGCAGCTCCTGCCGAGACGCCACTCATGAGCGGTACCGTTAGGCAGTCGCCGGGGGTCCGGTTCGCCCCCGCGCAAGAGGTGGACTTCGCGGTCGTCGGCAGCGGCGCCGCGGGCGCCGTCGTCGCGCGCGAGCTCGCGCGGAATGGGTTCACCGTCGTCGTCCTCGAGCAGGGGCCCTACCTCCGCGAGCAGGACTTCAAGCACGACGAGCTCGCCGTGTCCGAGGGCCACCAGCTCACGAACATTCCGGCCCTGCAGCCACAGACGTTCCGCACCGACCCGAAGGCGAAGGCGAAGCCGCGCGACTTCCTCGGCTACGGGCGAGTGGTGGGAGGCGGAACTGTGCACTTCACGGGGAACTACTGGCGCTTTCACGAGATCGACTTCGAGGAACGCAGTCGCATCGGCCCAGTCTCCGGAACAGGGTTCGATGACTGGCCGATTCGCTACTCCGACCTGGAAGCGTATTACACGAAGGTCGATTGGGAGATCGGCGTGAGTGGCGACGCGGCCGCGAGTCCGTTCGAGCCCCCGCGCTCGCGACCATACCCGGTTCCGCCCCTGCCGATCAAGCCGGCCGGCGTGCTCGCCGAAGTCGCAGCGCGCAAGCTCGGCTGGCATGCGGCGCCGGCCCCGATGGCGATCCTCTCGCGGCCGTACCGCGGCCGGCGCGCGTGTCAACATTGCGGGTTCTGCGAGAACTTTGGCTGCGAGTGGGGCGCGAAATCGAGCACGCTCGTCACGATGATCCCCGAGGCCGAACGCACGGGACGCTGCGAGATCCGGCCCAACAGTTACGCGCGCCGAGTGCAGACCGACGCGCGCGGCCGCGTGACGGGAGTCGTCTACTTCGACGCCGCCAAACGCGAGGTGATGCAGCGCGCGAAGGCCGTCGTCCTCTGCGCGAACGGCGCGGAGACGCCACGGCTCCTGCTCATGTCGAAGTCGAATCTCTTCCCGAATGGGCTCGCAAACTCGAGTGGGCTCGTGGGGAAGTACCTCATGTTCAACGGCGGTTCATTCGCGGGTGGCCTGTTTGCCCACGAGATCAATGGCCACAAGAGCGTGCAGGTGAGCCGTTACATCCAGGATTTCTACCGCCTCGACGAAAAGCACGGGCTCATCGGCGGAGGCGGAATCGACACGCGGTTCGATTTCTATCCGGTGAGCTTCGCGATGTTCGGGCTGCCGGTCGAAGGCCCGCAGTGGGGCCTCGAGTACAAGCGGATGCTTCGTGACTACTTCACGCGGTCCATGTACGTGCTCTCGCACACGACGCAGCTGCCGCTGGAGTCGAACTCGATCTCGCTCGACCCGGAGGTGAAGGACGCGTGGGGGCTGCCGGCGATCCGCACGACGTTCGCCGAGCACCCGAACGACATGAAGCTCTATCGATTCTTCCAGGATCGCGGTGTCGAGCTTCTTCAAGCAGCGGGCGCACAGAAGATCTGGGAGTTCCCGTTCGAGACAACGTACGCCGTTCACCTCCTCGGGACCTGCCGAATGGGCAACGACCCGAAGCGGTCGGTGGTCGATCGCTTCCACCGCGCGCACGATGTGCCGAACCTGTTCATGGTTGACGGGAGCAGCTTCGTCACCTCCGGTACCGGTCAGCCCACGATGACGATTCAGGCGCTCGCCTTCCGGGCCGCCGATGAGAT
>DAINRQ010000255.1:0-3936 GCA_036741775.1 Gemmatimonadaceae bacterium | reverse complement strand
AGCCGCTGGCCACCGAAACCTCGATCGAGATCGACCCGCGACCGTCCACGTTCGGCGCCAACGTCACCATGACGGCGACGGTCACCGTACCCTCGCGCATTGCGACCGACGGAGACTTCGCGGAGACGCCGAACAGCGGCCGCGTCATGTTCATCGATGGCGGAACGTGCGCGTCGCCGACGACGGTGCTGGCGGACGGCGTCGCAATCGCCGCGGGGACGGCGTCGTTCTCGACGACGGCGCTCGGCGTGGGAACGCACGCCATCGGGGCGTGTTACCTGGGCGGCGACGGTCTCGAGGCGAGCGGCGACGGGGCGATTCTCGAGATCGGTGCCGCGCCGACGACGACGGCCATTGCCCTAACGCCGACGTCACAGCAGTACAGCGACAAGGTGACGCTCGAGGCGACCGTGACGCCCGTGTCGGTGAACGGCACGGCGACGGCCGGGGCGGTGCAGTTCACGATCGACGGCGTGGCGGTGGGAAGCGCCGTTGCCGTCGGCGCGAACGGCAAGGCCACGCTGTCTGACGTGCAGATGACCATGGCGCCCGGGCCGCACTCGGTCGGCGCCGTGTTCACGCCGACGGACCAGACGCTCTTTCAGGGTTCCACGGCAACGCCGGCCAGCCTCACCGTCGCGAAGGAGGATGCGTCGATCGTCTACTCGGCGGACAACACCACGGCGATGAAGGTGACCACGTCGGGAGGCACGCTGGCGGCGAACGCGCTCGTGCTGCAGCTGGGCGTCAAGGAGGCGGAGCCCGATGCGGCCACGAGCCCCGGCGCCACGGGTGTCGGCAGCAACATCAGCGGCGTGGGTCTCACCGTGTCGCTGGTCCCGATCGGGCCCGGCTCGGTGTCCGCCCTCACGTGCTCGGCGACAGGCGTGACGGGAAGCGGCTACGCCACGACTCGCACCTTCACCTGCGCCAACCCGGCGTCGCTTCCTGTGAACGTCTACGCGGTGCAGGCGACGTTGACGAGCGACTATTACCAGGCCACGCAGTACGAGGACGTCGTGACGGTGTACGATCCGGCCGCGGGCTTCGTGACGGGCGGCGGCACGTTCCGGATCGATGGTGATCTCGTGCGGTTCGGGGTCAACCTGAAGTACAAGACGAACGGCAAGAACACGACGGCGACGCAGGGCAGCGTCTTCGCCGTCAGGCATCACGCGAACGGTCGCAAGTCGCGGTTCGCGAGCAACGCGCTCAACAGCGCCGTCGCGATCGGTGAGGACCGGACGGTGCCGATGGGGTGGGCGGTGCTGTCCGGGAAGGCAACGTACACGACGTGGGACGCGGCGACGTCGTCAGAAGTGACGTTAGGCGGCCAGGCGTTCACGGTGTACGTCGAGGACCGTGGCGAGCCGGGCGCGGGGCTCGATCGGGTGTGGATGGGTGGGCCGGGTGTGCTGAAGCTGCCCGGAACGCAAACGACGGCGAGAACGAGCGCGGTGACGCTCACGGGCGGGAACGTGGCGGTACCACACAAGTCGCCCTGACCGCGACTCGAGCGGGCGCATCGTTCCAGTGGCTGGTGGCCTGGACCACCAGCCACTCCTCGTGTCTACGGCGCCTTACCCGTCAGCGCGTGAGGGTTCATGTGCGGATGTCGACGCACCGCACTAAGTTCATGCCGACCTCGAACGGCTTTGGCTACCCCCTCACGCGATCCTCAATGCGCCTCTCGCGCCTCATGGCCTCGGCGGCGGCCATGTTTCTTCTCGGCTGCGCCGGCCGACCGACCCAGACTGCGCCTCGCGCGGAAATCGCGGCGCACCCGCGGGAGGGCCACCTCCAGGTGGAGGGCGGCCGAATCTGGTACGCGCGAATGGGCGATGGGCCGGCGACACCGCTCATCGTCGTTCACGGCGGGCCGGGTGTTGGCAGCTTCTACCTCAAACCGTTCGCTGCGTTAGGCGACGAGCGGCCGGTGATCCGCTACGACCAGCTGGGCGCAGGCAAGGCGGATCATCCCACCGACACGGCCGTGTTCACGCTCGAGCGCGCCGTGCGGGAGCTGCAATCTCTCCGCGACTCGTTGGGCCTCACCGAGGTGCACCTCTATGGCCACTCGTGGGGAGCGATGCTCGTCCAGGCATACATGGGAACACGTCCGGCGGGCGTGCGCAGCGTGATCCTCTCCAGCCCGCTCGTGACGACGGCGCAATGGGCCAGTGATGCGGACTCGCTCAAGACGACGCTGCCGGACTCGATCCAGGCCACGATCGCGCGGCACGAGGCCGCGGGTACCACGGACGCGCCGGCGTACCAGGCTGCGGCCGCGGAGTACTACGCGCGCTACCTCCGTCGGAAGCCGCGGCGGTCGCCGGCGGACGCGGATAGCACCTCACGCATGATGGGCAAGCTCGTCTACGAGTACATGTGGGGGCCGAGCGAGTTCAGAGCGACCGGCACGCTCAAGAACTTCGATGCGACGGCGTGGCTGCGCGAGCTGCGCGTCCCCACACTCTTCATCGCGGGCGAACACGATGAGGCCACGCCGGCGTCGACCGCGCGGTTCGCGCGCCTCGTGCCGGGCGCCGAGTTCGTGATGGTGCCTGACGCCGCGCATATGACGGAGAACGACAACCCGGAGTTTCTGCTCCGCACTGTCCGTGACTTCCTGCGGCGAGTCGACCCGAAGCCCGACGGCCGAGCGCAACGCAACTGATCGTGCACGTTCGGTGGCATTGCGGCCTGCTCGCGTCAGGCAGCCAGTGGGTCGAGCCCCGAGTGGCTCGGCATCGAATCTAGGCCCAGATGAGGGTCCCGCCGTACGGCTCGAGCTGACGATCGTGCGTGACCAGCGTTAGGCGCTCGATGCGCGCCTGCGCCACGAGCATGCGGTCGAACGGGTCTCGATGGTGCGGCGGCAGCTCCGCGGCCGCGGCGGCGTGGTGGAAGTCGATCGGCAGCGGCTCGAAGCCGCTCGCGGCGACTCCGTCCGCGAACACGGCATCGAGCCGGATCTTTCCGGCTGCTGCCTTGATCCCGACCTCCCACGCCGAGGCGGCGCTGACGAACACCTCGTTGGCGGAGCGGATCGCGTCCATGGCTTCAGGCCGCATGGCGCGATTCGTCCGCCACCATAGAAAGACGTGGGTGTCGAGAAGCAGCCTCATCGGGCTTTCAGGACCCCTGCCCGCTGTCGTCTCCGTCCGCGTCGGTCGTCCCCTCGAACGCGCGCAGGATGTCGTCCGAAAGAGGAGCGTCGAAGTCGTCCGCGATCCACACGGCGCCCTCCCAGCCACCTGGTGTGCGGTTGGGCTTCTCGGCCGGGAGTGGGCCGAGCTTGGCTAACGGCTTGCCGTTCTTTGCGATGACGATTTCCTCGCCCGCGGCAGCGCGGTCGACGAGCTCGGAGAGGCGAGTTTTCGCGTCGTAGAGGTTGAACGTGGATGTCATAGCGCCGCCGAGTTGGTCTACTTGACCAATATACAGACGGCGTCTCGTTTGGTCAAGTTGGTCAATCGGATACTTCCGCCGCGTCACCGGGATCGACATGGCTCGAACGTACCACCGGTGGGTGCCTCGAGCGCAATCGAACCATCTCACGAGCCCGCGATATCATTCCGCTCGAAGCGCCACGACCGCATCCACTCGCATGGCGCGCCAGGCGGGCACCAGGCACGCAATCACCGCCACGAGCAGCATTCCCACGGCGACCGCTGCGATCACCAGCGGGTCACGGGCCGACACGTCGTACAACATCGAGGCGACGTAGCGCGCGCCGAACAGCGCGATCACCGTGCCCAGGGCCGCACCCACCGCCGCGAGCTTGACGCCGTCCGTGACCACCAACCCGGCGACGTCGCGCGCCTGCGCGCCTAACGCGACGCGAACGCCCATCTCCTGCGTTCGCTGCGCCACGTTGAACGAGATGACGCCGTAGATCCCCACGGCCGCGAGCACGAGCGCCAGCAGGCCGAA
>DAINRQ010000254.1:0-4003 GCA_036741775.1 Gemmatimonadaceae bacterium | reverse complement strand
GTAGAGCAGCGGACTGAAAATCCGCGTGTCGGCGGTTCGATTCCGTCCCTAGCCACTCAAGCAGCACAGCAAATTAGGTCAGACACGCGCGGCCGGTCTCGACACCCGTGCGGGAGAATCCGCGAGAGTCGCTTGCGAGCGGCCGCGACTCGTTTGCGCTCGCGGGGGGCGGATTGTCGGCGCATTGGCTCCTACCGGTTTGCACCGACGCTCGGGATGATCGTGGGATGCGACTCTACGATGCCCTCCGGCCGGCGAGTGCGCCACTCGTGTGCCGATGGGCGTCGAAGGGCCGATTACCAGACCGTCCGGCGCACGAGACTGATCACGCGCCTGTAGTCGATCGGTGAATCGAAGGTACGGCGTACACTCGGCCCGCGCGACGAGTGCGTCGAGCTCGGCGAGCTTCTCGGTGGCTAACTGCCGCCATCGGTCCGACGGCGGCAAGTCGGCGAAGCCGTGGACTCTGGCGACGGTATCCGTCGCCGCTCCGCGGCGTCCCGGGCCTGATCCGCCACGCGCGGTGGTGGCGCACCAGCGAACTGGACGTGCGTCATCGCCTGATCCCGCAGAGCTCTCACGGAACGAAACATTCGCGCCGAGGCGAATAGCGCGTATCGTGCGACGGAGCGTCTGACGCCCCACGATGTCAGCGGGGCGCGGGGGATCTGCCTAACGGGGCGGGCCGAACGAAATCGGTTGCCGTCGGGTTCGTTCCGGATTCCTGGATGACGACCTCGCCGTCCTTCGCCCACATGAAATGCGGAACACGGGCCGAGGCGACGTAGACGGCGCCCGCCGGTCTGGCGACGAGCTTCGTTGCATCGAACGTCTCGCCGAAGCCGACGTACCAAGTGCCCGACAGGACGAGCGTGTAGCGATTGTCAGGGGCTGATCGTGCTCGTGTGCCACGGAGGTGACGGAACATCCGACGCCATCCGAAGCGATCCGCCATACGAGGCTGAGTAGGGTGGTCGCGGCCCACGGCTCGAGTCCTACTTGGGTGGACCTATCCCCACGTCCGTCGCCGGCGCCGTCGCGAGCCGCGCCTGCACGGGTGCACGCGCCTCCAGGTGCGCCTCAGTGACCCGATGCCGGCGCCGAAGATCTCGCCCCGAGAGCGTCCCCTACGCCCCCGGCGACGAGGACTGCGTCCCGTGTGTCAGGCCCGGAATGGTGACGGAAGTTGGTTACCTTCTGGGTTAGACAGGGTCGACCGAACCTGAGATCTATGCGTCGGTTGACGCGTTAGGCGCGATCACGGTGTTCGGCTGCGGCCGACCTCAGCGGGCCACGCTCTGTGGCGCGGGGCCTGCGCCCAGCAGGTCGAGCGCCACGACGAGCCGGCTCGCCTTTGCGTCGCGGGTCACGATGATGAATCGGCTTCCGTCGGGCGACACGTCGTAGTTGGCGTGGACGTTCTCGACGTACGGCGCCCGGAACAGGGGTCTTGGGGTCCCAACCGTCAGTGGCTCGCCAGGCGCACCTGGCTCGACGGTCGCGGCGAAAAGTTGACCGGCTTGCCAGTAGTAGATCTCGCGCCCGTCCCCACGCCACGCCGGGCTGATTCCTCCGCCGTTGGAAACGAGAGTCTTATGCCCCGGGCTGGGATACGACTGCAAATACACCTCGTTGTGCCCGGTTTCGTCCGAGGTGTAGGCTACCCAGAGTCCGTTGGGTGAGGCGCGCGCTCCCGACTCGCGAGCTGGCGTCTCGATGTAGCGCCGCGCGAGACCGCTGGGCCGCGCCGTTCGAGCGTCCATCGGCTGCGCCCAGATTGCCATCTCACCACCCCACGTCACGTCGGTGAACAGTACCGCGCTGCCGTCTCGACTCCAGTCGCTCGTCCACTGAGTGCCCGGCCGGCTGGTGAGCACCCGAGCCAGGCTGCTGTCGAGCGCCTGAACGACGAGGTCCTTTCCGCCGGGTGCGTTGGTGAAATACGCGATGTGCTTTCCGTCCGGGCTCCACTGGGGGTCACCGCTATCGTTTCCATTGGTTGTCACCCGCTGCGGTGCGCCGGACGTGAGCTCCGTGATCCAGACTTCGCTGGTCTGGCGACCAGGCGCCACCGCGCCGTACGCGACGCGCCGCCCATCGCGATCGAAGCGTGGTGACCATGGCCTGAGTGACGGCATCACCCGCAGCGCACGTCCTACCCTATCGGTCAAGGTCAGCGCCCAACCGCCGCGGCTCGAGTGGTACACGAGCGTCCCGCCACGCGAGGCAGCAAATGCTGCGTCGTCCGACGTCGCGTCGACGTCGTTCGCGATCTCATCAGCCATGCCACTCGGCGCGCGCTGCGCCAGATTAAAACGCTGCCGAACCAGCTCGCCGGCGGCGCCTGAGTAGATCACATACCCGGCCGCGTACTGCGCTCCTGATCCGGACGCGAACTCGTGGAGCTCGCCGGTCGTGAGATCCAAGACGCCCACTCGCGAAGACGTGTAGTCATCGCCTCTGGTGGTTACGAGGATGGCTCGCGTGCCAGGCAACGGCCGCGGAAGGAAAAGTCGCCGCGTCGTATCGGCCACGACGACACGAGAGGGAATGCCACCGGTGGCGCTCACGCGGTAGAGCGCGCCTGCCGGGATCGTGGCGTACACGATCGCGTCATCCTCAGTCCAGTGACCACCACCAAAGAACACCGCGCCAGCGACCTCGGTGACCAGGACAGGTGTGCCGCCGGCAAGGCGCAACTTTCTGATCGCACCGTTGGTGTAGAACGCGATCCACTCACCGTTAGGCGAGAAGAATGGCTTCGCGGCGTTCTCGGTGCCCGCGATTGGCCGAGCTACGAGCTCGTCGAGCTGTCGCGCGTAGAGGCGCGTGCCGTCGGGCCCCTCGCGTGCATAGATGATCGTACGCCCGTCTGGCGAGATCGCCGTCCCGTTCGGGCCAAGCGACCCGGAGTCGACTTCGATCAGGAAGCGAGCGGGTCCACGTTCCGACGAGGCCTGGGGCGAAGCGCCTGCCGCGCGCCCGCGGGTCCAGCCACCGAGCCACCCGAGCGCGGCACCCACAACCAGCGTGCCGGCGATGAGCAGCGTCATCGTCCGCCGCGATGAGAGACGTGGCTGCGCGCTCGGCCCGCGTGTTGTCCGCGGGTTACTCACGCTCGCCGCCGGCTCCGCGGGTGAAGGCGTTGCCAGGGCGGAGGCGAATGCAGCGGCGCTCTCGAAGCGATCCGCGGGCAGCTTCTCGAGCGCGGTACGAACCGCTGCGTCGACGTGCGCGGGCACGCTGCGCCGGCGGAGCGTGAGAGGCGCCGCCTCCTCGGTCAACATCTTCGCGACGATTGCCTGCGCGCTCGGCCCGGTAAACGGCGGCTCGCCGGCGAGCATCTCGTACAGCACGGCTCCGAGGGCATAGACGTCCGCACGCGCGTCCATCGCCTTCTCTCCGGTCGCCTGCTCGGGCGGCATGTACTGCGGGGTGCCTAACGACAGGCCCGTCTGCGTCATGCGGGCGCCGCCGGCCTGCTGCACCGCGAGGGCGATCCCGAAGTCGGCGACCAGCGCGTGCCCGCCCTGCAGCAGCACGTTCTCCGGCTTCACGTCCCGGTGGATGACGCCGCGCCCGTGCGCATACGACAGGGCGCTGGCCACCTCGCGCGCCAATCGGACGGCGTCATCCACCGGGAGCTGGCGCTCGCGGGTGAGCCGCGCACGCAGTGTCTCGCCCTCGACGTACGGCATGACGTAGTAGAGCAGTCCGCTCGCCGCCCCGGAGTCGAAGAGCGGCAGGATGTGCGGGTGCTGTAGCGAGGCGGTGAGCTCGATCTCGCGCAGGAATCGCTCGGGGCCGAGCACAGCGGAGAGCTCCGGGTGCAGCACTTTCACGGCGACGGCGCGGCGGTGGCGAATGTCGCGCGCGAGGAAGACCGCGGCCATGCCGCCACGTCCGAGCTCGCGCTCGGGCGCGTACTGCGCGCCGAGCGCCGCCTGAAGTGTGCTCAGCAGAGTGGCCGACTCCACCAACGCCTCCTGCTGGATCGCGAACG
>DAINRQ010000253.1:2687-4059 GCA_036741775.1 Gemmatimonadaceae bacterium | reverse complement strand
GGAGGTTCTGGCCGTTGATGGTGCGAAGGGTGTAGCTGCCGACGATGGGGCCCTCGTCGGGCGATGTGGGCGAGTCGCCGCCACACGCGGTCCCGACGAGGAGAACGGACGCGACGAGTGCAGGTCGAAACGTGCGGAGCAAATGGGCGCGCATCGGAGCTAGTGGGATAGGGGTACGTCACGGTCGCGGTACATGACGGTGCTGTACTGAAGCCGGCACCTAACGCGGACGAAGCAGCGCGGGGTACGCACACCGCTGATGTTCGGGAGATCGCTCGACAAGAGACCGCGCCGGCTGGCGCACGGCGCAGTCCTGGTCAGGGCCCGCTCGAGGAGGGCAGGTTGCTCACAATGAAGTTCAACACCGAACCCGCGGACGGCGGATCGAAGTTCGTCAAGACGACGATGACGTGCCCACCGCTCGGTTCGAGCAGGAGCTCTCCGTTCATGCCCGCGGCGGATCCGCCGTGCCCGACCCATCGCCGGCCGCCCAGGATACGGTCCATGAATCCGTAGGCGTACTTGATCGTCCCGGCTTGATTGACCTGGACCTTACCTGTGTAGAGCATGGTCGTGTGCGTCGGGTCCAGCAGCTTGCCATCCCGCACCGAGACGGCGAAGCTCGCAAAGTCCCCGACTGTGGAGTAGCCGCCCCCGGCAGGGCTGCCGCGGTAGGGGAGGGTCGATGCGTTCGACACGAGCGGACCGACCGGTGACCCCTGTCGCATGTAGCCGACCGCTCGGCCTGGCACGAGCGAGTCCTCCGGCGCCGTGCCGGTGGAGGTCATCCCCGCGGGCGCGAGCACACGCGGGCCGACGTGATCGTCGTAGCTCTTCCCGGTCACGCGCTCGATGATGGCCCCGAGGAGAATGAACCCGTAGTTGCTGTACACGTGCTGCGCCCCGGGCGTAAACTGCAGGCCGCGCGTACCGTAGAGCTGGATGTAATCCGATACGTTGCGAAGCTGCAGGCGGTTCGCGTTGAACTCGGGGCCGAAGATGTCACCCGTGCCGCCTGTGTGGGTGAGCAGGTGGTGGAGCGTCACCTTCGACTTCACGTCCGCGTTCGGATAGTCTGGGAGATAGGTGCCGACCGTCGCGTCGAGGCGCAGCTTCCCCTCCTGTACGAGCTGCAGCGTGGCGACGGCGGTCATCATTTTGTACATCGACCCGGCGCGGAATTGCGTCTGCGGCGTGTTCGGGATGTTCTTCTCCCGATCCGCGAGGCCGTAGGCGCCCTCGAACAACGTTTTCCCGTCGCGGGTGACGAGCACGGCGCCGGAGAACGTGCCAGCGGCGACGTCGGTCGTGAGTTTCGCGCGGAGCGCGGCCACGAAGGCCGAGTCGGCAGCCGCCGTAGCATCGACTTCTT
>DAINRQ010000253.1:0-2587 GCA_036741775.1 Gemmatimonadaceae bacterium | reverse complement strand
AACAAGGAGAATGGACCGGGTTGGTCGTTCCGCAGCCTCAACCTGCTCCGGGCGGGAACCAACTGCTCGGCCACCTCGTGCGCGACTGGTGGTGCCACACGACGGGATTGCGAACAGCCCCGCCGAATGTCATCTGTGCGTGGCGGGCCACACATTACACGCCTAACGTGATGAACGAAGCACCACTCGACTTCCCCAACCGCCGGTCGTTGCTTCTCCGCGTCGCTCTGATCCCGGTGGCCGCGACTCTCAATTTCGCGATCACGCTCTTCGGCATGGTCGCGACGAGTGGGCAGGGACGGGGTTCGTTTCCGCTTCCGCCGCTGCCCCGCCTCTTCTGGGTCAGTGCGCTGCCGGCGTTTTCGTGGGTGCTTCTGAGCATTCCCGTGCAACTGGCGACACGCCGACTGGTGAGGAAGCGAGTTTCAATTGCCGTTCTGGCACACGTCGTGGTAGCCGCTGGTTTCGTGGTCTCCAACAGCGTGCTGCTGGTCAGCCTGCGCGTGGCCACAGGAATCGCAAATCCAAATCTTCCGCTCTTGGGCGAGATCGCGCGGCACGCCGTCGGAACGCTCCCACAGAACCTGCTCGTGTACGCCGCGCTCGTTGCCGGCACGCTGGCGTGGGACAACTGGCGGCTGTCGGTCCGTCGAGAGCGAACGGCGGCACAGCTCGCGGCGGAGCTGACGCGCTCGGAGCTGGCGGCGCTACGATCCAAGATGCAGCCCCACTTCCTCTTCAACGCGCTGCACGGAATCTCGTCCGTCATGGACACCGACGTGGCGAAGGCCCGGCAGATGATGGTTGCGCTGAGCCACCTGCTTCGGGCGAGCCTCCAGGAAGGGGGCGAGCATGTGCGCCTGGAGCAGGAAGTGCAGTTCACGCGCGACTACCTCGACCTCCAGCAGATGCGCTTCGAGGACCGGCTCGGGTACGAGCTGGACGTCGACGCGCGACCTCACGTAGTAGTCCCCTCCTTCGTCGTGCAGCCACTCGTCGAGAACGCTGTCATTCACGGAATGGCGGACCGTGCCGAACCCACGCGGGTACACGTGGCCATCCGCGAGTTGGCGAGCGAGGTGGAAATCGACGTCAGTGACGATGGGCCGGGATTTCCGGAGGGCATTCTCGACGGCACGAAGCCGTTAGGCGTCGGCCTGAGCGCGCTGGGGGCGAGGTTGCTCGCGTTGCCGACCGGACGAGGGACCATGACCCTGAGGAACCGACCGGGTGGAGGTGCGCAGGTGATCGTGCGGGTGCCAACACACGACGAGGACGGCTCGAATGCCTGATCCGATTCGGTGCGTCATTGCGGACGATGAACCGCCCGCACGCCGTTTGTTGCGACGCTTTCTCGACGACCGGAATGACATCGTGGTCGCAGCGGAGGCGGGAAGCGGCAGGGAAGCGGTGGACGCGATCCGCCTCTCGAGTCCGGACGTGGTGTTCCTCGACGTGTCGATGCCGGAGCTCAACGGGTTCGAAGTGCTCGCATCGCTGCCAGCGGACGAAGCACCCCTCGTCGTTTTCGTCACCGCGTACGACGAGTACGCGGTCCGCGCGTTCGAGGTGAACGCGGTGGACTACCTGCTCAAACCGTTCGAGGCCAGTCGAGTCAATGCAGCGGTCGACCGGGTCATTGCGCAGATCGATCGCGAGAGCGGCGCTGCCAGGGATCGAGCGCGTACCGCTCTCCCGGCGATGATTGCCGGAAAGGAGAGAACGTACCTGCGTCGGCTCGCCGTAACGCGTGGCGAGCGCTCGGAAATCATTCGCGTCGAGACGATCGACCGTTTCGAGGCCGAGCGCAAATACGTGCGCATCTGGAGCGGAGGTCGCTCGCATCTCGTGCGGCGGCCGATCTCGCTCATGGCGAAAATTCTTGACCCTAACGTCTTCGTGCAGGTCTCGAGATCGGCGATCGTGAACGTCGAGCGGATCACCGAGATCATCCAACCCACTCCCCGCGACCGCTACGTCAAGCTCGTGGATGGCGTACGCGTCAAGGTCACCCGCGGCTACCAGGGCGTTGTGGACCGTATCATGTTCGATCTGGAATGACGGCGTCGACGGCGACATGCGAAGTGCCGTCGACGCCGTGCCACTGTTTCATGCGGATACCCAGCCTGCTTCGTACTGCTTCGTCAGCGGATCCGCGCTACTTCTAGACGCTGGCTACCCTGCTCCAGAATGGCGCCCGTCACCTTGCCCTGGCCGTCGAGCTGGAACTCGAAGATCGGCCCTCGAGGGTCCTGGAAGCGGGTTTCGGAGCGCGCGTTGAGGGGGGCCTCCGGGTTGGTGCCCGGCTTCACGAACAGCTTGTCCCCCTCGCGGCGGAAGATTGCGGTGAATCCTGACGCCGCCCTGTACTCACCGACGTAGCGGTCCAGGACGGCCGCCGACAGCGCAATCCCCGGTGCCTGTGCTCCCGGAGGTGCCTGGGGTCCCTGCGGACCCGCCGCGGGTAGTGCGTCCACGTACTGCGCCATGCGCTTGCGCATCCCTTCGTCGGGGAGGCGACCGACGGCGGCGCCCATGTTGTCCGCCATGTTGCGCGACTTGCTGGTCGCCGGCGTGACCACCGTGA
>DAINRQ010000252.1:0-4170 GCA_036741775.1 Gemmatimonadaceae bacterium | reverse complement strand
CCGCGCGGTGTGCGGGGGAGCGTGACTCGGTGGAGACCACGTCGAGACATTGCACCTCGCTGAGAAGGAAAACACCCCGCGACGGGTCGATTGCCCGTGCGGGGTGTCGGCGAAGGAGGAGGCTCTGGCAAGGCCCCCGGGCGATCCACCCCGGGGTTCCACACCTCGACAATGACAGTCGGCGTCGATCGCTCATCGGCCTCCGCGGGCTTCACGTCATCTCGAGCCTCACGCGCCGTATGAGTGCAGCGGACGTGCCAGGCGCGCAAGTCCAGACGTTTGGGTCCCTTACAATTCCGACGCCCAAGGGCCCGCGGAGGTTACGCCTGGCTTGTCAGCTGGCGGCCGCGAGGGGCCCGAGACGCCGCGCGGGGTCGCGCATGGTCGCGATGATGCGCGCCGCCATGGCGTCGAGGAACGTCCGGTCCGGCATATCGGAGCCCGGGAACGGGAGCGGAATGTCGAAGCCGTCCCCCTGCTTTCGCGGAATGAGATGGACGTGGTAATGGAACACGTTCTGTCCCGCCGCTTCGCCGCTATTCACCACGAGGTTCATGTCCCCGCACCCGGAGACGTCGCGGATGATGGGGACGAGCCGCATCGCGACCTCGAACAGGTGCATTGCCACCTTCGGAGGCACGTCGCAGAGCGACTCGTAGTGGTCCCGCGGAACGACGAGGACGTGGCCGCCATTCACCGGCTGGATATCCATGAACGCGATCGACTCGGTGTCCTCATAACAGACGGACACTTCGGCGGCGCCCTGAATCAGGTCGCAAAAGATGCAATGCGTGGCGGTCCGGGACATAGCGAGCTCGCGTGGGAGGGACCCAGGTCCATTCTGCACCGACGGTGCCACGAGGAAAGGCCCGTGGATTTCGCGTCCACGGGCCTTTGAACCCCACGTAGTTGCACTGGCGCGACAGCGCCGGCGCCTCGCCTACATCTTCACGAGCTCGACGCGACGATTGTTCTGCCGGCCTTCCGGCGTGTCGTTCGGGCCGACGGGCTTCGTCGAGCCAAGGCCCTTGGCGGCGAGCCGCGCCGCGTCGACACCATAGCGCGAAATCAACTCCTGTCGAACCGCTTCGGCGCGCTTCTCGGAGAGCGTCTGATTGGTCGCGGCGCTCCCGACGTTATCGGTATGCCCTTCGATGGCGAGCTTCAGATCCGCGTGCTCCGTGAGCATGTCGCCGATCTCCTTGAGGGTAGGAGCGCTCTCCGGGCGGATGCGGTCGGAGCCGGTATCGAAGTAGATACCCTGCGTTGCCACACGCCCCTTCTCCGCAATCGCGTCGTAGAGCTTTCGGCCACCTGCGGCGACGCGAATGTTGCGGAAATAGGCGGGGTTGTCCTCCGAGGCGTCGAAGTGGAAGAAGATCTTGTTCGCACGCCCGAGGTTCGCATTGGGCACATTGGCCACCCGCGTGCCGTTCATGTACACCTTCGCGTAGCGGCCGTCCACCATGATACGGGCGCTGAAGGGTACGCCCTGGGCGCCCTTGACTGACCCTTTGGCGCGAACGTTGTTGTCGCCCCCGAATACGCCACCGCCGCTCTTGTCGCTGTTGCCGTCCCAGGTCAGGAACCTGATCCGATCCGACTTCCGATCATCTTCCCGCGTGCCATCAAAGAGCAGCGTGAGGTGCGGGTACGACGACGCGACACCGACGTGTTCGAACTCCACCGTGAAGCGCTCGGGAAGGTTTTCCGGAAGCGGGATCTCGAACTGGCCGTCAGTCGTCGCGCGAAGCCAGCGGGAGCCTTTCCACTCCGCCACCTCCATGTTGCCCTTGATGAACTCGAGGCGCTTCGGGAAGTCACCTACGTTGTCCTTGCTGAAGTCATCGGCGAACAGGACACGCTCACCCGGGACGAAGTCGAAGTTGACGAACGCGGCCTCCTCCTTCGCCTCGGCCGCCGGCGTGGCGTCCGCGGTCGCTTTCGCCGGCTCGGTGGCAGGCGCGCCGCCCTTGGGCGCCGCATCATCGATGACGACCTTCTTACCGTCGGCTTTGGCCTTCTCCTGGCAGTCGGTGTCCGTGGTCGCGCATTTCACCGCGTTCTCGGCCTTGTCCAACGCGGCGTTCGTGGCCTGGGTCGTCTTCTGATCGACGCGCTGTTCGACGGTCCTCTTGGCCGCGTCCGACGCGCGCTTCTTGAGCCGATCGCCGAGGCTCTGGGCGGTGGCGTCGGGAGCGAGGACGACGAGCGCGAGGACGGACAGGACGCCACCGAGGGCGAACGGGCGATGCATATGAACCTCCAAAAAAAACGCGCGTTTGTAGATGCCGGAATCTGTGTGTCGGCACGACGGTGTCAACGGCGCCCAGGAGAGACAAACGACTGGACGGCTGGACGCCTCTCAGGTGGCTGCCCCCGGTGCGGCGGTTATCTTTTTGCCAGCCAAACACCATCCCCCTTCCCTGAGGCAGATGGCGACCCAGACCCGCACGGAACGCAGCGCGACCGCCGGCCTGAGCCGCGAGCAGCTTCTTGCCGCGTATCGAACGATCCTGCTGTCGCGCAAGCTCGACGATAAGGAGATCCAGCTCAAGCGACAGAACAAGATCTTCTTCCAGATCTCCGGAGCCGGCCACGAAGCCGTCCTGACGGCGGCGGGCATGGTCCTCCGGCCGTCGTATGACTGGTTCTTCCCGTATTACCGCGACCGCGCGCTGTGCCTGGCGTTAGGCATGACACCCGCGGAGATGCTGTACGAGGCCGTCGGTGCGGCAATCGACCCGAACTCCGGCGGCCGGCAGATGCCGAGCCACTGGGGACACAAGGCGCTCAACATCGTGTCGTCGTCGTCGCCTACCGGCACCCAGTTCCTGCAGGCGGTGGGGGCGGCCGAGGCGTCGTACCGGGCACGGCTGCTCGACATCACCGCCGGGTTTCGCGAGGACGAGGTCGTCTACGTCTCCACCGGGGACGGCACGACGAGTGAGGGGGAGTTCTGGGAATCGCTCAACACCGCGTGCAACCTCTCGCTGCCGGTCGTCTATCTCGTCGAGGACAACGGCTACGCGATCTCGGTCCCGGTGGAGGTGAACACGGCGGGCGGATCGATCTCGAAGCTCGTGTCGTCGTTCCCAGGGCTCTACATCCAGGAAGTCGATGGGTGCGACTTCGTGGCGAGCTACGAGGTCATGCAAAAGGCGGTGGAATACACCCGCGCGCGAAAGGGCCCGGCGCTCGTGCACGCGCACGTGATTCGTCCGTACTCGCACTCGCTGTCGGATGATGAGGTGATGTACCGGCCGCCCGCGGAACGTGAGCAGGATGCCGCGCGCGATCCGGTGACGGTGTTCCCACGGTGGCTGGTGGATCAGAAGCACGCGACCGAGGCCGAGATCGCGGCGATCCAGGAGGAGGTCGATGCGGTGGTGCTCGCGGCGACGGACGACGCCCTGGCGCAGCCCCAGCCCGGTGCGGACACGGTGTATTTCGGCGTGTACTCGCCGGACGTCGATCCCACGAGCGAGCAGTTCGATACCGAGGACGATCCGCAGTTCTCGGGGAACGAGACGACGATGGTGGATCTGCTCAACGCGTGCATGAAGGACGAGATGCGGCGTGACGAGCGGATCGTGGTCTTCGGCGAGGACGTCGCGGACGTGTCGCGCGAGCAGTACCTCGGCCAGGTGAAGGGGAAGGGCGGCGTCTTCAAGGTCACGTGGGGGTTGCAGAAGGAGTTCGGCGGCGCACGCGTGTACAACTCCCCGCTCGCGGAGGCGAACATCATCGGGCGCGCCGTGGGGCTTGCGCTGCGGGGGTTCAAGCCGGTCGTGGAGATCCAGTTCTTCGACTACATCTGGCCGGCGTACATGCAGCTCCGGAACGAGCTCGCGACGATGCGATGGCGCTCGAACAACGCGTTCGCCGCGCCCGTCGTCGTGAGGACGACGTATGGCGGCTACATTCGCGGCGCCATCTACCACTCGCAGACGGGGGCGTCGCTGTTCACGCACTGTCCTGGCCTGCGCGTCGTCTGCCCGGCAACGGCTTTGGATGCCAACGGGTTGTTACGGACGGCGATCCGATGTGACGACCCGGTGATCTTCCTCGAGCACAAGCATCTGTACCGGCAGACGTACAACAAGGCGGCGTACCCGGGCCCGAACTTCATGATTCCGTTCGGGAAGGCGCGGACGGTGCGCGAGGGGA
>DAINRQ010000251.1:0-4324 GCA_036741775.1 Gemmatimonadaceae bacterium | reverse complement strand
CAGCTAACAGCTATCAGCAAAGCGAGAACCCTCGGGATGCCTCTCTCACCAAGAGAAGCGTCCCGAGGGTTTGGCCTTGCTGATAGCTGATGGCTGATAGCTGATAGCTGTGGCCGTAGCGCGCCTGCGGCGCGCTACGGCCACCCAAACACCACCGGCGCCTGCGCCACGGATCGCGCACGCGCGAGATCCGATGGCTCGCGCCAGAACCGTGGACGGCCCGATGTGATCGTCACGTTCACCCCCCACCCGGATCCGGGATCGGAGATGAGTGGCGCCGCGACGTCCACGCGCAGGTTTCGGCGGCTGGAGCGCGGCACCGCGAAAATCAGCCCCACCCCTGCCCCGACACGCGGGTTCACGGTGTCACCGAAGGGCACGTCGCCGGCCCACATCTTCCCGACATCCACGAACGCGGCGCCGCCGAAACCCAGGTATCGCGAGAACCCCGGGAAGATCAGACGCTCCTCGACCCGCAGTACGGCGCGACGTCCGCCGGCGGTGTACGAGTCCTCGTAGCCGCGTACGCCAACACGGTCCCTGCCCAGCTCGAGCTGAAACGGCACTGTCGAATTCCACGCCCCGGCGTACTCGAAGCTCGCAACCCGCGTCCGGCGCTCGGACGGACGCGCGTACCACGCGAGGCGCCCCGCCGCGATCATGTCGTTCCACTCGCCGTCGGCACGTCCAGTCTCGATGCTGCCCTGCAGCCCGAAGAATGACCGCGGGTTCCCAAGGCCGGCGTAGAGCGCGCTGCCTATGAACCAGCCGTCGGCACCCTCGGATCGAAGTTGGCGACCGAACATCCCGCCGAACTGGATACCGTTCGCGATGTCCTGCGCGCCCTCCAGCGCGTCGAACCCCTGCGCTTTGAAGAATGAAAGCGCGCGAGCGCCGAGGATCGCCGCAACGATCGTGCGTCTCGTATCGGTGAACCGGTTGGCGAGCACCATATCATCGTCCGCGACGAATCCCGTATCGGTGATGATCACACCCTCATTCGCCGGCATGACCTCGTCACCGGACACGCCCGCGCCCGCGAAGACGCCCAGGTTACCGCCGCCGACACGATAGACCGAGTTCACCTGCCACGCCCGGCGCTGGACGTCCAGGCTGAGCGCGGGGTCGTCCTCGCCGCGAAGAAACGGCTGATAACGATCGACGCGCGCGACCGACCCGGACCACGCGACGCGCTGCAGGTTCGAATACAGCGGCTGCGAGATGGTTGCGCTCGCAACCTGGCCTAACGGGGCACGCTCGAACACGCCCTCGAACAGCCAGGGCTGACCGAACGTATGGTAGTTAGTGTAGGTCGCGCCAAACCCATCGCGAAACGCGTGTCCCTGGCGCCATTGCACCGACGCCGCCATCCCGTAACCCGCGACGTTGCCGCTTCCGATCTTGATCCGCGTTGGCGTCCCGCCCTTCATCCCCAGGCCCAGAATGGGCCGGATGTCATCGACGGTCGTGACGTGCACACTCACGGCCCCCGAACCGGCGGGCGTCACCGTCGCACGCGCGTCAGCGAGGTACGGTTGCGCGCGGAGCACGCGCTCCGATTCGCGAAGCAACGGCTCCGTGCACTGGCCGCCCTGCTTGATGAGCAGGAACGGCGCGACGGCGGACTCGCGCGTGGGCGCGCCGGCGAGCGCGAATCTGAGAAACGGTCGCGCCCATCCGGCCGACCGCTCGACCATCACCGGCTCCGCGCGATCGATCGTGAGCTCGGTGATCGTTTCGCCATTGCATCTGGCGGTATCCGCTGGCGTGGGCTGGGCGACCGTGGGCGTCGCGGTGGTATCCTGGGCGGCGAGTGCGCCAGCGAGCAACCCCGAAACGAGGCACGCGCCGCCGAGGGAGGCAGCGCGCGGCATCAGCGCAACAACGCGGTTGGTGAAGGCCATGGGGCCGCCGGATCGGATGTCAGCGGGCGCGTGCGAGGGTGGTGACGATGAGCGCCGCCCATTGGGGGCCGAGCCAGCCGCGCTCCCCGTCGTCGTACGATTCGTCCGTGGAGTGCGCGCCGCGCCCCCGTCCCCCCCCGTCGATGGTGATCGCGGGAATTCCCAGGCTCATGGGGAGATTGGCATCGGTGCTCGACGCCGACGTGGGCGCGGTGAAGCCGAGCGCCTTCCCCGCCGCGATGGCCGCGCGAACGATGAATGCGGAGTCGGGCTGTGCTCCCGCGGGACGAATCCCGATGGTGTCGATCTCCATCGTGATCTTCGTGCGCGACGACGGCCATCGGCCGTTCTCGGCCGTGAGCGCGTTGCGGAGCGCCCCCTGGACCTTCGCGTCCAGGTCGGCGAGCGAACGCGGGGACTCCGAGCGCATGTCGATGTCCATCGCACCGCTCGGCGAGATGGTATTCACCGACGTACCGCCCTCGATGATCCCCACGTTGAACGTCGTCTTCGGCGACGCCGGCACCTGGAGGTCGGCGATATCCGCGATCGCTCGGCCTAACGCGTGGATGGGGTTCGGCATGCCGAACGCCCCGTAGCTGTGGCCGCCCGGCCCTTTGTAGGTGACGCGATACCGGTTGCTCCCGACCGCCCGGCTCGTTAGGCCGAGCCCGGTGCCGTCGACGGAGATGAAGTAGTCGATCTTGCCCGGGTACTCGCGCGTGAAGAGGTGGCGGACGCCGCGGAGGTTGCCCGGCCCTTCCTCGCCGACGTTGCCGACGAAGATGACCGTCCCGGTGGTCGCGACCTTTTCCATCTGCATCGCCCGAGCGACCGCGAGCACGACCGCGAGGCCGCGACAGTCATCACCGATCCCGGGCCCGCGCATGAGCGTCCCCTCCCGCTTCACCTTCACGTCCGTGCCTTCGGGGAACACCGTGTCGAGGTGTCCGGCGATCATCACCGTCGGCCCATCTCCCGTGCCACGCCGCTCGGCGATCACGTTGCCGATCGAGTCGATCCGCACGGTCAGGCCTAACGCCTCGAGCCGGCGCTTGTAGTCGGCGCCGCGCGCGGTCTCCTTGAACGGCGGTGCGGGGATCTCGCAGATCGAGATTTGCTGCTCGATCGTCCACGCGTTGTCGGCCTTGACGCGGTCGAGCGCGCGCTTCACGGCCGCGTTCGCGACCGGGACGGTCTGCGCGACCAGCGAGAGCGGCAGTGCGAGCGCGAGAAACGGAACGGCAGTGCGGAGACGCATCGTCAGGGCGGAGATGGAAGTCCTATCGTGGCATTCCGAGCGCGGCTGTCATTCCGAGCGGTAGCGAGGAATCGTCGTCGTCCCGGAAGTGGGTCCTGCCTCTCCAAGGGGAAAGCCTGAGAGGACCTGACGCCGATTGAACCGATTACACCGATTTCGCAGAAGCTCTCTGTCAGGAAGCTCGGCCGCGCGAAAGTAGCAACTCTCCTGGTAAAGGGAGAATCTGCGTTCTTCTGCGAAATCGGCGCAATCTGCGCTCATGTTTTCTCAGAATGTCCAGGTAGAGGGGCCTGAGCCCCTCGACCGGGACGGCGCCGATTCCTCGACTGCGCGCCTGCGGCGCTCCGCTCGGAATGACATCGTCACCGCGTTGCCGCCAGCTCGGCGGCTGGCGCGTTGGCATACAGACGACGCTGCATCGCAGCACCAAGCTGGCGCGTGATCGGGCCTGGCTTGCCGCTGCCGATCGGCCGTCCATCGAGCTGCACGATCGGCGTGACGTCGCTCGTGGTTCCGGTGACGAAGAGCTCGTCGAGGCGCCCGATTTCCTGCTGCAAGATCGGCATCTCGCGAACGTTCACGCCTTCCTCGAGCGCGAGCTCCAGCACGACGTCGCGCGTGATGCCCGGCAGGATGTAGTTGCTGCGCGGGTAGGTGCGTAGCTCGCCATCGATCACGCCGAAGACGTTCGTATGCGAACCCTCGGTGATGACGCCGTCGCGGATGAACACCGCCTCGAGCGATCCGTCGGCTACCGCGTGCTGCTTGGCGAGTACGGCACCAAGCAGGTTCACCGTCTTGAGATCGCAGCGCGACCAGCGGATGTCCGGGTACGTCACGGCCGTCGCGCCGTTCTGCCGCTGCGCGTCGTTCGGCGTGAACGGCGAGGCGGACAGGAACACCGTGGGTCGCGTCGTGGCGGGCGGGAAGTAATGCGTGCGCGGCGCGGCGCCGCGCGTGATCTGCAGGTAGACCGTGCCCTCGCCCTTCGTGAGGCCGTTCTCCTGGATCAATCGGTGGTGAATGTCGATGAGCTCGTCGGCAGGCAGTGGCGGATTGATGCCGATGCCGCGAAGGCCGTAGTCGAGGCGCCGCATGTGACGCTCGGCCTCGAACAGGCGGCCGTCGACGACGCGGGTGACCTCGTAGATGCCGTCGC
>DAINRQ010000250.1:0-4326 GCA_036741775.1 Gemmatimonadaceae bacterium | reverse complement strand
GCGTTAGGCGGCGAGCGGTTCCTGAGCGAGATCAAGACGACGGCGCGCCTCCAGCACCCGCACATCCTGCCGCTGCTCGACTCGGGCGCGGCCGACGGGCTGCTCTACTACGTGATGCCGTACGTGCGCGGCGAGACGTTGCGTGCCCGCCTCGAGCGCGAGCGCCAGCTCCCGATCGACGACGCGCTCCGCATCGCCCTCGAAGTCGCCGACGCGCTTGCCCACGCGCACGCGCTCGGCGTCATCCACCGCGACATCAAGCCGGAGAACATTCTCCTGCAGGGCGGCCACGCGCTCGTCGCCGACTTCGGCATCGCGCTCGCGGTCCAGCAGGCAGGCGGTCAGCGCATCACGCAGACCGGTCTCTCCCTCGGCACGCCCCACTACATGAGCCCCGAGCAGGCGACGGGAGAGAGAACCCTCGACGCGCGTACCGACATCTATGCGTTAGGCGCCGTCACCTATGAGATGCTGGTCGGAGAGCCCCCGTTTACCGGGCCGACGGTGCAGGCGATCGTCGCCAAGGTACTCACGGAGCGGCCGAGGGCGCCGCGCGCACTTCGTGAGACGGTCCCGGCGGGCGTGGAGGCAGTGATCCTGACCGCACTCGCGAAGCTGCCGGCTGATCGCTTCGCGACTGCGGAGAAGTTCGCCGAAGCGCTCGCGCGACCCGACTTCGCCACCGCTGCACCACCGCAGGGGGGCGCGACTCGCACGGGCGCACAGGCGCGTGCCGGGGCGCGGGTCACTACGCTCGCCACCGTCGTTGGCGCGATGATCCTCACCGGGGCGCTCGCCTGGTGGCTCGGTCGCAGGTCCGCTGCCCCCGGGCCGACGTGGTCGGCGTTCACACAGCTCACCGACGCCGCCGGCGTCGAGACGAGTCCGAGCATCTCCCCCGACGGCGAGTCGTTCGCTTACGCGACGAACGCGAAGGGCACCTGGGATATCGTGGTGCAGCGGGTTGGGGGCCGCAGCCCGGTGGTCATCGCCGGCGATTCGACGCTCGACGAAGTGTGGCCGGCGTATTCGCCGGACGGCGAACACATCGCCTACAGTCTGCGTGGCGGTGGCGTCTTCGTCGTCGGCGCTACCGGTGAATCCGCTCGACGCCTAACGACGTTCGGGTCGTACCCCGCCTGGTCCCCTGACGGCCGGCAGGTAGCGTTCACGACCGAAGAAGTCGACACGCCTTACAACACGGTAGCGTCGGGCCGGCTGTGGGTCGTGGACGCGTCAGGCGGGGAGCCGCGTGAGATCGCGCTCGAGACCGGCTCCCGTGACTTCGGAGCGTATCAACCGGCGTGGTCGCCGTCCGGAGCGCGGATCGCCTACTGGATGAGTGTGGGCGGACAGCGCGATCTCGAGACGGTCTCCCCCGCAGGACGTGATCGCGTCAAGGTGACGGATGACGCCGCGCTCGACTGGGCTCCGACCTGGTCACCGGATGGACGGTTCCTCTACTTCGCGAGCGATCGCGGTGGTGCAATGGGGCTGTGGCGTATCGCGGTGGACGAGCAGTCAGGACGCCCCCGCGGATCGCCCGAGCCCGTCGCCGGCGGGGTGGACGTCGATATGGACCTGCCGCATCTGTCACGAGACGGCAGCACGCTCATCTTCCGCTCGCAGATGGAGTCGGTGAATCCGGCAGCGGTCGCGTTCGACCCCGCGAGGGGACGCATCGGCTCGACGACACTGCTGCAGCATCGCCGAGGGATTCTCACACCGACTGATGTGTCGCCTGATGGCAGATGGGTGACGCTCTTCAACGTGCCCGACAGGCAGCAGGATGTCTTCCTCATGCGCGCGGACGGCAGCGGCCTCACGCGGCTGACCGACGATGGGGCGCGCGACTGGTCGCCGCGTTTCACGCCCGACGGAAAGGCGGTCGTCTTCTACTCGAATCCGGAAGGAAAATACATCGCCTACTCGATTCGCCTCGACGGGAGCGGCCGCACTCGGCTTACCGACGTCGCCGTCAGCGCGATATACCCGGTGTTCTCGCCGGACGCCAAGCGGCTCGTCGTGTCGCTGTTTCCGCCCAGCCGCGGGATCATGGGAGCAGCACCGTGGCCGCTGACCGAGAAGTCGGCAACACCGCTCCAGTTGAGTGTCGACGGCGGCACAATGACGCCCACCTACTGGACGCGCGACGGCCGATGGATGTCGGGGTTCATCACGAACACTGCGGGAGAGCCGAATGGGTTCGGCGTCTACGACGTCGCGGCGGGTCGTGCCCGTCGCTTGAACGACGACTCGCGCGGATTTGACGTTGCGTGGATGCCGGACTCTCGGTCGGTCATCTATTTCACCGACCGCGGGGGGCTCGTTATGCAAGACGTCGAGTCACTCACCCGCCGCGAGATCGCTGGGCGCCTGCCCTACCCGCCGGACCTGCTCGCCAGCATTGCGGCGTCGCCCGACGGCAAGACGCTCTATTACGGCGCTCGGCAAGTCGAATCCAACATCTGGATCGTGAAGCAGCCGGTCTCCGGCCGTGCGCGGCCATGACGGCGTCTCACGAGCGACTCACCGGCGCTGCTTCGTCGACTCCGCGGCGCTGCGCCATGACGCACGACGAGCCCGTCGAATCATTTCTGATACTCACATTCTTTCCCGGAGCGGTCCCGTGATCTCCAGCCCTACCGCTGACCCCAAAGTCCAAGCGGCCGTCGCGCGAAACAAGGCGACCGTGACGCGCATGTTCGAGCGCCTCAGCGCAGGCGACGTCGCCGGATTTACCGAGCACCTCGTGGCCGACTACCGGCGTCATTGCCAGGCGATGCCGCCCGAGCTCCAGGAGATTCACGGCAAGGAAATGATGCACGAGTGGCTCGCATCGAACCTCGTGACCTTTCCCGACTTCCACGAGGAGATCGAATCGCTCGTGGGCGAAGGGGATTTCGTCGCCTGGCGTTCGCGGGGCACCGGAACGCAGTCCGGGCCGCTCGGCCCGTTCCCCGCGACGAACAGACGAATGGACCTCGTGATCGTCGGCATGCACCGGTTCGACGGCGACAAGGTGGCCGAGACGTGGACATCGTGGGACAATCTCGCCGTGCTGACACAGCTCGGGCACATGGGAACGTGAAGGATTCAACACCAGGGGCATCATGAACGCGGTCACTGAACGCTACACTCTGACCTCCGAGCTCGGCCGCGGCGGCATGGCCACCGTGCACCGCGCGCACGACGCGCGCCACGGCCGCGACGTCGCCGTCAAGGTGATGCTGCCCGCGATTGCCGAATCGTTAGGTGCCGAACGGTTCCTGCGGGAGATCGAGACGGCGGCGCGCCTGCAGCACCCGCACATCGTGCCGGTGTTCGACTCCGGAAACGTCGATGGCCAGCTGTTCTTCGTCATGCCCCTCATCGAGGGCGAATCCCTCCGCGGCAAGCTCCAGCGTGAAGGGCGGCTCGACGTCGAGGAGGCCGTGCGCATCGTCCGCGAGGTCGCCGACGCGCTCGAGTACGCGCACTCCGAGGGCGTGGTGCACCGCGACCTCAAGCCCGAGAACATCCTGATGAGCCGCGGGCACGCGCTACTCGCCGACTTCGGCATCGCACGCGCTGCGAAGTCGAAGGCCGACGTCGCGCTCACGCAAGCCGGCATGTCACTCGGCACACCGAGCTACATGAGTCCCGAGCTCGCGGCCGGTGAGACCGACGTCGGGCCCGCGTCCGACGTGTACGCGTTAGGCTGCATCCTGTTCGAGCTGCTGACGGGATCACCGCCATTCACGGGGAACAGTTACCAGGCCATTCTCGTGAAGCGGTTCACGACGGATCCCCCGCGCGTGCGGTCCCTGCGGTCGGACGTGCCGGTGGCGTACGAGGACGCGATCGCCCGCGCCCTCGAGCGCGAGCCGGCACAACGCACTCCCACCGCGCGCGCCTTCGCGGATGCGTTGGCGGCTGGCGCCGCGCCGCGCGCAGCAGCGGCAAACGAGACGGCGGTCGGGGACCGATCCATCGTCGTCCTGCCGTTCGACAACCTGAGCCCTGATCCGAACGACGCGTACCTCGCCGACGGCCTCACCGAGGAGCTCATTGCCGACCTCTCGCGCGTGAAGGCGCTGCGCGTCATCGCACGCAACTCGTCGGCCGCAGCCTATCAGCGTACGAAGGACCTGAAGGAGATCTCGCGCATCCTCGACGTGCGCTACCTGCTCGAGGGGAGCGTCAGACGCGCCGGCAAACAACTCCGCATCACGGCACAGCTCATCGACGGGACAACCGACGCCCACCTGTGGGCAGAGAAGTACGGCGGAACGATCGACGAAGTGTTCGAGATGCAGGAGCGCATCTCCCGCAGCATCGTCGAAG
>DAINRQ010000249.1:0-4378 GCA_036741775.1 Gemmatimonadaceae bacterium | reverse complement strand
CGACCGCAGGCCGTGCTCGTCCATATGACTTGCCGCCCGCCCCTCGCCCATGACCGCCAGCACCCTGCCCCCTGTCGAAACGCTGGACGGCCAATATCATCCGAGCGTGAATCGTTTGCTGACGCGCTCCGGGATCATCGTCGCGCTGTTCTCCATCACCCTCTTCGTGAACGCTGCGCTGCTGTTCGCCGTGCAGCCCATGTTCTCGAAGATGGTGCTCCCCCTCCTGGGGGGCACGCCGTCGGTCTGGAACACGTGCATGCTCTTCTTCCAGACGGCGCTGCTCGGCGGATACCTCTACGCGCACGTGACGACGCGCTGGCTCGACGTTCGGAAGCAGTCGCTGCTCCAGCTCGCGCTGTTCGCGCTCACCTTCCTCGCGCTCCCCATCGGCATCGCGTCAGGGTGGCAGCCGACGGGCGCCTCGATCCCCGTCTGGTGGCTCGCGGCGCTGCTCACCGTGTCGCTCGGCGCACCGTTCTTCATGCTGTCCACCGGCGCTCCGCTCCTGCAGCGCTGGTTCGCCGAGTCCGGACATCCGGCGGGCGCCAACCCGTACTTTCTCTACGCCGCCAGCAACCTCGGGAGCATGGTGGCGCTCGTGTCGTACCCGTTCCTCATCGAGCCGCGGCTTCGGCTCGCCCAGCAGAGCCAGCTGTGGACGACGGCGTACGTGCTCCTGGTGCTGCTCATCGGGCTCTGCGCTTTCGTCGTGCGCCGCGGGCTCATGGCTCGCGCTGCCACAGCCGAGATGGCGGCGCAATCGTTCGCGGCCGACGCGACCGCCGCCGACATCACGGCCCTCGACGCCACCGCGTCCGCGGAGCCCAGCATCCTCGCCGAGCGACTCACGGTCTGGCGCCGCACTCGCTGGGTGCTTCTGTCGTTCGTGCCCTCGAGCATGTTGCTCGCAGTCACGACCTACCTCTCGACCGACGTCGCGTCGATCCCGCTCCTCTGGATCGTTCCGCTCGCGATCTACCTGTTGACGTTCGTGATCGTGTTCGCGCGGAAGATCGTCATCTTCCGGCACTCGTTCGCGGTGTGGCTGCAGCCGCCGTTCCTCCTCATGCTCGCCGTGGCGATGGCGCTCATGATGCAGCGCAGCGTGACGGCGCTCGCGCCCACCCACCTCGCGGCGTTCCTGCTCACCGCGCTCGTGTGTCACGGCGAGCTCGCGAAGGACCGGCCTTCGGTCGCGCACCTCACGGAGTTTTATCTGTGGATGTCGGTTGGCGGGATGATGGGTGGCATCTTCAACGTCCTCGTCGCGCCGAAGATCTTCGATTCACTCCTCGAGTATCCGATCATCATCGTGCTTGCGGCGGCGCTGCGTCCGACACTCGTGACGCGCCGCCGCATCGACCGCGAGCTCGACATCATCCTCCCGTTCGCGCTGTGCATCGTGATCATGATGGCGATGCGGCTCGGCTTTCCGCCGGACGAGTGGGGTGCCAGGGCACCCGTCTTCGTGTTCGGCGGGTACGCGCTCGTGGTGTTGTTGTTTCAACGGCATCCCATCCGATTTGCGCTCGGCATTGCGGCCCTGTTCATGGGAGCCGTCCTCGGGCGGGGTGAGGATCGCAGCCTCATCTACCGCGGCCGGAGCTTCTTTGGCGTGTACCGCGTGATCGCCTACCCGAAACACCATGCGCTGCAGCACGGGACGACGACGCACGGCGGCCAGAGCATCCTGCCGCAATTCGCGCGAGAACCGCTCACGTACTACCACGTCGATGGCCCACTGGGCCAGTCGTTCGCGTGGCTCATGCGCGATAACCCGGACAGGCGCGTGGCCATTGTCGGCCTCGGCACGGGGACCATCGCGTGCTACGGGCGCACGAACGAGACGTGGACGTTCTACGAGATCGACCCGCTCATCCAGCGCATCGCGTTCAACCCGAAGTACTTCACCTACATTCGCGACTGCCCGCCGGCGAAGCGCATCGTGATCGGCGACGCGCGCCTCTCGATCGCGAGCGCGCCGGACAGCTCGTACGACTACATCGTCCTCGACGCGTTCTCGAGCGACGCCATCCCGGTGCACCTCATGACGCGCGAAGCGCTCGCGCTCTACAAGCGGAAGCTCGCGCCGGGCGGATCGATCGCGTTCCACATCAGCAATCGCTATCTCAGTCTCGAGCCAGTGCTCGTCGAGCTCGCGCGCGATGCGCAGATGGCGGGGATCGTCGGCGCGGACACCGGCATTACCCCCGCGCAGTCGATGGCGTACAAGATGAACTCGAAATGGGTGGTGCTATCGCGTCACGCCAGCGATCACGCCGAGTTGCTGAAGCAACCGGGCTGGCGCGTGCTGGCGCCGAAGTCCGATGTCGCCTTGTGGACAGACGACTTCTCCAACGTCTTCAGCGTGTTTCGCTGGTAGGTGAGCGCATCCATGCCTCGCGATAGGCGACGCTCCGGCGATACGGGGCCAGCCCGATCGCGAGCAGCGCGGCCGATGCGGCCAGCCCGGCCACGGTGAGGATGGCGAGCGAGTAGCGGACAGCCGAGTCCGCGGCGAACACCTGTTCGGTCAGCACGCCAACGATGCTGGGTCCGAGCCCGAGGCCGACCAGCGTTGTGACCGTCACATATAACGCCGCAGCCTGAGCCCGCATCCGGTTCGGAACGATCTCCTGAACGGCGGCGACCGCGGCGCCGAACGCGAATGATGCGAAGAAGTTGAACGGCACGAGCGCCGCTACCGCGATCGCCGCGGTCGGCGCGAGTGTGTAGATCAGACCGAACACGAGGTTCGCGACCGCGGCGATGATCCCTACGCGAAGCTTGGCGTCCGTGCGGCCGCGGGCGAGCATCGCGTCGGCGACCCGGCCACCGACGATGATCCCGGCGACCCCGACGGTGATCGTGAGCGTGCCTAACGTGATACCGGCCTCCGCCGCGGACCATCCGTACGTACGGATGAGGTGCGTCGGCAGCCACGCCGCGGTGCCGTAGTTCACGAGCGCCAGGAGCGCGTAGCCGAGGTTGTGCGAGACGAACGTGCGCGTGTTGTCGCGAATGTAGGCGACCACATCGCGAACCGAGTGCCCGGTGGAGTCGATGCGGCCGACCTCGCGTCGTGCCGGCTCCCGAACCGTCGCCATGAGTGCCGCGATCAGGAGGCCGGGCACGCCGACGACCACGAACACGGCCTGCCACGCGCGGATCGATCCGATGAGTGGAAGGACGATGGTGGCGTCATCCCCCAGTCGCGCGATGACGGCGCCACCGACGAGGTTCGCGAGACCGGCACCGAGATAGATGCCGAGCGAGTACACGCTGAACGCCGTCGCGCGACGCGAGGAAGGGAAGTAGTCAGCGAGGAGCGACGCTGCCGGTGCCGCGAGTGCGGCTTCGCCAATCCCCACGCCGAACCGCGCAAGGAGCAGCTCGTCGTAACTCCTGGCGAGGCCGGAGAGTGCGGTCATCACGCTCCACACGGCGATCCCGACGCCAATGATGAGTCGCCGGCTGCTTCGGTCCGCGAGCCGCGCGACGGGCAGCCCGAGCAGTGTGTAGAATGCCGCGAACGCGAGCCCGTACAACACGCCCATTTCGGCGTCGCCAATGCCGAGGTCCCGGCGGATGGGCGCGACGAGCAGGCCGAGGATCTGTCGGTCGATGAAAGCGGACGCGTTGGCGAGCGTCAGGACCGCGACCACGTACCACGCGTAACGCGCGGGCGGGTACGAGGGTTCAGCTGTTGTGAAGGGAACCTCGGCGTCCGGTGGCGGCTTCAGATTCCGTAGCTGTGCAGTGCGGGCCGGGAACCGGCGGGCCGAAACCCTCGACCCAGCCCCGCCGTACGGGCTCAAAAATGCAGTGGTGGGGTAGTACTAGCCAGACGAGATCGGCGGCGGTTGCGCCGGCCAGCCCAGGCGGCTCGCGCCGACTCGTTCCATAGCCGCGTGGTTCGCCAGTACCGAGAGGTGGTCGACCACGCGTTTCCATATAGACCTCCGGCGAAGGAGGGTGCCGACATGACGCGGTTCGAATTCGCACTCAAGAGTCCCGACGAGATTCGTCAAGCGGGTGTGGTCCAGAGCGAGTCGTTCGACGATGCGCTCTCGCTCGTGAGCAAGCATCTGACGGTCCAGGACGGCGACACGCTCGAAATCGGTGTCGCGGGCTTCCCTCCGGCCAGGTACGCCTTTGTCCCGTCCGAGGCTATCGACGCCGTGAACTGGCAGCCGATCGGGCTGTTGGCAGCGTAGCAGGCAGCCATCAGCCATCAGCTAACAGCTATCAGCAAAGCAAGAACCCTCGGGATGCCCGTCTACAGTAGAGAGGCTTCCCGAGGGTTCCGTTTTGCTGATAGCTGATAGCTGATAGCTGATGGCTGTTAGCTGCTTGGTATGACTTTCCTTTGCCT
>DAINRQ010000248.1:0-4457 GCA_036741775.1 Gemmatimonadaceae bacterium | reverse complement strand
GGGCGTGGAAACGATGTTATCTGAACCTGACCCCGATTAGGGCGTCGCGGATCGCGCCGAGCACGAGCGTGTCCCCGGTGACCGTCCAGTCCACCTTCTGGTACGTCACCGTCTGATCGTCGCGCGTGTGGAAGAACACGAGCGCCCGCGTCGCCGGATACTCGCGCGGGATCGCGCGAATCGCCTCCCCGTACCACGCCGCGCGGTCGCCGCCCACCGCGAGCGACCCGAACTCCGCGATCATGATCGGCTTCCCAAACGACGCCAGCGTTGGATACTTCGACCCGAAGATCTCCGCGAACGTCCACCACTTCGACCACTGTGCGATCGGTCCGAAGTTCAGCACGCCCGTCGCGACCCAGTCGACATACCCATCGCCCGGGTAGTACAGGTCCCAGTACTCGTACGCCACGTGCGGCGACCAGACCCACAGCACGTTCGTTGCCCCCGCCGCGCGGAAGCGCTCCACGACCCGCCGCCACGCGAGGATGTACTCCTCCTTCGTGTTGTTCTGTGGCCCCCACGGGTATCGATACGGGTCGTTCATCTCATGCCCGAATCGTACGAAGAACGGATGCTTGAAGCGCGCGGCTTCCCTCGCCCACGCGTCGATGTAGAAGTCGTAGTCGCCACGCGCCACCGCCGCGAGGCCGTGGTGATCCCGCGCATCGCGTAGCGGCAGATGCGGATGCCGGCCGCTCTCGAAGTCCGTGAGCCACGGCTCCCAGGTCACTAACGGAATCGACCCGAGACCGACGATTGCGGTCAGCAGCCCCACCGGGAACTGCTGCTCGGGCTTGTCGCCCCACGCG
The DNA here is from genome assembly GCA_036741775.1 of Gemmatimonadaceae bacterium. Lineage (GTDB taxonomy): Bacteria > Gemmatimonadota > Gemmatimonadetes > Gemmatimonadales > Gemmatimonadaceae > JAJKIV01. Next base: position 3,645 of record DAINRQ010000248.1, on the reverse strand, counting down.
CCGTATACCTGCACGAGCGCCATCGGCGCGCGCAGCGTCGATTCGAGCGCGAGCACGCCGTCGAGTGTCTGCGGAATGGCACCGTCGTACGCCCCGAGCAACAAAATGTCGGGGTTCCGCAGACGATCGACGCTCGTGCGATACGGAGCGAGCCACCGGAGCGAGTCGCGCCGAGCCGGGCCGGCCACACGATCGCGAATCCGATGCTCGATTGCACCGGTCGCCGCGCCGATCCAGCCTAACGCCGACGACAGCGGCCCCTCGGTCGCCGTGCTGAGCGCGGCGAGCCCCATCACGGCCAGACCCCCGCACGCGATGAACGCCGTCACGACGGCGATTCGGTGGGCGCGCCTCATGCGCCAGCGCCTCCGATCTCCGTCACGTCCACGTCATCCCACGGCGCGGTGCTCGGAATACTGCGCGCCTGCCACGCCGCGTACAGCGCACCGAACGAGGCAAGCACCGGTAGCGTGGCGAACGCCATCATTCCCCACACCGCCTCGGCGCTGAGCTCGAGCGAACCTTCGCTCGTGCCGAGTGCCCGTACGCCGACCACGCGCGCGAGAGTGACGACGTAGAGCGCAATGAGAAGAAGCTGCGGCCACGCGAGCCGTAGAAATCGCCCGCGCACCGCCTCCTTCGCCGTCGGGATGTAGGGGATGTCGGCATGCACCACCGCGAGCACGGTTCCGGCGAGGAACACCGGCCAACACGCGACCTTGAGCATGAGCCCTCGCCAGTGGAGCCCCTGTTCGGTGGCACGATCGCAGAGCCAGCGTTGCATGCCGAGGTACATGGCAGCACCGATGGCGGCGACCGGCGCGCCCACCATGAGGAACTCCCCGAATCGCATTGTCGCCGGCTGCACGCCAGTCCAAAGGAAGAGGTACGGGATGATCAGAAAGAGCAGCGTCGTGACGCCGAACAGGTAGTACGTCCCGATGGTGAGGTACGACAATCTCTGACGCCAGGCCAGCTTGCGCCCGAGTCTCGGCAGCTCGGTGAACGCGACCTCGTACACGCCGCGCGCCCATTTGAGCTGCTGGCGGTAGAACGAGCCGAGGTCCTCGGGCACGAGCCCGCGACTCACGACCTCGGGAACGTACACCGACTTCCACCCGGCCGCATGGAGGCGAATGGCGGTCACGAGGTCCTCGGCGAGACCGATGCCGTGCCCCCCGATGGACTCGAGCGCCGCGCGCCGGAAGGTGCAGTTCGCGCCAATGGCCACGCATGCCCCGTGTCCGTAGAGCCCCATCTGCCCCGGGCCATAGAAGCCGTACGTCTGCTCGGCGGCACCCGCGGCCGTGAACGAGCGGCGTTGATTGTAGTACGCCTGCGATACCTGCACGAACCCGACGTGGTCGTCGTCGAATTGACCGACCACGCGATCGAGGAACTCGGGGAACGGGATGTGATCAGGGTCGAGCACGAGGATGAGCTCCTCGGTCGTTTGCGCGAGCGCCCGGTTGATCTTTCCCGCCTTCGCGCCGGGGACGTCGAGCAGCTCGAGCCACACCGCGCCGTGACGCTCGGCAAGCTCGCGGAAGCGCGGGTCGCGGGTGTCGTCGAGGAGATAAGTGGTGTGTGCGTAGCGCACCTGCCGGCAGGCGGCGAGGGTGCGCTCGAACATGGCGAGCGGCTCACCGCGAGCGCTCGTGGTGAAGATGGCAACCGAGCGACCAGGTGTCGGCGCGCGATGCGCTGGCTTCGCGAGCCCGGCGTAATTCACCCAGCCGAGCACGATGCGCGACACCGAGTACCAGAACGCGAGTGAGAGCATGACGAAGAGCACGGGCTGGCCGACGTGATGCGCGCGGAACCACCAGTCGGCGAGCCGCAGGACGGCCGCGATTCCGACGCCGGCGCCGGCCGCGATGAGAACGCGGTGTCGCATGCGTACCGGGGCGGCTTCACAATGCCGCCAGAGACGCGGGTCTATCAGCGGTTGTCGGCGCGACGCCGCGCCGCGGCCACGAACCGATACGTCCCCGAGACCCCAACTGTCGTGAAGCGGTAGTACGCGCGTCGCCCGTGCTCGACCGTCAGCGCAAGGCGTACGGCGTCCGTGACACCGACATCGATCCCGCCGCGCACGTTCCACGGCGTGAACTCGCGCTCGAAGTACGCTCGCACGATCTCCACGTCCGGCGGGTCCGGAACGACGACGAGCACCGGTGCCTCGTCTCGCGCGTGAACCGCGTACGAGAGGTCCGAGGTGAGCATCCACCGATCGTTGGGCGCGACCCGGAGGGACGCCAGCGCCGAGTGTGCCCGCAGGTTCCGCGGCGTGTAATAGGGGTCGTACCTGCCCGGGACGGTCGCCGGGGCCTGCCCCGGCGGAAAGGACAGGTTCGCGTCGCGCGGCGGAATGAATCGTCCAGTGGTCGCGGACTGCGCGGCGAAGCTATAGCCGGCGTGCATCGAACCCCGCCCACGACGCACGATCGGTGCGAGTGCCCACACGTATCCGGTCGCGATGTCGTTGTCGTCCGGGTACCTCTCGCGTCGTGCGACGGCTTCGATCATCCAGCCGCGCGGATACCACCGCGCCGTTCCCACAACGCTGGTAATCATGATCGGCGTCGCGAGGCTTGATGTCGTGTTCAAATAGGGCTCACGCTCCACGCCCACCTGCAGCAGTCCATTGTCGGGAGCGCGGATGCCCAACGTCGCTCGGCCAATCCAATCGGTGCCATCGTCGAACGTGCGCTTGAGAACGCCGCCCATGGCGGCGAGCTCGAGGCGCATCCCGGGCAGGTACGTCGACAGCTCTGCCTCGGCCGTGGACACGGTCTCCACCGACGGGTCGGCGTCGAAGCGCGCGGAGCGCGCCCGGAGCGTGATCGGCGTGAGCGGATTCGCGAACCAGCCTCCCTCGACGCTGACGGTCGCGCGCTGAAGTGGCTGGTCGTCGTCCCACCCCGTCACGCCAGCGCGGACCCAGGTCGCCGCCGCCGTCTCGATCTCGCGAAGCTGCTGGCGTGCGTCGGCGACCGACGAATCGCGGCGAAGAGCGTCTACGAACCGATCGCGAGCCTCGACGTAATCTCCAGTCCAGTACGCGAGCGTGCCGAGGAGCATGTGTGCGCGTGCGGCGACGGTCGGCGATGCCGAGTCAGTCGCGATGACGAGCGGTGAGAGCACCGCGCGAGCGCGGGTGCCATCCCGTGCGTCAACGAGGAGCCGGCCGAACTCGAGCCGGAGCTCGGCGTCGTTCGGATGCCGGGCGAGCGCGTGCGCGTAGATGGAATCCGCAGCTCGCGGGTCCTTCGCCCAGTACGCCATGAGCGCCGCGAACCGTGCGGAGCCCGGGTCGTCAGGGTGTGACGCGATGTACGGCCGAAGGATGGCCGCGGCGGCCGCGAACTCCCCGGCGTCCCGGAGCCGGCGCGCCTCAGCCAGGGTATCTGTTGGCGTTGGCGACTGAGCGGACAGCGCCGCCGCTGCCACGAGCGCGAGCACCCCGCCGAGCAGGGATTGCGTCCGGATGGAGGCGGGGAGTCGCACGATAACGGTTAGGCCGTTGTATGGGGCGGGTTTACACGGTCTCGCACACGACAGACTCCGCCGAGGCGGGCGGAGTCACTCGCGCATAATAAAGCTCCGTTGGGGGTCAGAGTCCTAACGGATCGTTCGAACGCG
>DAINRQ010000247.1:0-4472 GCA_036741775.1 Gemmatimonadaceae bacterium | reverse complement strand
CGGGAATGTACGTGCGGACGTCGTCATCGAGCGACAGCCGTCCCTGCTCGGCGAGCAACGCGATGGCCGCCGCCGTGAACTGCTTGGCGATCGAGCCCGAGATGAACGGCGTCTGGGGAGTGATCGGGACGCCGTACTCGATGTTCGCCGAGCCGTAACCCTTGGCGTAGGCGATGTCGCCGTTCTGGTACACGCCGACCGCGCACCCGGGTGCGTCAGGCCGAGCATAACGAGCGAAGACGGCGTCAACGCGGGGAATGAGCGAATCGGGGAGCGCGGACTGGCCGCCAGCGAAGCTGGGGGCGGCAACCGCGATGGCAGCGATCACGAGGCGGGCAACCATGAGTCATCCGGTGAACGGCGTGTACGGGACTGGTCGCCCCAACGTTATGACGTGAGGCGACCGAGTGCCAGCGGCGCCCGGCGGCGATTGACGTCTACTCCGCCAGCTCCAGCACCCGGGCTATCCCGGCGTCGCGGAGCGTGGTGAGCGTGCCAGGCGCCGTCGCGCGAACCACCCCGAGTGCCGCGATCGCGAGGCCGAGCCCCACGAAACACACCCCCGTGATTCGACGTCGGACGGGGTGGACCCGCGTCTCGGTGAACGTCTCGTTGCCCGGTACCAGTCGCGTTAGGCCGTAGAGCCCGATCATCGTCCCGGCCGCGACGATCGCGAGCCCCGAGACGAGCGGCGACCGGACCAACGGCTCCACGAGCGCACCAGGCGGATCACCGCCGTGCAGCCAGTACGCAACGCCGAACGCGGCGAGCGGCACGCTGAGCATCAGGAACAGCACGCCGTACAGCTGAGCCGAGAGCCCGGTGTGGTACGCCTTCGTCGCATCGAAACTGTCGCTCGCCGCAATGACAGCCGTTCTCGTGACGACCATCCGCAATCCGCTCACGCCAGCGAACAGCGCCAACCCGACGCACACGCCTGCAACAATGACCGGGACGCGAAAGTGAATGCCACCCACCCCGCTGAAGATGAGAACCATCAGGCCGAGGGTGATCAGCTTGGTCTTCATGCGCGTGCCCTGTGCGTTGCGTCGAGCGCTGACTTCCATCATCGGCAGTCTCGCACCAGATCCACTCGCCAGTTCCGCGCCCGACCGGCGAGCATCGCGCGAGTCCCGATGGCCATTCGCGCGTTGTCCGGCTGCCGCGGCGGGCGCTCACGCTCCCGCTTCGGCCGGTTTGCGGCCGCTGGTCGCCTTGTGCGTCGGTAGAACGTGCTTGTCCAGAAACGGAACGAGCGCATCCACGGCCTGCGACACGTACGGATCCTGGTCGTAGAGCTCGATGTGATTGTGCGTCTCTATCCACACGAACTGCTTCGGGCCACGTGCTGCGTCGTAGGCCGCCTGCGCGTACTCTGGGAGCAGGAACAGGTCTCGCGTGCCGTGCACGATCAGGAGGGGTGTCGGGGCGACGAGCGGCGCATGCACCACGGCGTTGTAAATGAAGTACGGGCCGAGCGACGCCGCGGTCATCCGCGGCGACCACGTGGGCGCGTGGTCACGATGCGTCCGGTCGTAGTAGCTGTACGCTTCGTCGTTCGGCATCGCGGCGATGGGGACGGCAGCCGAGAGCCCGTGCGCGATCGTCGGGATGTACTGGACCTCACCGGTCTCGTACTCGTGCTGGACGAGATCGTTGATCTTCCGGAAGTAAGCGGCGAAGCCATCGACGCCGAGAAACTGCTGGAACGTGCCGCCGATGTCATAGCCACCGGCGACGCTCGCCACCGCCTTCACCCGTTTGTCGCGCGCACCGACGGACACAGCGTAGCCACCGCCCATGCACACGCCGACCACGCCCACACGATCCGGGTCGACATCAGGCCTCGTGAGTACGTAGCTCACGGCGTTGCAGAAGTCCTGGATGATCTCATTCGGGTCGTAATGCCAGCGCGGTCGCCCGGGCGCGGCGTCGCTTTCCCCGAACCCACGTGAGTCGAACGTGAGCACGGTGTACCCACCACTCGCCAGGCGCTCGGCGTAATGGGGAAGGGTCTGTTCCTTTACGCTCGAGAATGGGCCGAGCATCACGAGCGCCGGAGTGCGCTCGGACGGAGTCACACCACGCGGTCGGTACAGATGGGCCGCCAATGAGATGCCGTCGCTCGAGAAGCGCACTGGGGTGCGGCGGTCGGGATCGGCGCGTAGCAAATTGTCCGCATCAGCCGGGAGATAGTGAGGGTCTGTGAGCGGCTCACCGGCGAGCTCCGCCGTCGGGCGGATGCTGATCGGGTTGGTCGGTATGGGCACTGTGTATCTTGGGGTATGGTTAGCCCGGAACGTACGCCGCTCGACGCGGGCGGTCTTGGAGAAAGCCACCCGCGTTTGTTGAACGATCCTGCCGTGACGACGATGGCGCGGCGACCCACGGCCTTTGCGAAGGGGAGACGCCGCCATGCATGATTCGCCGAGGAGCAGCATTCCGTTCCTCGATAGCCGCTCGGGGCAACGAGTGGACGCGCTCAATGACGTTCGGCTCATCATTTCGAGTGATACGCTCGGATGGCCCGGTGTGCTCACGGAGGCGGGTGAAAAGGACACCTGGGTTGTCGATGACCTCACCGTCGCGCACCACTACCTCGCGGTGAACATCGACACGGCACCGCTCGAGTTCGAAGTGGACGGCGCGCACGGCTTCCGGCGGGTGACGCTCCAGCCGGGGAGCGCATGGTTCTGTCCCGCTGGCGAGTCGTTCTCCCACCGCGTTTCGACCCGCTGCACGTTCGCCGCGGTCTCCATCGATCCGACGTACTTCGGGCGCCTCGTAGTCCTGGCTAGTGAGCGGACGGATGGCAGCTCGCAGCCCGAGCTACGTCGTGTCTACGATGTCCGCACGCCCCAGATCGAACATCTCGTACGGGCGCTCATCGCCGAAGCCGATCGCGGCAACCCGAGCGGCCTTCCATTCGTGGAAGCGCTCGCTACGGGCCTGAGCCTGCAGATCGTCCAGCACGTTGGCGTCGACGCGCCGCGCCCGGTGCGAGTGCGACGCGGATTGTCCCCCACAGCGCGGGCGCGTGTCCTCGAGCTCATCGACGCCCGCCTCGATCGAGGCATATCGATCGACGAGCTCGCACGCGAAGCCGACTTGAGTCCATCGTATTTCACGCGCGCCTTCAAACAGACGATCGGGCGCCCGCCATACCAGCACATCCTCTCACTCCGTCTCGCGCGCGCGCGCCGGCTCCTCGAGGAGCCCGGCGCGAGTCTGTCGGACATTGCGTTTCGGACGGGGTTTGCGGATCAGGCGCACTTCACACGGCTATTCAAGCGAGAGTTCGGAGTAACACCGGGCGTGGTGCTCCGCGCAAGGGCGCGCCGACGTACGGACTGACCCGCCTGGGGGCCGCGTTACCCAGACGGGCTGCGACGATTCACCACAGCGTCGCGCGTGGCGCGCTCAGCGATCGCTCCCGTTCGCTGTTTTGCCCGGCCCGTAGAGCACCTTCCCCGCCTTCGCGCCCGTGTGCTTGCCCTGATCGATCGTCACGACGCCGTTCACGAGCACGTACTCGATCCCTGTCGGGAAAACCATCGGCTCGTCGTACGTCGCACGATCGTCGAGCTTTTCCAGGTCGAAGATGGTGACGTCCGCCCAGTGCCCTTCCTTGATCGAGCCGCGGTTCGCGAGGCGCATGCGCGTGGCCGGCCACGACGTCATCTTCCGCACCGCGTCCTCGAGCGTCAGCACCTTCCGCTTCTTCACGTACTCGGCGATCACGCGGGCGGCGTTGCCGAACGAGCGCGGATGCGGGAGGCCGGTCTGATCGGGCTGGCCTAACGTCAGGACCGCGCCGGCGTCGCTCCCGATACTCGTCCACGGGAACTTGAGCGCCGTCTCGATGTCGGGCTCGCCCATCATGTGATAGATGGCCATGACGCGCCCCTGGCCCTGCAGCACGAGGTCCATCGCCGCGTCCGCCGGCTCCTTGTTCATGAGTCGAGCGATCTCGCTCAGCGATTTGCGCTCGTACTTCGCGTTCTCGGGGTTGCGGGCGTTCACGAGGACGATGCCGTCCCAGCCGCCCGCGGCTTCGACGATGTTCCACCAGCCGGGGGAGCCGGTCTGCTGCTCGCGCTTCAGCCTCGCGCGCACCTGGGGGTTCGTGAGCCGCGCTCGGAGCGAGTCCATCCCGCCCTCGAACGCCCAGCTCGGGATCGTGGCCTCGAGGCCGGTGCCACCCGCGGTGTACACATAGAGATCCGCGGCCACGTCGACGCCGCGCGCGCGCGCCGCCTCGACGACCTGACGCACGGAGTCCATGCGGATGCCCCACGACGGGCGGTGCGCGACCTTCAGGTGAAATACTTCACCGGGGAGGCCAGCCTTCTCGGCGATCGTGATCAGCTCCTGCACGGCCTGGACGACCTCGGCGCCCTCGCCGCGAATATGGCTCGCGTACACGCCCCCGTGCTTCGCGGCGACCTTCGCGATCTCGATGAGCTCGTCGG
>DAINRQ010000246.1:0-4623 GCA_036741775.1 Gemmatimonadaceae bacterium | reverse complement strand
CGACCCGAATGGCGAGCGGACGGTAGGGAACGCGATACTGGTGCGCAGTAAGGGGATGCAGTAAGGGGTCGGAGTCCTAAGTCATCGTTTCCACGCAACGCGCGGAAACGATGGCTTAGGACTCCGACCCCTTACATACCGGACTATTCCCGATCCCCGGAGTTCGTGCCATAATGCCGGTTCTCAGATGACCTTACGAACCTGACCCGCCGGCAACCTTCATAAAAAAGAATGGCGGTGAATCCGTTCTCGCTCGACGGCAAAGTGGCCGTCGTGACCGGTGGCTACGGCGTCCTCGGCGGGAGCATCGCCTCGGGTCTCGCCAGCGCCGGGGCACGCGTCGCCATCCTCGGCCGGCGTCGCGAGCCCGCCGAGCAGAAGGCGGAATCGCTCAGGACCGCGGGTGCCGACGCCCGAGCCGTCGTCGCCGACGTCCTCGACGAGCCGCAACTCGACACCGCGCGCGATGCGCTGCTCGCCGACTGGGGGCGCATCGACATTCTTATCAACGCCGCGGGCGGGAACGTCGCCCGCGCGCGGAGCGACGATCGGCCGGTGTTCGAGGTGCCGGTCGACGCAACCGAGGAGGTATTCCGGCTCAACCTTCACGGTAGCCTGATCCCCAGCCTCCGGTTTGGCGAGATCATGGGGCGTCAGCGTGCTGGCGTGATCATCAACATCTCGTCGATGGCGGCGGCGCGCGCCCTCACCGGCGTGCTCGGCTACTCGATGGCGAAGGCCGGGATCGATAGCCTCACTCGCTGGCTCGCCGTGGACCTCGCTCGCCGATATGGCGACGGCGTGCGCGTCAACGCGATTGCGCCCGGCTTCTTCGTCGCCGAGCAGAACCGGGCTGTGCTCATCAATCCGGACGGGAGCTATACCCCGCGCGCGCTCAGCATTATCGCCCACACGCCAATGGGTCGGTTCGGCCGGCCCGACGAGCTCACCGCCGCAGTTCAATGGCTTTGCAGCGACTCGGCGTCCTTCGTCACCGGGATCGTTCTACCGATCGATGGCGGTTTCAGCGCATTCAGTGGGGTCTAGCGCCGCAGACGCCGCGGTCGATACGCGGGGGTCCAGCTACCGCTGGACCATCGTCGCGCTGCTCTTCTTTGCAACGACGATCAACTACATGGACCGTCAGGTCCTGGGCATCCTGGCGCCGATGCTTCAGCGCGAGCTGGCGTGGTCCGAGTCTGATTATGGCGCCATCGTGTCTTGGTTTAGCCTGTCATATGGCGTCGGTCTGCTGCTCATGGGCCGGTTGCTCGATCGCATAGGAGTGAGGAAGGGGTTCTCGTTCGCCATCGTGTTCTGGAGTCTGGCCGCGATGGGCCACGCGCTCGCGAGATCGGCTGCAGGCTTTTCCTTCGCGCGGGCGGCGCTCGGACTGGGCGAGGCGGGGAACTTCCCGGGGGCCGTGAAGTCGGTGGCGGAGTGGTTCCCGAAAAAAGAGCGGGCGCTCGCGACGGGGATCTTCAACGCGGGCAGCAACGTCGGGGCGATCATCGCTCCGCTGGTCGTCCCGTGGATCGCGCTCACGTGGGGGTGGCGTTGGGCGTTCATCGCGACCGGCGCCGTCGGCTTCATATGGTTGGTGTTCTGGCTGGCGATGTATCGCGACCCGGCCAGTCATCCACGGGTGTCGCCCTCTGAGCTCGCGCACATTCGCAGCGACCCACCCGAACGGGCAGTCTCGGTACCCTGGCTGGGGTTGCTGCGACACCGCCAAACGTGGGCGTTCATTGTTGGTAAGTCGCTCACCGATCCGGTTTGGCTGTTCTATCTCTTCTGGCTCCCGAAATTTCTGGACACGAACTGGGGTGTGCGGCTGTCCGGCCTCGCGGCACCACTCGTTGCCATCTACGTCCTGGCCGACGTGGGTTCGGTGGGCGGAGGGTGGTTCTCCAGCCGACTGATTTCGAGGGGGTGGACCGTGAACCGCAGCCGGAAAGTGGCGATGGGTATCGCGGCGGTGCTGATTCTGCCGACGGTGTTCGCCCCGTTCGCCTCGAGGCTCTGGGTCGCGGTCGGTATCGTGAGCGTCGCCGCGGCGGCTCATCAATGGTGGTCCTGCAACCTCTTCACGACCGTGAGCGACATGTTCCCGCGCCCCGCCGTCGCATCCGTCGTAGGGATGGGCGGGTTCCTCGGCGCCCTGAGCGCGATGGGATTCCAGCGGCTCACTGGCTACATCCTCGACGCGACCGGCAGCAACTACCAGATCATCTTCGTCATCTGCGCCGTCGTGTACGTGGGGGCGTTGGTGCTGTTCCACCTGCTCGTGCCGCGGATGGAGGCGGCGCGGGTCGACACGTAGCCCGCGCACGAACCGCCGCGCCGCCCGGTGACTGAAGCTTCGACTTGACAGAGACGGGCGGCAGGCCGCAAGATGCCTAGTCATAAGGTCAATTGATCACACTGCCCGCTTCCGCATGAAGATCATCGACATCCGAGCCACTCCAGTCACCGTTCCGCTCGAAGCACCGTTGCGGCACGCGAATGGGTGTCATTGGGGGCGCTTCGTCCGAACGATCGTAGAAGTCGAAACCGACGAAGGGCTTATCGGGCTCGGCGAGATGGGTGGCGGCGGTGAGAGCGCCGTAGCCGCGTTCAACGGCCTGAAATCGTATCTCGTCGGGCATAACCCGGCTGAGCTCGAGCGGATGCGATTCCTCATCGCGAACCCCACGGCGTCGCTCTATAACAATCGCACCCAGATTCTCGCCGCGCTGGAGTTCGCCTGCCTCGACATCCTCGGGCAGAAATGGGGTGTGCCGGTGTACGACATCCTCGGCGGGAAGGTCCGCGACCACGTCCCGTTCGCGTCGTACCTGTTTTTTCGCTACGCGAACGGCGACGGGTCCGGTGAGGTCCGCACGTGCGATCAACTCGTCGCCGAGGCGAAGTCGCTCAAGGAGAAGTACGGGTTCACATCGCACAAGCTGAAAGGCGGTGTCTTCCCGCCGGAGTACGAGCTCGAGTGCTACCGCGCGATCGCCGAAGCGCTGTCGGGTGACAGCTTCCGCTTCGATCCGAATGGCGTCTGGTCCACCGAGCAGGCGATCTGGTTCGGGCAGCGCATCGAGGATCTCAAGAACGACTACCTCGAGGATCCGGTATTCGGTCTGCACGGGATGCGACGCACGCGCGAGAAGGTGCGGATGCCGCTCGCGACGAACACCGTCGTCGTGGGGTTCGAGCAACTCGCGGCGAACATCCGCGAGACCGCTGTCGATGTCATTCTGCTCGACACCACGTTTTGGGGTGGCATTCGCCCATGCGTGAAGGCCGCCGGCATCTGCGAGGCATTCCAGCTGGGCGTCGCCGTGCATTCATCCGGCGAGCTTGGTATCCAGCTGGCGACGATGCTGCACCTGGGTGCTGCCTTGCCGAACCTGACGTTCGCCGCGGACGCGCACTATCACCATCTGACGGATGACGTCGTCGAGGGCGGCAAGCTCACATACTGTCGCGGTGGGATCCCCGTTCCCACGAGCCCCGGCCTCGGCGTCAAGCTCGACCGCGATCGCCTCGCCGAGTATCACGAGCGGTTCCTGCGGCTCGGCACGTATCCGTATGATCAGGATCCGCTGCGTCCGGGGTGGTCGCCGCTCATCCCGAATCAGTCGTGGGCTGATCCCAAGGACGATCGGGTGCCGCAGATTCCGCGTTGACGGACCGGGAACGGGGAACGGGGACCGGGAACGGTGAGTTGATGACCAACGGCTGCATGGTATGATCCGGTTCCGCCTTCTCGTGGTGGCGTGCGCAATGGCGGCGGCCGCGCCACGGCCTGTGCACGCCGAAGACGGGTACGAGCTGTGGCTGCGCTACCGTCCTGTGACCGATGCGGCGCGACTGGCCGAGTATCGCGTGGCGATCGGTGGGCTCTCGATGCAGGCGGAAACACCCACGCTCCGCGTCGCGCGGGACGAGCTCACGTCCGCGCTCGGTGGTCTCACCGGATTGTCCGTGCGGGTGCTGCCGCGCGCGACGCGCGGCGGCACGCTCATCGTCGGGACGCCGGCGAGCTCGCCCGCGATTGCGGCGCTCGCGTCGCGACAGCTTGCGGCTGCGCTCCGCTTGGCGGGGCACGAGGGATACGTGATCCGGGCGATCGAGCTCGACGGCCGGCGTGCGATCGTGATTGCCGCCAATCGAGACATCGGCGTCCTCTACGGAGCGTTCCACTTCATCCGGCTCATGCAAATGCACCGGCCGCTCGCGGGGCTCGACATCGTGAGCGCGCCGAAGGTGCAGTTCCGCATGCTGGACCACTGGGACAACCTCGATCGGTCCGTGGAGCGTGGGTACGCAGGTCAGTCCCTGTGGGACTGGTCCGTGCTGCCTAACGGTTCTCCGACGCGGTACCTCGATTACGCTCGAGCGAACGCGTCCATTGGCATCAATGCCGTGGCCCTCACGAACGTGAACGCGAATGCGCGGGTGCTCACGCCGGAGTACGTGACGAAGGTCGCGGCTCTCGCGAACGTGTTCCGTCCGTACGGAATTCGTGTCTTTCTCACGGCCCGCTTCAGCGCGCCCATCGAGATCGGCGGTCTGCGAACGGCGGACCCGCTCGACCCGGCGGTCCGCGCGTGGTGGAAGGACAAAGCC
>DAINRQ010000245.1:2226-4629 GCA_036741775.1 Gemmatimonadaceae bacterium | reverse complement strand
CAGCGCCAGCAGCGCATCGTCAGGCGTGAGGGCGTGCCATGGCACCGCTGCCGGAGCGGAGGGAGCAGCCCGCGGCCCGCTCGCATGCTTCGCCTGGTCGCGCACTGTCGGTGAAGCGCGACCACGAGTCTCGTTAGCTCTATCTCTCGTGCCTCGCATGGCTAGCACCGATTTGTTGCCGTGCGCTCCGTGCGAGGGGGTGCGCTGTGCTCGCGTGGAGGTCCTCACGGGTGAGGGGCAAGTGACAGCGCCCGGCCGCGTCCGGGCGGGCGAGGAGCACCTGTGCGACACCAATTCGTCCCACGGCGAATGCGTGTGCTGAGACCGCCATGTAGAGGCGCCACACCCGGAAGGCGGGGGCGCCTACATGCGCGAGCGCAGCCTCCGCCCGCGCCTCGAGGCGCCGCACCCAATGGCGAAGCGTGTGGGTGTAGTGCTCGCGCAGGCCCTCCACATCCCGCGGCTCGTAGCCGGCTCGCTCCGCGTGCGCGCACATCGTGCCGAGCGTCGCGAGCTCGCCGTCCGGGAACACGTACCGGTCCATGAACTCTCCACGTCGCCAGAGCCACTGCCGCAGGCGATCACCGAACGCGCGCGACCGTGCGTCATCCAGGCTCACGATGCCGTGGTTCAGGAACAATCCGCCCGGAGCGGTGAGATCGAAGACCGTGCGGAAGTAGCGCACCAGCTCGCGGCGACCCACGTGCTCGACCATGCCGACGCTCACCACCTTGTCGAACTGCCCGGCGCCGCCGAGTTCCCGGTAGTCGCGCACTTCCACACGGCACTGATCCGCCAGCCCCTCCGACGCGATGCGCTCCCGTGCGTGCGAGGCCTGTGCCGGGCTCAGTGTGATCCCGAGCGCGCGAACACCGTAATGGCGAGCCGCGTGCCGTATCAATCCTCCCCACCCGCACCCGATGTCGAGGAACCGTTCACCCGGCTGCAGGCGCAGCTTGCGGCAGATGTGATCCAGCTTGGCACGCTGGGCGTCGTCCAGATCGTCACTCTCGCCGCGGAAGTACGCGCACGAGTACACCATCTCCTCGTCCAGCCAGAGTTCGTAGAACTCGTTCCCGACGTCATAGTGGTGACGAATCGCCTCTGCATCCCGCCCTCGCGAGTGGCGTCGTCCGAGATGGCGCACGGACGGGCGATGCTGCGGCATGTTCGGCGAAGGCGCGCCGTTCGCCGGGAGCTTTCGTAGGAGCCTCAGGAGTCGGGCGAGTCGAGGCAGCGACTGGAGACGCTCGGTGATCACCGGCGCCAACGCGGCGGCGCGCTCGAGGCTCCCCTCGACGTCGAAATCGCCACGGACGAACGCCTCTCCGATTGCGAGCTCGGAAGGCGGGAGCAACATCCGCCGCAGTGCACCAGCGTGAGTCAGCACGAGCGTGAAGTCCGATGCGCCTCCGGTCGGACGCTCCTCGAACCCCGTCCAGTACCGGAGCGTGAAACGGCGCTCGGCCGGTTCGCCAAAGACCTCCGCTGCGCCGCAACGGGTCACGTCGAGCCAGCGCTGGTCATCGCGCCGGGCATGGGCCGAATACGCTGGCGGTGCCGATGCCGGTACCTCTACGGTGGCACGGGCGGACGGACGGCGCCGGCTGCCGATTGGGCGGGCGGAACGCACTCGGCCGTCGGGTTCGGCGGCGACATCCACGCGCAGGGGTTGATGCATGATCCTCTCTCCAGGGAACGTATGAGACGTTAGGCACCGTCTCGTTGCAGGCGGGGACATCATGGTTCGTCCTGTCTAGCGGGTTCGGCTGCATCGATCGTGACAACGTGTTCGTCTTCACGGCAGCAGATCTCGCGGCCATCGCAGCGCGGTTCGGTGCATCGGAAGCGGAAGCGCAATTCCGTCGCGCCAGCGGCGAGCGGCCCGATCGTGACCGCATAGCGGTTGGTGCCGCCCATTGCTCCACCGCTCGGGGCGAGCGCCGCCGTCACGGGCGGGCCGCCGTCGAGCTGCCAGGTGAGCGTTCCGGCGCAATGGGTCTGGACCGCAAGCCGGTCGCCGGGCTGCACCCGCGCGACCGGCGCCGTGAAGGTCCACGGGACTACGTGCGGGACAATGTGCGCGTCGAGTGCGGGCGGCGGTGTGAGCGCGACGGCGCGATACGCGCTCCGGAGGTGACTCCGAAACAGCTCGTCGAAGGCGGCGTCATTTCCGGAATCCTGGTCCGCGCCGAACCACCAGAACCAGTCGCTTCCTTCGGCAGCGTAGACCGCACGCAACGCATTAGGCGCCGCCGGCGGCCAGGACCCGGATCGCGCCAGATCATCTCGGGTCTGCGCGAGCAGCGCCCACGCGCGGTTCTCCTCCGGTTCACCGATCCAGGTGCCCAGATCGACGCCTGGCGCCGACCCCAGCTCGTCGATCCAGGAGCCCGTGTGCAG
>DAINRQ010000245.1:0-2126 GCA_036741775.1 Gemmatimonadaceae bacterium | reverse complement strand
TGCTGGTAGTGAAACCCGATGTGGTCGGCGAGCCAGTGGTCGCGAAAGAACACGGATACGACACCATCACCATCCTCGGCGCGGTACGGCTGGCAGAGCACGTCGGGGTCATCAGCGTCGTAGCCCCACCGCCCCGACCGGGCGAGCACGCCACGGTCGGTCGCGATCCAGCGAATCTCTTCACTGGCGAAGAGCGGCAGGATGAACTGGCTCACGGCCCCTTCGGCCGGCCACATGCCCCGGCAACGTCGTCCAAAGCAGCGCTCGTATTCCTCGACAGCGAGACGCACCTGTCCCACGGCGTCGTCCGGGTGAGCGAACCGCGGCGGGAAGGTCGCGCCAGGTCGATCGACCGTGGCGCGGTCGGTGTCGGCGAGGAGCGGAAGGATCGGGTGAAAGAACGGCGTCGCCGACACCTCGATCTGTCCGCGCTCCTGGAGCGAGCGGTGTAGAGGCACGATTGCGTCGACGATCTTCATCTGCTCGGCCACCATGGCTTCGATATCGCCTTCAGTGAAGTCCCGCGCTTGCTCGACGAACCGCCGTACCGAGACCACCGAGCCGGTTACGAGCGGTACATCACCGTCGCGGAACTCCTTGCCGAACCAGGCCAGATTGAACCACATGCGCAGATCGCGCAGATCCTGCGCGCTGAACGGCCGCCGATCGAGCTGCTGAACGAATAGCTCCTTGTATCGCGGGTGCGGGAAGATCTGGTTGTGCCAGTGCGCGTCGAAGAACGTGGCCAGGATCGCCTCGCGCTCCGCCGGCGTTAGCCGCGCGTCATGGGTCAGCGTCAGCTCGAGCGCGCGGTCCGTTGCCCCACGCTGCGCGTAGTCCTCGAGCTGCCACAGGAGCACCGGCGTGAGATTGATCGTCAGATGGACCCCGGGATGTTGCGCCACGAGGTGCGCCATGGAGTAGTAATCGCGGATCGCGTGCAGGCGCACCCACGGCTGCCCGTAGCTGCCGCGCGGCGACGGCGCTGCGAGGTCGCGATAGAGCGGCTGGTGCTGATGCCAGAGGATTGCTACGTGCAGCCTGGGGCCTACACGGAGCTCCACCACCGACCCGTCGACCAGCCCTGAGGGGCCGCTCGCGTACGCGCCATACCGAACGATGTCGCCGTCCGCGAACGGACCGATCTCGGCGCGCCAGTAGCTGTTCACCCCCTCGTTACGCTGCCACACGACGTCCACCCGCGACTCACGCGTTGCGCCGGATGCACCATCGACCCGAAGGGTGAGCCATACGTTCTGGCCAGGCTCCATGGGCCAGGTGCCAAAAACCAGCGATACCCAGTCGCCCGCGCTCACGCGATGTGGGTCGCGTGGCGCATCGGGCGTCAGATGCCACAGGTGCATGCGAGGGCTCAAAGAGAGTGGACCGAGAACGGTACCACCCACGAATGAGGGCCCGCTGAGGGAGCGCTGAGCAGTACCCGAATCCGGCAACGATGCGCCGGTCACGACATCCTCGCCGCTTCTTTGTGCGATCGATCGGACGCGCCGGCAACGTTGGGGTGGCGGAACGAAAGCTCTTACTCGCAGCGGCGCGTCGCCGCCCCGCTGAGAGCATCTTGCCCTTCAAGAGCGGCGCCTGAAGGGTCGCTGAGCGAAGCGCGCGTCGTGGACTCTGGTCCGGTCGATCCCCCCGCCGAGACGTCGCCATCGGTCAGGCCGCGTTAGGCGATGCAGCACTGGAAGAACGGGTCTACACGCATGTGCAGAAGGTTGTCGAGAACGAATATCGGCGCTGGGTCACTCCACCGTCGAAATCGGCGGATGCACTCCCCGTGCTCCAACTGGCTCCGCGATCGTCTGCGGGCTCGCGGTGTCGTCCGCGCTCGGCGGATGATAGATCAGCAGTGGGGTCTGCGCGCCCCGCACGAGCTTGTCCGCTACACTCCCGAGCAGCAGCCGCGCCACCCCGCCGCGGCCGTGGGTCGCGAGCTCGATCAGGTCCACCTCGTGCTCGCCCGCGTACTCGAGGATGCTGCTGGCGATGGACCAATGGGCAACGACTCTGGCTGCGGCGTCGAAGCCGTTTTCGGCAAGCTCGCCGCGAAGCCGCTCGAGATAGGTCTTCACGTCGCGAACGCGCTGGTCCATGTTCTCGCCGTTGAT
>DAINRQ010000244.1:0-4729 GCA_036741775.1 Gemmatimonadaceae bacterium | reverse complement strand
TCGACCTCGTCGCCCCAGAGCTCGATGCGGACTCCCTGCTCCTCGTACGCGGGGAGGATCTCCACCGTGTCGCCACGAACGCGGAACGTGCCGCGGTCGAACGCGACGTCGTTGCGGCTGTACTGGATGTTCACGAGCGCGCGCAGGATCTCGTTCCGCGGAATCGACTGCCCCTTCTCGAGGCTGACCATTCGCTCGCGGTACTCGATCGGGTCGCCGAGACCGTAGATCGCTGAGACGGTCGAGACGATGATGACGTCCCGGCGCTCCATGAGGCTCGACGTCGCGCGCAGCCGCAGGCGATCGATGTCCTCGTTGATCGACGCGTCCTTCTCGATGTACGTATCGCTCGAGGGGACGTAGGCCTCGGGCTGGTAGTAGTCGTAGTACGAGATGAAGTACTCGACAGCGTTGTTCGGGAAAAACCCTTTCAGCTCGCCATAGAGCTGGGCCGCCAGCGTCTTGTTGTGCGACAGCACGAGCGTCGGCCGGCCGAAATTCCTAATGACGTTCGCCATCGTCATCGTCTTGCCGGATCCGGTGACGCCGAGCAGGGTCTGGAAGCGGTCACCTCGTTCGAGTCCGGCGGTCAGTTCAGCGATCGCCTTGGGCTGATCGCCGGCGGGCTCGAAGGGCGCTTGCAGCAGAAATTCGGCGCGGGACATGGGCGGAATATAATGCGCCGCGTCGGAGTTTGTTCGGGCCGACCAGTTCCCCAGAGCGACGCGTTTTCGATGTGGATGGCAGGCGCCATCGATATTTGCCGGACGAAGGCCTCTAGCGGCTCCGAACCGAGGCCAGGATCAGTCCACAGCTGGTGCTGAACGGCTGATAGCGATGGAGGCGCGTGAAGCACACTCGATGTTGGCCCGGTCGATAACACGCCGCTCGCCAATGACGTCCGGCTTTCCTCGCCAGAGTTCGAGGCGTTTCCTGGGCCGCCGCCTGCCGGCCAGCGCCGCCCACGAGCGCTGCGAGAACGACGACGCGGATCGGCCGCGTCACGTGCATCGGTCCCACGTTAGGCTCACGGAAGAAGGTGAAGTGCTAGCTCCTCAACCAGGCGACGAGCAGTCCGCAGGGCGATTGCTGCCCCTGATACCCCAGGGGCACCACGTGCCCTTCGGGGAAGATCTCGATGACCTCCACATCGCCGGGCCGGTACAGGCCGTCGAACACGGCGAACGGCAGAAACTGGCGCCGGTCGCCATTGATCATCACCTGTGGCGGGCACGAGTACCCGCCGCCCCGGCCCCTCGTAAATACGCGGAACGAGCCGCTCGACGCTGGCAGCACCTTCAGGTCGGTGTTCCGCACGCGGCGAATGAGCGCGCCGACGGTGGGCGCTCCGGAAGTCGAGGCGATATCCTGACCCGCGATCACGCGACGCATCCCGATGATGTCGTTCTTGGCGCGCCCATCGATCGCCAGCCCGATCGCGTGCACCTCGTCTGCCGAGGCGTTCCCGGGCCGCGGCGGAGTCGTGTCGGGCTGCGGAGTCAGGCGCACGCGGAGCGAAACGACGCTCCCCGTGCGAAGCGGCACCGAGAATACCGATGTTCGATAGCCCGGATGCGAGAATCGAAGTAGGAAAATCCCGGCGGGGAGCGTATGTGGCTCGGTCCGCGCCCACTCCCGGACGATCCCGCCCTCGAAGAAGGTGAACACCTCGATCGTCGCGTCCGGGAGCGGCAGGCCGATGCTGTCGCCGACCTCCACCTGAAGGAGCGGGCGCGCAGGCTCCTCCTGTGCGCGAGCGATCGACGGCGAAGTCGCGAGTGCCGCGAAGGTCCACGTGACGATCCCACGCCACCTCTGCCGACGGACGATGTCCCGGACCATTCCTCCTCCCCGCGATCATGTCACTTCACTTCACCCGCGGACATTCTCGCGGACGGCTTCGCCGGTTCCCGCGCGTCAGTCCCCGGACTTGATGCTGCCAACTGCGTCCCGCACCGATCGTCCCCCTGCAACATTGACGTCTCGCGTCGGTGCCGCCGCGACTCCGTCGTTTTCACGCCCTTCCGCCCGCGGAGCGTCGGGGCGCGTTACCGATGGAACTTCCAGCCCCCGAACGAGCCAGAGCGTTCCGACCGTCATCGCGCCACAGACGACGAACGGTGCCGCCATCGCAATGTGATCGAACGCCCATCCGTCCCACCAGGGGAAGATTACACGCGACACCCCGCCCACGGTCTGCTGGACTCCCATGTACAAACCGCGCTCGCGCGATGGTACAACGCGGGACAGGAGCGCGGTGACGGCCGGAAAGGTGAACGCCGTCCCGAGCGGCATGAGCGTCATCGCGAACAGCAGGACCGGGTAGTTGCGCGAGAACGGGAACAGGGTGAGCCCTGCCGCGAGCAGCACGATTCCGAGCCGAGCCATGCGTACTTCGCCAAGCCACCGCACCGCGGGCCCGACGAGCGTCGCCCTCACGATGACGCCGGCGGCGCCGAACCACATGAAGAAGTACCCGATCGTCTTCTCACCAATCCCGAACTGACGGTCGAGGAACATGGTGAACACCGCAACGATCCCGTAGAACGCCCCGATAGCCACGGCGTACGTCCAGATCAGGCGGGACGCCGGCTCGGCCAGATTGGCGAGGACGCGCCATGGACTCAGCTTCCTGGCTGGCGTCGGAATCGCGTGGCTGTCGGTCACGCGCATCTCGCGGGATTCCGTCAGGAAGCGCCACGCGAAGGCGAGGTTGAGCACGCACAGGACGGCGGCGCCGAGGCCGGGGGCGGCCCGTCCCCACATGGCCGCGAGCACGCTGCCTAACGCGGGCCCGACGATGACGCCGAGACTCGTCGCCGCAGAGAGCCAGCCGAGCCCTTTCGCGCGCTCTTCCGGCGCGCTCGCGTCCGCGACGTACGCCTGAATGACTCCGACCGTTCCGCCCCCCAGCCCCTGCACCGCTCTGGCGGCGAAGAGCAGCCAGAGGGAATCGGCGAACGCGAACACGACGTAGGACACCGCGGAGATGGCGAGTCCGAGCAACAGCACGGGGCGGCGCCCGTGCCGGTCGGAGAGCTTCCCCCAGAGCGGCGCGCTCACGAGTTGGGCGATCGAGAACGCCGAGATGAGGACGCCGATGATGAACCCGCTCGCCCCGAACGTGTCCGCGTAGAACGGGATCAGCGGCAGGATCATCACCGCGCCGATCATGTCGACGAACGCGGTTGCCATCAGCACGGCCAGCTTCCCCATCCGACCGCCCTTGCGAGTACGTCGCCGCTTGAGGCCGGCCGGCGTCCCGGCCGGCCGGCCGGAACGTGCTAGCCCTCGTTGTCCGTGGAAATCCGTTCCCGCCGCGCGACTTCCTTGATGCCTTTTACCCGGCGCGCCGCCTTGATGATCTTCTGCAAGTGCGACAGGTTCTCGACCTCGACGAGCGCTGACCCGGTCACGCGTCCGTCCACCGTCTTCAACTCCATGCTGCGGATATCGGTTCCCGCAGCGGACACGGCGCCCGCGATGTCCGCGTACAGACCGCGGCGGTCGATCCCCTCCAGCGCTAGCCGGACGACGAAGCGTTCCCCCTCCTGTTGCTGCCAGTCGATCTCGAGCCGCCGCTCGGGCTCGTGCGCGAGCATGAGGAGGTTCGGACAGTCGGCCCGGTGGATGCTCACGCCTCGGCCGCGCGTCACGTAGCCCACCACGGAGTCACCCGGAACGGGCTGGCAACACTGGGCGTAGCGCACCATGAGCCCGTCGGCGCCCTGAATCCGGACGCCTTTCGGCGTGCCACGCATCCGCTCCACGAGCCGCTCGATCGCCGTCGGGCGCGGCTGATGATCCGGCGACGACTCGAGTTCCGGCCGCAGCGCGTTCAGCACCTGGCCGATGTTCAGATCGCCCTGCCCGATCGACGCGATGAGGTGGTTCGCGTCATTGAGGCTGAACTGCTTCGCGACCGCCTCGAGCTCGCGATCGTCCGGCTTCGGCAGGCGACGACGCTTGAGCTCGCGATCCAGAATGTCACGCCCCAGTTTCGCCGACGTCGCATGCTCCTCGTGCCGGAGCCACTGCCGGATCTTGTGCCGAGCGCGCCCGGTCCGGACGTGCGCGAGCCAGTCCCGACTCGGACGCGCGTTCGGCGACCGGATGATCTCCACCGTCTCGGAGTTCTTGAGCTGCCGGGAGAGCGGCGCAATTCGCCCGTTCACCTTCGCGCCCGAGCAGTGGAGCCCGATCTCGGTGTGCACCGCGAACGCGAAGTCGATCGGCGTCGCCCCCTTCGGCAACTGGATCACGTCCCCCGTCGGCGTGAATACGAAGATCTCGTCCTGGAACAGGTCGAGCTTCAGGAACTCGAGAAACTCGTCAGGCGTCTTCGCGTCGAGCTGGACTTCCAGGACCTGCCGGAACCACGCGAGGTGACGGTCGAGCTCATCGGCCGACTTCGAGTTCCCGTCCTTGTACAGCCAGTGCGCCGCGATCCCGAACTCCGCGGTGCGGTGCATCTCGCGCGTGCGGATCTGGATCTCGAACAGCTGCCGCGCCGGTCCGAACACCGTGGTATGCAGCGACTGATACCCGTTCGACTTGGGCTGCGCGATGTAATCCTTGATCCGCTCCTGGAGCGGCGTCCACCCGTCGTGGATGACGCCTAACGTGTGATAGCAGTCCGGGACGCTGTTGCAGAGGACGCGAATCGCGAGCAGGTCGTAGATCTCGTCGTACGGCTTGTCGCGCTTCTGCATCTTCTTGAAGATCGACC
>DAINRQ010000243.1:0-4771 GCA_036741775.1 Gemmatimonadaceae bacterium | reverse complement strand
TCCTCGACCACGGTGCGGGCGTCGGTGATCGGCTCGTCCTCTCGGCCGCACGACGCGACGAGCACGCTGGCGCCCACCGTCGTCACGGCGGCGAGTCGGGTGAGCGAGCCGGAACGGGTGCGCATCATATCCGATGTCCTCCTCATGACGCCGGGTGTCGCGGTGCCTAACGTCGAGGCGTCGAGTCGGCGCGCCCGATCGAGTCGGCGTCGAGGTAGGTCGGCCCCTCACCCGGCGTCGTCACCTCGCTCGGCGGCTGGTCGCGTGTGGTCTCGCCCACGCAGGCCGCGGGGAGACCGACGGCGAGTAGAGCGATCACCCCGCGCAGCACAATCGGCCTCGACATCATACGGTCAGAACCCCCAGTCCCAGTCGCGGTACCCGGTGTTCCACTCGTTTTCGTCAATGCCACGATCATCGTTGGCATCGAAGATCTCGAAGAAGCCGCCGAACACCTCATCTTCCTCCCACAGGTCATTCCGGTTGGCGTCCCACGTATCGAAGAGGTTGTGACGGCCGAGTCCCTCACGGAATTCGTTCTCCTCGATCAGGGTGTTGTCGTTCGCATCCCAGTCGCCGTACGCGCCGTAGGAGGCATCCGAGGGGAACCACGTTCGGACCCCGGTGTTCCACTCGCTTTCCGTGATCCCGGCCTCATTGCGGTCCCACGTGTTGAACAACCCGGTGCTCAGCTCGGCGTCGGTGAGTCCGTCGCTCGCGTCGGTGTTCCAGCGCCCGAAGAGACCGCGATCGCGCCACCACTGATTGAACTCGTCGTTGGTGAGCCGAGCGTCGCGGTCTGCGTCGAGGTCGCCGAAATCGCCGATCGCGGTCGTCGCCGCCGGGCTCGCGGGAGCGACCTCCCCGGTTTCCTGCTCGCGGACGGCTTCGCCCTCACAGCCGACGAGCGCGAGTGTGAAGAGCAGCGACAGCACAGCGGTTATCGTGGTCGCCCGTACACTCCCGCGCCGGTCAGACGTCATTGCGAGTGTCAGCCCTCGGCTATGATGAGATCGCATTGTCGTATCCTCCCCGCGCTGGTCGAAGCCTGTATTATCGTGCGTTACGGGTGCGCGTCCTAGAACGGCGCGCGCCGCAAGACGAGGACCGTGTACCTCCCGACACGCTCCCCGTGCCCCTCGCGCGGACGCCAGTGACAACAGTGTGCGCTGCTCCGGCTGCGTGGATCGGCCGCCCGCTGCAAGGCCGCCCGCCGCAGCCGTGCAGTCGCGCGACCGGAGATCGGCGGTCGGCGTCACAGGTTCGCGGGTCTGTCTAACTTACGAGGGAGCGTGTTCGCGATGACTTCGAGCCTATGAAACGCCGTCGTACGGGTCGACCCAACGAACCACGCCGCTCGGGCAGCGGTGAGCTTGTGGACACCGCGAACGAGGTGCTGATCGACGCTGCGCGCAGCCTTTCGACGTCGCTCGAGCTCGATCATACGCTCGACCAGGTGATGAACTTGGTCGTGCCGCGTCTCGCTGACTACGCGCTCGTGTACCTGCGTACCACGGATGGTACCTACCGCCAGGCAGCATCGACGCACGTCGATCCCGAGAAGGTACCGCTGCTCATCGAGCTGGCACGTGTTTACCAGCCCGACTTACGCGACCCTGAAAGTCGCGTCGGTGGCGTGCTCACGACGCGGCGGCCATACCTGTCACCAGTGACATCGCTCGCCTCGGCCCGACGCATGTCGACCAACCCGGAGGCTCTCCGCATCTATCGCGAGCTGAAGCCGATCTCGTACCTGATTGTGCCGCTGGTCGCGCACGACGACCTGGTTGGGTCACTCGTGCTCGTTACCTCGGTGAGCGGGCGGCGATACCAGGAGGCCGACCTCGAACTCGTGGAGCTCATCGGCGCGCGTGCAGCGCTGGCGATCGATAACGCGCGGTTGTATCGCGAAGCGCGTGAGGCGCGGGACCGGGCGCTCACGGCCGCGCAGCTCGAGTCGCAGCTTGTGCGCGCCCGGCTCGAGGCATTACGCGCACAGCTCAACCCGCACTTCCTGTTCAACGCGCTGAACGTCGTCGCGATGCTGATCCGGCGTGGCGCGAATGAGGATGCCCTGCGAGCCGTAGTCAACCTGAGCGAGTTGCTTCGGCGTGTGCTCGCTGCGGGCACGACGCTCGAGGTGTCGCTTCGCGACGAAATGGCTCTCGTCGAGCGCTACCTCGACGTTGAACAACTCCGGTTTCGCGATTGGCTATCCGTGGAGATCGCGATCGAGCCGGCGGTCATCGAGGCGCGAGTGCCCGGGCTGATTCTGCAGCCGCTAGTTGAGAACGCGATCAAACATGGGATCGCCAACGCGGAAGGGCCGGGACATGTCCAGATCTCAGCGCGGCACGAGGGCCGCCGGCTCGTACTCCGCGTAGCCGACAACGGCCCTGGGTTTCCCAAGGTTCGCGACAACGCACGACCGGGGGTAGGGCTGCCGATCACGCGCGAACGATTGGAGCGCATGTACGACGGTGACTATCGTCTCGACATCGGCCATGGGGCCAACGGTGGCGCCGTCGTGGAGATCGAGATCCCGTATCGGGTGGGGAATGACCCGCCGAGCCTGCCGTCGAGCTGAGGTGTACTGCGGCTAACGCTGCGACAGTTCGTATTCGCGAGCGCGCTGACACGGCTCGGGAGCGCCGCGCCTGCGCGCTCGCTGCACGGCCCATGACGATGACTACGTTCGCTGTGCGCGGCACGTCCCGGCGCGGACCCGGGCGCGACCCGAAGTAGTCACCGGGATGCCTCGGCAGGCGCGACTCACCGCGCCGGTTGGGGCATTCCCTGCACCAGCGATCCAACCACGGCACGCGCGTACCACGGCGTGCGAACCGGCGTCAGCTTGAACCACGAAGCGCCGACGGCAGAGACAGACGCTCGAGACAGCGACTGGCCTTCGCAGAATCACGAACGGCGGGGCACAACGCGAGGCTCATCGTGATGGCTGACCTGCGCCACCGGAAGTCCGGACGTCTCGTCGGGCGCACGGCTTTTGCGACCGCGGTGCTATTCATGTCGCAATGGTTCGGCTGGTGCGGCGGCGAGCTCTCGGCCACGTCACCCGGTTTTCACGGCGCGCAGGACACTCGTAGCGAGATACACATCAGACGGTCGATGAGGTGAGGTATCGGCATGGACTCGAACGCCCTGATTCGCACGGTGGTGTGCGACGACGAACCTGATGCGCGTGAGGGCATCGTGGCTATGCTCCGCGCCGACCCGACAGTTCTCGTCGTCGGGGAGGCGAGGAACGGATCGGAGGCAGTGGACGCCATCACGAAACAGGCGCCCGACCTGGTATTCCTCGACGTCCAAATGCCGAGGCTCGATGGGTTCGGCGTGATTGACCGCATCGGCGTCGAAAGGTTCCCGGTCGTCATCTTCGTGACCGCGTATGACGAATACGCGCTGCGGGCGTTCGAGGTGCACGCACTCGACTACCTGCTCAAGCCGTTTGGTGACGATCGCTTCAGCGACGCACTGGCCCGGGCGAAGTCGCGCGTTCGCCAGCATCGTGCGTGCGAGTTGAGTCAGGAACTCGCTTCGCTCCTCGCCCGAGGCGACGAAACGGCGGTGTCGGAGCAGACGACCGCGGCTCCGACGCAGGTGGAACGCGACTCGATCCCGCCGACTCGCAACTACCTCGAGCACATCATGGTGCGCCTGGCCGGGACCGTGACCCTGATTCGCGTGGAGGACGTGGACTGGATCGAGGCAGACGACTACTACGCGAAGCTACATGTCGGTGGGAAAACGCACCTCCTGCGCGAGACCATGCGGCAGCTGGAGGGGAAGCTCGACCCGCGTGAGTTCGTGCGCGTGCACCGCTCCGCGATCGTGCGGATCGACCGCGTCCAGACGCTGCACCCGTACTTCAAGGGCTCGCACGTACTCACGCTCAAGGACGGCACGCGTGTCACGCTCAGCCGCAGCCGGCGCGCGGCGTTCGAGGCCGCGCTGGGTGGACACGTGTGAGCCGGGGAGTGGTCGCGCGCGCGGTGCATCTCGTCCGCGCGACGACACGCGATGCCATCGACGACGATCTCGCCGGCGAGGCCGCGAAGATGGCGTACTACTTTTTCCTGTCGCTCTTTCCGCTCGTCCTCGTCATCTTCGCGGCGACCGGGCTCGTTGGCGGCGATGCCGCGTTCGTACGCATCACTCACGCGCTCGAAGCATCGGTGCCGGATTACGCCTGGCAGTTCGTCCGCGACCTCATTCGCGAGGTCACGGCGCGCCGGCGCCCGGGAATTCTCTCGATCGGCGTCGTCCTCACCCTCTGGGCGGCCTCGAACGGCATCGCGGCGCTGACCGGTGGGCTCAACGCGATCTACGACGTTCGGGAGGAGCGCCGGTGGTGGAAGCGACGCGTCATCGCGCTCTGCGTCCTGATCGGAGGGGTGATTCTCATTGTGGCGGCGACCGCCGTCTTCCTGCCGGGACTCGCCTGGGCGGAGCAAGCCGGACTTGGCGACGGCTGGCGCATCGCGCGATGGCCCCTGGCGTTCGGGTTCGTCACGGGGACCATCTGGCTCGCGTATTACTATCTACCGGCACGCGAGCAGCGGCACGTGCGGCTCGAGACGCTCGTCGGCGCGGCCGCGGCGACCACACTCTGGTTACTCGCGATCGCGGCATTTCAGTACTACGTGGCGAATTTCGGCCGATACAGCCGCGTATACGGCGCGGTCGGTGCGGTGATCGTCCTGTTGATCTGGTTCTATATCACCGCCTTCGCCGTGCTGCTCGGTGGCGAGCT
>DAINRQ010000242.1:0-4802 GCA_036741775.1 Gemmatimonadaceae bacterium | reverse complement strand
TAGCTGATAGCTGATAGCTGATAGCTGATAGCTGATAGCTGATAGCTGATAGCTGCGTGCTACGCTGCCTTTCGTGCCTCCGCCGCCGCAACCTTCTCGACCGCGCGCATCACCCGCAAGGTATTCCCGCTCCAGATCTTCTCGATCTGCTCCTCCGTGTACCCCCGCCGCACGAGCTCCAGCGTGACGTTGAACGTCTCGCTCGCATCGCTCCACCCCTCGACGCCGCCACCGCCGTCGAAATCCGAGCTGATGCCCACATGATCGATACCGATGAGCTTCACGGCGTAGTCAATGTGGTCCACGAAGTCCTTCACCGTCGCGCGCGGGGGCGGCGGGAACTGGCTGTCCACCGCGGCCATGCGGCGCTGGTACTCGGCGCGTTTCTCGGGCGTGAGTGATTGGAAACCGCCGCGACCACCCGCCCCTCCTCCGCCACCTCCCCCACCGGCCGCGGGAAGTCCGAATTCCGCTCGCAGCGCTGCGATCGCCTGCTGGCGCTCCGGCGATGCCGGCGGCGGCGTCTTCACGTAGCTCGAGAACGCGACGATCTGGACCACGCCGCCGTTCTTCTTGAGCGCGAGCAGCTGCTCGTCGTCGAGGTTGCGGCTGTGATTACACAGCGCCCGCACTGCCGAGTGCGAGGCGATGATCGGCGCCCTCGTCAGGGCGAGCGTCTGCATCATCGACTGCTTCGACGGATGCGAGATGTCGATCATGATGCCGAGCCGGTTCATCTCGGCGACGGCCTGCCTGCCTAACGCCGACAGCCCGTTGTGCATCCACCCGTCGCGTTCGCCGGTGTTGGAGTCGGAGAACTGGCTGTGCCCGTTGTGGGACAGCGACATGTACCGCGCGCCCTGGTCGTAGAACTTCCGGATGTTCGTCATATCGGTCCCGATACCGTAGGCGTTCTCGACCCCCATGAGGGCAACCTTCTTCCCCTTCGCGGCGATCTTCGCCACGTCATCGGCGCGGTACGCGATCTCGATCTTGTCGGGCGCGAGCTCCTTCGCCAGCCGATGCACGGCCGCGAACTTCTCCATGTCGGTCTGGTAGGCGCGCTGGTATCCCTCGGGCGTGAGCGGACCCTGGCCGACGTAGATGCTGAAGAACGCCGCATCGAGCCCGCCATCGAACATCTTCGGCAGGTTCACTTGCGTGTTCAGCCGCTCGGCGTAGTTCGGCTGCCCCGTTGTGAAGTTCGACGGGTTGATGTCCACATGCGTGTCGAGGGTGATGACGCGGTCGTGGATCGCTCGCGCGCGCGCTACGAGCGCTTGGTCCGTTGGGCCCTGCGCGGCGGCCACGCTCCACGCCAGCGTGACGGCCAGAGCCGCCGCCAGCGATTTCAGACTCACCTGCTGCATGATCGTCCTCGTCGATGTCAGTGGATCACTCGCTGTCCTTACGCGCGGCATCAACGGCGCGCTGGGCTGCCTCGACGAGCTCGGTACCGAGCGCCGCTGCGTTGCCCGGCCACTTCCGAGCGAGCCGTCGCCATACCACGCGCGTGAGGAGCCAAGCGCCGCCTCCGGCCCAGCCGATTGACGCCAGCACGGCGGCGGCGACAGCCAGGCTGCCCCAAGGCTCCGCGGCGGCCACGAGCGACGAACCGATCGCCATGGCACCGAACAGGCCGGCCATGGAGCCGCCGGTCACCGCCAGTGCGGCCGACTCGGAACGTGTCAGGGCGACCGTAATCTTCGTGCGCCCTTCGCGCGGACTGATGGAGACGATTGTCGTGTCCACCTGCCCCTTCCCGCGCCATTCGATGGTATCGAGTGCCTCGGTCACCGTTCCCTGAATACCCGTCTCACGGCGCGCCAGATCCAGGAGGTCGCCGATGGTCCCGCGAGTGACTTCGCCGTCGATCCAGCGCTCGAACCGGAACACGGTCGGGGCGCCGAGCGCGCCGGACTTCGGCGGAGGGGCGGTTGCCACTTCGGCGGCGGCCGTCGCGATGTGCGACGGAGCAATGCCAACCTCGGAGGCGATCTGCTGGATCTCCTCGAGCGAGAATCGCCCATCGGGCTCGGTGACGAGTCCCTCCTGGCGTTGCGCGGCACGCTTGAGGATCTCGACGAGCTGCTCCTCGGTATACCTGCCCGCCGACCGCATGGCGACCGACTCCGGCGCAGGGGCCGACGGCGGGGAATCACGCACGCGGGCAGACCTGCCTAACTCGCGCGTGCGGCATCAACGGCATCGGCGACCGCCGCGCAGCCCGGCCCGTGCTCGCCGCAATACCAGCCGTGCCGATCACGGTAGACCTGGTGGACTTGGGCGGCGTCGCCGTACCGCACACGATACAGAGCCGACACGCGCGTGGCCGGACCGATGACCGCGCGCGGATCGAGTGCCTCGACCTGGCGAGGAGTCGGAAACATGTCGAGCTGCGCGGCCTTCTCGATCAACCGTCCCTCCAGTCCGTGCTGACACGCGCCGCGACCGGACTCGCTTGGCCTCACGAGCCGCGGCGTGCGATCTCCGCGACAAGGTAGGCAGTCCGCGGGTCGCGCTCAAGCGCGAGACTCTCGCGACTACGCGTGCTGGAGTATCATCCTGACGTCCGCTCGCGGGTGCGCGCGCACGGCTACCGATGGTTGTGACTGGAGATCGCGTCGATGCCTGAAGCCGAGGCCGTCCTTCGCTGGACGGAAGTGCTGATTCGATTGCTCGCCGCAACGCTCGCCGGTGCAGTCATCGGGTTCAATCGCGAGCTCACGCAGAAACCCGCCGGCCTTCGCACGCACGCGCTGGTCTCGCTCGGCGCAGCGCTCGTGGTCGTTACCGCGGTGCTGCTGGGGCCCGAGGATCGAATGATTCACGCGGACGCCACTGCCCGAGTGATTCAAGGAGTCGTGGCCGGCATCGGATTCATCGGCGGCGGCGTCATTCTGCACGCCGAAGGACGAAACGTCATCGGCCTCACGACGGCGACCACGATCTGGGTCGCGGCGGCGCTCGGCGTCGCGTGCGGTGTGGGGCACTGGGTGCTGGCCGCGACGGCGGTGGGGATCACCCTGTTCGTACTCGTTGTCGGCCGATGGGTCGAAGAAGGGATCGGCAAGCTACGCGACAACGGCAACACCGACGGCAACGGGAAGAACAAGGCGAAGGATGTGGAGCACCCGGCATCACGCCCGCAGAACCCGACAGGGTGACCCCGCCGCGGCGAATCGGTCGCTCGTGCTAGTGTGGGCGCACCGGGCGATCGTCCGGCGGCGCGAAGTGGCTGAGGAACGTTCGCTCGGCCGGCGTTAGGCTCTCGATCCCCTTCGCGTTGATCTTGTCGAGGATGCGGTCGACCTCGGCGCGGTTCACCTCGTGAATCGACTTCGTGTCGATGTTACGCCAGTTCCCGACCTCGACCTTCTTGACCGGCGGCTCGACCTTCGTTTTCCACTGCCGCGCCGGCGAGCGCCGCTCCATCCAGATGAGATAGAGCCACGCGCCCAGGAAGCCGCCAAGGTGCGCAAAGTGCGCGACGCCCCCGCCCCCGCCGACGAACCCGCCATAGAGTGCGAACGCCGTGGCGATGAGCACGAGCAGCCACGCCTCGACAGGAAGGACGCCCCAGATATAGATGCGCTCGCGCGGCCAGTACTTCGCGAACGCGAGCTGGACGCCGAACACCGCCCCGGACGCGCCGACGATATAGCCGCCCTGATTGAACACGACCGAGAGCAGCGCCCCGACGATGCCGCTGAAGAGATACAGGCGAATGAAGTGCGCCCCTCCAAGTCGCTCCTCGACACGCGGCCCGAAGAAGAACAGGACGATCATGTTGAAGAGGATGTGCGTGAACGACGCCGTACTGTGCGTGAACATGTACGTGAGGATCGTCCACGGCCGGATGATCGCGTACGGCGGGAAGAAGGCCAGCATCTGCGTGAGACCGGGGACGGTCAGCTGCAGGAAGAACACGCCGGCGTTGGCGATGAGCAGGCGCTTTACCCAGGGCGTCATGCGCGAAAACTAGCCAGGAAACGGCGCCAGCAACATTCGCTTCGCCTCATCCCGACGACTCGTTGTCATTCCGAGCGGAGGCGCCGTCTCGCGCCGCAGTCGAGGAATCGCAGTCGTCCCGGTCGAGCGTCTGGTCCCAAATCGGCGTTCGGTCTTCTCAGGCTTTCCCGGTAGAGAGGACAGACCTCTCCCGGGACAACGGCGATTCCTCGACTGCGCCGCTGCGCGGCTCCGCTCGGAATGACAACCGGCCGGCTAACCCGCAGCCCGTCCCCCGGCAACCTGCTTGAGGAGCGTCCCGGCCGGGATCTGCGCGTTCGGATCCTCTACCTGGTTCACGATCGCGAGCTCGGCGAGCGGAATGGATGACGGGTACCGCTGGGCGAACTGCGCCAGTGACATCGCCTGCGGCAGGGTCACGACGTCGATCTTGTTCGGCTGGACGTTCAGAATTCGCGGATCCGTCACCGGTTTGAAGCTGCCGAGGGAGCCGCGGAAGATGTCGGCGTACGCGCCATAGCGCTGGGCGGGCGAGTACCCGAGAACCTGGTAGGTCGCACCGTTGTACGTGAAGAACGCGGCCAATCCCTGGATGACGCCCTGCTCCGTCTGTGCCTGGAACGTGCTCGCCACCGCCGGCACTCCGTTGACCGTCTGCGCCGACGCCTGCCCTGCCTGGATGCCCTGCTGCGAGAGGAAGGTGCGCGCCGCCGCCTCGGGGCTATTGCCCTGCGCGAGGGTGAGCTGGATGATCGCGTCCTGCTGCTGGCTCACACCGACGACGGCCTGGGTCAGGTTCTGTCCCTGCCATCCGCTCGGGAACGAGATCT
>DAINRQ010000241.1:0-4956 GCA_036741775.1 Gemmatimonadaceae bacterium | reverse complement strand
CGATCGAGTTCATCCACCGCCATCAGGGCTGCATCGTCAACCAGCGCGAGGTCGGGACCGACACGAAGTCCTTCGCCAACGCGCTCAAGTACGCGCTGCGTGAAGATCCCGACACGATTCTGATCGGTGAGATGCGCGACCTGGAAACCATCCAGGCTGCCCTCACGATCGCGGAGACCGGTCACCTCGCGTTCGCCACGCTCCACACGAACTCGGCGGCCGAGGCGATCAACCGGATCATCGACGTCTTCCCGAGCCACCAGCAGTCGCAGGTGCGCGCGCAGCTCGCGTTCGTGCTCGAGGGGATCATCACGCAGACGCTGCTGCCGAAGGCGAAGGGCCGCGGCCGCGCGATGGCGGCGGAGATCCTCGTCGTGACCCCGGCCATTCGCGCGCTGATCCGCGACGACAAGATCCACCAGATCTACTCGCTCATGCAGTCGGGGAAGAAGTACGGCATGCAGACGCTCAACGACGCCCTCTACCAGCTCTACATGAGCCGCGAGGTGACGGACGAGGAGTGCCTGCGCGTGTCGAGCGACCCGAACGAGTTCCTGCGCATGATCGGCCGCATGCCGCTCGATGAAGGTAGCGGTAGCGGGAACGGCGACCGGCCGCTGACGGGCGGTCTGAATCGAGACAAGGCAGGAGCCGGACGGAAGTAGGGAACCGGTTCCCACTTGACGCAACGCGACACCTAACGGGCGACCACAATGCCGACATTTACATACACAGCGCGGGCGGTAAACGGCGAGCTCAAGACCGCGACGATCGACGCGCCGTCGCGCGAAGAGGTCGTCGCGCAGCTCCGGCGCCAGCGGATGAGCGTCGTCAAGGTCGACGAGGAGACGAAGAAGACGAAGGCCCGCGGGACGATCAAGATGCGGGACATCGTCATCTTCACGCGTCAGTTCTCGACGATGATCAACGCCGGTCTGCCGCTGGTGCAGGCGCTCGACATTCTCGCGAAGCAGACCGAGAACAAGGTGCTCGCCGACGTCACGCGCGCCGTGGTGTTCGACGTCGAGTCCGGGCACACCGTCGCCGATGCGTTAGGCAAGCACCCGAACGCGTTCAGCGAGCTGTACGTGAACATGGTGGCCGCCGGTGAGGCCGGTGGTATTCTCGACACCATCCTCATGCGGCTCGCGACGTTCATGGAGAAGAATGACGCCCTCATCCGGAAGGTGAAGGGCGCGATGATCTACCCCGGCGTGATCATGAGCGTCGCCGCGATCGCGATCGCGGTGCTCCTCATCTTCGTGATCCCGGTGTTCGAGAGCATGTTCGCGTCGGTGGGGCTCGCCCTGCCGCTGCCGACCCGGATCGTCATCGGGATGTCACGGTTCCTCAAGGGGTACTGGTGGGCGATCGGCGCCGGCCTGGGCGGCGGTGCCTGGCTACTCAAGCGCTACTACGCGTCGCCGAGCGGCAAGCTGAACATCGACAAGATGCTGCTCAAGATGCCGGTATTGGGCGATGTGCTCCGCAAGTCCGCGGTCTCACGCTTCACGCGTACGCTGGGCACGCTGATCTCGTCGGGCGTGAGCATCCTCGACGGCCTCGAAATCACGGCGAAGACGGCCGGTAACCGCGTGATTCAGGACGCGATCATGCAGTCGCG
Source organism: Gemmatimonadaceae bacterium (assembly GCA_036741775.1). Taxonomy (GTDB): domain Bacteria; phylum Gemmatimonadota; class Gemmatimonadetes; order Gemmatimonadales; family Gemmatimonadaceae; genus JAJKIV01. The sequence continues at coordinate 3,332 of DAINRQ010000241.1, read as the reverse complement.
CGCCTCGATCGCCGGCGGTGACACGATCGCCGCGCCGCTGCAGAAGTCGGCCGTGTTCCCGCCAATGGTAATCTCGATGATCGCGGTCGGCGAGCAGACGGGTGGGCTGGACGAGATGCTGTCGAAGATCGCGGACTTCTACGACGAGGAAGTGGACGCCGCCGTGAGTGGGCTCCTCTCGCTCCTCGAGCCGATCATGATCGTGTTCCTCGGCGTGGTGGTCGGTGGTATGGTGGTCGCGATGTACCTCCCGATCTTCGATATGATCAACGCGGTGCAGTAAGCGGCGGGAAGGCTACGGATGTCGAGCGGGGCCCCGGATTTCTGGGGCCCCGCTTCGCATCGCGACCGCAATCTCGACTTGTGTAGCCCGCTACCGCGCGACGAGCGCTCCTGCCACGGGCGCGAGTTGCGCCGTGAAGTGCCGCAGAACCGGTGGCGACTGCACGATGCGAACGCCACGAATGCGGTCCGCGAGCGTCGCGACGTGGAGGAGCACTTCGGCGACATAGTCGACGTGGCTCTGCGTGTACACGCGGCGCGGAAACGCGAGCCGAACGAGCTCGAGGTCCGCCGGCCGCTCGGTGCCATCGGGCTGACGGCCGAACATCACCGAGCCGATCTCGGCGGCCCGGATGCCCCCCTCCAGGTACAGCACGAGTGAGAGCGCCCACGCCGGATACTCGCGCTGCGGGATGTGCGCGAGCCATTGCTTCGCATCGAGGTACAGCGCGTGCCCGCCCGTCGGCGTCACGATGGGGATCCCCGCCGCCGTCAGCTTCTCTCCCAGATACGCGATCGAGCGAATGCGGTAGCGGAGGTAATCCTCGTCGAGTGCCTCGTGCAGGCCGACGGCAATGGCCTCCAGGTCATAGCCGGCCAAGCCGCCGTAAGTTGGGAAGCCCTCGGTCAGGACGAGCCGAGTTCGACATCGAAGCGCGAGATCGGGGTCGTGCATGGCGAGAAAGCCGCCGATGTTCGCCATCCCGTCCTTCTTCGCACTCATCGTGCACCCGTCGGCCAGCGCGAACATCTCGCGCGCGATCTCGTGTGGCGTGCGGTGTGCGTAGCCGGCCTCGCGCGTCTTGATGAACCAGGCGTTTTCGGCGAAGCGGCAGGCGTCGATGAAGAGCGGAACGCCGTGCCGAGTGCATACGTCGCGCACGGCGCGAACGTTGTCCATGCTGACCGGCTGTCCGCCTTCGGAGTTGTTCGTGACGGTGATCATCACGAGCGGCACACGCCCGGGATTCTCGAGCAGCGTTCGGTCGAGGGCATCGACATCCATGTTGCCCTTGAACGGATGGGTCGATTGTACCTCGTGTCCTTCGGCGATCGGGAGGTCGAGCGCGCGCCCGCCGCGGTCCTCGACGTTGGCGCGCGTGGTGTCGAAATGCGTGTTGTTGGGGACGACGTCGCCGGGGCGCACGAGCGTGGAGAAGAGGATGTGTTCCGCGGCGCGGCCCTGGTGCGTGGGGATCACGTGCGCGAAGCCGGTGATGTCCCGCACGGCGCGTTCGAACACACCGAACGAGCGTGCGCCGGCGTACGACTCATCGCCCTTCATCATTCCCGACCACTGGAACACCGACATCGCGCCGGTGCCGGAGTCGGTGAGCAGGTCGATGAGCACGTCCTCGGCCTGCAGCAGGAACACGTTGTAATGCGCCGCCTCGAGTGCGGCCGCGCGCTCGGCTTCCGTCGTCTGGCGGATCGGCTCGACGGTCTTGATGCGGAATGGCTCGATGATGGTGTTGAGCCTCATCGCGCACCGTGCTCCGCGTGCTCGCGGCCATCCCTGGCACCCGACGCAGCGTCAGGCACCGAGGCACCCACCGGCTCGAAGCGTGCCTGGAAGAACCGCAGCATCGCTGGCTCGTACGTGAATCGCAGTCCGCGCACCTCGTCGCGTGCCTCATTGACGGCCGCCACCGCCTCGGCGGTCACGTCCATGTGCGCCTGCGTATAGACCCGCCGAGGGATCGTCAGCCGAACGAGCTCGAGGCGCGGATATCGGTTGTCGCCGGTGACCGCGTCGCGCCCCGCCGAGACGGCGCCACGCTCCATTGCGCGAATGCCGGACTCCGCGTAGAGCGCCGCCGCGAGTGCCTGGGCGGGGAACTGCTCGCGCGGAATATGCGGCAGCATCGCGGCCGCATCGAGGAACACGGCGTGACCCCCGACGGGCCTAACGATCGGGATGCCGGCCTCCATCAGCTTCGAACCGAGGTACAGCACCTGGCCGATCCGGCTCCGGATGTGGTCCTCCTGGACCGACTCCTCGATGCCGATGGCCATCGCTTCCATGTCGCGTCCCGCGAGGCCGCCATACGTGTGGAGCCCCTCGAACACGACTACGAGGGTGCGTGCGCGCTCGGCGAGCTGCTCATCGCGAAGCCCTAGCCACCCACCGATGTTCACGAGGCTGTCCTTCTTGCCCGACATGGTCGCGCCGTCGGTGAGGTCGCACATCTCGCGGAGGATGTGCGCCACGAGTTTCCCGCGCTGGCCGGGTTCGCGCTGCTGGATGAACCACGCGTTCTCCACCGCGCGGGTCGCGTCGAGAATGACCATGATGCCATGCCGTCGCGTGTACTCCCGTATCTCTCGCAGGTTGGCGAGGCTGACCGGTTGCCCTCCGGCCATGTTCACCGTTGCGGCAACGGTGATGTACGGCACGCGGTTGGCGCCGTACTGCTGCACGATCGCCTCGAGTTTCGCGAGGTTCACGTTCCCTTTGAAGGGGTGCTCCGAGGTCGGGTCGTGGGCTTCGTCGATGATGACATCGTGGAACACGCCGCCCGCGAGCTCCTGATGCGCGCGCGTGGTGGTGAAGTACATGTTGCCGGGGATGTGATCGCCCGGCGTGATGAGGATGCGCGAGAGGATGTGTTCCGCGCCGCGGCCCTGATGCGTGGGGATGAGGTGTGGGTAGCCGTAGTACCGCGAGACAGCGTCCTCGAGGGCATAGAAGTTCCGCGAGCCAGCGTAGGCCTCGTCGCCCATCATCATCCCGGCCCACTGCCGATCCGACATCGCGCTCGTGCCCGAGTCGGTGAGGAGGTCGATGTATACGTCCTCGGATCGCAGCAGGAACGTGTTGTACCCGGCATCGCGGATGGCTCGCTCGCGCTCGGCGCGGGTCGTGATGCGCAACGGCTCGACGACCTTGACGCGCCAGGGCTCCGCCCAGCTCTGGTGGTGCATGGCATCTCCTGTCCGCGCACGCGGACCAGTGTGGTATCCGACAAGTATCTCGGACCCAGTGTCCGCACGGAGTCGGGAATCAGCGTACGGGTTGTCGGACTTTTCGGAGGTCGCGTCGCGGGCGA
>DAINRQ010000240.1:0-5039 GCA_036741775.1 Gemmatimonadaceae bacterium | reverse complement strand
AACGCGCTCACCGACACCCGGTACACATCCGCCGAGCCGCACGGCGTTTTCATGGGGTCGTCCCGTTCTGAAGGTCGCTTGCTCAGGGACGAATGCTCGCCTGCGCGCGGTCGATCAGCCACGACTTCGCCTAGTGGGCAGCCGGATGCGGTGAACGGGCTGCACCATGGTAGCCGCCGTCTCAGCCCACATGTGACGCGGTCACGGACGTTGGTCCCCACTTCATCGAGTGCATTCCGCACTTCGCCGAGCCGTGATTGTTGGCATGGCACGTCTCCCCGAGGTTCCGCGCAATTCCGTGCACCCTGTCGAACCGACGCCAAACCCGAGTCACCATGCCTTCGATCAGACGACGCTCGCCCCGCATTCTTGCATGGATCGCTGCGATCGTCACCGCCTCGAGCGCCGCGCCCGCCGGCGCACAGGCTCAGACGATTCCACCATCCGCCGACCGATGGCAGGCGAGCGACAGCATCCGCTTCGAGACGTACCTCGGCCGCCCCGCGATCTACATCAACCGCGGCGTGGCGCTCGCCAGGGACGTCGCGTTCCGCGATGGCACCATCGAGTTCGACATGGCCGCCACGCGGCGCACCAACTTCCTCGGCGCCGTCTTCCACGCGGCGTCGCTGGACAACACGGAAGTCATCTTCTTCCGCATCGCATCGAGCGGTACCACCGACGCCATCCAGTACGGGCCCGCGCTCAAGAACTACGGCGTCGCGTGGCAGGTCTATCAAGGGTCCGGCGCGAACGCGGCGACCGAGCTGCATCGCGAGCGCTGGATGCACCTGCGCATCGTCGTCCGCGGCGATTCCGCGACCCTGTTCGTCGATAACAACGAGAAGCCCACGCTCGTCGTGCCGCGCCTCTTTGGCGTGGGCGGAACCGGTGTCGGGCTCTGGGCAGGCAACTTCGGACGCGGCGCGTACTTCTCGAACGTCACCCTCACGCCGTTACCAACGGTCGCGAAATCCCCGCCCCCGACGCTGCCGCACGGAACGATCGCGGACTGGGAGCTCTCGCCGGATGTACCAGCCGAGACGACCACGCCCGGCGTGCTGCCGAACCTCTCGACGACGGCGTGGCAGAAGATCCGCGTGGAACCAACCGGTATCGTGCTCGTCAATCGATATCGAGTCGCACCGATCGTGACCGTGCCGTTCGACTCGGTCACTCGCGAGGTGAACGTGGACAGCGTCATGGGCGGCCGTGTTCGCAACACGAAGGTCGTCTACGCGCGCACCACCATTCAGGCGGATCGGGACGAGTTACGGCGCATGCAGTTCGGGTACAGCGACGGCATGACGATCTTCCTCAACGGTCAGCCGCTCTACTTCGGCATGAACCCGCAGTACCTGCGCGACGACATGGGCGTGATGTCGCGGGGAGGCGACGCGGTATATCTGCCGCTGAAGCGTGGACCGAACGAGCTCGTGGTCGCGGTGACGGAGTACTCGGGCGGATGGGCGTTCTGGGCGCGACTGGACTGATTCTCGCCCCATCCCGTGCGTTCGCTCTAGCTTTCGCGATGCCACCAGCATCGCCCGAAGGGCGGAGGGTCGCCACCCATGTACGCCACCTGCCTCTTCTGCAACCGCCCGCTCGGCCGGAACGAAGCGCTCGAGCACTTCCCGGTGGGGCGGCGACTGGCGTTCGACGCCGCGAAGGGGCGCCTCTGGGTCGTGTGCCCCGCGTGCGAGCGGTGGAACCTCACGCCACTCGAGGAGCGCTGGGAAGCGATCGAGGAAGCGGAACGACTCTACCGCAGCACGCGGCTGCGCGCCGCCACCGACCAGATCGGTCTCGCGCGGCTCCGCGACGGCACCGAGCTGGTGCGCATCGGCGAGCCGTTGCGTCCCGAGTTCGCGGCGTGGCGCTACGGGGACCAGTTCGGCCGGCGACGTCGGCGGCAGATCCTGATCGCGGGAGCCGGCGTCGGCGCGGTAGGCGCGATCGTCGTCGGTGGAATGGCCGCGGGTGCATCGATCGGTGGACTCGGCTGGCTCCTGGTGCGCCTGGCACGCACCACCGTGAAGGGGAACCCGCGGAGCACGATTGCGCGTGTCCGCACCGAGGACCGGCAGATCCTCCGTATTCGACTCGGCCACCTCGCCGAGACGACCATCGAGCCCGGACGGTTGTCCCCGATCGCACTCGACGTCCGGCACGAAACCGGACGCTGGTGGTTCGAGGGCGCCGAAGCCATGCGCGTCGCCGCGACGCTCATGCCGAAAGTGAACCGCTTCGGCGGGACGAAGCAGACCGTCGGCGACGCGGTCCGGGCGCTCGAGGACCGGCAGGGACCCGAGGGGTTCATCGAGAACCTCACGCGGTTCGCGCCGGGGGTGCGCTGGCTCCCCCCAAAGCCTGTTCGACGTCTGACACTGATGCACGACGTTCCGGAATCGGGACTGTTGGCTCTCAATCCGGTCCAGCGCCTCGCGTTCGAGATGGCGCTCCACGAGGAGGCGGAGCGCCGGGCGATGGAGGGTGAGCTCGCGGAGCTGGAGCGCGCGTGGCGAGACGCCGAGGAGATTGCCGCAATCTCGGACGACCTCTTCGTCCCCGCGCGCGTGGAGGAGCGGATCGAGCAACTCCGTCAGCGGCCCGCGGAGACGGACGCCTAACGCCGTCTACGAAGCTCCGCCACGATCGCCTCGATCCCCGGATCCCGCCCCTCCCGGTACGCCTCGATCGTCCACGGCGCCTCGATGTCCGGGGCGAGCGTGGGTACCGCGATCGAGTTCCGCACCACCGGCCCGTGGCAGTCCGTGAACGCTCGGCATGCGTTCATGTAATCGTGCCGCTGCGTCGAGAACGCGACCATGATCCCCGAGTGAGGCAGCGTCGTGGGGCGCCCCTCGGCCCAGAACTCCAGCCGGTCGCCCACCTCCTCGCCCACGATCGTCACGCGATCGGGCGCGGCCTGCTCCAGGTAGCCGAGGCTCGAGATGGCCGCGGAGAACGTCCAGGGACTCGTCAGGGCGAAGATGCGTCCGGGGACGAGCCCGGGCACGCTCTTCATGAAATCGCGCGCGGTGTTGAGGTTCCCGCCCCCGTTCACGCGGAGGTCGATCACGAGGTTCCGCGGCTTGCGCTCGTTGATGGTACGCGTCATCTCGCCCAGGAACTCGCCAATGGGCTTCCCCGGCGCGTCGAAGATCTGCCGGAGCTCGATCACCATCCCATCGACCTCCGGCGCCTCACGCCAGCGGAAGCGCGCGTCGAACTCCAGCAGCGACCACGGCGCCTTGCTCGGCGGGAGCAGCGTCCGCCACCCGCGCTCGTCATCACCCGCGGCGGCGGGGAACGCGGTGCGCGCCGCAACAGCACGCGAGCCGGCGGATGCCGGCGCCTCGCCGGCGAGCTCGCGACTCACGGTGCGCCCATCGAGCGTCTGAAACACGTACGTCGCTCGCCCCGCGTCGCGCGCGAGCCCCATGGCGTTCAGCTGCTGCGGGCTCTCGAGCAACACGGGGGCAAAGCGATCGCGCCGGTGCGCGGGCCCACCGAACAGCGTGCGTGACGAGTCGCGAAGCTCTGCAACGCCGCGCCCGTCGATGCTCACGACGCGTGCGCCGAGGAGGTCGGCGTTCGCGTCTGACGCGCGGAGGACGCGGAAATGATCGCCAAAGGTGGCCATGCGGAGCGGCACGCGGCTGTAGCGCCGAGCGCGCGCGGTGGGAGGCACGATGGTGTGGGCGTTGTCGGCGAGGGCGACGATCTGCGCGAGCGCGAGCTCGAACGCGGCAGGCGTCATCCGGTCGAGACGCCCCTGGAGCTCACGCAGGCGCATTTCGGCCTGTGTGCGCGCGGCCGCGGCGTAGGAGTTATCGCGCCCCATGAACTCGGTGCGGAAGGTCGCGATGTCCTCGCGCATCTGCGCCGCGGTGAGGGACGAATGCGACGACTCCGAGCTCGACGAGCTGGCCTGCGCCAGCGCGGAGCTCGCGACGACGGGCAACGAGAGCAGAAAGGCGAACGATCTCACGAGGATCATGGGCTCCGTGTCACGAGAAGGGACTGCGGGTGTGACAGCCGCGCGCCCGCCGGAGTTCGAACAGAAGAGCGTGAAACCGGTTGGCCTGGAGGAGCGTCGGTTCCATACCGGCTCCCGTCCCAGCTCGCCCGTGTAGTATCGATTACAACAGGCTGCCCAAGGACATGGCTCGCGTACCTCTGATACCGGCGCTCGCCGTAGTGGTGGCCACCGGGCTGGGATTGCCGTTATCCGGCCAGCTCATCCTTCCGCCACCGCCTCGGCCGGCGGATCCCGTCTGCGAGCAGCGACTGAACGCCGCCCTCTCCCTCGACCCGGCGGTTACACGCGACAGCCTGGTAGCGGTGTTGTCCCGGTTGGACGCCTGCGTGCCGGAGCTCGGCCGCGGAATCGCAGCCGCCGCGGTCGCGTTTCGCGGGACATCCGACACCGCGACCGCCATGATCATTCTGCACAGCGCTGCGATGCTTCGCGACAGCGCGGCCTTCCGGGCATCGCGGAGCTTAGTAGCCGATCCCTCGGCGAGTGATCTGATGCGGGTGTCCGCTATGCGGATTTTGCTCTCATACGTGTCGCCCGCCCATGTCACCAGCATCACGGAGTTGGCGCGGCACTCGGCCGGGGCCTTGTTTTGCAGCTTCACGTCCGCCGGTACGCGGGCGACGGACGTTGTGGAACTGTCGCCCGTCCCTCCATCGGCGGCTCAGGAAGCGCGCGACGCTGCGCGCGCGATCTTAGCAAACGCCGCGGCCCCAGCCGCGGTCAGGAGCGCAGCATACTGCGTTGTGGAGGCGTGGCGTGAGGTCGGAAAACTGCCGAGCAACGCTTACTGGCCGTTCGATGCGCTCCAGCTCTCCGTTGAGAACACGTGCGCGACGCAGTACCGCTTCAGGAACATGCATCCGGTCCCGATTGCCCTTCAATACGGCACCCCGAGCTGGCCCGCGGCGGCGAAGGGACGAATAACGCTGCCGGCTCCACCCGCGGGGGCGTCGTTCAGCGAGGTCACGATCACTGTTGGCCCGGGGACCCTGAC
>DAINRQ010000239.1:0-5226 GCA_036741775.1 Gemmatimonadaceae bacterium | reverse complement strand
GCCGGGCTCGTCGCCCTCGCCGTTCCGATCCTCGTGCATCTCACGCACAAGGAGCGGAAGGACGTGGTGGTGTTCCCGTCGCTCATGTTCCTCACGAAGATCCCGTACCAGGCGGTTCGCCGACAGCGCATACGCCACTGGCTGCTGTTCGCGCTGCGGTGCCTGGCGCTCATCCTCCTGGCCCTCGCGTTCGCCCGTCCGTTCCTGCCGAGTGCGGCGACGGCCGCGCCGGTGCGTGGCGTCGGCGCTCGCGAGCTCGTGATTCTCCTCGACCGCTCGTATAGCATGTCGTATGGCGACCGGTGGACGCGTGCGGTCGACGCGGCGCGCCGCGCGGTCACGGGGCTCGGCGGAGACGATCGGGCGTCCCTGGTACTCTTCGACGGAACGGCCACCGCGGCGACGGAGCCGACGGCCGACAAGGCGATCCTCGGTGCGGCGCTGGACGCGGCCAAGCCCGGGGCTGGCATCACGCGATACGAGCCTGCGTTCAAGCTCGCCCAGCGCGTCCTCGTCGAATCGGAACTGCCGCGCCGCGAGGTGCTCGTAATCTCGGACTTCCAGCGCGTCGGGTGGGACGGCCGCGACTCCCCGGCGCTCCCTGCGGGGACGACCATCGAACGAGTCGATCTGTCCGACGCCACGACGTCGAACATCGCGGTCACCGGTGTGGATTTCCGACGCGACTATGCCGAGGACCGCGAACGGGTGGCCATCACCGCGCGACTGGTGAATCGATCGGCGCAGGCGCGTCCGCGCCAGAGCGTGTCACTCGAGCTCAACGGGCGCGTCGTGGAGACGAAGCCGGTGGACCTGGCCCCGAATGCGGCGGCCACCGTCGATTTCGCTCCGGCTCCGCTTCCGAGCGGCACGACGCGCGGCGTAGTCCGCTCCGCGGACGACGCGCTCGTGCGAGACAATGCCTTCTTCTTCGCCATCTCGCGCGGGCAGGCCCTGTCGGTCCTCGTGATCGACCACCGAGAAGGTGGTGCGCCGCGCAGTCTTTACGTGGAGCGCGCGCTCGGGATCGGAAACCAGCCGAACTTCCGAGTCACGACCAAGCGGCTCGGATCGGTGACGGCGTCGGACCTCGTGGACCGGTCGCTCGTCCTTATCAATGATTCGGATCTGCCCGGCGGTGAACTTGGACGTCGTCTCGTCGAATACGTGAACAACGGAGGAGGGCTGCTGGTCGCACTCGGGGATCGCAGCGCGCCGCGCGAGCGTCCTGCGTACGCGGCGGAGCTCTTGCCCACCACCGCGGACGCGCCCATCGACCGCACGACGGACCGTGGCGGGACGCTTGGCTACATCGATCGCAGTCATCCCATCTTCGAGGTGTTCAGCGCGCCGCGGTCGGGCGATTTCTCCACCCCGCGGTTTTTCCGGTACCGCAGCGTTACCCCTGGGCCCGGGGACGAACAGCTGGCACGCTTCGATGATGGTCACATCGCGCTGCTGGAGCGCAAAGTTGGGCGGGGGCGTGTGATCGTGTTCACCTCGTCGTTCGACGGGATCTGGAACGACCTGCCGTTGCAGCCGGTATTCCTGCCTGTGGCGCATCAGCTCGCCAAGTACGCGGCGGCGTATGCCGACGAACGGCCCTGGAGCGTCGTTGGTCAGGTCGCGAATTTGCCGGGGATCTTTCGCGACAGCGCCGGTCAGGCGGGTACGGCGAGCGAGGTCGAGTACGTAGCGGTCGCGCCTTCTGGCGAGCGCACGCGGTTGGCCGGGACGACACGGCGAACCGTAGAGCTGACAGAGCAGGGGTTCTACGAGATGCAGCGTGTAGGGTCGCGCAGCGAGCCGCGGGTGGTGGCGGTGAACGTCGACCTCGCCGAGTCGGACCTGGCAGCGGTCGAGCCGCAACTGCTGACCGGGGCAATGGTTGCCGGGGCGGGAGCGGATACGGCGGTCGGCGCCGAGGCGTCGACCCCGATGGACATCGAACGGCGGCAAGGGTTCTGGTGGTACTTGTTGGCTGCGGTGCTGCTGTTGCTGGTGGCGGAGACGATGCTCTCGAACCAGCTGTCGCGGCGAATCGCGGTTCCACGTTAGGCGGGAGAGCGACATGGCGAGCACGATCGAGTTCACGTCGGCCCACGAGACTCTGCTCGGTGTCATTCGGCGCGTGCGGGCGCGGTGGCGGCTCAAGCTCGCCCTGCGCGGCGCGGCCATCGTGTTGGCGGCGCTGGTCGCCGCATTGATCATCGGCGCGTACATCATGCAAGGCGCCCGGTTTTCGCCCGAGGCGATCACGGGCGTCCGGATCGCCGCGTACATCGCCCTCGCAGTGCTGGTCTTCCAGTACCTCGTCCGGCCGTTACTGCGACGCGCGAGCGACGAGCATGTCGCGCTGTACCTCGAGGAACACGAACCGACGCTCGACGCCGCCGTGCTGAGCGCGGTGGAGCATGGCAAGTCAGCGGAGGACACGCCCAGCCGATCGGCCTTGCTCGCTCGCCGTCTCGTGGAAAACGCCATCGAGCGGACCCACGCGGTCGGAGACGGCACTCGGGTCGATCAGCCGGCGATCTTCAAGGCGGCCATGTTCGCCGGCGCGGCCGCGCTCGTCGGGTTTATTGCCATCAGTGTCGGCCCGTCGTTTCTGCGCGAAGGCGCGCGCCTGTTGCTCGCACCCTGGCGCAGCGCAGAGGCGGCGCAGCCGTACTCGATCGCCGTGCTCCCCGGCAACGTGACGGTTGCGAAGGGCGGCGATCAGGAAGTGAGCGCCACGCTGCGCGGATTCACCGCGGAAGGCGTCGAGCTCGTCGTACGGCGTGGGGCGGTCGACAGCGCTCAATGGGAACGTGTCCCGATGACCGCCAGTGGGGACTCCGCAAACTTCTCGTTGCGCCTGTTCGACCTCGTCGAGCGCACGGAGTACTACGTCGAGTCCAATGGGGTGCGGTCCGGGCTGTTCCGCATCGACGTCGCCAATCTCCCCTACGTTCAAAAGATCGACCTCGAGTACCGATACCCGGGGTACACGGGGATGGCGAGCGAGACCGTCGAGAACGGCGGCGACATCGCGGCGCCGCGTGGTACGACCGTGATCGTTCACGCAACGCCGACCATGCCAGTGAAAGGCGGACGGCTACTGATCGAAGGCAAGGAGCCAACGATCCTGACGATCAATGCCAACGGCACACTGAGCGGGCCGATTCAGGTGAGAGAGAACGGGTTCTACAAGCTCGAGCTGCAGACGGCCAAGGGCGAATTCGTTCCTGGATCGCTCGACTATACGATCGACGTTCTCGACGATCGCCCGCCGACGATCGCGTTCGAGAAGCCAGGGCGTGACATGAAGGTCACGTCGGTCGAGGAAGTGTTCACGCAGGTGCAGGCGGGCGACGATTACGGCGTGTCGCACGTCGATCTCATGTACTCCGTGAACGGTGGGCCGGAAAAGACGGTCTCGCTGCACTCGGGCGGCAAGCGCCTGCGCGAGGTCAGCGCCGGGCACACGTTCTTCCTCGAGGAGCTGAAGCTGCAACCGGGTGACCTCATCTCGTACTACGCCCGCGCGCGCGACAACGGCGGCAACGGGCAGGAGGCGAAGACCGACATCTACTTCCTGAGCGTCCGCCCGTTCGATCAGACGTACCGGCAGGCGGAGCAAGCCGGCGGCGGGGGAGGCGGCGGCGGTGGGGACAACCCCGGCGAACTTACCGAGCGGCAGAAGCAGGTGATCGCGGGGACCTTCAACGTCGAGCGCGAGCGAAAGACCACGCCAGCGAGTCGGCTGCGCGAGAACTACGCGACCCTCCATCTGTCACAGGGGCGAGTTCGGGAAGCCGTCGAAACGCTGCTCCGCCGGATGCAGGAACGCAACATCACGTCGGTCGACACGGCGTTCCGCATCATCGCAGAAGAGCTGCCGAAGGCGGCGAAGGAGATGCAGGCGGCGGAAGAGCTTCTGCTCAAGCGGAACTCTACGGACGCATTGCCACCGGAGCAGCGCGCACTTCAGCACCTGCAGCGCGCAGAGGCGGCGTTCAGGGAGTATCAGATCTCGCGCGGGCAACAGCAGGGCGGCGGTGGCGGCGGGCAGCAGGAGTCCAACGCCGAAGATCTCGCCGATCTCTTCGAGCTCGATGCGGACAAGCTGCGCAACCAGTACGAGACGGTCGAACGCGGGTCGCAGCAGCAGCAGGCCGACAATCAGGTCGACGAGACGGCCGAGAAGCTGAAGCAGCTCGCCAGTCGTTTGCAGCAGGAGAACGAGCGGCTGCGGAACTCGATGCGTGGTCAACAGGGCCAGTCGAGCGGCGGCGGCGGCGGGGCGCAGCGTCAGCTCGCCGAGGAGGCGGAGCAGATGGCGCGTCAGCTCGAGCGTCTCGCGCGCGAGAACGCGCAGAACAGCGAGGAGCTCGCTGAAAGTGCGCGCCGGCTGCAGGAGGCGGCGAACGCCATGCGTCGTTCAGCCACCGGCGCGAACGATGGCGGTGTGTCGCAGGGCGCGTCGGCACTCGATCGATTGCAGGAAGCGCGACGCCTGCTCGACGAGAACCGCAACAAGCGGACGGCGCGTGATCTCGATGACGCCGTCCGGAAAGCCGAACAGCTGGCGCAGGACCAGCGAGGGATCTCGAGCGACGTCGACAAGCTCGCGCGCGGCGCTGCCAGCGGGAACGTGGATCGTGCCGAGGCGGAGCGGCTCATCGAACGGAAGAAGGCACTCGAGACGGGCGTCCGTGATCTCGAGTCGCAGCTCGACCGGATGGCGCGTGACTCCCGACGAGACCATGCGGACGCGTCTCGGAAGATGTCCGAAGCCGTGAGCTCGATGCGCGAAAACCGACTCGGCGATCGCATTCAGGCCTCGCAACGTCTCACGCAAGCAGTCGCGCAGGGACGGAGCTCGCCCGACTACGCCCGTCAGTTCGAGGAGGCGATCGGCCAGGGTATCGAAGAGGTTCGGGAGAAGGTCAACGAAGCAGCCGCCGCTTCGCAGGGTGAGTCGACGGGACAGCAGGCAGGTCGGTCACTCGATCGAGCTCGCGATCTCGTACGAGGGCAGGAGTCGTTGACCGAGCGCATGCGGCAGCGGCGACTCGGTGACGGTCCGCCCGACTCGACGGGCGGCTCGCGCGGCGCGCAGGGCGACCAGCAGGGGCAACAGGGAAACCAGCAAGCTGGCCAGCAGCAAGCACAGTCGGGCCAGCAGGGCCAGCAGGGCCAGCAGGGCCAGCAGGGCCAGCAGGGCCAGCAGGGCCAGCAAGG
>DAINRQ010000238.1:0-5252 GCA_036741775.1 Gemmatimonadaceae bacterium | reverse complement strand
CCGAGATCGTCAAGGCGGCAGCGAAGTTCCGGAGCGACATCACCATCGTGCGCGATGACCTCGAGGTGAACGGGAAAAGCATCATGGGCGTCATGATGCTCGCGGCCGAATACGGGTCGGAGTTGCTGCTGCGGGCGGACGGCGCCGATGAACAGGATGCCGTGTCCGCGATCGCGAAGTTGATCGAGAGCAAGTTCGGCGAGTCCTGAACCGGGATCTTCGTGGATCGTACCCTCACCGGCATTCCCGCTTCGTCCGGCATCGTGGTCGGACCCGTGCACCTCCTGCGCTGGGAGGTGCCCGATGTCGCGACGCGCATCCTCGCCGACGACGCGATCCCCGGTGAAATCGACCGCTTTCGCGCGGCCATCGGTCGCGCGAAGGAGCGGCTCGCCAGTGTTCGCGATCGCGCCGCCGCGCATGCCGGCCCCGAGGAAGCCGCCATCTTCGACGTCCAGATCTCGATTCTCGAGGACGAGGATCTCGCGCAGCAGGTCGAATCCTACATTCGCCAGAACCTCGCGGCCGAGAAGGCCTTCGACGTCGTGCTCATCGAGTGGAGGCAGCGCTTCGCGCACCACGCCTCGCCGATGATGCGCGAGCGCGTCGGCGATCTCACCGACGTCCACATTCGCATGCTCTCGATCCTGCTCGGCCTCCCCGATCACGATCCGGTGGATGTGCCGAAGGGATCGAAAGCGATACTCGTCACCCACGACCTCACGCCGAGCCTCACCGTCCAGCTCGACCGCGACGTCATTGCCGGCATTGCGACGGATGCCGGGACCCGCACGTCGCACGTGGCCATTCTCGCGCGGTCGCTCGGACTCCCCGCCGTCGTCGGCCTCCGCGACGCGACCATCCGCCTTTCGGGTGATGAGCACGCCGTGCTCGATGGGTCGACCGGCACGCTCGTGGTCAACCCGACCGATGCCGAAGTCAGCGTCTTCCTGCATCGCGCGGAGCGCGAGGCGCGCGACGAAGCCGAGCTGCGCCTCCTCGCGACGGCGGAGCCGGTCACGACCGACGGCGTGCGAATCACGCTCCGCGCGAATGTGGACCTGCCGGAGGACTCGCTTCTCGCCGCGACGAGCGGCGCCGAAGGCGTTGGCCTGTTGCGCACCGAGTTCCTCGTGGTGGGGCGCACGGCGATGCCTGACGAGGAGGAGCAGTACCGCGCCTACCGGCGCGTGGTCGAGGCGTTCGGCGGGAAACCCGTCGTCATTCGAACGTTCGACATCGGCGGCGACAAGCTTCCGTTAGGCGGCTTCCCGCACGAGCCGAATCCGTTTCTCGGCTGGCGCGCGATCCGGATGTGCCTCGATGAGTCGGAGCTGTTCAAGGTGCAGTTGCGCGCGCTCCTGCGCGCCGGTCTCCACGGCGACGTTCGCATCATGCTGCCGCTCGTCATCACGATCGACGAAGTGCGTCAGGCTCGGCATCTCCTCGACACCGCGGCACAGGAGTTGGCCGCGCGCAACGTTCCGTTCCGCGGCGATCTTCCGCTCGGAGTGATGATCGAGACGCCGGCGGCGGCGATGAGTGCCGAAACCCTCGCGCGCGAAGTCGCGTTCTTCAGCATCGGCACGAACGACCTGGTGCAATACACCCTCGCCGTGGACCGGGGCAACGTGAACCTCGCTTCGCGCTTCACACCGCTTCACCCGGCCGTGCTCCGGCTCGTGAAGCGAACGGTGGACATCGGACGGGGCGCCGGACTCGAGGTCGCGGTGTGCGGCGAGATGGCGTCGCAACCAGTCATGGCCTTCGCGCTCATCGGCCTCGGACTGCGCCAGCTGAGTGTCGCGCCTCGCGCCGTGCCGCTCGTCAAGCACATCGTCCGCGGGATCAGCATCGAGCTGGCATCCGAGGCGGCGGAGGCAGCGCTGGCCGCAGACAACGCAGCGGACGCCGAACGCCAGCTCACCGGCCGTCTCCGTGCGGCGTTCGGCGACGCGTCGTTCCTCGGCGACGGGTTGCTCGTCAGCTAGCCGGGCAGGTATCGTTCATCCACGCGCCGGCGCTCAAACCGGCGCGCTTTTCACATTCTCAACCGAGAGCCGTCGCGTGTACGATCGTCACCTCTTTACTTCCGAATCCGTGACCGAGGGGCATCCGGACAAGATCGCCGACGCGATCTCCGATGCCGTGCTCGATGCCATCATCGCCGATGACCCTTCGGCGCGCGTGGCGTGCGAGACGCTCGTGACGACCGGACTCGTGTGCGTGGCAGGCGAGATCACGACGAAAACGTACGTGGATATTCCGAGGCTCGTCCGCGACACGGTCGAGCGCATCGGGTATACCGACGCCACGTACGGGTTCGACTCCAAGACGTGCGCAGTGATCAGTACCATCGACAAACAGTCGCCGGACATCGCGCAGGGCGTCGACACGGGCGGCGCGGGCGACCAGGGGATGATGTTCGGCTACGCGACCGACGAGACCGCGGAGTTCATGCCGATGCCGATCATGCTCGCGCATCGACTCACTCGCGCGCTCGCCGAGCGCCGCCGCAACGGCGCGGGGTGGCTGCGTCCGGACGGCAAGGCCCAGGTCACCGTCGTCTACGAGGATGGGCATCCGGTCGCGGTCGATACGGTCGTCGTCTCCACCCAGCACGACCACAAGGTGTCGAACGCGAAGATCAAGCGGACCGTCATCGACGAAGTCATCGAACCGTCGATCCCGAAGGAGCTGCTTGGCAAGAAGGTGAAATATCACATCAATCCGACGGGCCGGTTCGTGGTCGGCGGACCGCAGGGCGATGCCGGACTGACCGGGCGCAAGATTATCGTCGATACCTACGGTGGAATGGGGCGCCACGGCGGCGGCGCGTTCAGCGGGAAGGATCCGTCCAAGGTCGACCGCTCGGCGTGCTATGCGGCGCGATGGGTCGCGAAGAACATCGTTGCTGGCGGGCTCGCGCGCCGCTGCGAGGTGCAGCTCGCGTACGCGATCGGCGTCGCGGAGCCGGTGTCCGTGATGGTCGACACGTTCGGCACGAGCGAGGTCCCCGAGGCCGACATCATGCGGGCGGTCAAGGAGACGTTCGATCTCACGCCGCGCGGCATCACGACAGCGCTCGACCTCCGCAAGCCCATCTACTCGGCCACGTCGGCCTACGGCCATTTCGGGCGGACGCCGCAGACCATCAAGAACGGTCGCGCGTCGGCGACGCTCTTCACCTGGGAGCGGACGGACCGTGCGGCCGCGTTGAAGAAGGCCGTGCGCTGACGGCCGCGCCCGCGGCGAACGCCTGCGGCGTCGTCGATGATCGCCCCGGATAGCACGGCGCTCCGGGGCGTTTTCGTTACTGTTTGCGTGGCTTCCACCCCGCCGCGCGCCCGGCCATGTTTCCGTACCAGAGGTACGTTCGACCAGACTCAGGACCGTGTGATGGTGGAAGTGACGGTGGCCCGCCTCGGGCTCGACAGCTCGACGAACTCATACGTCGTGATCCTTCAGGAGAAGGGCGGTTCGCGCTTGCTCCCGATCTGGATCGGCCAGCCCGAAGCCGAGTCGATCGCCATGCACATCAACAGCATCAAGCGCGAGCGTCCGATGACGCACGACCTCTGCAAGAACCTGATCGTCGGGCTCGGTGGGCAGTTGCGACGCGTTCAGATCACGAAAGTCCAGAAGAGTACGTATTTCGCCGAGCTTCACATCATGCGCGGTGATCTGCTGGTCCAGATCGACGCGCGCCCGTCCGACAGCATCGCGGTTGCCCTTCGGCTCTCCGCCCCCATCTTCGCGCAGGACTCTTTGCTGACGTCGGTCGACGGCGAGGACGTCGAGGAGTCCGAGGAGCCGTTCGAGGCGGCAAAGACGGCGGAGGAGTTGAACGCGGAACAGTTGAAGCAATACCTCGAGAACCTCCGACCCGAGGATTTCGGCAAATTCAACCTGTGAGCCGTCCGGGACGCGGTCAGGTGACGAAGCGAAAGGCGGCCGAGCGAATGGGTCGCCTTTTCCGTGTCGCGTTCGGTGTCGCGGCGAGCGCGCTGAGCGCAACCGCGGCGGTCGCCCAGGACTCGGTCGGCGCGCCGTCGGCGAGCCCCGGCCAGGGTGCACCACGATCGGTGTCGGGGCGGGTCGTGCGCCCCGGTGTGGACGGCTCGGTTCCGGTTCCCGGCACGTGGGTGACGCTCCATCGCGTCGGGCCCGACAGCAGCGGGCCGCTCGATTCCGTGCGAACGAACGCGAGTGGTCGATACGCGTTTCGATACCAGCCCTTCGGGACCGACGCCGTGTACTTCGCGTCGAGCATGTTCGGTGGCATCGCGTACTTCACGCGGCCATTGCCGCCGAGCGACGCGGGTGGCGACGCGGCGGAAATCACGGTCTTCGACACGACGTCCGCGCCGCTGCCCATCCGCACGCGCGGACGCCATCTCGTCGTCGGTACGAGCGCGACGAGCGGGCGCCGGACCATCGTCGAGGTGTTCGAGCTCTCGAACGACACGACGGTCACGCTCGTGTCGGGCGCGCGAGGGCGAGCGACCTGGAGCATCCCCGTCACGCCTAACGCCGCCGATTTCCAGGTCGGGCAGAACGACATCGGTTCGAACTCGGTCGCACTCCGCGACGGCCGCGTGCTCGTGTTCGCGTCGCTCTCGCCCGGTATCCGCCAGCTGGCCTTCTCGTACTCCGTGCCCGCGTCGGACTTCCCGCTCACGGTGCCGGTCGCCGATACGGTCAGCATCTTCGAGGTATTGCTGGAGGATCCGGGTGCCACGGTCAGCGGCGGCGGGCTCGCGGAGCAGGAGTCGGTGACCCTCGAGGGGCGGACGTTTCGCCGGTTCCTCGCCCAGGACGTCCCGCCGGCCGCGGCGGTGACGATCGACGTCGGTCCGGCACCGGCTCCGCGCGGAAATCGTTTCATGTGGGCACTGGTCCTGGGCGCTGCCGCGATCATGGCGGTTGCCCTCGTGGTTGCCCTAACGCGACGGCGGCAGGCGAGTACCGCGCGCGGCGCCCCGCCGGCACCGGTCGAGCCTCCCGCAGATTCCGCGAATCTCGCGCGCGCGATCGCGGACCTCGACGAGGCCTTCGCGCGTGCCACGTCGCCAAGCGACGCAGAGCGCGACGCTTACCGCGAGCGGCGCGCGATCCTCAAGGCACGGCTCACCGCGGCGCTTGCCAAGGAGGAAGTGTCGGTCTAGATTCGCGGCACAATCGAACCGAGCGGACGGGAGACCCGGAAACCGGTGCAATGCCGGTGCGGCCCCGCCACTGTAACGGGCACA
>DAINRQ010000237.1:0-5255 GCA_036741775.1 Gemmatimonadaceae bacterium | reverse complement strand
GCACGCTCCGCGTCGCCGCCGTGAAGGCCCCGGGCTTCGGCGACCGCCGCAAGGCGATGCTGCAGGACATCGCGGTCCTCACGAGCGGTCAGGTCATCTCCGAGGAAGTCGGCTTCAAGCTCGAGAACGCGGTCATCACGGACCTCGGTCGCGCGAAGCGCATCGTGATCGACAAGGACAACACCACGCTCATCGACGGCTCCGGCGAGACCGACAAGATCCAGGGCCGGATCAAGGAGATCCGCGCCGCGATCGACAAGAGCACCTCGGATTACGACAAGGAGAAGCTCCAGGAGCGGCTCGCGAAGCTCGCCGGTGGCGTCGCCGTCGTGAACGTCGGCGCCGCGACCGAGAGCGAGATGAAGGAGAAGAAGGCCCGCGTCGAGGACGCGCTGCACGCGACCCGCGCGGCCGTCGAGGAGGGCATCGTCCCCGGTGGCGGTGTCGCGCTCCTGCGCGCCCAGGCGGCGCTCAAGGGCCTCAAGTTCGACGAGACCGACGAGCAGATCGGCGTCGAGATCGTGCGCCGCGCGCTCGAGGAGCCGCTACGCATGATCGTCCAGAACGCGGGCGGCGAAGGCTCGATTGTCGTCGAGAAAGTCCGTGGGTCGAAGGACAAGAACTACGGCTACAACGCCCTCACGGACAGCTACGAGGATCTCGTGAGCTCGGGCGTCATCGACCCCACGAAGGTGACGCGCACGGCGCTGCAGAACGCCGCGTCGATCGCCGGCCTCCTCCTCACGACCGAAGCGATCGTCGTCGAGAAGAAGGAAGACAAGCCCGCTCCGGCGGCGCCGGGCGGCGGCGGCATGGGCGGGATGTACTGAGCCCAGGACGCGAGCTGGAACGAAACGGGGGTCCCGCCGCGCGGGACCCCCGTTTCTTTCCTCGCGCGCACGGACACTCTGACCGGTGACACAGTGTGTCGAACCGGTGGTCTCTCGGGTGACAGCTGTCACCGCCTGCCGCGCCAAATGGGTGAGCATTGGTCACGCCGCTTCCAACCAGGGGAGACGACGTGCCTTCGACTCGATTCTCACCGGGCGTCAATTCCCGTCGCGCAACTGGGCGTTGTCTCGCACTGCTGGCCGCCGTCGTGACGTGCACGGTGGCCGCGTGCGCGAGCGATTCGCCGATGGAGTTGCCGGCGGACGAGGTCCTGGTCGAGTCGATCGCGCCGGCGGCGACGAGTTGTGTTGGGAGCTCGGCGGCCCAAAGTCAGGGGAGACCGCGCTGCGCCGCGAGGCCAGCGTGGGGCCGTCCGAGCTCCTAACCCTCCCCTCCCGGCGTGTCGTTAGGCTGTCCGGCGGGGACGCCCCGTCGAGGTCGCGCGCTCAGAGCCCCAGGCCGAGCTGCACCGCTCGACTGCGCTGGCTCGCCGTCACGAACGCCCCATGGACGCTATCCTGGTCCGCCGCCGTTACCCGCCCGCGGAACCGCGACCGAGCGAGCGCCGCCGACGCCGCGGCCAGCGCGTGATCGGGCGTATTGCAGTTCTGACTGATGTGCGCCAGCACCAGGTGCTGCAACCCGGAGTGTACACAGGCGCGCGCGAGCGCACTCGCCTCGCGGTTGCTCAGGTGCCCCGTGCCGCTCGCGATGCGACGCTGCACGGAGATGGGATAGGGCCCGCGGGCGAGCATCACATCGTCGTGGTTCGACTCGAGCACGAGCACATCCACTTCGCGGAGCACGCTTCGCAGGTGCAGACTCTCGCGCCCGAGGTCCGTGACGACCGCCGCGCGCGCCCCGCTCGCCGTATCGGTGGCGACGACGGCCACGGGCTCGTTCGCATCGTGCGACGTCGGCACGGTGAGCACCGTCATCGAGCTGAAGGTCAGCGTGTCGCCGGCCTCGAACGTCCGCGCGTCGGCGTGCTCGAGCTCGGGCATCGCCGCGACGGTGCCGCGCGTCGCATGCACCGACCATTTCCATCGTCGCGCCGAACGAAGCGCACCGCACGAGTGGTCGCCGTGCTCGTGCGTCACGATCAATGCTTCGACTGACTCGGGCGGGATGTCGGCCGCCGCGAACCGACGGTTGAGCTCGCGCGACGAAAACCCCGCGTCAATGAGGACGCGAGTGTTGCCATTGTCGACGACGATCGCATTGCCGCGACTGCCGGAGCCGAGAACCCAGACCTTCATCCCACCGTCCATCGCGCGGCATGCGCCGCGGCCAGCCATCGTCTCGCGCGTTCCGAGAGCGCGACGTGTCGCCTCTGCATCGCTCGCTCCGCGACGCTGAGAAACTTAGCGACCGCATACGTCGGTGCATCATGTCCCGCGCCCCACGAGAACGGCGGAACGACCTTCGGCGCCATCGGCACGTCGAAGACATTCGCCCCGGCGCCGATCACGCTCCCCGTCGTGAGCCGGGTCCCGATCGCGGTCTTCGCGTGGTCGCCCATGAGCGTCCCGAGGAACTGCATCCCCGTGTCGCGCATCCCGCGCGGCGTCCAGAGCGCGACTGGCCCGTACGTGTTCTTCAGGTTGCTCGTCACCGTGCTGGCGCCAAGATTCGTCCACCGTCCGAGATACGAGTGACCGACGAAGCCGTCGTGTGCCTTGTTCGCGTGGCCGAGGAACACAGCCATGCTGACCTCGCCGGTGACGCGGCAGTCCTCCCCCGTCGCGACGACCGAAATGCGCCCGCCGCCGACGTGGCACTTCTCTCCGATGTAACACGGCCCGCAGAGGCGAGTGAACGGCGCCACACTCGCGCCGCGGCGTACGAGAATGGGACCACCGTTCGTGTCGAACACGACGTACGGATCGATCGTGGCGCCACGTTCAACGCGAGCGGCGTGTGAGCCGACCACCGCCGCGCCGGACTCCTCCGCGCTCACCGTGTCGAGCGTGTCGACGAGATGCGGGACGTCGTCGGTAATCATCTCGGGGAGGAACCGAATGAGGTCCCACACCTCGTCCAACCACCATCCCGCGATCTCGCGTTCGTCGCGCGCGGCAGGCGCGAGCGACTCGAGCGGAATGCCGCCGTCGCGTAACGTCGACGCTGCCACCGGCTCGTCGAGGCGAACCGCCGCGACGCGCCCGCGGCACGTCCACACGGAGCCCCCCTCGACGAGGCGCGCGAGTGCCACGGCGCAGCGCGAGTTGGCGACGATCGTCCCCGTACCCACGTCTCCCGTCGTCATTTCGGGGGCGTCGAGCTCGTCGAAATCGATGAGATGCTGCGCGCCGATGAATCCCCGCGCCCGCACGCCCAGGGCGATCTCCCACCGACGACGTACGAGCGCGGTGCCTGCGCGAAGCTCGGCCACGGGTCGCGTGAGCGCGAACGGCTCGAATTCGCGCGCAATGGGGTCGTCGTAGAGCACGAGCGGGCTCACGGACGGTCTCGAAGCCTCTCCGGCAGGCTGGCGATGAGCGCCTTGAGGTCGGCCGCATGCTCCCGATCCGTCACGAGTGTCAGCCCGCCGCGGGTGACGACCACGAGGTCGCGGACGCCGTAGAGTACGACCTCGGCCCCTTCCGCGTGCACGATGTTGTCGGTCGCGTCGACCAGGACGACCTCGCCGCTCGCCGCGTTGCCGCGTTCGTCCCGCTGCCTAACGCGGGCAAGCGATGCCCACGTACCGACGTCGTCCCACCCGAACGATCCCGGGATCACCGCCACACGGTGGCTCCGCTCGAGCACGCCGACGTCCACGGTCACGGGCGTAGCCGAGGCGAAGAACCGATCGGCGTCGCCGTTCGCGGACGCGAGCGCGGGGGCGAGCTCCGGCGTCAGTGCTCGCACTTCGTCGAGGAAATCTCCCACCCGCCAGGCGAAAATGCCCGAGTTCCACAGACACCCCTCGGCGACCATACGCTCCGCGGCGACGCGGTCGGGCTTCTCGACGAAGCGCGCGACACGCCGCGCCCCGTCAGTCAGCGGCTCGCCGGGCCGGATGTAGCCAAACCCCGTGTCGGGACGCGTGGGGACGACACCGACGGTAACGAGCGACTGCGTCTCGACCGCGACAGTGGCTGCCTGATCGAGCGCGGCGCGAAAGCCCGCGTCGTCGGCAATCGCCCAGTCGGCATGCACCGAGAGCATGACGGCATCGCGCCCGGCGCGACGCTCGATCTCGCTTGCTCCCCACGCGAGTGCGCCGCCCGTGCCGACGGCGCGCGGTTCCGCAATCACATTCTCCGCGGGGACGGACGGCAAATGCGCGCGCACGCTATCGCGCAGTGTCGCGTTCGTCAGAATCAGCGTGCGTGATGGCGGGACGAGTGGACTGAGACGCTCGATAGTGCCGACGAGCAATGGGCGGTCGTCGACGAGCGGAAGGAGCTGCTTGGGTCGAGTAGGCGTGCTGAGCGGCCAGAAGCGCGATCCGACGCCTCCAGCCAGCACAACGGCCCATCGGGTCATGGTTGCTCCGCGCCGTGTTCGTCCTGAGTCAGCCCCGCCAGCTCGGCCGTCCGCGCGTAAAGCTTCTTGGGGCTGAACGGCTTGGTGAGGAACTCTGTCGCCCCGAGCTCCATCGCCTTCTGGTGCTGTGCTTCCTGTCCCGCTGCCGTGAGGATGATGCAGGGCAGATGCTTCAGCTTTTCGCTCGACCGGATCCGGGCGAGGACGTCCAGCCCGCTCAGGTTCGGCATCATCAGGTCGAGCAACACGAGGTCGATGTCCGACTGACTCTCGAGCAGGTCGATCGCCTCCTGTCCGTCGTACGCGAGCGTCACGCGGAATGGCCCCTGCTCGAGCTTCATCTTGATGATTCGCCCGATGTGCGGCTCATCATCCGCAACGAGGACGTGGCGCTGCGGCTGCATGGCGCGGGCTCCTAGACGAGGGCGGCCATGTGCTCGCGATTGCGCCGGAGCTCGAACAGGAGTTGCCCCACGTTCGCCTGGGGCTGCACGAGCACGAGGAGCATCGCTTCCGCGGAGAGGACTGAGACGACGACGAGTCCTCTCGGGTGCTCGAACACACCGGTCACGAGGGGCCCGCGGTCGCTGATGGCACCGAACTCGTCGGCCGCGGTAACAATGGAGGGGACGTGCGCCGCGAGCCCCTCGGCGTCGAGATTGGGAACGGCCTGGCCGTCGATCAGGAGGCCGTCTCGGCCAACGAGGATCGCGGCGTCGACGCCGTCGCGCTGGCGGATGGCGGCGACCAGGTCGCGGATCGTCGGCATTGGCGCACCCCCGGAAAAGTCGTGCGAAGCTTAACCGGACACGGGGGGTTGTCAAGCGAGCAATCGCTTGAAGTCTCGTGTGTTAGGCGGTATGCTTCGA
>DAINRQ010000236.1:0-5327 GCA_036741775.1 Gemmatimonadaceae bacterium | reverse complement strand
AATCGGGAATCGGGAATCGGGAATCGGGAATCGGGAATCGGGAATCGGGAATCGGACGATACTCGAAACCGGGAAACGAAGAAGCCTCGAGGCGCCAGCGTCGGCGCCTCGAGGCTTCTTCGTTTCCCGATTCCCCACTCCCGATTCCCAATAGTGCACGGGGCTTCCAGGGACCGGCGGGACTCCGCTTTCACCGCACCTCGCGCTCACCGCTAGCGCGCTCAGGCACGATACGTCACCCGCATCTCACCGCCGGCCCCCCGCGTTCATCGGCCCTCGTCGGGCAATGGAATCCTGCGGCGTCGGCGCGTTCTCGATTGAACTACGGTCCCTGGTCGACGCGCGGCAAAAGCCCATACGCGTCGGATTCCCCGCCAGTCGCGCACCCTGCCTGCGCGCCTGTCCTGCCACCCACAACGGTATTTAGCGATATCCGTGCCGCGAAGTTCCCTCACCGTGAAGTATCGACGCCGCTCACGGATTCTTCCTCTGCAACACGCGTCACGCCTCAGCCCTAACGCGGTGACCACCGCGACGATGACGCCGGTCTCGACCCTTGCGTAGTGCAAGGCGAGCCGCGAGGTGCAAGCATCGAGTTCACCTGATCTTGCTCTCGCCGTTGCCCTGCTAGACCCACGAAGACACGGGGAAGTCACCATCCATGGCGACCGGCCATCAACTCCCCGCGAGCGCCCTCATGAGGCCCCGGACCGAGTGCACCTCCGCATGTGCCACGAGCTCGCCCACCACGCGAACTGCCTCGGCGATGCGACCACCGGTCTCGCCCAGAAAGCGATGCTGAATCGCACGCTCGATCTCCTCGCGAAGCATCGCGTGCTCCGCGCGCAGTCCGTCGGCCGTCCAGCCAAGACGCGCACGCTGCGCTCCGTGACGCTCCGCCACGAGTCGGCGAATCTCCGTCCCGTCGGCGATGATGGATGACGGCTCACCCCCCGACTCTTCGATTACTACCAGCGTCTCGGCAACGTCCGCGATGAACACCGGGGTGTGGTCGGCAAGCTGCGAGAAGTGCAGCGTCAACGCCGCAGGTGAGGGCGGCGACTCGCGGAGGCGAGCCACGAACGCGTCGAGCACAGGCTCGAGGTCGCGTAACAGCGCCTCACCCACCTCGGCCAGCCCTTTCACTGCGGGCTCGCGCCCGCGAAGGGCGAGCTCACGCTCGACGTCGCGATCCTGGAGAGGCTCCCCAGCCTGGGCCAACCACAGCGTGAACTCCGCTCCGTGGTCTAGCTGACTGCGCACGGTGAGATCGCCATTCATGAGACGTGCAAGCCGACGACTGATCGTCAGCCCGAGCCCCGTTCCGTCCTTGCGCCGCGTGTGGCCCGATTGCGCCTGCACGAATGGGGCGAAGATCGCCTCGAGCTGATCACTCGCGATGCCCGGCCCCGTATCCGTGACGCGGACGTACACCCAGGCCGAATCCGCACGCGCTCGAATGGGCGCATCGGGCGTGTCCGTCTCGCCAACCTCGATCGTCACCTGGCCGCCGGCAGGCGTGAAATTCACCGCGTTCGAGAGCAGGTTCACGATGATCTGGCGCACACGATCCGGGTCCCCAACGGCGAGCGCATCCGGCGACGAATCCGGGCGGGCGACTCGTAACCCGCGCACTTCGGCCTGCGGCTGAATGAGGACGACGGCCGCATCGACAACCTCGCTCGCTCGAAACGGAATACGCTCCACGTTGAGACGTCCAGCCTCGATGCGGGCGAGATCGAGCACTTCGTTGACGAGCGCAAGCAGATGCCGCCCACTCGCCGAGATCCGGCGGAGTTGCTGGCGCTGTTCTTCGCTGAGTCGTCCCGCGATACCGAGCTGCAGAAGGTCGGCGTATCCGAGCACGGCGTTCAGCGGAGTTCGCAGTTCGTGCGACATGATCGCGAGGAACTCCGACTTGGCCTGACTCGCCGCCTCGGCCTCCGCGCGCGCGGCCTGCTCGCGCTGGAGCTGTCGCTCCTGCTCCTCGGCCCGCTTGCGATCCGTGACATCGCGAACCGAGATCAGATACGACGGCTCGCCCTCCCACTCGACGTCGGCGACGCGGAGCTCTCCATGGAGCACTTCACCGCGGCCGCGAACGATCTCGATCTCGCTCGTCTCGCCGCGAACGATCTCGACCTCGCTCGCGTCGCCGCGGACGATCGGCGATCCGAATCGCTCACCCACGAGATCGTCGGCCGGACGGCCGAAGAGCGACTCGGCTGCGGGATTCATGAAGCGGATGCCGCCTTCGCGGTCCGTGATCACAATGCCATCAGCCATGCGCTCGACGATCGTGCGGAGCCGACTTCGCTCTGATCGCCGCCGCTCGACCGGGGAGTCGTTCGCTTCCTGCTGCTCCGACATACCCTATAGGCCGTCCGTCATCGCCGCCCGTGTATCGCTCTGCGCATCGCCTTGGAACGAAAGCGCCATCATCACGTGCCGAATGTCGGTGAAGTCCCTGTCACACGGCGTGCCGGCGCCGGCGAGACCGCCACTGGAGTCGGCACTGGAGTCGGCACTGGAGTCGGCACTGGAGTCGGCACTGGAGGCGGCGTCGCGCGAGCACGCGCGCCGCTTCGGCACCTTCCGGGCCGGTGATGACGTCGGTGACGGTCAGGTCGCAATGCCGAGCCCGGAGCGGTCGCCGCTCGCAAGGGGTTCGGCCGTGGCCAACAGGCTTGGAACTCGGCGTGAAAGTCTGATCCCGACCGGCCGATACTCAATGGTGGAATTCGATTGGCACTCGGCAAGCCCCGCCGTGTGCGCCAGCCCACACGCAATTCGTCATGTCCGATACGCTCATCGTCCGCCAGCCGGTTTTCGACCGCGCCGATCACGCCGCGGGATACGAGCTTCGCTTCCGCGGCAGCGGAGACGACGGCGATCCGTTCGCGCGGAGCTACCTCAGCGGAAGCTTCGAAGTGTTGAGAGCGGGGTTGCCAGCGTACGTGCGTTGCACCCGCCGCCAGTTGATCGACCGGATCTTCGATTCGGCGGACCCATCGGCGCTCGTTGTCCTCGTGCCGCCGGATGTCGGTGCGGACGCCGAAGTGCTCGCGGCGGTGGAGACGCTGGCGAAGGCTGGCGTCGTCATGGCGGTCGATGAGTATGACGGTGGCGCGGATTCGGCGAGGGCGGCCGAAGGGTTACTGGCGGTCGTCTCTCACGTTCGCGTGGACCTGCGATGCTACAGCGCCGACTCCCTCCGCGACGTCGCTACCGCGTTATGCGCGCAGCGAAAGACCCTCATTGCGGACCACGTGGAGGACGCCGCCGTACAGCGGCTTTGCCTCGAGCTCGGATTCGAGCGGCTGCAGGGCCCGCACTTCAGCCGTCCGGAACCGCTGCCTGCGGCCGAGCTTCCCGCCTCCACCGCGACGGCACTCCGGCTCATTGCGCTGGCGCGTGATCCGAACACCACCGACCGCCAACTCGAGAGTGCGGTGAGCTCCGACCCGGCCCTGACGTTCCAGTTGCTTCGCATCGTGAACTCGGCGTCCGTTGGCGGTCGCGGCATTCAGTCGATTGGCCACGCGATTCGTCTCGTTGGTCGCTCGGCGTTCGTGAAATGGCTTGCGCTCGCGTTCGCCGCGGCGCGCGCGGGCGGGTCGGGGGTGGACAACGAGATTACGCGGCAGGCGGTGCAACGGGCTCGGATGTGCGAGGCGATCGGCGGCCGCGATGCCGGAACGCTGTTCCTCGTCGGGCTCTTCTCGCTCCTCGACGCGATGTTCCGGATGCCACTGTCCGACGTGCTGGAGCGCATCAACCTCGCTCCGGAAGCGCGCGACGCGCTGCTGGAACGGACGGGCCCGTACGGTAATGCGCTCAACTTCGTCGAGGCGTACGAGCTGGGGCTCTGGGAGCAGGCAGCGGATCTTGGTGCGCAACTCGGGGTGCCCCCGAGCCGGATCTCCGAGATCTACACCGATGCGGTGAAGTGGGCGACGGAGCAACTCTCGCCTAACGTTCTCAAGGCCGCGTAGAGGACCGGGAAACGGGGAAGCGGGGTTGCGAGCTGGGAGGCCAGCTGGTGGCTCGCAGCCAAACTCGTAGCCGGAAGCCTGACAGCCAGCACCCAGCCGCTGTCAGTAGCGAGCAGCCACCAGCGTCAGCTGGCAGCGGCCAGCTCCCAGCTGGCCTCCCAGCTCGCAGCCCGCGCGACACATACGTGGCGATCTCTCCGTATAGTGTCTAGCGCAACTCATGACACCGCCCGATCTTGGGTCCGTCCCCCGCCTGAATGTCCCGTGACGACCCTCTACCTGTGGTGCGCCATAGTTGGTGGCATCGTGCTGCTGTTCCAGCTGGTGGCCGGCTTCGTCGGCCTCGAGTATGGCCACGCACATGATGGCCAGTTTGGGGATGCCGCGAGCGAAGGGCTCAACCTGTTGAGTGTCCGATCGATTTCCGCTGGCGTCGCCTTCTTTGGTATTGTCGGACTCGCCGCCGCCCCCCTGGGTCCTGTAATCGCGCCCGTCGCGGCGATCGGGGCCGGCGTCACGGCAATGGTCGGTGTTGCCGCAATCATTAGGGCGTTTGGCCGGCTCGAGCGGGATGCGACACTCTCGTTGGGATCGGCGGTTGGGACGACGGGATCGGTGTACCTCTCCATCCCCGGGCGACGCGAGGGCGCGGGGAAGGTGCACGTGACTGTCCAGGGTCGGCTCGTCGAGAGTCGCGCCGTGACTGACGAAGTGGCACTGCCGACCGGGACGCCGGTGCTCGTCGTGGACCTGGACGGCGATGATACGCTCGTGGTGGTCAGAAACCCCATCTTGCTGAACGAGGTTTCCCATGCTGGTGCTTAGACCCGCGCTCCTCATCCAGGGCCCCATCGACGTGAGCGGGTTGCCGCTCGCGACCATCATCGGCGCGGCGCTCGCGGCGGTCGTCGTCGTGGGACTGCTGGTGCTGTTTGCGTCGCGATATCGCCGATGCCCGGCGAACCGCGTCCTCGTGATCTCCGGCAAGGTGGGCGGCGAGGGAAGCGCACGCTGCATCTCCGGCGGCGGGACGTTCGTCTGGCCGGTGATCCAGGAATACGCCTATCTCTCCCTCGAGCCCATCCAGATCGACATCCCGCTCAAGGACGCGCTGTCATTCGAGAACATCCGCGTTGCGGTGCCGAGCGTGTGCACGGTGGCAATCGGGACCGAGGAGGAGGTTCGCCAGAACGCGGCGATCCGCTTGTTAGGCCTGCCGCACGAGCAGATCAAGCGCCAGGCGCAAGACATCATCTTCGGGCAGTTCCGCCAGGTGATCGCGTCGATGAAGATCGAGGAGATCAACCGCGACCGCGAAGCGTTCCTGCACCG
>DAINRQ010000235.1:0-5342 GCA_036741775.1 Gemmatimonadaceae bacterium | reverse complement strand
CTATCACGCGACCGGGCGTCGTGGCACTGGAGCGCCGGTCTCCACGTATCGCGGCGTCGTTCGCCTGACGCAGGTGCTCAGAGTGGCCAGTCGATACGGGCTCCTCGGCGCGGTGCGCGGGCGAGGTGCATGGCCCGAGCCGGAACAGCTGCGGCGCGCGCTCGAGGAGCTCGGCGTCGTGTACATCAAATTCGGGCAGGTGCTGGCTCTGCGTCGCGACGTCCTGCCGGAGGCGTACGTACGCGAACTCGAGCGTCTCCACGACCGGCTGCCGCCGGAAGAGTGGCCGCGCGTCCGCGCGACGATCGAGGCGGCCCTGGGGCGACCAGTCAACGCCGCGTTTGCGACGATCCATGAGGCACCGCTCGCGTCGGCGAGCGTGGCCCAAGTACACGCCGCGACGCTGGCCGACGGCCGGCGCGTGGTCGTGAAGGTACGGCGTACCGGACTCGCCAGGCGGATCGCCGAGGATCTCGCGGTGCTCGCGTATGTCGCGACCCTGGCTGAGCAAGCCGTGCCGCAGCTTCGCGTGCTCGACCTCACGAGCATGGTGCGCGAGCTCCGTGACAGTCTCGGCCGAGAGCTGGACCTCTCACTCGAAGCGCGCACGATCGCACGCTTCCGCGCCTCGCTGGCGGACGAGCCGTCCGTATGGATTCCGGACGTGATTGCCGAGACCAGCGGAGCGGCAGTGCTCACGCTCGAGCACTCGCCCGGCGAGCGGATCGATAGTTACGGGGAGAGCCACCCGCATCAACGTCGCCAGCTCGCGGCTGCGTTAGCGGCGCTGCTGCTGCGCCAGGTATTCGACACCGGACTGTTTCACGCGGATCCCCATCCGGGGAACCTCTTCGTTCTCCCCGACGGACGCTTGTGCCTCCACGACTTCGGCATGGTGGGCGAGCTCGACGCGCGCCTGCGCGAGGGATTGGGTGATTTGCTCGAGGCGGTTGCGCGAGGCGACGAGCGCTCTGCCGCTGACGCGTATCTCGAGCTCGGGCTCCTCGGCCGCGACGTGGATCGCGGTGCGCTGGAGAGTGATCTCGCGCTCCTGCTGCGTAACCTGCGGGAGCGTCCGCTGGCGGAGGTCTCGGTCGCTGACACGCTCCAGTCCCTTCTGCGGCTCGGGGGTCAGCACCGGGTGCGCAACCCGGGAGGCCTGCTGCTCCTCGGACGGGCGCTGCTGATCGCCGAGGCGCTCATCCGCCAGCTCGATCCCGACATCAACGTGGTCGAGCTGTTCGCCGGGGCGACACGACGCAGTATGCTGCGGCGCCTAACGCCGGCGGCGCTCGCCGCCGATGGCGAGCGCCTGCTGCGCGAGGCGGCGGGGCTCCTTCGGGCTGCTCCAGTCGAAGTGCGTCGGGCGCTCACGCGTCTTGGCGACGGAGAGCTCGGGCGCGTGTCGATGCCGGCGATGGAGACCACGGCACGTCGTGCCAGCCGAGGAGTCGAGCGGCTCACCGGCGCCGTGGTGTCGGGCGCGCTGCTGGTGACCGGCGGACTGTTGGTGCTCGCGGGTGGTTGGCATCTGGTGGTTGGTGACGTGCTCCTCGCGGCCGGCGTTGGCGGCTCGTTGGCCACCGCGGCAGGAGCACTACACGCGAGACGAGTGGAGTGAGGGACGGCGCTGAGGACAGCGGCATCGAGACGACTGGTAGCCGCGTTTGTGGGCGTCAGTGACCAAAGGAGTGGTGAACACATGCAACGCATTCTCATAATCGACGACGACCCTAACGTGACGAGCACGCTGCGGCGCGGCCTGTCATACGAGGGCTTTTCCGTGGACGCGGCAGCCACCGGCCGCGAAGGGCTCAGTGTCGCCCGCGACCACACCCCGGATCTCGTCATCCTCGACCTCATGCTTCCCGGCCTGGACGGCTTCGAGGTGCTCGAGCGACTGCGCGCAGCCGATGCCAACCTGCCGGTGCTGATGCTCACGGCGCGGGACCAGACGGCCGACCAGGTACGTGGTCTCGAAGCGGGAGCGGACGACTACGTGGTGAAGCCGTTCACCTTCGCGGTGCTCGTCGCGCGCGTGAAGGCGCTGCTGCGCCGGAGAGAAACTGATCACCCCGAGATGCTTCGGATCGCCGACCTCATGCTCGACACGGGTGCGCGCCGAGCGCAGCGCGGCACCCGTGAGATCGAGCTGACGTCCACCGAGTACGAGGTGCTGCGTCAGTTCCTGCTCCATCCCCGCCGAGTGCTACCGAAGCATTTCCTCATGGACCGCGTCTGGGGTTACGAAGCGGAGGGCAGCTCCAACGTGCTCGAGGTCTACGTCAAGCAGCTTCGCCAGAAGCTCGAGGCGGCCGGGGAGCCGCGGCTGATCCACACCTTCCGCGGGGCAGGGTACGTGATGCGAGAGCCGTAAGATGTCGCTTCGGCTCCGGCTAGCGCTCTGGTATGGCGGGATGACAGGAGTCGCCGTTGTCCTGGTGTGCCTCTACAGCTACGCCGTGCACAGCCGGGCGCACTATGATGAGCTGGACCGTATGCTGCACAGCTCCGCCGCGCACGTTGCCGAGGAGCTGCAGGGCACGGCTCCGCTCGCGTTTCCGGGGGTCCTCAGCGCCTCGCTCCATCTCGGCATCGCGCTGCGCCTCTTCGATGCCGAAGGTCGCCTGGTGCTGCAAACGGCGAACGCCGCGTCGCTGCCGGAGTTCGACCCCCACGGGGGACGCGTAGATTTTCGCGACCGGCCGTACCCGCGCGTGGCTGTTCTCGCGCCGGCCTTGCACCGAGTCGATTCGGCCGGGGGCGTGTTCGGCTTGATGCGGGACGAGCGCGGTCGCCGGTGGCGGGTGTTCCTGGCGCGCGTGGGCGGCGGAGGGGCGCAGACGCTTGCGGCCGTCCAACCCCTCGCCGCGCTGGACGCGTCGGTCCGTCGCTTTGGACACCTGATGGCCGTGATGGCGCTCATCGGCGCCGTGCTCACCTTCGCGGTGGGTTGGCTCCTCGCGAGCCGTGCCCTCCATCCTGTGACGGTGCTGACCGACGAGGCTCGAACCATCGCGCAGTCGCAAGCCTTTGCGCGGCGGGTCCCTGTAGAGCATCCGCGTGACGAGCTCGGCCGCCTGGCCGTGACATTCAACGAGATGCTCGAAAGTCTCGAGCGAGCGTATGCGGCACAGCAGCGCTTCGTTTCCGATGCATCACACGAGCTGCGGGCACCGCTGACCGTGCTTCAGGCAAATCTCGAACTGCTCCGACGTGCCCGCGATCTTCCACCCCCGGAGCGCGAACAAGCACTGGCCGACGCGCACGTGGAAGCAGAACGGCTCGGGCGCCTCGTCGCGGATCTCCTGGCACTCGCCCGCGCCGACGCCGGACTGCAGCTACGCCACGAACTCGTCGAACTCGATCGAGTGCTGATGGACGTCCTCGGGGAGGCACGACATCTCGCCCGTGGGCAGCGGCTCGAGGTCGGAGAGCTCGAGCCGGTACATGTGGTCGGCGACGCCGATCGGCTCAAACAGCTCGTCCTCATCCTCGTCGACAACGCGATCAAGTATACGCCAGCACCGGGACGGGTCGTGCTGAGCCTGCGCCGTGACGGGCCGACGGTGCGCCTAACGGTGCGCGACACCGGCGTGGGCATCGCGGCCGAGGCGCTGCCGCACGTGTTCGAGCGATTCTACCGGGCCGATCCTGCGCGGTCGCGTGACCCTGGTGGGACGGGGCTCGGGCTGCCGATCGGGCGCTGGATCGCGATGCAGCATGGTGGCACGATCGAGCTCGAGAGTGTTCCGGGACGCGGAACGACGGCCCTCGTCACGCTCCCGGCCTGACACAAGGGCGGGACGACAGGGTCCTTCAGGACGCCCTCAGCTTCACTTCAGCAGACCGTCGCACATTCCCCTGGAAGGTCGTAGGCGACGCTGCCCCGAAACTCGCCTTCCCCTGGCGTCGGGCGATCGCGCACCCTTCCGGACTTTCAGGACTTTCAGGAGCGTCCTATGCGACTCGACATCAAGTCATTCGCCTTCGCGGCCGGCACGGTCGCCGCCATCCTCTTCACGCTCTGCGCGCTCGCCGTGGCCATCAGCCCGGGCAGTACGACCGCGCTCGCGAGCTATGTCGTGCATCTCGATCTCGGAGGACTCGCGCGGCCCCTGACGTGGGCCAGCTTCGTGGGAGGCCTCGTGTTCTGGGCGATCGGCACCGGACTCGTGTTCGGGGCCGCCGCCGGCTTGTACAACCGGTTCGCCCGAGGACCTAACGTCAGAGCGGCGGCGCCGCGCCACGTGGCCGAGCATGCGTGAGACGGTTGTGGGTGCACACGGGACGCGTCGACCACGGCGCGATACGGACCGGACGACGGCACCATGGCGCCGTGGGCCGTGGCGGCGTCGCTGCCGTTCGCGCCCGAGATCGCACTCCCCGTGCTCGGGTATGGTATTCACGAGGCCAGGCTGACGGAGTCGAATCCCTACGGATTCGAAGCGTCCTTCAATCCGACCTTCCCGGAGAATGCGGGCAATCCGTCCGCGTGGGTATCGCCGTGGCATTTCGGGATCAACCGCCGCCCGATCGTCCTGATGATCGAGAATCATCGCACGGGCTTTCGCTGTCGCGTCGCTCCTGGTCCTCACGCCGCCCTCACGCAGTCCTCAGCCGGCGGGCGTAGTGTGTCAGCGACGCCAATGCTGAGGAGCAAGCGATGTTCACCTCGATTCTCGTTCCGCTCGACGGGTCGCCCTTTGCCGAGCGAGCGCTTCCCGTCGCGCTGGGTCTGGCGCGGCGAAGTCAGGCGCGCATCGAGCTGGTGCATGTCGACGACCCACGCCTCTACCCGTCCGGCATACCGATGCCGGACCCGCGACTCGACAGCGAGCTTCGAACCGGGGTGCATCACGCGCTCGATGCGCTCGCTGGCCAGCTCGCGGCTCGGAACGCGAGCGAGATCCGCGTCACCTGCCTGGAAGGCCCCGTCGCGCAGACGCTGGAGGATTACATAACGTCCAGTGGTCCCGACCTCGTCGTCATGTCCACGCACGGAGAAGGCGGACTGAGTCGCCTCTGGCTCGGGAGCGTGGCCGACCATCTGGTGCGCCACTCGCCCGTGCCTGTCCTGCTCGTACGGCCGGGCGCTACCGGCGCGGCACACGGTGAGCCGCTCTTCCGCCACATCCTCGTTCCACTCGACGGATCGACGTTGGCTGAACGGGCGCTCGAGCACGCAGTATCGCTCGCGACACCGGGTCAGACGGCATTTACTCTCCTGCAGGTCGTCGTACCGGTGTCCGTGGCTCCACAGCCCTACACGTCCACCGGGGTGGCGATCAACGGCGAGAACATGGACCAGCGCGTTCGCGACGTGAAGACCTATCTCGAGC
>DAINRQ010000234.1:0-5344 GCA_036741775.1 Gemmatimonadaceae bacterium | reverse complement strand
CGCCGACGCGCGGGTCTCGCGCGCACTGCGGAAGTCGATCATCGCTTACTCCTCGGCTCCGGTACCGTTGCCGCCGTCCATCGACGGTTCGAAAGTGCCGTCGCTATTCGCGCCCATCTTCACGTAGATGCCAAGCGCCTGCAGTTCCTTCACGAGCACGTTGAACGACTCGGGGATCCCCGGCTCCGGAAGATTCTGCCCCTTCACGATCGCCTCGTACACGCGGCTGCGTCCGTTCACGTCGTCGGACTTCACCGTGAGGATCTCCTGAAGCGTGTGCGCCGCGCCGTACGCCTCGAGCGCCCACACTTCCATCTCTCCGAACCGCTGGCCGCCGAACTGCGCCTTCCCGGCGAGCGGCTGCTGCGTCACGAGCGAGTACGGGCCGATGCTGCGCGCGTGGATCTTGTCATCCACGAGGTGCGACAGCTTCAGCATGTAGATCTCGCCCACCGTCACAGGGCTCGAGAAGGTCTCGCCGCTGCGACCATCACGCAGGCGAACCTTGCCGCCCGGCGTGATCCCGGCGAGCCGCAACAGCTCGATCGCTGCCGCGTCCACGTCGGCCTCCGACTTCTTCCCGAGCATCGCGGCCAGGGCCTGCATGTCGTGGTGACCGAGCACGTCGGCCGGCGCGTCCTCTCGACGCTTCTCCAGCTGACGATGCGCCGACTTGAACTCCGCGCGGCGCTGGGCCGAGAGGGCCTCATCCTCGGCGCCGGCCTCGTGGAACGCGAGCTGGTTCAGCATCTCGGCGTTCTCACGCTCCGCCAGCTCCTTCGCGGCGGCGGCGAGGAAGTCGCGCACGCGGTGGAACACGTCGCGCGTCTCCTGCGACATGCCCCGGCCCCCGAGGTCGTTCAGGTTCGCCTCGGCTAACAGCTCGACGCGCTCACCCTGCGAACGGTCGGGCCGGATGTCGGCGAGGATCGTGCGGACGTCGGCGTCGCTCACCGTGAGCGGCGCCGCGTGCAGGCTCAGCGCGTCGCGCGCCCACGAGAGCCCGGCGAGCTTGAGCAGGAGTCCGATCTCGCGTTCGTTCGCGCCCTGGAACACCGGCGTCTTCGCGTAGAAGCCGAGGATCCGCGCGGCCCACCCGAGGTGGGTCTCGAGGATCTGCCCGACGTTCATGCGCGACGGGACGCCTAACGGGTTCAAGACGATGTCGACCGGGCGCCCGTCGGGGAGGAACGGCATGTCCTCCTCCGGCACGACGCGGGCGACGATGCCCTTGTTCCCGTGGCGGCCCGCCATCTTGTCGCCGACCGAGACCTTGCGCTTCTCGGCCAGGTACACCTTCACGAGCTGGATCACGCCCGGCGGGAGCTCGTCGGGCTGCAGGATGCGGTCGATGCGCTCCTCGGCCCGCTCCTCGATGCGCGCCTTCTCCTCGTTGGCGGCGTCGATGATCTCGCGGATCCGCTCGTTGATCTTCTTGTTCTCGACCCGGAACGTCTTGAGGTCGATCTGGGTCATCTTGAGCTCGCGCAGCATGTCGCGGGCGAGCTTCGTGCCCACCGGGATCGCCTCCTCGACGGTCCCGCTCTTCAGCGCGAGCGCGACCGTCTGCCCGTCGAGCAGCTCGACGAGCTCCGAGTCACGCACCTCGTTCACGCGTACCTTCTCCTCGCCCTCGAGCCGGCGCACGTCGCCGATGCGCTCGCCGCGGTCCTTCTCGACGACCTGGTCCTCGATGCGCGAGAAGATCTTCACGTCGATGACCACGCCCTCCATGCCCGGCGGCACCTTGAGCGACGAGTCCTTCACGTCCTTCGCCTTCTCACCGAAGATCGCGGTGAGGAGCTTCTCTTCCGGTGAGAGCTCGGTCTCACCCTTCGGCGTGATCTTGCCGACGAGGATGTCACCCGGCTTCACGTGGGCGCCGATGCGCACGATGCCGCGCTCGTCGAGGTCCACGAGGGACTCCTCGGCGACGTTCGGAATTTCTCGCGTGATCTCCTCCTGCCCGCGCTTCGTGTCGCGGACGTGGAGCTCGAGCTCCTGGATGTGGATCGACGAGTAGACGTCGTCCTTCACCAGGCGCTCCGAGAGCACGATGGCGTCCTCGAAGTTGTGCCCGTACCACGGCATGAACGCCACTGTGACGTTCGCGCCTAACGCGAGCTGGCCCATTTCCGTACCAGCCCCGTCGGCGAGAACGTCACCCATCTTCACCCGCTGGCCGAGCCGTACGAGCGGCCGCTGGTTGATTGCCGTGTCCTGGTTCGTCCGCCAGTACTTCCGCAGCCGGTAGCGGTCCTGCTGCGTGAGACGCGCCAGCGGACGGTCATCGCCACGACGATCCTCGGTGCGACGCTCGGCGGGACCGGCGTCCACGATGATCTCGTCGGCGGTCACGCGCGTCACCACGCCCGCCCGGCGCGCGATCACGACCGCCCCGGAGTCCTTCGCCACCTTCTCTTCCAACCCGGTACCGACGAGCGGCGTGCGCGGATTGAGCAGCGGAACAGCCTGCCGCTGCATGTTCGAGCCCATGAGCGCGCGGTTCGCGTCGTCGTGCTCGAGGAACGGAATGAGCGCGGCGGCGATCGAAACGAGCTGCTCCGGAGCGACATCCATGTAGTCGATGCGATCCGGGGGGACCACCGGGTAATCGGCGCGCAGCCGACAGAGCACGAACTCGTCGACGAACGACCCATCGGGGTTCAGCTTCGCGTTGGCCTGTGCGATCGTGACGTCCTCCTCACGGTTCGCATCGAGCCACGCGATTTCATCGGTCACTTTGCCGTTCTTCACCACACGATACGGCGTCTCGACGAACCCGAGGTCGTTCACGCGCGCGAAGCACGCGAGCGACGTGATGAGGCCGATGTTCGGACCTTCCGGCGTCTCGATCGGGCACATGCGGCCGTACTGCGAGTAGTGCACGTCGCGGACTTCGAAGCCCGCGCGCTCGCGCGTGAGACCACCCGGCCCGAGCGCCGAGAGGCGACGCTTGTGCGTCAGCTCGGCGAGCGGATTCGTCTGGTCCATGAACTGCGACAGCTGCGACGAACCGAAGAACGCCTGGATCACGGCCGAAACCGTGCGCGCGTTCACGAGATCGTCGAGCGAGATCTTCTCGGGGTCGGTGTTGATCGACATGCGCTCCTTCACCAGGCGCGCCATGCGCGAGAGCCCCACCGAGAACTGGTTCGCGATGAGCTCACCGACCGAGCGAATGCGACGGTTACCGAGGTGGTCGATGTCGTCGGTATGCCCGCGTCCCTCGTGCAGCTCGACGAGGTAGCGGATGATCGCGACGAAGTCCTCCTTGGTGAGGACCGTCTTGCCAGGGTCCTCGGTCAGGTTGAGCCGCTGGTTGATCTTGTACCGGCCGACGCGGCCCAGGTCGTAGCGCTTGGGAGAGAAGAACAGCCGCTCGAGCGCCTGGCGCGCCGTCTCCTTGTTCGGCGCGTCACCCGGACGCAGCAGCGAATAGATCTGCTTGAGCGCCTCGTCCTCGGCGTGCGTAGGGTCCTTGAGCAGGGTGTTCCGGATCAGCGTGGACTCGGCGCGCCCCGACGGGACGAACACCTGGACCTTGTTGATCTCGGCCTTGCGCAGCTTCCGGATGAGCGTGTCGGAGAGCGACTGCCCAGCGTCGGCGATGACCTCGCCGGTGTCCGCCTCGACGGCGTCCACGGCGAGGACGCGGCGCACCGGGCGCTCGCCGCGCTCGATCGCGTCCATCTCGTCGCGGAGGTCGATCGTCATGTACGACGCGAAGACCTTCACCGAGTCGATGCCCTGGCGGCGGAGCCGGTTGAACACCTCCTCCGTGAGCTCGTCGCCTTCCTTCACGAGCAGGTCGGCCTGGTCGCGCTCGGCCTGCGCCCGGGCCTTCTTGGTTTTCGCCTTCGGTGCGTCGGGGTCCGCGGCCTCACCGGCGAGCGTGATGTCTTCGGCGATGATGGCGCCGATCACCTCGCGCGTCTCGGCCCGGCCTTCGCGCTTGCGCACGAGGTCGAGGTCGCGGACGCCGAAGAAGAGCCGCAGGATGTCGCGGTTCTCCCCGTAGCCGAACGCGCGCAGGAGCGCGGTAGCCGGGAACTTCTTCTTCTTGTCGATGTGGACGTAGATGACGTCGTGGATGTCGACGGTGAACTCCACCCACGACCCGCGGAACGGGATGATGCGCGCCGAGATCAGGCGCTGTCCGTTCGGGTGCGTCGACTCTTCGAACACCACACCGGGCGAGCGGTGGAGCTGGCTCACGATCACGCGCTCGGCGCCGTTGATCACGAACGTGCCGAGGCCCGTGAGTAGCGGGAGCTCACCGAGGTAGACCTCCTTCTCGATGATGTTCCGCGGGCGCTTGACCCCGTTCACCTCCTCGTTGATGACGAGTTGGAGCGTCGCCTTCAGCGGGGCGGAATAGGTCATGTCGCGCTCGATGCACTCCTCGACGGAGTACTTCGGCTCGCCGAGCGAGTAGCGGACGAACTCCAGCGAGAAATTCTCGTGGACGTCGGTGATCGGGAACAGATCCTTGAAGACCCGCTCGAGACCGACGTCTTCACGGTTGTGGGACGCCGCATCCAGCTGCAGCAAGGCTTCGAAAGCCCGGGTCTGGATATCGAGGAGATGGGGCATTTCCATCCCCTCGTCGAGCTTTCCGAACGAGATCTGCTTCATCAATTCAGGCATGTATCACCCGCGCGCAGGCGAAAACCGCCCCGCCCCCAGCCGCGGCGCGAAATGCGCACGGCCGGAGCGAGGCAGGAGAAACTTCGTATGTAGTGCGATTTGGTTTGTCTTGATCACGTAGATGCCGCGGTGAAAGAGAGAATGACGGGGAACCGGGAATGGGGAACTGGGAACCGGGGCGGCGAGCAGCGAGCTGCTTGCAACACGGTTCCCTGTTCCCGGTTCCCGGTTCCCGTCATCCTCACTTCACCTCGACGGTCGCTCCCTGCTCCTCGAGCTTGGCCTTGACCTGGGCGGCCTCGTCCTTCGAGATGCCCGACTTCACCGTCTGCGGGGCGCCGTCGACCAGATCCTTTGCCTCCTTGAGGCCGAGACCGGTGAGCTCGCGAACGACCTTGATGACCTGGATCTTCTTCGCGCCGGCGTCCTTGAGCGTGACGTTGAACTCGGTCTGCTCCTCGGCGGCCGGAGCCGCGGCAGCGCCGCCGCCACCCGCAGCAGGCGCGGCGCCGCCCACGGGGGCGGCCGCGATGGTGACGTTGAACTTCGTCTTGAACGCCTCGATCAGCTCGGCGAGCTCGAAGACCGACATGTTGCCGATGGCATCGAGAATCTCGTCCTTGCTCAGCGTCGCGTTGGCCATTGTATGTATCTCCTCGGGTAATACCCAGGCGTTCCTGGGGCGTTAGTTAGC
>DAINRQ010000233.1:0-5355 GCA_036741775.1 Gemmatimonadaceae bacterium | reverse complement strand
GTGGGCGGTCGGGCCTGGCGTTTCAGTAGCGGCGCGAACGGGCTCATGCTTCGCCCGCCGGATTACGCAGATCACGGACAGTACGTGGCGCGCTCGCGCTCAGAGTGACGAGCGTGATCTCAGGCCAGCTCGGCTCGGACCCTTTCGAGAAGCGCCTTCGTCGCTCGCACGCCGTCTCGTTCAGCGAGCCTCTCCCCTTCGTACTCTATCCCAACGAAGCTTCTGTACCCCGCGTCCTTCACGATCTGCATCATGCGCCGGTAGTCGGTGCGCGTCTCGTTGCCGGCATCGTCGAAGTCGTGCGACTTCGCGCTCACGGCTTTGGCGAACGGCATGAGCTCCGCGACGCCCTTGTAGCGATCGTACTGCTGACCACCCCCGATGTCGAAATTGCCGAAATCGGGAAGTGTCCCGCAGTTGGGCAGGTTCACCTGCTTCATCACGCCGGCGAGCCACTGGCCATTCGAGGAGAGTCCACCGTGATTCTCCACGATGACCGCGATGCCGTTCGATGCGCCGTACTCCGCGACGCGCCTGAGACCGTCGGCGGCCCTCTCCATCTGCTCGTCGTAACTTCCCGAGGACGCGGCGTTCACCCGGATGGCGAAGCAGCCAAGAAACTTCGCGGCGTCGACCCACCGGTAATGGTTCTCGACGGCCTTGGTCCGAGCGGCCGAGTCGGCGTCGCCTAACGCACCTTCACCGTCGACCATGATCAACCGGCTCTCTACCCCGTGGTCCGCGCAGCGGCGCTTCATCTCGGTGAGGTATGCCTCGTCCTTCGCCTTGTCCTTGAAGAACTGGTTGACGTACTCCACGGCGCTGATCCCGAAGTCCGTCTTCGCCACGCTGGCGAAGTCGAGGTGATCCATTTGTCCGGCGCGGAGCGCCCTGTGAAAGGACCACTCGGCGAGGGAGATCTGGAACCAGGGCTCGGCGCGCGTGATCGAGGCTTGAGGACGTGCGCAGGACGCCAGCGCCAGGCCCGCGGCCAGACGCGCGGACTGCTCGAGAAACTCACGGCGTTCTATGTGGCGGGTCATGCCAGGGACGTTACCCGTCTTCCGTGACAACTGTCAACAGCGTCCGCGACGAGAGGCGGTGTTCGCGTCGCGAGGTCCTTCATAGCGTCTCGGATGTGGCATCCAGCATTCGCCCGCGGCGCTGAAGAACGCGTTGACCGCTGGCACAGTGCTCGGGATCGAGTCTCCGGCCCGCGAGGCTGGCGCACATCGCGACCAGCCGTATAACGTCCCTTGAAGCTGGCAAAGCGATGT
Organism: Gemmatimonadaceae bacterium; assembly: GCA_036741775.1. Lineage (GTDB taxonomy): Bacteria > Gemmatimonadota > Gemmatimonadetes > Gemmatimonadales > Gemmatimonadaceae > JAJKIV01. The sequence continues at coordinate 4,078 of DAINRQ010000233.1, read as the reverse complement.
GGAGCGTCCGCGCCCAATCCAGATCGGTCGCCTTCCGTTCGCTCAATCCCTGAAGAATTCGGCACAATTCCTCTCACGTAGCTACGCCATGAGCGTTGCGAGCCATTTGGGGATCGCGGTTCGCGAGTACGACCAGCGTATCCGCACGTTCATTCCGAACTACGCGGAGATGCTCGACGCAGCGGCGAGCGGGCTCGACCCCGCCGCAAGAACGATCGTCGATCTCGGCGTGGGAACCGGAGCCCTGTCCGCACGATGTCTGCAGTATGCCCCCGCGGCTCGCGTGATCGGGATCGACGCCGACACCGCGATGCTTCCGCTCGCCCGGCAGCGGCTCGGGGGCCGCGCGAGCCTGATGACGGGAAACTTTCTCCGCAGTGAGCTCCCCCCGGCAGACGCCATGGTCGCAACCCTCGCGCTGCATCACGTGCGCACGCGTGCCGCGAAAGCCCGGTTGTACGCGCGCATTCGCACCGCGCTGCGTCGAGGTGGTGTCCTTCTGACCGGCGACTACCACCCGTCCGAGAACAGAACCCGGTGGCTGGCGCAACGCGAGCAGTGGCTGCAGCACCTCCAGGCGACCTACACACGATCGAAAGCGGAGCAGCTGTTACGTGACTGGAGCCACGAGGATACTTACGTGCCGCTGCGCGCGGAGCTGGCGCTGCTCGAGAAGGCCGGCTTCAGCGCGGTCGACGTCGTCTGGCGCCGAGGTGGTTTCGCGGTGATCGCGGCGCAGGCATAGCTCGCTCACACCATCTACAGAGAGCAGCCGTGGCAGAACCGACACACGAGCGCTTGCTCGAAGCGCTGCTGGACTCGTGGGACCGCAACAACACCATCATGGTCGGTCTCCTGCGCGCACTTCCCGAAGGCGCGTTGGCGCTGCGGTCGATGGAGGGCAGCGCATCCATCGCGCAGAGCTTCACGCACGTGCACTATATCCGACTCGTCCACATCTTCGAGGACGCGCCCGAGTTCTCGCGATACGTGCCCGAGACCGAGTGGGCCATCGAGCACGACGCCGACCGCATCGCCGACATGCTGAACGAGAGCGCGCGGGTGGTACGAGCCGCGGTGAAGAGCAGAGCAGAGAAGGGTCGGGAGATGGACATGCACTACGACCATCCGATCCTCTTCCTCCAGCACATGCTCTGGCACGAGGCGTATCATCATGGCCAGATCAAGCTGGCGCTCAAGCTCGCCGGCCGTCCCATCTCCGACGTCGTGGCGGGACCCATCTCGTGGGGCGTGTGGATGGACAAGACGACAAGTTAGGCATCCATGCGTTCCCTACGGTGGCTCCTCAGGATCGTCCTCGGTGCAATCGCCGCGCGGGTACGCTCGATGCCCAGGTGCGAGCGCGCTTCACGCGTCACGTGCTGCCTAACGCCGGTCGATGGTTGCGCGGACGGTTGCCCGCCACGCGGTCGCCTGCTCGGCGTCGGAGCCAGCGAGCTCTTCGGGCGCTGAAATACGGTCTTCCGAACGAGCGTGCAGCCTGTAACATGGGGTGACGCTGTCGCGTGGTGGCACGGACTGCCACGACCGACGGCGCCTCAGTCACCCCGTGCCTGCGACCCGGGTTGCAGGCCCACGGCGAGCGCGCTCGCCGTACCAGTCGAACCGCACGACAAGCGTTGGGTGGTACATGATGCCTCGTCTGACCCGAGCTCCGCGTTACCTCCTCTTCCTCCTGCCTCTCGCATTGGGCTGCCGGCACGGTGTCGTCCGCGAGTCGCGCCACCTGCCCATGGACGGCGTGCGGTTCGTGGCACACGCCAGACTGCTCACGCCCGGGGACAGTCTGCTCGAGGTGCGCGTGCGCGCCGTGAACACGGGGGGCGCGATCCGCACCCTGGAGTTCGGCAACTGCGCGATGAACGTGGGCGTGTCCTCGGTCGGAGCCGAGCCGGCGCGCAAGTGGGAGTATGTCGTGTGGGCGAGCTCCCGACGACCGCGACGCGAGTGTCTCGACTACCTGGGCGTCCGCGACCTCGCGCCGGGCGACTCCGTGAGCCCCGCCGACTTCCGCCGCCACCTGGATGTTCGCGCCATCCTCGGCGACTCGCTGCCGCCCGGCCGCTATCGCGTCACCGCCCGTGTCACCGCGAACGGCCGGCACTCCGAGCACCTGGAGGTCGGAGAAGTCGAGCTCCGGCCGCCGGGCTCGCGTGCCACGGCGGCCGACGGTGCCGACGACCGCGAATCGATCGACGACCCGCTGCCCTAACGCGCGACAGTCATCATCGATTCTTCCGCAGCACGAGGACTCTGCTGCTGCTATGCAGGGTGATGCCGTCGCCGGACACGAGCCCGGTCCGCGCGATGCCGCGCTGCGTGCTGGCGAGCGTGAGCGCGGCATCCCTGGCGTTCCAGAGTCCGGCGTCGCGATCCGTCTGGTGCCGCACGTTCCCGCTGTCGTCGATGCGGGTGTCGAGGTCGAGCGAGTAAAGGCCGTCCGCGTGCAGGGTGAGCGTACCGGACACGAGCGTCGCCCGGTACGCGCCGACTTCGAACACAGTGAGGGGTAAGGGCTGTCCATCGACCATGGTCAGATCGTACGTGCCGGGGATGCGCGACGGTGTGGGCGACGGACCTGTCGTGTCGTGCCCACACGCGGCGAGCGTGAATGCGATTGCAACCGACAGAATTCTGCGCATGTGCGGTCTCCCTGGACCAACGACGATCTTGCCTGACGCGCGTTCGCGTTTTTCTTGATGAATACGCAAACGGGGTTGAAAGCGGACACGATGAGGTGCCGCATACTGACCTGCTTCCGCTCAACCCTCGCATTCGCCTCGCGGTCAATCGGCAGCAGCGACATGCATGAAGCTTTCGCGAGCATGTCCACCCGCACTGTGCCTAACAGTCGCATCGTTCGCGGCGAGGTGGACCGCGCCTGGTCGTGTACCATCGGCATTGCGTCCGTCGCGTAGTCGCACGTCACGCGGGGATTCCATCATCCCGGGACGATCGTCGCAACGCCAAGACAGAGGCGTCGGGAATCCACGACTCGATCAGCGCACGTCATACCGGTCGTGGTGCTTCCACCAGACGCCATTCTCGTTGCGCCCCTTCGGCGCGCGGTCAAGCCACTGGTACATCCCCCACAGGCTGTCCAGCCCGCGCGCGTAGCTGGAATACGTGTGGTAGACCACGCCGTCCTCCAGCGCGAACGCGCTCAGGCCCGGTCGCTCGCGCGTGTACGTGGCCAGATCGGTTCCGGTCTGCGCCGCGGTCCCGGAAACCGGCGCCTCGCTGCCGCGGAACGTCAGCAATGGCTCGCGCCGGTAGTTGTACTCGATGCCGTCCTCGCGCTGTTGCTTCTCGGTGAAGAAGACGTTGAAGTCGGCATTGAAGTCGGTGTCGTGCGCCGATGCCCACGGGAACGTCCACCCCATGCGCTGCTTGAATGCCTGAAGCTGCGGGAGCTGAGCCCGCGACACCGCCGTCAACATCACGTCGTGGTTCGCGAGGTGGACGGCGATCCCGTTGAACCCGTCCGCGATCGCGGAGCAGGACGGACATCCGGCTTTGTAATCGGGCCCGAACATGAAATGGTAGACGAGGAGTTGCGAGCGTCCGCGGAAGAGATCCTCGAGCGAGGCAGACCCCTCGTCGGTGTCGAACCGATATTCCTTGTCCACGCGAACCCAGGGCAGCTGTTGGCGCTTGAGCGCAACGTCGTCACTCTGACGCGTCAGCTGCTTCTCGGCCTGAAGCAGCTCGAGCCGCGCGGCGAGCCACTCGCCGCGCGTTCCAGTCATGTGCTTGGTCGTCGGGGTCGTCGTTGCGGTTGCCATTGTTCAAGTCTCCTTCACTGGCGTTGTCGTGAGTGCGGTGAGCGCTTGCGTGCTGCCGACGAGAGAGAGATTGCGTCGGCCAGCGAACGTGTGTGAGTTCCAAGTGTGGCGGGCTTCGCCGCGTCACCGGCCGTGCGATAGGCAGAGAATGCTGCGATACGCACAGAGATCGGCGACGAGCGTCTTTTCGCGCGTGAGAATCGCGGCCTTCTCCGCATCGCCGACCATCTGGATCATGACGCTCTGCTGGTCGATGCCCTGCCTGTCGATGA
>DAINRQ010000232.1:0-5394 GCA_036741775.1 Gemmatimonadaceae bacterium | reverse complement strand
TCGCCTCCGCCCCCTGCGCGTGGTAGCTCTCGTTCTTGAGCTGATCGCCCGAGAACGTCTTGTCGTCATCGCCCACGCGTACGTAATCGATGGCGAATCGCTGCGCGATCGCCGGCGTTCCGCCAATCGGAATGAGTGCGCGCCGATGACCCGATTCGGGGGCGGGCCCATTGGCAGCGAGCCACACGCCACCGCGAAGCGGCGGGCCGATGACCGCCGCATCCGTTGCCACCGGTACGCTCGCGCCCTCCAGCGTCACCGTGCGCGCGCTGTCCCCGGTCCCTCGCTCCACGGCAACGCGATGCCGAACCGATGTCGGCGCCGAGCGTGCGTCCACCGGCACCCAGAGGAACACCACGGCACGCGTGCCGCCACTCAGCTTCAAACGATCGGCCCCGGTGACGCTCGCTCCAGGGCGCGAGACCGCCCGACTGAGTGCACTATCAGCTACTGACAGCAACGAACGCCCCTCACCACTCGCCGGCATGACATCGATCGTCTTGAGCGTCATGGGCTGCGACGCGAAGCTCGTGACGTGAAGCTCGTAGGCGAGGAACGACCCGTTCTCGCCGGTTGCAACCGTCGGCGGCTTGGGGACGCGCAGCTCGATCGGGGGTGGCAGCGTCGCCCCCTGTGCCGTTCCCTCGCGAGCACCGGCGCCCGCGAGGAACAGCGTGGAATAACACGCAACGTATGCCGCGCCGCGATACGTCTGGCGTCCCATAAGTCGATTCTCCTGTCGGATCGTTAGGATCCCCCGCCCGACAGCGTCGGGTTGTTGTTGCGCTCGACGTCAGGAAGCGGGAAGCAGAGCTGATCGCCGTAGACGCCGCCTTTGGCCGGGAAGGGCGAGCCGGGAGCGGGGGTCAGCGGGACGTCGAAGCGGATCATGTCGTTCAGGCGCTGCCCTTCGAGGAAGAGCTCGCGCCGTCGCTCCTCGATCAACTGCGCCCGCACCTCCGCCGCCGATCCGCCGGCGTAGGCCGGCAGCGACGACTTCGTGCGGAGCTTGTTGATGGCCGTTACCGCGGCGTCCACGTTCCCGGTCTCGAGCTCCGCCTCGGCGAGAATGAGGAGCGCTTCGTCACCACTCGCGATCGGGATTGGCGACGCGCTGGTCGGATACTTCGTTGCCCGCCAGATCGGCGTCGACCGATCGTGTCCGACCACCTCCGCGTCCACCACGACGACGCGTGGATCCGGGACGCCATCGACTGTCAGATCGCGGAAGGACGGATCGACCGAGGAGAACAGGCCGCGGTACATCTGCGTATTCACCAGGTTCTCCCGGCGGAACGATGCCGCGGAGTAGTTGGCGTTCCGCACGAACGTCTCCGGTACGGCCGCGGCGTCCGCTTTCGCCTCGGCGTAATTCCCCAGGTTGAGGTGAACGCGCGCGCGGCCAACGCGGGCCATGTTCAGTATGTCGGCGTTGTTCGCGGTGGTCGCGGCGGCGATGGCTCGGTCGAAGCGCTCCTGCGCTTCGGCGAGGATCTGCTCGCGCGTGAGCTCGGGACCCGCGTTGATCGCGGCAGTGCACGACGATTCACCGAGCAGCACGAGCGAGTACCCGGCGTGCGCCGCGGCCTGCGCGATGAGCGACTGCCGGTTCTCGACCTCCGCGTCGGTCCACCCTTCGAGCGCCTCGAGAATCTGGTCGGCGGTCGCGCGCGCGATGGAGATGGGCGTGTAGTAGCCCGGCACCTGTGTCGCACCGCACTGGCCCGTCGCGTACGCGGAGAGCTGCGGGACGATCGTGCGACGGTCGTAGTCCCAGCCCTGCTGCGCGAGTTGCGCGTCGATCAACTCGTCGCCCACCAGGCCAGCCGCGACGATGTACTGCGCCAGCGCGCACTCGAAGTCGCTGATGGTGCTGGTGACGAGCAACTGCGCATTCGCCGGGACGTACAGGTCGTTGGCGACGACGCGACTCGGCGCTTCCTGCTCGAGATCGGTGATCTCATTGCAGGCGGCGACACTGAGCGCGAGGACGGTACTGAGCGCGAGCCCGGCCAGCGTCGACCGGCGGCTCATCGGGATTCCTCCCGGATTCCGAATGATTCGCATGGTCAGAACGTGAGGTTGAGGGTCGCGATGAACTGGGCGAGCGTGGGGGTAACCGCCTGGTCGAACGCGTTCTGGTACGGGTTGGCGTTGTTCGGGTTCACCGAGCGGCTCTCCGGGTCGAGTCCGGAGTAGCTTGTCCAGCGGTGCAGGTTGCGACCCGCGACGGTGACGGCGACCCGGCTCGCGCGCGCGAGCCGCGCCCAACTTTCGGGCAGCGTGTAGTTCGCGGAGACCTCGCGCAGCATTGCGAACGACGCGTCCTCCATGAACTGGTCCACGATGATCAACGCGGAGCCGTTCTGCGCGTTCGCGACGTATTTCGGGTCGAACTTCTCGGGGCTGACGTTGACCTCGCAATTGCTGAGGATCGCGCACCGCAGCGCCTCGTTCGTGTTGAACATCGTGTGGCCGCGGTTGAAGTCCACGAGGCCGTAGAGGCTGAGACGCTTCCCGATGGTGAACGTGGTCCCCACAGCGCCGGTCGTTTTCGGCGTGATGGTACCCATGAACACCAGCGGTGCCGTTGCGCACGGCTGCGGGCTGCCGCCCGGCCCGCCGTCGCACATGATGTCGACCGCTCGGCCCTGCGCGTTCAGCGTCGCGCTGGTCACCCGCTTCGCCCACAGCCCGCCGATGGGATAGCCCTCGACGTGGCGCTGCGGCAGTCCGGAGAACGCGATGAACGGAATGCCGCCGAGGTCCTCGATCCTGTCCTTCGTCGTGCCGACGTTGCCAGTGATCTCCCAGCCGAAGTTCTCGCGTGTGATGGCTTGGAGCGACGCGCGCAGCTCCAACCCTTTATTGCTCACCTCGCCGATGTTCACGAACTGGTTGCCCGGGAAGCCTAACGACGGCGGAACCGGGCGGAGGAGGATGGCGTCCTTCGTCGTCTTCGTGAAGTACGTGAAGTCGAGACTCAGCCGGTTGAACATCTCGGCCTCGAATCCCACTTCCAGCTCCTGGCCGCGTTCGGGCTTGAGGTCATCGTTTCCGATGAGCTGCGGCGTGACGGCGGCCGCATCACCGGAGCCGGTCGTCGGCTGGAACGTACGCAGCGCGGTGAAGACGTCGGGCTGCAGGCCCGAGACGCCGAACGCCGAGCGGAGCTTGAGCGTGTTGATCTGCCCAATCCCCCAGAACGGTTCCTCGCTGATGACCCATGTCGCACTCACCTTCGGGTACGTCGCGAGATCGAAGTCGTCGCCGAACGCGCTGTTGTTATCCACGCGAACGGCGCCGGTCAGGAACAGTCGATCGTTCAGCGCGAACTGCTGCTGCGCATACAGTCCGATGGTGGTGTTCGTGACGAAATCCTGGCTACCGTCCTTGATTGCGGCGGCGGCCGCCGTCTGGAGCCCGGGCGCCGGGAACTCCCGCCCACTGACCTGGCTCGTTCGAGTGCGCTTGCGGTAATACTGTCCACCGAATGACGTGCTCGATACGACCGCGGGCGTCAAGGTGAACCGTGCCGTGCCGCTGTAGTCAGCGGTCGTGTAGGTGATGTCCCGCCGGTCTTGAAGCAACGACCCGCGCGCGGTCGCAGCCGCGAAGAGCGGCCGCCACTCGATGGGCGCGAAGCGCGTAAGCGCCTGGTTATCCTCGGTCGTCTGGTCGAGACCGGCGATGAGCCGATGCGTGAACCACTCGAGCGGCCGATGGTTGAACGTCAGGCTTCCGGTGAACCGATTGATCTCCTGTGTATTGTCGAACATGCCCCAGACGACGTCGGGCGGCACGCCGAACCCGAAGCCGCGCGTCAGCGTGCTGGCCGTGAGCGGTGACCCGTACAGCAAGCCCGCCATCGCGCCGAGTCCGTAATCGGACCCGAGGTGCGTCGTTCCCTGGACGTACCCGATGCGGGCGTTGATGTCCACCTTCGTACCGGGCGTAACGTTCAGGTTCGCGTTCCCGGTGAAGCGATCGAGCGAGTTGTTAGGCTCGATGCCCTTGTCCGTGTCGTAGAGCGACGACAGATAGTACGTCACGAGGTTCGTGCCCCCGCTCACCGACCCGCTGTAGCTCTGGACGTGCCCGTTCTTGAAGATCTCGAGTCCTCGTGCCTTCTCCTGTTCGAGCCCGTTCCAGGTGAGGATCTCACCGGTTGGCGTGCGGCCGTAGAGGGTAGGGATCCGTCCCTCGGGATCCTGGAACCACGTCGTCCCCTGGCGCACCATCAGGCCCCAGCGAGGCCGCTCGCTCGCGCGCCCCTTCTTCGTGATGATCTGGATGACGCCGTTGGAGGCTTCCGTGCCATAGATCGTTGCCGCGGCCGGCCCCTTGATGATCTCGATGCTCTCGATGTCCTCAGGGCTGATGTCGTTGAGCCGCGAGATCCCCGAGCCGCCCTGCGTTCGCGTCGCGCCGGTGGCGACGTCGTTCGCGACGCGTACGCCATCCACGTACAGCAACGGCTGCTGGCTCAGTGAAATCGTCGAACGTCCGCGAATGGCGATGCTGGGGCCCGATCCGGCGCGCCCGGTCCCCGGCGTGAGCTGCACGCCGGACGCGCGTCCGCTGATGAGATTCCCCAGGTCCCCCACCCCGGTGCGTTCGAGCTCCTGCGACGCGTCGATCACCGACACGGCGTTCCCGATCGAGCGTTGCTGCATGCCCACCGCGGTGCCCGTGATCACGACCTGGTCGAGCTGCACGGTCGCTTCGTTGAGCAGCAGCCGAAGATCCGTCGTACCAGCCCGGACGGTTTGCGTGAGCGGTTGGAAGCGCAACCGCCGCACGACGATCGTGACCTGATCGCTCGGCACGTTCGTCAACCGGAATCGGCCGCTGACGTCGGTGGTGACGCCACTATCCGCACCCTGGACTCGCACATCGGCGCCTTGAATCGGCGTCAGCGTGGTGGCACTGACAACCGTGCCAGCCACGGTGCGCGCGTCTTGTCCGACGAGCGGATGCGCCATCCCCACCATCGCGAGCACTGCGAACGCGAATGCTCGGCAGGAGAGCGCATTCACCCTCGCGCCTCCGGGCCGACCGTCCTTCTGACCTGAGTTTCGCCTCATTGCATACCTCCGTGATGAGACTGCACCATACTGCACGACCCCTTGCCTTCGACTTCTTGAACGACGCCGAGGCGTTAGGCCACCGGCGTGAGAACCACCGTCGGCTGCGGCGCCGGCTGTTCCATCTTCACGCTCGTCACACGGCCTCCTTGGACCGTGTAGTCGAGGAAAAACCCGGCCGGCATGCCTTCGCCGGTGACCCGGAATCGAGTTGGCGTCACCGGGACGAGGGTGTATGCCGGTTGGCCGGGTACCGACATCTTCAGCGCACTGCCGACGAGCTGCACCTCCACATTGAACGGCAGCT
>DAINRQ010000231.1:0-5544 GCA_036741775.1 Gemmatimonadaceae bacterium | reverse complement strand
ATCGAATCTGCCGTGACTTACGACCAGCCGCGCTGCAACAAAACGATGCGTTAGGACTCTGACCCCTAACGAAGCATTTTGACGCCTAGCGGGGGGAAGCACCGGCGGGTGGGCGCCAGTCTACTCCGTCCAGCGCCGCGAACAGCGACGCCTCGAGCTCGCCCAGATCGCGCATGGGGTCGCGCAGGTCGATCGGCTTGCTCTCGAGCACCTGTACGACGCGGTTTCGCTGGAGGTCGAACACCTGAAGCTGTAGCACCACCAGCGAGTCCGCGCGCGGGTAGTACAGGCCGTTCAACACCGCACCGGCGCCCACCGCGCGGGCGAGAGCCGTTCGTGAACGTGAGCCCGTCACCCGCAGGTTGCTGAGGGCCGCCCCCTCGATGACGTCGTACCCGGGGCGCGCGGCGATCGCACGGCGCAGGCTGTCGGCGATCGCCGCACCCACCGCCGCCACTTCCCGACGCGTGTTCGACATGCGCGCCGCGCCGAGCACGACGCGCCGCACGCCGGGTGCGGGCGGTGGAAACGGGGACGGCGTCGCGACTGGCGGAGAGCGGAACCCCTCGGGCGCCGGCCGGGCGCCCGGCGCCGGCGGCGTTACAACAACGTTAGGCACCGCCGCGCCCACCCGCGCCAGCTCGCGCAGCTTTTCGATCTCCTTCGGGTCGAACCCGGGGATGACCTCCACGCGACGCCCCTGTCGCATCCCCGTGATCATCCTGGCGAGCGAGTCGTTCAGCACGCGCGCCAGTTGCGTACTGAAGGAGTCGCTGGGTGTCCGCTCCCCTCTGGCGACCTGTGAGTCGCGCCGCGCGGTCACACGCTTTCGAACCGCGTCGGCGATGGCGAGCGATTCGGCACGGGTGAGGACGACTGGCGCGCGCGTGGCCGAGTCGCCGGGAGGACGCGCCGGTGACGCGGGCGCGGCGCCACCGCCACCCGCCAGCGCCGGTGCCGTCGCCGTTGCCGGCGCGGCGCTCACAGTGGCGCTCGGCGCCGTTGCCACGGCGCCCGTGCCACCGGCAGCGGCTCCACTGCCACCGCGTCTCCACATGCCTAACGCCACCGCCACACCTGCCACCACCACGAGCAGCGCCCCCGCGACGAGCGCCCGCCGCTGCAGTCGCGACGACGCTCGCCTCGCCTCGCTCTTCCCCACCACCGCACTCGTCGCTCCGGTGCCGCCCGATGGCGTGACCGCGGCATCCAGCTCATCGAGCAGTGCGTTCGCGCTCTGCGGGCGATGCTCGGGAAGCTTCTCGAGACAGCGCATGATGACCGCGGCGAGCGGCGGAGGCACGTCGTCGCGGACCGTGTCGAGCGACGCCGGTACGTGCGTGAGCTGGGCCGCCATCGTCTGCTGCGGCGACGTCCCCACGAACGGCGACTTCCCCGACAGGAGCTCATACGCCAGCAGCCCCACCGCGTAGATGTCGATCCGGTGGTCCGCCGCCGGGTCAGCGGCAAGCTGCTCGGGCGCCATGTACGCCGGCGTTCCGATCGCCATCCCCGCGGACGTCATCCCCGAGACGGGCATGGCGGCACTCAACGCCTTCGCTACACCGAAGTCGGTGACGAGCGCGTGCGACCCGATCGTGAGGATGTTGCCGGGCTTGATGTCGCGGTGAACGACCCCCCGACTATGCGCGTACGCGAGCGCCTCGACCACGTCGTGCATAATGCGCACGACCTCGCGAACCGGCAGCCGCCCTCGACGCGCGATCGCCGCCCTGAGCGACTCGCCCTCGATGAACGGCATGGTGTAATACAGGAGCTCGCTTTCACCCGCCGTCTCGGACCGAGGTGCCCCCGTCGTTTCCGCGGTGCCCGCGGTGCCCGCGGCGTTCGCCGCGTCAATCCGCCCGGCGGACAGCAGTGGTACGATGTGCGGATGTTGCAGCTGCGCGGCCACCTGGATCTCACGCTGGAATCGCTCGCGATTCACCCCCGCGGAGAGCTCCGGCGGCAGCACCTTGATGACGACCTTTCGGCCGAGCGCGTGCTCAGTCGCGGCGAACACGCGGCTCATGCCGCCGCCTACGAGCTCGTCATCGATGCGATAGGTGGCAGCGAGCGCGGCTGCGAGGCGTTCGCGGAACGGGTCGGTCACTGGATGCGGCGGAGCGCAGTGGCGCCTGTTGACTCTGCGATAGTACCTGGTGCTTCAAGTTACGTAGACGCCCGGCTGCGCGTAACGCCAGTGGCAGGTCGGCTCGATCCCACCGCGACGCTGCCTTCTTGTGACACATCCACTCGTCCCATCAGTTGGCGGCTGTCGGTTCCGTGACCCTTTCCGAACGCTTCTCACACGCGTTTGACGGCACCTCCGCACGAAACGGCCGGTATGGTGTACTGAGACGGCTGGCTGGCGGCGCGAGGAAACGGTTCAGGCGTAATGGACATCTAATGTCAGAGCGGTTCGCCCCCGAATTCTCGCCCGTTACCGTTCTGGCATCCCCATCGGCAGGTCAACGCGCCGCTGCCGACGTCTGGTCTCGATCTCGGAGCATCAGTTCGTGACATCCGCGAGCGAGCTGCGGGAGCGGCTCGAGCATTCCCTGGGAGAGGTGTTCGTCATCGAGCGCGAGCTCGGTGGCGGGGGGATGAGTCGCGTCTTCCTCGCTCACGAGCGGGCACTCGACCGCCAGGTCGTAGTGAAAGTGCTCCACCCGGAGCTTTCCGGCGTCAACGTCGACCGGTTCCGGCGAGAGATCCAGCTCCTCGCGCAACTTCAGCATCCGCATATCGTTCCGGTCCATGCGGCCGGAGAAGCAGGCGGCATCCTGTATTTCACGATGCCGTACATTGACGGCGAGTCGCTCCGGGCCTGGCTTCTGCGCGAGGGTCGCCTCCAGGTCGAAGACGTCCTCAGGATCCTGCACGACGTCGCGGACGCGCTCGCTTATGCGCACGAGCGAGGAGTCGTCCATCGGGATATCAAGCCCGACAACGTGCTCGTCAGCCGACGGCATGCGCTGGTAACGGACTTCGGCGTCGCGAAGGCGCTCACGGCAGCGGCTCATGGCCAGCGTCGCAGCGACGCGTCCGCGACCGCCGTGGCGACCACTACCGGGAGCGGGCTCGCCATCGGAACGCCGGCATACATGGCGCCCGAGCAGGCGGCGGGAGATCCGGCAACGGACCACCGCGCCGACATCTACGGCTTCGGCATCCTCGCGTACGAGCTGCTCACCGGACGCGCGCCGTTCACGGGTCGGCCGCCGAGCGAGATTCTCGCGGCGCACATCGCCGAGGTGCCGCAGCGCGTCGAGACGCTCCGCGAGGGCATTCCCGCCGCGTTGGCGTCGCTCGTGATGCACTGTCTCGCGAAACGTCCCGAGGACCGTCCTCAGACGGCGACCGCGCTGCGAAGCGCGATCGAGGCCGTAGGGACGCCCGGCGGCGGAACGGTCATCGACCCCACACTCCGCCGACGGCGCGCTGCTCGGCGCATCGTCGCGGCGGTGGTCGTCGCGGCGGTGGCGCTCATCGCCGGGGCGCTTGCCTACTCTCGCCGGCCCGTCGACGAGCCGACCATCGACGAGAGTCTGGTTGCGGTTGCGCCCTTCCGTATCGCGACCCGCGATGCGTCGTTGCGCTACCTGCGCGAGGGGATGCTCGACCTGCTTTCGGCGAAGCTCAACGGAAACACCGGGCCGCGAACAGCCGACCCCCGTTCCGTCCTCAACGCCTGGAGCCGGGCTGCCGGGAGCGACTCCGCGGACCTTCCGCGTGCTGACGCGCTCGAGCTGGCCGAGCGGCTCGGCGCTGGTCAACTCCTGATCGGCGACGTCGATGGCGATTCGTCGAACGTCGTATTGAATGCCATCCTGGTGCGAGTTAGCGATGGTCGCGCCCATCCGCCGGCGCGCGTCGAGGGGCATCCTGACAGCTTGCCGCGACTCGTGGACCAACTCACGGCACAGCTGCTGGCAACCGAGGCGGGTGAGGACGACCACCTGTCGACGCTCACGAGCACGTCGCTTCCGGCGTTGCGCTCGTTCCTCACCGGCCAGTGGCTGTATCGGCGTGGGCGATATCGGGACGCCGCACGAGCGTACGAGGCCGCGGTCGACCTCGACTCGACGTTCTCGCTCGCTGCGCTGCGGCTGGCGAGCGCGAGCGGCTGGTTCGGCCTGCCGGCGGCGCACGGTAAGGGGCTTCGACTCGCTTGGGCTGGGCGCGACAAGCTCGGCGAGCGCGACCGCGCGCTGCTCGAAGCGACCGCAGGCCCGAACTACCCGGCGGCGTCGAGCTACCGCGACATCCTTGAGGCAAAGCAGCGCTACGCGCAGCTCGCGCCAGACAGGCCCGACGCGTTGTTCGAGCTCGGCGATGGGCTCTTTCACTTCGGCGCCGTGGTTGGATACACGGACGCGGATGCGCGAGCGGCCGACGCGTTCCGTCGGGCCCTGGCGCTCGACTCCACGTATGCACCGGCGGCGGAGCACCTGCTTCTCATCGAAGCGCGACGCGGTGATACGGCGGCCGTGCGTCAGCTCGGGACGCACTTCCTGTCGATCCATCCCGAGAGCGAGAACGCCGACGGCATCCGCTGGCGCATGGCCGTCGCGTTAGGCGACTCGGTGACGTTGGACGAGATCTCGCGGCGTCGAAACGGGCTGACGCCGATCAGCGCGCACACGGTCGCGTCCGTGAGTCAGCTCGATGCGGTGGACCTCGACCGCGCCGAGCGGGTGGCGCAGGCGGCGGTCGAGAACGCGCGAGGACAGAACGACCGGTTCGCGGCGCTCGTCAACGCGCACGACCTCGCGCTCAACAGGGGACGCCCATCGGTTGCGATCGTCGTGACCGCGCGCACGCGCGAGGTGACGAACCCGGGTACGCGGGCGTACCTGCGCGAGCGCGTACGCGACGCGCTCTATTGGGACGGCGACAGCGCTGCCGCCGCCGCAGCCGTGCGCGAACTGCAGAAGACGGCGTTCGGTCCCGTGCCCGAGACGCCGAGCGAGCGATTCGGACAGATCGTCGATCTGTGCAACGTGGAGCTGTGGCGCGCGGGGCACGACGACGCGCGCACGGTGGAGAGCAGCGTGACGCGACTCCGCCGGCTCGCCGAGGTGGTGAGCGAGCCGGGGATCGCGGCGTTCGCGAGCTCGTGCGCGATGTTGCTCGACGCGGTCGCGGCATCGGCGACGGGGCGCAGCGACGCGCCGGACGCCGTCGCTCGCCTCGATTCGATGTTGCAGACGGGGCCGGGCGGCTTCGTCCAGGATGCGGGGAATCTGATTCTTGCACGCCTCAAGGAGCGTCGCGGCGACGTGCGAGGGGCACTCGCGGCAGTGCGACGTCGCGAAACGTTCCTCACGCGCCCGCTCTACCTCTCGACGTTTCTCCGTGAGGAGGGCCGCCTTGCCGCACTGGCCGGGGAGAACGATGCGGCGATCGAGGCGTATCGTCGCTACCTGTCCCTGCGCGCCACGCCGGAGCCGCCGCTCCGCTCGGGGGTCGAGTATGTGCGCGATGAACTCGGACGGCTCGAGCGCGCGAACGGGGGGGTAAAGGAATAGCTATCAGCCA
>DAINRQ010000230.1:0-5554 GCA_036741775.1 Gemmatimonadaceae bacterium | reverse complement strand
GTGGAGGACGTCGCGGAGCTGTGCCGCCGCATGGCGATCATCGACCGCGGCGAGATCCTGCTCGAGGCGGAACCGCTCGCCGCGATCGACGCGTTGCGCGGCCGTGTGTGGAAGCGGGTCGTATCGAAGCAGGAGCTCCCGCAGATCGAGCGAGACTACCGCTTGATCTGCACGAAGCTCCAGGCCGGCCGCACCGTTGTTCACGTCTACGCCGACACGCAGCCGGGGCGAGAATTCGAGCCGGTCGAAGCGGACCTGGAGCACGTCTACTTCAGCGTCATGGCGGGGCACCATGGTGCGCGTGCCGAGCAGGATCGCGGTGACCGCGTACTCGTGGCAGCGTCGTGACGCCCGCCGTATCGAGCCGCGGAGAGCGCGCCGGTGGAAAGCGTGCAGGAACGCTCGGCGAAGTGTTCCGCTTCGAGGTCGGGTACCGGGTGCGGCAACCGTCCACCTGGATCTACGCCGCGGTGCTGTTCGGCGCGCCGTTCCTCTTGATGCACGCCATCGATGGCAGCAGCCAGGATGTGAATGCACCTCAGATGCTGCTCACCGTGTCGGGCATCCTAGGCGGCATCGGCATGATCGTGAGCGCCGGCGTGTTCGGCGACGCGGCCGCGCGCGACGTGAGTTCGCGCATGTACGCGCTCTTCTACACGTCGCCGCTGCAGGAACGGGACTACGTCGTAGGCCGCTTCCTTGGCGCCGTTGCGACCAACGCAGTGCTGATGCTCGGCATCCCGCTCGGGCTCCTGCTGGCGGCCGTGATGCCGTACATGGAGGAGGGGAAGTTCGGCCCCGTGCAGCTTGCCGCCTACGTGCAGATGTACGTCCTGATGCTGCTCCCCAACATGGTGCTCATCGGCGCGTGCATGTTCACCGCCGCGGCGCTTTCGCGGCGGGCGATGGCGACCTACGTGGGCGGGCTCGTGCTGTATGTCCTCGCCATCATTGCCGGCGACCTCACGGACGGGTTCTCCAACCGCACGCTTTCGGCGCTCGCCGATCCGTTCGGCAGCGCCGCGATCACCGAGGTCACGCGCTTCTGGACCCCCATCGAGCGGAACGCGCGTCTGCTCGGCTGGCCGGAGATCGTGTTGTGGAACCGGGCGCTCTGGCTCATCGTCGCAGCGGGCGTGCTCGCGATGCTGGTCGCGCGTTTCCGCTTCGTGCAACCAAAGAGCGTTGCGCGGCGTCGCTGGTGGCGCCGCCCGGTGGTGGACGCCTCGACTGCGCTCAAGGCAGGCACGGCCGGTGCTCTCGGCGAGGGTGAACGTATCGCGCCTAACGCCACGTCGAGCGTGCGTGGCGCCGAACGTTCATTTTCGCTTGCCGCACGTGCGCGGCAGACGCTCTCGGTCGCGGCCCGCGCCTGGCGCGAGATCGCCGTGACGCGCGCGTTCCTCGTGATCCTCGCCGGCGCCCTCGCCTTTGTCTTCATCTTCGGCTGGGACGTGGGCGCGCAGGTCTTCGGCACGTCCATGTGGCCGGTCACGCACCTCATTGCCGGCACGGTGCTGAGCACCGCGCTCGGGCCGGTGATGGCCGTGCTCATCGCCATCTTCGCCGGGGAGCTCGTCTGGCGCGAGCGCGACGTCGGCATGGGCGACATCGCCGACGTCGCGCCGGTACCTAACGGCGTGGCGTTGCTCGGCCGTTTCCTCGCGCTCGTTGGCATGCTCGTCGTGCTTCAGGCCGTGCTGGCTGGTGCCGGTATGCTCTTGCAGGCACTCCGCGGCTACCACCGCTATGAGCCTCTGGTTTACCTGAAGCTGCTGTTCGGGATCAAGCTCGTCGACTACGTGCTCCTCGCCGCGCTCGCGATGGCGGTGCACGTGATCGTGAACAGCAAGTACGTCGGCCACCTCGTGGTCGTCCTGTACTTCGCGTCGACGACGGTCTCCGGGCTGCTCGGACTTCAAGACCAGATGCTGATCTACGCGTCGGATCCGGGGTGGGTCTGGTCGGACCTGAACGGGCTCGCGCCGTTCGTCGAAGGACTCGTCTGGTTCAAGCTGTACTGGGCAGCGTGGGCACTGCTGTTTGCGGTGCTTGCGAGCCTGTTCTGGGTTCGCGGTCGCGAGCGAGGGTTCGCGCGGCGGCTCGCGCTCGCGCGGCAGCGCCTTCGTGGTCCGGCATTGCGCGCCGCAGTGGTGGCGGTCGCGCTCGTCTCGACGTTAGGCGGCTTCGTGTTCTACAACACGCACATCCTCAACGCGTACGATCCACCTGACGAGGTCGCGGCGCGCAAGGCAGAATACGAACGACGGTACAAGCGCTACGAGAACGCTCCGCAGCCAAGCCTTGCGGGCGTCCAGATGCACGTCGAGCTCTACCCGCAGGAACGCGCCGCCGAGATCCGCGGAACCTTTGTCCTCGTCAACCGGAAGGGACACCAGGTAGACACGCTACACGTATTGTTGCACCCGGATGTTCAGACGCGCGCCCTAGCCTTCGACCGCGGAGTACGGCTCGCCGTTGATGACAGCGCGCTGCGCTACCGCATCTACACGCTCGATCGGGCGCTCGCACCCGGCGACTCGCTCGCGATGACCTTCGAGGTCGCGTTCCGACCGCTCGGCTTCCGCAATGCGGGCGCGCCGACGGAGGTCACGCCTAACGGCACCTACTTCGAGCGCCAGTGGCTACCCATCCTCGGCTACCAGCCCGGGCGCGAGGTCATGGACGACGAAACCCGGCGCGAGCACGGGCTTCCACCGCGCGCGCCGCAACCGAGTGCCGGAGACGTGGAGGCACGCGAGAGGGGGCGCGTCGCCGAGGTCACGGACGTCGAGACGACGATCGGTACGGACCCCCAACAGATCGCGGTGACTTCGGGCGCGCTCGTGCGCGAGTGGCGCGAGAAAGGTCGTCGCTACTTCCACTATCGTACCGACACGCCGATTCGCTTCGCCGGCACCGTCCTCTCGGCGAAGTACGAGGTGCGTGAGGCGCAGTGGGATCGGATCCCACTGCGTGTCTATCACCACCCGACGCACGACGTGAACGTCGACCGGATGCTGCGGAGCATGCGCTCGTCGCTCGCCTACTACTCCGAGCAGTTCGGGCCGTACCAGTTCCGCGAGCTCCGCATCGTGGAGTTCCCGCGATACCAGTCGTTCGCGCGTGCGCATCCGCACACGATCATTTTCTCCGAGGGAGGCGCATTCCTCACGCGCGTCGACTCGGGCGAGGTCGACCGCACGTTCTTCGTCGTCGCGCACGAGATTGCGCACCAGTGGTGGGGAGGGCAAGTGATCCCGACCGCCGCGCCAGGTGCAGGGATGGTGAGCGAAACGCTCGCGCAGTACAGCTCCATGATGGTGCTGGAGCGGGAGTACGGCGCGGAGATGGCGCGCGACTTCTACGACTATAACATGAACATGTACCTGACCGGGCGCACGGTGTTCACGAACCGCGAGGCGCCGCTGCTCGACGTCTACGGCCAGGGATACGTGCACTACTCCAAGGGTGCCGTGGCGATGTACACGCTGCGCGAGCGCCTCGGCGCCGACGCGGTGAACGGTGCCCTGCGCCGCTTCCGCGAGAAGTATGCAGGCGCCGATGCGCCGCCGGCGACCTCGCGTGCCCTGTACGCGGAACTGCGGGCGGTGACGCCAGATTCGCTCAAACCGTTGCTGTCGGACCTCTTCGAGCACATCACGCTCTGGGACCTGCGCACGGATTCCGTGCGGGCGGAGCCTGACGGCGCGGGCGCGTGGCGCGCAACGCTCTATGTCGACGCGTCCAAAGCGCGCGCAGACAGCGTCGGGCGGCAGACGCCGATCCCGATGGACGACCTCGTGGAGGTGGGCGTGTTCGCAGAGCAACCCGGGAATCCGGGCGGCCTGGGGGACACGCTATACCTGAAGCAGCACCGCATCCGCAGTGGCAAGCAGTCAATCACGGTAGTCGTGCCGCGCCGCCCCGCGCGCGCTGGGGTCGATCCCTATCGCAAATTCATCGAGCGCGAGCGCGACGACAACGTCGCGGCGGTCGGGAGCGATACGACGCGCAGCGGTGGCCGCTAGGTGAGCTCACGGCATGGCCGTCACGCATCGCGTCACGGCGGTCGACGACGTGAATGGGGTGCCGTGTCCTCCGTCCGGACCCGAAGGGCTTGCGTGCGAGGCCCCCGGTCGTGTCGCCGCACTGGTGATACCTCTACTTTACCAGGGATCGCAGCTTCGCCGAAAACGCCGTTGGAGGCAGCGCTCTCCACCAGGAATGGAACCCGGACCCCCACGGGCGCGGCAACGGACTCGGCGACAGCTCGTGCCGATGTCGCCGGTGTTCGAGGCGCTCGGACGTACACCGTGGTGGCCTACCCTACCGATGACCGACCGAGCGATGACGTCGTTGTCCACCCTTCGCGCCGGTGCGGGCGACTCTCTGGAGGTCGCCCCGGACCGTGCGCGGCGCCGCGGCCCCAGCGCCTACCTGCTGCTCAACATGGGCGGCTGGCTGGTGTTCGGCGTCGCGATGATGATCGGGTCGCTCGACGTGATGCCGTGGGATGTCATCCTCGCGACCGAGCCGGTGTATATGCTGTTCGGCTTCCTGCTGTCGCTGCTGCTCGGCCGAGTGTACGACCGCCTTGGTGTGCGGCCAGCGTCCTTCGGCCGGACGCTCGCCATCACTGTCGCGGTGTCGTGCGCGGCCGGGGTGCTGTGGGCCGTCGCCTCGTATTACCATCGGCACTACGGCGCTGGCTTCCTCCACTCGGTCGTCATCGGCGCCCCGTCCCGGCTCGCCTTCCGGCGCGAATGGATCCTCGACGGCGCGCTGGTCCACAACGTCCTCCCGCTGTTCGGGTGGAGCCTCGTCCACCTGGGGCTCCGGTACAACACCGCGCTGCGCGAGCAGCGGGAGCAGGCACTGCGCGCCGTGGCCGCAGCGCGCGACGCGCAGCTCCGGATGCTCGCGTACCAGCTCAATCCGCACTTCCTCTTCAACACGCTCAACTCCATTCGTGCGCTGATCAATGAGGACCGTCAGCGCGCCCGCGAGATGGTGACCGCGCTCTCCGGCTACCTTCGCTACGCGCTGGTGGAGCGCCCGCTGCATGTGGCGCTGCTCGAGGAGGAGGTGGCGTCGGTGCGCGGCTACCTGGGCGTCGAGCGAGTGCGCTTCGAGGAGCGGCTCGACGCGCGGATGGACATCGAGCCCGCCGCGCTGCGCTGCGAGGTGCCGGCGTTCCTACTCAACCCGCTCGTGGAGAATGCGCTGAGGCATGGCGCGGCCAGCACCGCCAGCGCGCCTCTCGTGCTTCGGCTGGAGGCGCGCCTGGTGGAACCGGACCGGCTCAGGCTCGTGGTCGAGAACACTGGACGGTGGGTGGGCGAGCGAACGACCGTGCCGGGAGGCGAAGGCGACGACAGCCTGCCCCGCGGGGTGGGGCTCGCCAACGTCCGTGCGCGCCTCGCGGCGCTCCATCCCGCGGACCATCGCATCGAGATCGAGGAGGCGGACGGGCGCGTCCGCGTCCTGGTGGAGCTGCCGGCCCGCGTCCGCGCCGAGGCCGCGACGTGAGCGCGCGCCGGCGCCACGCCGT
>DAINRQ010000229.1:0-5679 GCA_036741775.1 Gemmatimonadaceae bacterium | reverse complement strand
GCTATCAGCTATCAGCTATCAGCTATCAGCTATCAGCAAAGCTATAGCCTCGGCGCAGCGTGCGGGCAATCGACACTCGCCGGTTTTTGCTGATAGCTGATGGCTGATAGCTTCTACTTCGACCCACTGAGCGCAGAAAACCGGCGCGTCTGATCGTACGGCCGCGTAAAGTTGCCGATTGGCGTTCCCACCGTGAGGTCACCGAACACGCGGTAGTTCACCGACCCCGTGTTTATGAGCTGGCGGCCCGCGGCACCCACGCCCGCGTACGTGAAGTCGAGCGGCAACGTGACGATCGTCGAGTCGTTCTCCTGCACCGTGAACCGGTCCTTGAGCTCGCCGGCCCCGAAACGCACCGAGTCGACCACGAGGTTGTACGTCAGGCTCGTGCCATCCAGGCGAAAGCCGTTCGGGTTGTACACGCTCAGCTTCACCTCGACCGAGCCACCCGTCACTCCGAGTCCGGTGATGCGCGCCTCCTGAAAGTGGACGATCGGCTCCTTGAACGTCGCACGGCCTAACGTCGCACACCCGACCACGCCGACGGCAGCCACCACGCCGAGCACAGGGGCGATGAAGTTGCGAACACGCATTGGTCGATTCCTCTCGTCATTCACCGGCGCCGCGAAATCGCGCGCCGTCATTGGTAGTGGTGCGGCGTGAGCACAGCGGTCCTTCGGGTCATCCGAATCATCCTACCCCGGGTCCGTGTCCGGTTCCCGCTCCGGCCCGCGATCGGCAGGGCGTCCCGCTCCCCCTCCCCCTCCCCCTGTACGATCGCGCAGCGATTGCCACCACGCGAGACGTTTCGCGATCTCCTTCTCGAACCCGAACGGGCCCGGCGTGTAATACTCGGCCCCCCGGAGCCCGTCGGGGAGATATTCCTGCGGAATGTACGCGTCCGGGGAGTCATGCGCGTACTGATATCCTCGATTGTACCCGAGGTCCTTCATGAGCGCCGTCGGCGCGTTCCTGATGTGCATGGGAACCGGCGCCGCGGGCGACTCGCGCGCCGCGTCGAGCGCCGCGTGCAGCGCGGCCTTCGAGCTGTTCGACTTCGGCGCCGTCGCGAGGTAGATCGTCATCTGCGCGAGCGGCAAGTATCCTTCGGGCGCACCTAACATGTGATATGCGTCACGCGCCGCCACCGCCAGCTTCAGTGCCTCCGGGTCAGCGAGACCGACGTCCTCGGCCGCCATCGCGATGGCGCGCCGGAAGATCGTCATGGGGTCTTCTCCCCCCTCGATCATGCGCGCCATCCAGTAGAGCGCCCCCTGGGGATCGCTCCCGCGCAACGACTTGTGGTACGCGCTGAGCAGGTTGAAGTGCTCCTCGCCGCTCTTGTCGTGGCGCGCGAACCGGAGCTGCATCGCCTCGCGCGCCACGGCGACAGTGACATGGCCGCCGTCGCCGACGTAGTCGGCCGCCGCCTCGAGCACCGTGAGCGCGCGCCGCGCGTCACCGTCGGCTTCGGTCGCGATCAGATCGAGGGCATCGTCGTCCACCGTTAGGCCTCGTGCGGCGATCCCGCGCTCGGTGTCTGTCAACGCGCGAACGAGCAGCCCCCGTACGGCAGCGGTCGTCAACGGCCGGAGCACGAACACGCGCGTCCGGGAGAGGAGCGCGCCGTTGATCTCGAAGCTCGGATTCTCGGTCGTCGCGCCGATGAGCGTCACGGTACCGTCTTCGACCGCAGGGAGCAGACTGTCCTGCTGCGCCTTGTTCAGGCGATGGATCTCGTCGATGAAGAGGATCGTGCGCGCGCTACCCTGATCCAGTCGATCGCGCGCGTCGCTGATGATCTGCCGGATGCGCGGCACGCCTTCACTCACCGCGCTGAACGGAACGAAGACGCGGTTCGTCGCGGTCGCGATGATGCGACCGAGCGTCGTCTTGCCGGAGCCCGGTGGCCCCCAGAAGATCACAGAGCCCACCGACCCGTTCTCGATTGCCTGCCGCAGCGCCTTGCCCGGCGCGAGGATGTGATCCTGCCCGACGTACTCGTCGAGCGTTCGCGGGCGGAGTCGCGCGGCGAGCGGTTGCGCTTCGCTCGCCGTCGAGAAGAGCGATGCCTCGGAGCCGCCTCCACGCTGGCGAGGACTCATCCGGCGCCGGCGACCGCGCGCGCGCCGAAATACAACGCACAGCCCGCGAAGAAGCTCACCGGAAATCGCCACCCGAGCTTCGCTTGAAATTCCGGCACGAGGTTGGACGCAGCGACGTAGAGCGTCACGCCCGCGGACACCGCGAGCCCGATCTCACGGAGCGCGGCGACGTACTCGGTAAGCAGCACGCCGAGGATCGTTGCGCCGCCGAGCGCCGCGGCCGCGCTGAGCGCGTGGGCGCGCGCCGCGCCGGCTGCGAGAAACAGGCTCGAGATCGCGAGCCCTTCCGGAAGCTTGTGGAGCAAAATCGCCATGAACACCAGGAAGCCGAGGGCGGGACTGACCTCGAACCCGCTCGCGATCGCCACCCCATCGAAGAACGTGTGCAGCAACAACCCGACCAGCGCGGACGCGCTGACCGCCGCAGTGACCTCGTGGGTTTCCTCGCCGAAATGGAAGTGGCGCGCGAACGTGTGCTGCGTGAGATGCACCAGCAGGTACCCCGCGAGTGCGGCGAGCGCGGCCGCGCGCCCTTCCCGTTCGATGGCGACCGGCAGCAGCTCGCCCAGCGACACCGCGATCATGAAGCCGGCGGACAGGGCGACCATCGTGTCGAGCGCCCGCATACTCCAACGCGCGCGTGACGTCACCGCGGCAGCACCCAGCACGTTCGCCAGCGCCGCCACGGCCGCGTAGCCTAACGGGGTAAGGTTCACGCCGCCGTCAGGGCGAGACGCTCCGCTGCTGCTGCGACGGCCTGCACGAGGTCAGGCGCCGGCGCGAACTCCGAGCGCGAGAGCTTCCAGCTCCGCGTCCGCAGCATGGGCCGCTCCTCGAGCCCCTTCCCCTGCAGGATGTAAAACCACTGGTCCGTCCGCGCGTAGATGAAGAGCTCGAGATGCGGGTTGAGCGTGAGCTGGTCCTCGCTCGTGTACACCGCGAACTCGACCCCGCCGAACGTTGCGAGCGGCGCCTTCATGCGCGCGATGACCTCACGCACGTCCGGCAACGCCACGTTCTCTCCCCTCCACGCCAGTCCCGACCGTACGTCCTCGATGGCGACGTCCACCGCCGGTGGAAGATGCTCGGTGAGCGCGTGGAACAGATCGACGACGCGCTCCGCGTTGGCAGCGAGATGCGCCGCGTAATAGCCATCTTCGCGAGTGAACGAGAAGCCATCGGTCCCGGCGCGAAACCGCCGCCAGATCGAGCCCTCGGGTTGCCTACCTCGAAAGAACATTCGCGGTCACGGGGTGTCGCCGGATGTAACGCTCGGGCGTGTGTCGTCGCGCGCGAGCTCGCGGGCGTGCGCCAGTAGCCCGTCGGGTGTGTTGCGCGCCGGGTCCGCGACCACCCACGCCAACAGGCTGCGTAGAATCTTACCGAGCAACGGGCCGCGCGCGATTCCCTCCCGCTGCAGGTCCTCGCCGTCGACCGCGAGATCCGCGAGCTCGATGGGGTCTCGGTACGCGACGCGGAGTGCGCGGCGGTACACCGAGTCAGCCTGGACTCGCGCGGGGGCGGCGAGCCCCGCGTCTCGGCATGCACTCCACCGCGCCGAGGCGAGTCGAAGAAACGGCGCGAGCTGCGTCCGACCAGTCGCGGCGGCCCAGCCACGAATGACCGCGTCGGTGGGTGGCGTCGGCTCCGCGACCGCGGTGCTGAGCGGGCGGAACAACGTCTCCCACATCTCCGCGAGTCGCGTCATCGTGCGGACGTCGGCGTTGGAGAATCGTAGTCCTTCCAGCGACGCGCGGACGTCGCGCGCAGGCAAGTCGAGAAAGACCGATACGATTCGCTGTGCGCGACGGGCGTCTGCCCGTTCCGCACGCCGTGTGGTCCCTGGCACGGGCACGTGGTCGGGCGACGCAAATGGGAGCACAGACTGTCGCGCGAGCGGTGGAACCAGCGCTGCGAGCGCGCCGCTGTCTCGCCACAAGGCGAACGCGCGACTCGGACAGCGAACCTGCTCCATGGTCTTCTCGATCTCCTGTTTCACACGCTCGCGCGAGAGCCGACCGAGATGTGGCGCGCTGCGGACAATCGCCTCCCATGTTGCGTCGTCGATCTGGAACCCCAGGCGGGCGGCGAACCGAATCGCGCGCAAGGCGCGCAACCGATCCTCTCGCATCCGTTCGTCCGGATCACCCACCGCGCGGATGACCCGGCGATCGATGTCGGTCCGGCCCCCAAACGGGTCGCGGATCTCGCCTGTGGACGGCGAGACAGCGATCGCATTGATGGTGAAGTCCCGCCGCGCCAGGTCGTCGTCGAGCGAAGCGCCGAACTCCACCACGGCATGGCGACCGTCGGTCTGCACGTCGCGTCTGAACGTCGTCACCTCGTGCATCACGCCGGCCTCATCCAGAACCCCTACGGTCCCGAAATCGACTCCCACCGGCACCGTTCGGCGGAACAGTCGGCGGACCTCTGCTGGGGTCGCCGCGGTCGCGAGGTCCCAATCCAGGTGCGCGTGGCCGAGGAACGCGTCCCTCACGGCGCCACCAACGCACCACGTCTCGAACCCTGCGTGCTCGAGACGTTCGGCAATGCGCTGAACTGGTGGCGGGACGTTTACCACCGCCTATCGGCCGCCGTATCGACGCGTGCCGACCTGCCGGTCAGTTTCGTCAATGAATGGAGACCGCGGGGCCCTGCGCCGCGGATACACATTTGTATATTCCGCCCGTGCCTATCGATACCAGCCTGCTTGCGCGGTCGTGCGCGACACCGCGCTTCAAAACTGACGTGCTCGCTTTCGCATCGCGGGCCGATGTCGCGTCGATCACCCTGTCGCGCACTGTGCCGCGCATCAAGGTGATCAGGCTCATCAATCAACTGCTTCACGCCCACCCCGAATTCGCCATCGAGCGGCTGCATGTCGACGCTCGCTCCGGATGCTCCGACTTCGTTGGCACCGTGGTAGTGGAAGGCGCCGGCGACTCGCGGATGTTCGAGTTCGCCTGGGACTGCCGGTGGCGAGCCGAGCAGCAGGGCTGGGTCGATGCGTTCGGGTTCCCGGATCAGATCCGCGCCGCCGACGAATTCGGCTGGAACTGCTTTCACCGTTGGCAGGAGCGCTCCTCGGCGTCGGCCGCGTAGCCTCTGGGGCGGAGCGGCCGTTAGCCGCACAGGACGCTCCCACCGTTCACGTTCAGGATCTCGCCGGTGATGTGCCGCGCGAGCTCCGAGCAGAGAAACACGATCGGTCCGGCGATGTCGCGAGGCGTCGCGATCCGCCCGATGGGAATCCCGGCGGTGATGCGATCGCGCGCCGCGCTCATTGCCGGCGCGACCATGTCGGTGTCCACCCAGCCCGGGGCCACGGCATTCACGGTCACCTCGCGTGGCGCGAGCTCGATGGCGAGCGATTTCACGAACGAGATCATCGCACCCTTGGATGCCGCGTAGTCCGCGTGGTACGCCTCGCCGCGCTGGCCGGCCGTGCTCGAGACCAGCACGATGTGACCACCCCGCTCCACTTGGCGAGCGGCGGCCCGCGTGGTGTAGAACATGGCGTCGACGTTCTCGGCCATGGTGCGCCGCCATTGCTCGTCGGTCATGTCGGCGAGCG
>DAINRQ010000228.1:0-5838 GCA_036741775.1 Gemmatimonadaceae bacterium | reverse complement strand
GACCTGCCGGAGCGCTTCGGCCTCGGGTTCGACTTCTACTTCGAGTACAAGGAGAACTCCAAGCTGATCGACGGGCTCTTCGCGTTCGGGGGCGGCACGTCGACGCTGCGCACCGACACGCGCGTCGAGCGTATCCCGATGGCGTTCCCCACCAACGACATGTACGCCACCCTCGGTGTGCGGCCGATGGTCGGCCGGCTCCCCGTGCCAGAGGACGCCGACCGTGTCGCTCTGATCAGTGACCGACTGTGGGAGCAGTGGTTCGGCCGCGACCCCGCGGTGATCGGCCGTTCGTACTTCATCTCCGGGGAAATGCGCCAGGTGATTGGCGTGATGCCTCCGGAGTTCCGATTTCCGAACGACGAGACAATGTTGTGGGTCGCCGGTGAAGCGCGGCTCGATCAGGTTCGCCCCGGCAACCTCGGCCTGCCGATCATCGCGCGCATGAAAGAGGGCGTGACCCGCGAGGAGCTCGCCCGCGAGCTGACGCGGCTCTCCAAGAACCTGCCCGGGCGCTTCGGGGGTCCGCCGACCTATGCGCGACTCATCGAGCGGCACAGCGCCGTCGTGGACCCGATCCTCGACCGACTCGTGGGGCCCACCGTGCGCACGTCGCTCTGGGTGCTGCTTGGGGGCGTGTCCGTCGTGCTGCTCATCGCGTGCGCGAACGTCGCGAACCTCTTCGTGGTGCGCGCGGAGGGGCGCCGGCGCGACCTCGCGGTGCGGCACGCGATCGGTGCATCGCGCGCACAGCTGGTGCGACTCCAGATGGCGGAGGCATGGCTCGTCGCGGTTCCTGCCGGGATCCTGGCAATCGTCCTCGCCACGGTGACGCTTCCGCTCTTCCTACGGGCGGCGCCGGAAGAAATTCCTCGCCTAACGCTTGTGGGTCTGGACGGATGGATGGTCGCCGTGGCGTTCCTGATGGTGCTGCTCGTTGCGCTCGCGTGCGGGCTCGGACCGGCGCTGTCGGCGTCGTCGCCCGATCTCAGGCGACTGCGCGAGGGCGGCCGCGGCTCCACGGGGCGGCGACATTGGGCGCGCGACGTGCTTGTTGTTGGACAGGCCGCGCTCGCGCTCGTCCTGCTCATTGGCGCCGCCCTCCTCGTGCAGAGCTTCCAGCGTCTCCGCAATGTGGATCCCGGCTACGACACCGAGGACATCTACACCTTCCAGTTTGCGCCCGATCAGCCGCAACTCGTGGACGGGCCGTCGTGGGGGCGGCTGCACCTGAACTTCATGGACCGGCTGCGCGCGCTCCCCGGCGTGACCGCAGTGGGCGTGGTGAACAACATCCCGCTCGACGAGGGCACGGGCGGCGGCCGCTTTCTCAGCGATGCGATGTCCGACGATGGTGGCGGCGTGCTCATCGATCAGAACTTCGCCGGCGGCGATTACTTCCGTGCGATGGGGATCGAGCTGGTGCGCGGGCGACCGTTCACCAACGACGAGGCGGTCACGCCGAACAACAGCATCATCCTGAGCCGGACCGCGGCCGAGCGACTCTGGCCCGACCGGGACCCGTTAGGTCAGCGAGTGCGCCGGCCTCGCAGCGATCAGTGGTTCACCGTGGTCGGCGTCGTGAACGATGTGAAGCAGAATGATTGGCGTGAGGCGGGCGAAGCAGTCGTGTACTTCCCGCTCACCGGCCCCACGGCGGACGCCTGGGGAATGGGGTCACCGGCCTACGTGGTGAAGTCACCGCGCGCGG
The DNA here is from genome assembly GCA_036741775.1 of Gemmatimonadaceae bacterium. GTDB lineage: Bacteria > Gemmatimonadota > Gemmatimonadetes > Gemmatimonadales > Gemmatimonadaceae > JAJKIV01. The sequence continues at coordinate 4,127 of DAINRQ010000228.1, read as the reverse complement.
AGACGCTGGCGCGCGAGGTGCGCGAGCTCGTGCGCCAGGTGGCGCCCGAGGCTCCGGTGTACCGCGAGTACACCATGGAGTTCCTGGCGCAGCGGTCGATGGTGCAGCTCTCGTTCACGATGCTCACGCTAGGCGTCGTGTCGGCGCTCGCGCTGGTTCTGGGCGCAGTGGGGTTGTATGGGGTGCTCTCCTACGTGGTCGCGGAGCGGACGCGAGAGATCGGCGTGCGGATGGCGCTGGGGGCGACAGCGGGCGTGGTGCGCCGGCAGGTCGTGTCGCAGGGAACGAAGGTGGTGCTGGTCGGCGTGGCCATCGGCATCGCCGTCGCGTTCGGGGCGACCCGGCTCCTGGGAGCGCTGCTGTACGACGTGAAGGCGGTCGATCCGATCGTGTTCGCGGCAATGTCGCTGGCGATGCTCGCGGTCGGCATGATGGCGAGCTACGTGCCGGCGCGGCGGGCGAGCGGGGTCGATCCGATCCACGCCTTACGAGGAGACTAGCGGTTGTAGCGAGGCAAAACGGGTGTCGGTAGGCGCTGCACGGCTTCACCCGGAATGACGCTCCTGGCGAGGCATGCGCACGGTGCGAGGTTGGAACACTGGCTTCCCGTGACGGATCACGACGCGCGCATTCTGGCCGATCGGAAGTGCACGCAGGACAGGTTCGGTGCGACGAAACATCGCCTCGGCGTCCGTGCCGAAGAAAAACAGGCCAGTTTCCTCAGGTCCCTGCCAGAATCCTCGAAAGCTGGCCGGACCGGCCGCATCGCCAAGCTGTGTGACCACGGCCTCGAAATCGAGATCGGCGTAGACATCGTCCGGCAGGGAGACACCGTCGAGAAAGATCGCCAGACACTCGTTCGTGCCGAACTCTCGGAGCACGTTGCCGTCGTGCAGGATCTCCGAGCCCACGGGCGCGCCCGCCGCTTCGAGCGTGCGAATCGTCGTCGTGAGCGCGTCGTCGAGATTGGCGAGCTCGATCTCGAGATCGGCGAATTCAATGCCGCCTGACTCATTCAACTGGGAGCCGCCACCGGTCACGCGCCCGAGGCCTGCCGGTTCCAGCACCGCGTGGAGCGGATCCTCGTATCGCTCGCCTCGATCGATCGGCTCGACGTGTTCGTACAGGCGCGCGATGACCAATTGAGAGGTAGGCATGGGAGAGAGTATACGTGGCGAAGGTTGGACATTCGGGGCCGTTGCTGGCACCGTTCATCCAGAACGTCGGAGACGTTAGAGCGGTTCTGATCAAAGCGCCATTGCGACCAGCGCCAATCATTCGATCGGCTGAAGGCCCGGACCGCTGGCTAGTCGTTGCTCCCGACGTCTCGAGTACAGACGTAGTCTTCACGGCATGACGCAGCACTCCACGGAATTCCTCGCCTTGCAGGCCGCGCTGGCAGGTGAATACTCGCTCCAGCGCGAGCTCGGCCGTGGGGGGATGGGGGTGGTCTACCTCGCGCGCGACGTGCAGCTGGATCGCGACGTCGCCATCAAGGTGCTGCCGGCGCACCTCGCGAGCGACGCCGCGGCACGTGAGCGCTTCCTGCGCGAGGCGCGCATGGCGGCGAGGCTCTCGCACCCCCACATCGTCCCGATCCATCGCGTCATGGAGGTCGGTGGCTTCGTCTTCTTCGTCATGAGCTACGTCGAGGGCGAGACGCTTGGAGAGCGACTCCGCACACGCGGCCCCCTGGCGCCTGCCGAGGCGATGCGTGTGCTGCGTGAGGTGGCATGGGCGCTGGCGTACGCGCATGGGCGCGGCATCGTGCACCGTGACGTGAAGCCGGACAACATCCTGCTCGAGGCCGCCACCGGCCGTGCGCTGGTGACCGACTTCGGCATCGCCCAGGGTGGCACTGACGTCGTCACCGCGACCGACCCCGGGAAGATCATGGGGACTGCGCACTTCATGAGCCCGGAGCAGGCGGCCGGTGACCCGCTCGACGGCCGCAGCGACATCTACGCGCTCGGCGTGGTAGGGTATGTCGCGGTCAGCGGGCGCCTGCCCTTCGACTCGTCGAACGTCCCCGCCCTGCTTCTGCGCCAGGCGACCGAGAAGCCGCCGAGTGTGATGAGCGCGGCACCCGGGCTGCCGCCGGCGCTCGGCGCCGCGGTCGACCGGTGCCTCGCGCGCGACCCCGTTGACCGATTTGCCGACGGCGAAGCGTTGGCGGCCGCGCTGGTCCCCTCGGTCGAAGCGCGGCCTGCAATCCCGCCGACGCTGCGCGCGTGGCTCGGCGCGCGAAACCCGCTCCTCGTCCCTTACATGGCGTGGTCCGGAGCATTCGGCGCCCTCACCCTGGGCAACCTCATCGCCTGGGTGACCGGAAACCGGCCCGATGGCCCGGCAGACATCGTGCTCCTCGCGGGGATCGCGTCGTTGCCGCTCCTACCGATCGTCGGGTTCCACCTCAATCAGGCGTACCGTCAGTTCAGGGCCGGACACACGCTCGCCGACCTGCGGACCGCGCTCGACATCGCGCGCCGGGAGCGTGAGGAGGGCGAGGCGTCGGTTCGCGACGCAGTGGAGCCCCGTGGTCACCAGCTGCTGCGACTCGCGACCATTGGCTCGGCCACGTGGCTTGCGGTGACGTTCGGCCTGTTGGCCCAGGGGACGATCCACGAAAACCAGAACTCCATCTGGTTGTTGCTCACGCCGGTGGGCAGTACGATGTTGCTCGGCGCGGTGAGCAACGCGCTCGACGTGCAGTTCATTCCCACGGGAATCCGCAAGTGGTGGGGGGCGGGCATTCGCGATCGCCTCTGGAACAGCCGCGTCGGGGCCTGGCTCGCACGGCGTCTCGGCGCGCCCGAGCAGTCACGTGCCGTGGGCGGCGGTGTCTTTCGTCCGACTGAATCCGCGTTAGGCGTCGCAGCGGCCGAGCTCTTCGAGGCGCTGCCGAGTGCGTACCGGGAGCAGCTGGATGAGCTGCCCGCGGTCGTCGCGGCGCTCGAGGCACGGGCGGCCGAAGCGCGCGCAGAGTTGGACGTGGTGGCCGCGATGGCCCCGTCGGGGTCGGACGCTGACGTACTGGCGGCGCGGCGCGATGCGGCGAAGACGCATCTCGCGGAGAGCGTGGCCGCGCTCGAGAGTATCCGTCTCGACCTGTTGCGCCTGCACGCGGGCGCAAGCGATCTCGCGCCACTCACCACGCTCATGGACGCCGCGCGCGGCATCGGGGACGACTTGACCCGGCTCGCAGAGGCGCAGCGGGAGGTCGAGGACGCCGCGGGTCGCGGCCGTGGAGTGGGGCGGGTCCCGACGCCGACGTAGGCGCATTGTCATCGCCTAACGTCTGAGTCGGCCAGCGCGCGAATCAGGTAAGGGCGAGCCGAGATACCGAATACCGGCGAGAGACCGGATGCGCCGAGCGCTCGGCAGCTTCACACGAGGTTAGCTGGAGCCGTCAGCCGCGGCTATTACGGCGCGCGCGTCGTCGAGCGCGTCGGCCGGCACGCGCACCGTCACGCCGCGCGCCGTGGCGCCCTGGAAGCCGGGCCCGAAGATGCCGACCGTGTCGTTGCTGTCGCGGACGGCGCGGATGCCGGCGGCTTCGAGCTGAGAGATCGCGAGGTCCGCCTCGAACCCCGATGGGAACGTTGCCACCTCGCGCCACGCACTGGACGCCATAGTTCCTCCTGCTCGTGACGCACGTACGTCGCTAGCGGCCTACGCTGCAACGGGATCATATAAGAACGCTCGCGGAGCGAGGGTAATCAATAGCCCTTCACCGGCTTCAGCGTTCGTTAGGCCGCAGATCGAAGCGGTCGCCACGCGCGGCCACGACTGCATCCCGGCCAGCACAGGTCCGGAGGCCAGTCGATGTAAGGAAACCGTCTCCCGGAGTCCTTGTCCCCATGTGAAGGGCCGGTGTTTCCGAGATAGCCAATACTTAGGTATTTACAAAAGTATTCCACGGCTGTAGAATCCCTCGGTCAGGTCTGATAACCCAGCGTTTGGATGGTGTCGGAATGGTTCAATCCGCGGTCGCTGACGCCGTGTTTCACGCCTTGTCCAACCCGACTCGGCGGAAGGTCCTGGAGCGACTGTCTGTCGGACCGGCCACCGTGAGCGAACTGGCGGCACCGTTCGACATGCAACTCCCGTCGTTCGTGCAGCACCTC
>DAINRQ010000227.1:0-5966 GCA_036741775.1 Gemmatimonadaceae bacterium | reverse complement strand
TCACGACGCAGTCGTTCATCTCGGCGGCGTCGTTCCAGGAGACCACGCGCGTGCTCACCGACGCGTCGATCCGCGGGGCCAAGGACGACCTCCTCGGCCTCAAGGAGAACATCATCATCGGTCACCTGATCCCCGCCGGCACCGGGATGTACCGGTACCAGGAGGTGGACGTGGAGGCCGAGGCTCCGCCGATGCCGGAGGGGCTCCCGTCGGAGACGTCGCTCCCGAGCTACTTCAGCTCGAGCCTCGCCGAGACCGGGTTCTCGGCAGGCGGGTTGGGCGACGACTAGCTACGGGGGAACCGGGAACCGGAACGAAAAACTCCGGGAGGCTCACGCCTCCCGGAGTTTTTCTTGACCATGCGGGACGGCGATAGTCATCCCGGCGTGAAGCTCGAACCTGCAGCGATGGGCTTCAAGATCATCGACGTCGTGGACATCACGTTCACCATACCCGCGGGCCCGGACACGTACTGGGCGTTCATTCAGCAGCTCGTCTGAGCTCGACGCTGGACCAAAGCGTCCAACGCCTTGACGCTCGCTGACTTCGCCGATATGATACGAGTCTCCCTCGCCCAGACCATGGGCGAGGTGTCTGTTTCACCCCGAGGGTATGCCGACTATCAATCAGCTCGTCCGGCGGGCACGCCGGGATGTGATCAAGAAGGAGAAGGCGCCGGCGCTCCAGGCGAATCCGTTCCGCCGCGGCGTTTGCACGCGCGTCTACACCACCACGCCCAAGAAGCCGAACTCCGCGCTGCGGAAGGTCGCGCGTGTGCGTCTGACCAATCAGATCGAAGTCACGGCGTACATCCCGGGCGAGGGGCATAACCTCCAGGAGCACTCCATCGTGCTCGTGCGCGGTGGCCGTGTGAAGGACCTGCCGGGCGTCCGCTATCACATCGTCCGCGGCACTCTCGACGCCTCGGGCGTGAACGGCCGCAACCAGAGCCGCTCGAAGTACGGCACCAAGCGTCCCAAGGCGGGAGCCGCCGGAGGTAAGAAGTGAGCCGCCGCAAGAAGTCGGTGAAGCGCCCGGTTCTGCCCGATGCGCGCTACGACAGCCAGACTGTTTCGAAGTTCATCAACGCCCTCATGCTGCAGGGCAAGAAGTCGACGGCCGAGCGCCTCTTCTACGGCGCCATGGATCTCGTCGAGTCTCGCACGAGCCAACCCGGCGTGAACGTCTTCAAGCAGGCGCTCGCGAACCTCAAGCCGGTGGTCGAGGTGAAGAGTCGCCGCGTCGGTGGCGCTACCTATCAGGTGCCCGTCGAGGTCCGCCCCGAGCGCCGCACGGCCCTCGCCATGCGCTGGCTCATCAGCTACTCGCGCGACCGCAACGAGAAGTCGATGGCCGAGAAGCTCGCGGCCGAGGTGATTTCGGCGTCCAAGGGCGAAGGCAACGCGGTGAAGAAGAAGGAAGACACGCACCGCATGGCCGAAGCGAACAAGGCGTTCGCGCACTACCGCTGGTAGCAGCGAACGCACGGCGATCGTCGGCCCCCCGCGATCCCATTCCCAAAGCGCCTCGCACGCTCCTCGTGCGGGGCGCCTTTGCATCGGCGCGTGTGATTCCCTGCCGGACGAGCAAACAAAACGAGTTGTTACCGTCAGTACGGCGTAGCCAGTCCTTGTAAGAACATCACCGGGGATCATTCGTGACTGGTGCCGCTTCCCTGACCGACGACTCTCCACTCCCGTGGCCGTCTCCGTCCGCGATCTTCAAGGAGCTCAGTGAAGGTGGGGTCCTCCTGTCGACCCCCGATGAGGTCTACTTCGGCGTGAATCCGGTCGGGGCGAAGATCTGGTCGCTCCTCCCGCCGACATCTCGGACCTTCGGCGGCCTCTGTGGGGAACTGGAGCGTAGCTACCCCGACGTCGACCCGATCCGTTTGCGCGCGGACGCCCGGCAATTCATCGAGTCGCTGTTGGCGAGCGGGCTGGCAGTCGCGCGAACGCCGTAGCAGGTCGGTCCGCGGCCGGTTGACAACTGTACAGGGCGTAGACAGCGTTGGGTGACGCAATGGACGAGGCTGGCGTGCCGATTGCCAGTCTCAGGCGTAACTCTTACGGAGACGCCATGTACGAATCCCCAAGGCTCGAGCGCTTCGGGACGCTACGCCAACTCATTACCGCACCCTTCGCGTCCCTCGGAATGAGCCCCATGCTCGCGGCCGGCTCCCTGCCGGTCGGCGTCGGCAACTGCGGGCCCAACGTTCCAGTCGGCGATCCGTCGGCTTGCGGTCGGTCATAAGTCGTTGTCGTATTGCGCGTTATCAAGCTCTCCGCGGTCGGTCTGGCGACGCCGCCGCTTCGCCGGTCCGCGATCGCACGGCTCTCGTCATCCTCCTCGGGCTCTATCCTGTCGGCTAGCCTGATGGCGAGTGGAGTGGCCGGTGGGAGTGACGGTCGTACCAGGTGACGCCCAGGCCAACGAACGCGGGACGACGATTCCGTTGCGGAGCCGGGCTTCGAGCGTCGCGTGCATGCCACACCTGGTCGACGTGACCGAATTCGCAAGAAATCCTATCAGGGACCGCTCCAACCTCAGCATGTTCAGGCATTCGGTGTTCGGGGTCCGGCTCGAAAGCGATTTCCCCCTCCCCGAACTGTCCGAATCCGGGGCTACCGACGGTCCGCTCTGGCGGATCGAAACGCGTCGTACCGACCCGCCGTCCGAGGTGGGCTCGCTCATCGGGTCCGAGATCGTCCACGCCGGCATCGCCGTTCGCGCGTACTCGGCGCGCGGGCTGCTTCGCATGACTTTCGACGACACAGGCACGTTCGACGTGCGCGCGACGGATCGAACCATTGTCTGGTATCCGGGGGCGCATGCTACGGAAGCGGCCGTGCGCGCCGACCTGCTCGGCAGGGTGATCGCGCTGGCCGCGCACGCGGATGGCTGCCTTACGCTGCACGCGAGCGCCGTGTCCATCGACGGCCAGGGCATTGCGTTCCTCGGGCCGAAACATGCTGGCAAATCGACACTCGCGCTCGCGCTCGTGCGGAATGGCGCGCGCCTGCTTGCCGACGATGCAGTCGTCACGCGCCTCGACCAGGCGGGCAAAGCCTGGGGCGCCGTCGGCGTCCAGCGCCCACGCCTGTGGACCGATTCGGTCCACGCGCTCGAGGTGACGCCTTCGTCCACCGACGGAGACAAGCCGACGGTCGGGCTCGCGCCGGAGCAGCTCGCACTTTCGGAGGTGCCGCTCCGCGCCTGCTACGTTCTCCGTCCCAGTGGGACGACTGAAGCCGTGGTGTCGCGCGGTTCGCGTCTTCCGCCGGTACGTGCGGCGCTATCGCTCGTGCAATTCTCGAAGATCGGCGGTCTGCTGGGCGGCAGCGAGGCGCCGGTGGTGCTCGAGCGCGCCGCCGCGCTCGCGGAGGCGGTGCCGATGTACGTCGTCGACGTCGCTCGCGCGCTCGATCGACTCGACGCGGTTGCCGAGGAAATCATTGGCTGGCACCGCACCGGTCTCGTGCCTAACGCTGCATCCCAGATCGCGATCGGCTCGTGACGATGGCGGCCGAGCAGCAGCCCTCGCGCACGGAACCGTCCACCGAGGCGCCGCTCGTTCGCGTGACCGAGCTCTGGAAGTCGTTTCCGGCCGCGCGATCACTCGCGGAGGTGTTTCGCCAGCCATTCCACGCCCCGACCGTTCCCGCTGTTGTCGATGTGTCGCTCGACGTGCACGCGGGAGAGTTCGTCGGACTGCTCGGTCCGAACGGCGCTGGCAAGACGACCCTGCTCAAGGTACTCGCGACGCTCATCGCGCCGGACCGCGGCACGGCAACCGTCGCGGGACATGACGTGGTTCGCGATGCGAGCAGCGTGCGTCGCGTCATCGCGCCCGTGCTCGCGAACGAACGGAGCCTCTACTGGCGACTCTCGGCTCACGAGAACCTGGAGCTCTTCGCGGCGCTGCTGCGCCTGCCGAAATCGGAGACCGAGACTCGCGTTGCCGATGCCCTCGACGTCGTGGGGCTCCGCGATACGGGGCGGAAGATGGTCGGGCAATTCTCCGCGGGCATGATGCAGCGCCTGCTCGTGGCGCGGGCGCTACTCGGGCATCCTCGCGTGCTGCTGCTCGACGAGCCTACGCGCAGCCTCGATCCGACGGCGGCTCACTCGTTCCGCACGTTCCTGCGCGAGGAGCTCGCGGCTCGGCGTCGGTGTGCCGTCCTGATCGCGACCCACCGCACCGAGGAGGCGTTCGAGCTCTGTGACCGCGTGATCGTCATGCATCGCGGCCGTGTTGCCGCGGAGGGGCACGCGGCAAGACTCGGCGAAACGCTGTTGGGATCACGGTATGGCGTGTGGACCCGGGAACCCAACCACGGGAGCCTCGCTGAGCTCGTGGCGAGCGGGCGGGCGAAGCGAGTCGCGGCTCGGTCAGAGGGTGATGGTCACTGGTGGCGCGTCGACCTCGAGATCGATGGCGGTGACGACGCGGCACAGGACGTTCTGCGGTCGCTCGTGACGTCCGGCGTATCCATCGCCCGCTTCGAGCGCGTCGTCGCTCCGCTTGGCGAGCTCATGGAACGCGCGATCGGTCGGAGCGTGCGGCGATGAGTGTTCGCGCGGCAGGCGCGCTCGTGCGCGCGTCGTGGCGGACGGCGAAGAGTTACCGCGTGTCGTTCGTGCTGTCATTCGTCTCGCTGCTCGTAACGATCGTACCGGTGTATTTCGTCGCGACGGCGCTCCAGCCGTTCATGGCGTCGGTGATCGCCGAGGAGGGACGGGAGTACTTCGGGTTCGTGCTCGTGGGGACGGCTGTCCTCGCGCTCGTGGCAACGGCGCTGTCCTCGTTCGCGGCGGCGGTGAGCGGAGGGCTGTCGAGCGGATTCTTCGAGTCGCTGCTGGTGACACCGACACCGCTGCCGGCGCTCCTGGGTGGCCAGACGGGCTATCCGTTCGCGTGGGCGGCTGGGCGGGCACTGTTGCTGCTGGCGGTTGGGCTGGGGCTCGGTTTGGAGTTGCATTGGCTCCGGTTGCCGGAGGCGGTACTCATCGTGGGCGCGGTGGTCGCGGCGCACGCCGGGCTTGGACTCATCGCGGCGGCGCTGGTGGTGGCGTTTCGGACGAACGCGACGTTGCCGCAGGGAATTCTCGTCGTGTCGACGATCCTTGGCGGCGTCTATTTTCCGACGACCGTGCTCCCGCCGCTGGTGGCGCCGATCGCCGAGTGGTTGCCGCTCACCCCCGGGTTGCGCGCGCTGAGGCAGTCTCTGCTGTTAGGCTATCCGATGAGCAGTATCACCGGCGACCTCGCGCGCCTCGTGGGTCTGACTGCCTTGTGCGTGATAGCGGGTGCGGTGGCGCTGCGCTGGTCGTTCGCTTATGCGCGGCGGGCAGGGTCGCTCTCGCAGTATTGAGGGCGCGCGCAGCGGGGCGGGATCGGTCGTGGGTCTGAGCCTGGTGGCATTGACTTCGCCCTTATCGGGACTACATTTACCCGGCTCCAGACCCCTACTGAGCGTAGCGATTTTCACGCGCGTGCACTGGGTGTCGGGACTCGACGCTGGCGATCTGCGCACCGGCGATCTCGAGGGCTCGCGATGCATCACTCGGATGCATTCGGCGGGGGTGCAGTAAGGCCGACCGCAGCGCATCGGATGCGCGGCGTTCCCGATAAGCCAACGCAGGACAATCAAACGCCGATCGATTCCAAGTGACGTTTCGCTTTCCGGCGGAACGACTCGAGGAATCTCCCTTCGGGGGAGAACGGACGGCGCGCCTTGGGTCCCCACTCGCGCACCAATGGCGAGTACACCCGGCGGTGGCGGATGGATACCGGTCCCTGTTCAAGGGGCGCCTGGTCCACCCGCGTTTTTGCTGGATGAGGATCCTTGTCGCGGCGCGAGTCGCGCGACGCGAAGGACCGAGAAACGACGCGACGACGAACAGTCTGCAGATATGCCACGAACGACTCCGCTCGAGCACTACCGCAATATCGGCATCATGGC
>DAINRQ010000226.1:0-5996 GCA_036741775.1 Gemmatimonadaceae bacterium | reverse complement strand
TCTCCTTGTACTCGAAGTAGAAGTCGAACCCGAGGCCGAAGCGCTCCGGCAGGTCCGAGTCCGGCGCCGTCCCCGACAGCACGACCAGCCGATCGGAGTTCGGGAACGGCAGCGGCTGGAGCAGCACCGTGTTGACGACGCCGAACATTCCGGTAACCGCGCCGATGGCGAGGGCGAGCGTGCCGACCGAAGTCACCAGAAAGCCGGGCGAGCGTCGCAGCCCGCGCGAGGCGTGACGGAAATCCGTCGTCCACTGAGCGATCACGTTGACGCCCCCGGAGAGAGTTGAGGATGGGACACGTGCTGAGGTCGGGCGGTTGGCCCCCTACGGCGCCGCCCCCGCGGTTGGTTTCAATGTTTCGAGCTGGCGCATTGCCGTTTGGTGTCGACCGTCAACAACAATCGACCATCGACGACGCGATGAGCGCCACGTTTGCGGAGGCCCTGCCGCGGCGATACCCTACACCGTGCGGACTGACGGAGCGGAGGGGATGAGTCTTTCGGTAGCGCGACGCGAGGGAACCCGGGCCTGGACGACGCGTGTCGTTCTGGCTGTCGCTGTGAGCGCGGCCCTCGGCTGCGACAACGAGAAGGCAATGCCCGCGTCAGCGGCCGCGCCGCCTGCCAAGCCCCGGTTGAGCGACGGCACCGCTCGCATGGCGGACACGCTCGCCGCCATCGCCGCGCGGTCGCGCGCCGACCCCATCGCGAATCCCTTCCTCAATCGCGAACGGGCGGCTGCGATCCGCGCGGCAGTCCTCGGGCAGGTGGGTGCCCAGGCGTTCAACAATCGGCACTGGATGGCGGACGAGCTCCTCAAGGCAGGTGAGACGCGCGAAGCGATCGCCGAGCTCGAGGCGCTGATGCGCGACGCGCGTTTGTCGGCAGACAGCATCACGCCGCAGAAGAAGCCGGTCTTCGACCTTCTCGCGATCGCGTACCTTCGCCTGGGCGAACAGGAGAACTGCCTCAACAATCCCGCGGCCAACGTGTGTATCTTGCCGCTCGAGGGCGGCGCGCGTCACACGCATCAGGAAGGGGCGCGCGGGGCGATCGAGCGGTACACGCAACTGCTCCGGTTCTTCCCTAACGATCGTGGGTCGCGGTACCTCCTGAACATTGCGTGGCTTGCCGTGGGCGGATATCCCGACAGCGTCCCGGCGCGCTACCTGATCCCGGCGCTGGCTCCCCGCGCAGACGACCCCTTTCCGCTGTTTCGCAACGTCGCCGGATCAGTGGGACTCGCCGTGACCGGGCTCGCCGGAGCGCTCACCACTGAAGATCTCAACAACGATGGGTTCCTCGATGTCTTCACCACATCGTGGGGACCGCGCGACCCCGTGCACGTGTTCCTTGCCGACGGCGGCGGCAGATACGTCGATCACACCGCGAAGGCGGGGCTCGACGGCATCACCGGCGGCAACAACACCGTGCACGCCGACTACGACAACGACGGCGACGCCGACATTCTCGTGCTGCGCGGCGGATGGCTCGGCGAAGCCGGGCGGTATCCAAACTCTCTCCTGCGCAATCGCGGGGACGGCACGTTCGACGACGTCACCTTCGCGTCGGGCACGCAGTCGTTCCATCCGACCATGACCGCGGCGTGGGCGGACTTCAACCTCGACGGTCATCTCGACTTCTTCGTTGGCAACGAGTCGCGCGCCGCGCACGGCGAGCCGTCCCATCCGTCCGAGCTGTTTCTCAACAACGGTGATGGCACGTTTACCGAGGTCGCGAAGCGGGTGGGCATCGACGTCGATGACTTCGTGAAGGGCGTCGTGTGGGGCGACGTGAACAACGACGGCCTTCCCGACCTCTATGTGTCGGTCTACCAGGGTCGCAACCGGTTGTACGTCAATCGTGGCGGCCGCTCGATGCAGGACTGGCGCTTCGCGGAACGTGCCGCCGCCGCAGGCGTCGAGAAGCCGACCGCGTCATTCCCGACGTGGTTCTGGGACTTCGACAACGACGGGTGGGAAGATCTTCTCGTCCTGAGTTACGATCTGAGCACTCCGTTGCACGACGCGGTGGCGTCGGAGTATCTCGGCGACCCGGCCGGCGCCGGCCGGAGCGGTCACGCGATTGGTGTCGAACCCGCTCGGCTCTATCGCAACCGGGGTGACGGTACCTTCGAGGATGTAACGCGGCGGATGGGGCTCGCCGACCGCGTGATCTTTGCTATGGGAAGCAACTTCGGCGACCTCGACAACGATGGTTGGCTCGACTTCTACGTGGGAACGGGGAACCCCGATCTGCGGTCGGTCATTCCGAACCGAATGTTTCGCAACGTGAATGGCAGGCGTTTCGAGGAAGTGACGTTGCCCGGCGGGTTCGGCCACATCCAGAAGGGGCACGCGACGGCGTTCGCCGATCTCGACCGCGACGGCGACGAGGACGTCTACATGGTGCTCGGCGGGGCGTACCAGGGCGACGGCTTCACGAGCGTGCTGTTCGAGAACCCGGGTTGGCCAAGGCACGCGTGGATCGTGCTGGAGCTGGAGGGCCGCGGGGCCAATCGCTCGGCGCTCGGCGCCCGGGTGGACGTGGTCGTCTCGGATGCCGACGGGAAGGTGCGAACCGTTAGGCGCACGGTGCGGACCGGCGGCTCGTTCGGCGCTGGGAGCGTGCAGCTGCACGTGGGACTCGGACCGGCGGCCAGGGTGCGTGAGGTCCGCATTCAATGGCCTGATTCGCTGCGCACGAGAACGTCGTACTCCGAGCTCACGCTCGACCGCGCGTATCGGATTAGCCAGGGTACGGCGCCAGTCCTGGTGGACCGGCCGGCGGTGCCGTTTCCGCCGGCCGCCGCTGGCCACGCCGCGCACACGCATCCTGCGCCCCGGCCGTAAGCCATCCCCGCGGAGGCCGGGGCGCGCTAGACGCGGCGCCAACCCACGCTTCCGGCGGTCAAGCGCGTGTTCGAGCCGATCCCGGGCCGCCGGCGTCATGCCGACGGTTTTGTCTTGCTGATAGCTGATGGCTGACCGCTTCTTGTTGTTGACCGTCGACACCAATGCGAGTAGGATCTTGGTGTCGACCGCCAACAACAACCGATGCCCCTCCCCACTGACGAACTCCTCCAGGGCACGCTCGACCTGCTGATCCTCCGGACGCTCAGCCGCGAGCCCATGCACGGCTGGGCGGTGTCGCGCCGCATCCAGGAGATCTCCCGCGACACACTGCGAGTGAATCAAGGCTCGCTATACCCCGCGCTTCACCGACTCGAGGACGAGGGGCTCGTGCGCGCCGAGTGGGGCGTCTCCGAGCTCGGCCGCCGCGCGAAATTCTACGAGCTCACCGCCGCGGGCCGGAAGCAGCTCGCGCGCGAGACCGTGACGTGGCAGCGCTTCGCCGACGCGGTCCAGCTGGTTCTCCGACTCGCGTGAGGCACCCATGCGGCATATCACCAAGCTGCTCCGCCGCCTGCGCATTTTCATCGCTCCGCGCCGCTTCGAGCGGGAGCTCGATGAGGAGCTGAGCTTCCACCTCGAGATGCAGACGCGCTGGCACGAGTCGCAGGGGCTCGATCGCGCGGCGGCGCGTGCCCTCGCCGCGAGGGAGTTCGGCGGCGAGGTCAGGTTCAAGGAGGCGGTCCGGGACGTTCGCGGGTTGTCGTGGGGTCACGACCTCGCTCGGGATGTGCGATTCGCCGTACGGTTCTACTGCCGCACGCCCGGTTACACCGTAGTCGCCCTGCTCACGCTCGCGCTGGGCATCGGCATTACGACGGCCACATTCTCGATCGTGGATGCCGTGTTGTTTCGGCCGCTTCCGTACGGGGAGCCAGACCGCATCGTCACGCTCTCCTCGCAGGACTCGTTAGGAAACCGGATCCGCTCCGTATCGGCGCCGAACTTCTACGACTGGCAGGAGCAGAGCCGAAGCTTCGAGGCAATGGCCCTCTTCGACGCCGAGCGGCGAGCTGTTGTCGCGGGCGGGAACGCGGCGTACATCGAAACGGCGACGGTATCCGCGGATTTCTTCCGCGTCGTCGGCGTGTCCGCGCGGATCGGCCGTACCATTCACCCCTCCGACGTCGAGGCGTCCGAGCGCGTGGTCGTCGTGAGTCACGGGTTCTGGACGCGCGCGCTCGGTAGCCCGTCCGCATTGCCCGCGTCGCCACTCGAGATCGACGGCGAACGCTATCGCGTGGTCGGTGTGCTACCGTTGAGCAGGGAGTATCCGGCGGGCGTGGACCTCTTCGTCCCGCATGCGTTCGGCAGGCCGTGGCGCACCGCGAGCCGGAACAACATCAACTTCAACGTCATCGCTCGACTCGCCGACGGCGTGACGCTCGAGCAGGCACGCGCCGAAATGCGCGCGCTCGCGTCGCGACTGCATCGCGCGCACCCCGAGGACCTGTACGCCTACGGCGCGCCGGTCACGCCACTGCGCGATCACATCGTGGGACCCGCCAGGCTCTACCTCGAGCTACTCGCTGGCGCTGTCGGCATGGTGCTGCTCGTGGCATGCGCGAACCTCGCGAACGCGAACCTGGCGCGCGGCGCTACCCGCGCGCGGGAGCTCGCGATCCGCACGGCGCTCGGGGCCGGACGCATGCGACTCGTCAGGCAGCTGCTCGTCGAGAGCGTGGTACTCGGTGTCGTGGGTGGTGCCACGGGTGTGGCACTCGCGTGGGGTTTCGTGCGCGCCATCGGCGCGACGACTGCGGTTGATCTGCCGCGCGTGGACGAGATCGGACTCCACGGAACCGCCGTGGTCTTTGCGCTCCTGCTCTCGATCGTGGTGGGCGTCGCGGTCGGGCTCGCGCCGGCGGTGCAGGTGCGAAGGTTTGCGCTGCACGAGGCCATCGCGACTGGAGGGCGTGCGACGCCGAACCGAAGCAGGGCAGCGGCTCGGGACGTGCTGATCGGCGTCGAGCTCGCGCTCGCCATCGTTCTGCTCGTCGGGGCGGGGCTTCTCATTCGGAGCTTCGGCGCCGTCCTCTCGCGCGAGCTCGGGTTCGTGGCCGAAGACGCCATCTCGGCGGAAGTGTCACTTCCGGCGGCGAAGTACACCGATCAGCGGGCCATCGCGTTCTACGACGAGCTGTTTCCGTCACTGCGCACGATTCCTGGCGTGACGGCGGTGGGGGCAACGAACGCGTTGCCTCTCGGCTCGAGCGCGACCGGCTTCATCGAGATCGAAGGGCAGGGCGACGTCGGTGCCGGAGCGGGGTATCGCGTCGTGAGCGAGGACTACTTCGCGGCGATGGGCATCCCGCTCGAGCGCGGCCGCGTCTTCGACGCGACCGACGGCGCGCTCGCGCCGCGCGTGACCATCGTGAACCGACGCATGGCGGAGCGGTTCTGGCCGGGCGAAGATCCGATTGGCAAGCGCCTCAAGGCGAAGAGCATGGAGTGGAAGAACACGCCGTGGCTCACCGTCATCGGCGTCGTGAGCGACGTGCGACACTGGGGGCTGGAGCGAGAGCCCGTCGTCGAGCATTACGTGCTCCACCGGCAGCGTCCCGAGTTCACGCGCGACATGGCGGTCGTCGTGCGCGCGACGGTGCCGTCGCAGCAGGTCATGCCGGCGGTGCGCCAGCGCGTCCGTGCGATCGACACCGATGTTCCGGTGGCGCTTCGAACGCTCGAGGCGCGCGTCGACGAGTCCCTCGCGGAGCGGCGGTTCATCATGACGGTGCTGGGCGCGTTCGGGGCGCTGGCACTCGTTCTCGCGGCGGTCGGCGTGTACGGGGTGCTCTCGTTCACCGTTGCGCAGCGCACGCGCGAGATCGCGGTGCGCATGGCACTTGGCGCGGAGCGACGGCGCGTTCTGGGGCTCGTTGTCGGGCACGCGCTGCGCGTCAGTGTGGTTGCCGCGGTGGTGGGAGTCGTCGCCGCGCGGGCGTTGTCGCGCCTCATGACGGCGCTGCTGTTCGACGTGAGTCCCGCGGACCCGCGCACCTACGCTGTCGTTACCGCGCTGCTCTTGATCGTGGCCGGTGTGGCGGCGTACGTGCCGGCGCGCAAGGCTGCGGCGGTTGATCC
>DAINRQ010000225.1:0-6169 GCA_036741775.1 Gemmatimonadaceae bacterium | reverse complement strand
GGTGCCTGACGCGGAGATTCCGACGGCGGTGGTCGACCTCACCGTCGTGGGCGGAAAGGTCAAGTATCGTCGCGGTGGCGAGGTAAAGCCGTAGCCGCGTCGCTGCGCCGCGCGCCGGCTATCGTCGCGCCAGCGAGTCTCGGAATGCCCTGCCCTCCAACGCATGCCGGTTGCGCGCACCGTACCCTGTCACCAGGGCGGTGATCGCGCGATCGGCGGCCGCCCGCGCCTCCGTCGTGCGGCCTAACGATACGAGCGCGCGCGCTCGCACCAGCTCCGCTCGCCCGACGTACGCATTCCGCTCGAGGGCCGCGGAATCGATCGCGCCCGCGCTCCGAGCGAGCCGCGCGAGCGAGTCGGCGCCACTCGCGTCGCCGGCGTCCAGCCGCCACTCCGCCGCGGTGACGAACGGCATGGCGAGTGACGGCGGCGGCGTGGCTCCAGTTCCCGCCAGCGTACGCAGCGAATCCTCGAGCATGGACGCGGCGCCGCGACTGTCGCCTTCGGCCTGCCGGATACGCGCCGTAAGCCACGATCGATTGACACGCCGAACGAACGTTCCGCTCGGCAGGCCGGCGAGGCTGGCGCGTGCTTCGCGAATCCTGCCCTGCTCGAGTCTGAGTTGGGTGATGGCCGGCGGAAGGTAGACGGAGAGTCCACCGGCACCCTCGGTGGAATCACGCATCGCCTGCGCGAGCAATGCGTCCGCGGAGTCGAGCTCGCCGAGGCGCAGCTTGGCAAGCCCGCGGTAGAAGCTCAGCATCGCACTGGAGTACCCGCCGGGCAGCCGCGCCAGGTGCTCGTGCGCCGCCGACACGATCGAATCGACGGTCGCAAGCTCGCCGAGCTCGAACAGTGAGGAGGTGACGTACCCCATGACGTTGGTCATGAGGTCCGTGCCCCGGAAGCCGCTCGCGTCCTGCTCGGCAAGCACCTGTCGCTGGTACACGCTCGCGTCGCGCGTTCGGCCGACGGCACGAAGGGCGCTGGACAGGTCGAGCGTCGCGCCGAGGCGCAAGGAAGCCGCCCGCCCCTCACGCGAGAGCGTCACGGCGCGCTCGAGGAGTGCAATCGCCGAATCCGGACGACCCGCCGCAATGAGGACCTGCCCTTCCGCGCTGAGGCAGGACGCCGTCGCGGCATTATCGGCGGGTCCGGGTCGCGCCAGCGCGGCTTTCCCTTCCGCGATCGCCAGACGTGCGGAGTCGAGCTGATCGTCGTACGCGAAGCTGTACGCGCGCGCGCACTCCGCGAGCGCGAGCTGCAGCCGCAAGTCGCTGCTCCGCGCAATGACGCGAGCCCGGTGGAGCATCGCTCGCTCGGTCTCGCGCTCACCGAGCTCGTAGAGGCGGTTCGCGAGCTCCACCAGGCCCTCGGCGACGAGCCACGGCTGGGAGGCGAACTGCTGCGCGAGAACCTCCGCCGCGAGCGAGATGCGCTGTGCCGGGAGGAGCGGACGCCCATCGCTGCCGCGCGAGTCGCTCGCGAGTACGCTCTGTAACTCGAGCATGGCGCGCTGGCGGTCGACCTCCTGAAGCGCAGCGTCACGCTGGCGCTGCGCTTCGCGGGCCTGCGTCGTCGAGAACGCGGTCGCGGCGATGAGGGCGCCAGTCGTGATGAGCGCAGCCGCGACGCCGGCTCGGTTGCGGCGCGCGAACTTTGCCGCGCGATAGGTCACACGGTCGGGGCGTGCGAGAATCGGGAGGCCGTCGCGATACCGTCGGATGTCGTCACGCAGTGCGGCGGCTGCCGAGTACCGGCGCGACGGATCCTTGTGGAGCGCCTTCATCACGATGAGGTCGAGATCGCCACGGAGGCGTCGCCGGAGCCGGTCAGGCGCCACCGTCGACGGGCGCGGCGGCTCGATCTCGCAGACGATGCGTTCCACCTCGGCCGCTGTTCGCCCGCGGACATCGTACGGGCGGCGCCCGGCGAGCAGCACGTAGAGCAGCACACCTAACGCGTACGTGTCGGTGGCCGTACCAACTGGTCGCCCACGTATCTGCTCCGGCGCCGCGTATTCTGGCGTCAGCGCGATCAGGCCGGTTTGCGTGGTGTCATCGCCAGCCGCCCCGAGGGGGTCGACCAGCTTCGCGATTCCGAAGTCGAGCAGCTTGAGCTGACCATCGCTTCGGACGAGGATGTTCGACGGCTTGAGGTCGCGATGAATGACGAGGCGCTCGTGTGCGTACTGCACCGCCTCGCAGACGTCGATGAACAGATCGAGCCGTTGATCGATCGAGAGGCCTCGACTGTCGCAATACACGTCGATCGGCTCGCCCTCGACCAGCTCCATGGCGAAGTACGGCACCCCGTCCGCCGTGAGGCCGCCATCGATGAGGTGCGCGATCCGGGGGTGTTCCAGCAGCGCGAGAATACGTCGCTCCTCGAGAAACCGGCGCCGCACCGCGTCACCGCCACCGAGGTGCCGAACGAATTTGAGCGCGACCCGTTGTTCGAACTCCGCGCCGTCACGTTCCGCGAGGTAGACCACACCCATGCCGCCGTGGCCCAGCTCGCGCACGAGCCTGAACGGTCCGGCGCGCTCGACCGGGAATGGTGACGACGGCGGATCGTCGAGCAACTCGGCTGCGAGCTGCGCAGCGGGCGACTGGAGGAACCCGCTCGACCGCTCGTGTGCGGCCAGCAGCGCGAGGACTCGCGCGCGCAACAGCGTGTCGCCGGCGCAGGCGAGATCGACGAACGCAGAGCGCTCGCCCGGCGCGACGTCGAGCGCGGCATCGAAGACCTCATCGATCTGACGAAACCGCTCGCGTGACACGGCGTCCATTTCAGGTCGCCGGCTCGTCGTACAGCTCGGTGTACAACCAGCTCCGGGCTTTTGCCCAGTCGCGCTTCACCGTCCGGAGCCCGATGCCGAGCGCTTCGGCGGTATCCTCTTCGGTCATTCCACCGAAGAACCGGCACTCCACGACGCGAGCCTGGCGTTCGTCGAGATCTCGCAGTCGGTCCAGGGCCTCGTCGAGCGCGACGACGAGCTCGGCGCGGTCGTCGGCACTCAGGTCGATGGACTCGATGGGCACCCGCGCGCTCGTGCCGCCGCGTTTGAGCCGGCGGCGGCTCCGTGCACGATCGACGACGATCCGGCGCATGGCGATCGCGGCGACGCCGAGGAAGTGCGCGCGGCCATTCCACGCGACGCGCGTCTGGTCGACCAGCTTGAGGTAGGCCTCGTGGACGAGCTCCGTGGTACTGAGCGTCCGGCCGGTCGATTCGCGCGTTAGGTGATTGTGCGCGAGTCGGCGAAGCTCATCGTAGACGAGCGGGAACATGCGCTCGACGGCACCCGTCTCGCCGTCGCCCGCCCGTCGCAGCAGCTCGGTTGCGGACAGCTGATCGTCGGCCATCCCCGCGCGCTCCGGAGCGGGTCGAGGCGCGACGGACACCGGCACCCGCGCCAGCCCACCGCGCCCCGAGTTCCCGCGTGGGCGGAAATGCCTCACGCGGGAACCGAACATGCCGACCGTTCGCGGCGATCGCAACCTACTTGACCTGGAACAGCTTCACCTGGCCCGCAACTTCGGTCATGAGGAACTGCCCCGAAAAGCCGGTCGGACGAGCGATTGCAGCCACCTGACCCGCCTCGAGCTGTCCACTGACTTGAGTGATGACTACGCTCCACGACGACGGCGTCTCGGTGCACGACGGGACGCTGATGAGCCCCTGGCCGTTCACGATCGTGGTGAACTTCCCTTTCGTTTTCTGCGTCTGACTCACCTGGACACCGACAACGAGCGATGTGCTCCGCGAGCACCGGATCGTACCACTCACGGTTGCGACGCCTGCCTTGTTCACCGCGCCGTTCGGGTTGAGCGTGAGTGTAAACGTTTCATACGTGTCGAACTCGAACGCACCGAGGTCACAGCTGGAGCCCTGGTTACGAGCGACGTACCGCTGGTCCGTGGTCTCACTGCACTGCTGCCCTGCGTCGACTGCCGCGCCGTAGCCGATGGCGTGAGTTTTCGTGGGACCGCCGTTGTCCGCGAGCGGGAGCAGGCTCGGATTTCCAACGATCATCGTCGCCGACGCCGGCCCGCAGCTGTCGTCGTTCGAGATGTTCTTCCCACTGAAGACGGCCGCTGACTTGATGACGCAGTTCGGAACTCCGGCGGTCGACGCGCCGATACCGACGTTGTCGGCAATGATGGAGTTTCGCAGGCCGATCGTGGCGCTTGCCACGAAGATGCCACCGCCGTCCTCCGCGGTGTTGAATGCGATGGTGCTATTGCGGATCGTGACGCTGCCATCGGCGGCGAGGATCCCTCCTCCGGTCGCTGCCGCGCTGTTTCCCGTCAGCGTGCTGTTCACGAGCGTCAGGTTGCCGTTGGCCAGGTAGATACCGCCGCCACCCACCTCTGCCGCTTCGTTGAAGGCGACGAGCGAATGGTCCAGCACCACCGTGCCATTCTCGATGTGAATGCCGCCCGCGAACTTATCGCGGCCGTTCACGATCGAAAGATTTCGAAGCACCGCGCTGCCCCCGCCCGCGACGCGGAATACGCGCGACGTGAGGCCGCCACTGATCGTCATCCCCGCCGGAACGGGAGCCTCGATGGTGATCAGGCCGTCAATCACGAGCTCACCGGTAGACAACACGATGGTCTTCCCCGCAATGGCCGCGTCGAACTGAATGGTCGTGCCGTCGGCCGCATCGATGATCGCCTGACGGAGCGACCCGGGACCGGAGTCGTCGAGATTCGTGACGACGATCGTCGGTCCGACGAGCGCGAACGGTCTCTCTGGAAACGGCCGGGGCTCGACGGGCGACGGAGCGTCGCTGCACCCGAAGAGCGCGGCGACCAGGGCGAAGGGGATCACGGAGGCCTGCCGTCGGAGACGGCGGGCAGGCGATGCGGGGCGCATAGGGTGTCCTCGAGTGGGATGAAGGTCCGGTCGCACGCGCGGGCAGATGACGCCCGTTTCCCGTAACGCGCTCTCCGACCGCCAATCGAGCCATTCCAGGTCCCGGGGAGTCGCGTCCGAAGCCGGGGGCCCATAGGTTCACCGAAACAATGCGAACCGACGAAATGCACGCCTCGCCGACAACGCCGTTCCTGTCGTCAGCATCGATCGTGATGAGGCGAAGCTCCAGCTGGCTCGGGACGACGCGGTGCGCGAAGGGCCGCGCCACGTCGACTTCAGGCAGTTGAACGTCGATGACCTGGCCGTGGCGACGTTAGCATCTAATAGGGCACATCCGAACCCTCATGGATTTCATCCATGCGAAGTGACAGAAGCCGGATGACGGCACGGGTTGTCCCGTTGCGCAGCGATGACGCGAGTGACGCTCGCGTGGGCGGCACCGCCGAGGAGCGTCTCCTGCTGCTCGCGGAGCTCAGCCGGCGAATGTGGGCCCTCACCCAGCGACCGCTCCCGACCTACACACGTTCGACGATGCCGGTACGCCTCTCGACCCTGCGCGAGCAGTAGTTTCGCAACCGGTGAACGAGGATTATCGGGACTTTCTCGCCGCTCTCGTCGCCGAAGAGGCGCGCTTTCTCGTAGTCGGCGCGCACGCTCTCGCGGTGCACGGGTATCCGCGCGGTACCGTAGATATCGACATCTGGATCGAGCCGAGTGCCGAGAACGCAGACCGGGTGTGGCGAGCTCTCGCGGCGTTCGGAGCGCCGATGGCAGACCTGGGCATTGAACGGCGGGACTTCACGCGGCCTGACGTCGTTGCGCAATTCGGGCTGCCACCGAATCGAATCGACGTTCTGACAGGCGTATCGGGGTTGACGTTCGAGCATGCCTGGAGCCGGCGGGTCGAGGCGCCCGTTGAAGGCGTCGTTGTGCCGGTGCTCGGAGTCGAGGACCTCGTAACCAACAAGAGGGCCTCGGGCCGCGAAAAGGACCGTGCCGACGTGCGTGGGCTCGAGGGTCGGGATTAGTGCGGCCGAGCGCACACATCGACGCCGTCGGCTTGAAGCGCTCGACGCGCGACAGACTCTTTACTTCCTGAGAGAGATGCCAGGCCTGACTCGGATTTTCGTTCACCACGCGCTCGTCGCCACTACGCTCGCGCTCGCCGCTGGAGATCTCGCCGCCCAGGCCCGCTCCGAAGCCCGCGCCCGGTGGGAGCGCCTCTGCACCATCCGACGCGAGAAGTTCGACCGCATCCTCCCCGAAGCGATGCGCGAGAATCAGA
>DAINRQ010000224.1:0-6242 GCA_036741775.1 Gemmatimonadaceae bacterium | reverse complement strand
CGGACGCTCTCACTCGCCGACGTCGCGACGGTCGCCGAGCTGCACCCGTCCTCGCTCGCGCGCGCGTTCAAGCGGCGGTTCGAGATGACGCCGTGGCAGTACCAGCGCCGTCGGCAGATTGCGTGGGTGAAGGCCGAGCTGTTGCGCGGCGACCGCCCGATCGCGGCGCTGGCGCACGAGGCGGGGTTCGCGGATCACAGCCACCTGACTCGAGCGTTCCAGGCCGCCGAGGGGTTGCCGCCCTCAGCAGTGCGGAGGAAATCGGGGTAGAGCCGACGCTATATTGACCGCTTGGCCCGTGACGGACCCTGGGCGGAGCTTCGGCCAAGCGACGTGGGAACAACTCTCCTCGATCACCTCCACGACGCGCTGAGCGAGCAGTACGTGCTCCAGCGCGAGCTCGGCGCGGGCGGCATGAGCCGGGTCTTTCTCGCCGAGGAGCGCGCGCTCGGCCGGCGCGTCGTGGTGAAGGTGCTGTCGCCCGAGCTGGTGGCCGGCGCGAGCGCGGATCGATTCCGACGGGAGATCCAGCTCACCGCGCGGCTGCAGCACCCGCACATCGTGCCGATCCTCGCGACGGGCGAGGTGGACGGACTCCCGTTCTACACCATGCCGTACGAGGAGGGCGAATCACTCCGCGTTCACGTGGCGCGGGTCGGCGCACTCTCCGTTGGCGAAACGACCAGCATCCTGCGCGATGTCGCGCGCGCGCTCGAGTACGCTCACGGCAAGGGCGTCGTTCACCGCGACATCAAACCCGACAACATTCTCCTCGCTGGCAACACCGCGACGGTCGCCGACTTCGGGATCGCCAAGGCAGTCGCCGCGTCGCGCACGAGCGACGACTCCGCGCTGACCCAGGTGGGGATGGCGATCGGCACGCCGCAGTACATGGCGCCCGAGCAGATCGCCGCTGACCCGGCGGTAGATCATCGCGCGGACATCTACGCGTTCGGGTGCGTGGCGTACGAGCTGCTCGCCGGCGAGCCTCCCTTCGCGCACGTCGGCGGAACCGCGCTGTTGCGCGCGCACCTGGTCGATTTCCCGGCGCCGATCGGCGAACGGCGTGGTGACGTACCGGCAGCGCTGGCCGCGTTGATCGACCGGTGTCTGGAGAAAGACCCGGAGTCGAGGCCGACGAACGCCGGCGAGCTGATCGCCGCCCTGGACCGCGCGTCCACGACACCGGCGCAGGGCAACGCGACCGTGACACGCACGATCGAGCGGGGTATCGCGAGCATCGCCGTGCTGCCGTTCGCGAATCTGAGCCCGGATGCCGACAACGAGTATTTCGCCGACGGGCTCACCGACGAGTTGATCACCGACCTGTCGATGCTCAAGACGTTGCGCGTGATCTCGCGTCAGTCGGCGATGCGGTTCAAGGGCACCGACCGCGACGTGCGGTCGATCGCGCGCGAGCTCGGGACGCGGTACGTCCTCACGGGTAGCGTTCGTCGTTCCGGCCAAAACCTGCGGATCACGGCACAACTCGTGGACGCGAGTGTGGACTCGCCGCTCTGGGCAGAGAAGTTCGCGGGGTCACTCGATGACGTGTTCGACATGCAGGAGCGGCTCTCGCGGCGCATCGTGGACGCGCTGCGCGTGCGGCTCACCCCGGCGGAAGAGCGCCGCATAGCGCAGCACCCGATCCCCGACGTGCGCGCCTACGAGCTGTACCTGCGTGCGCGGCAGCACATCTGGAGCTTCAGCGGCGCGTCGCTCGACCGGGCGCTGCAGCTGATTCGGGAGGCGCAGGGGATCGTCGGCGACAACGAGCTGCTGTTCGCGGCCGAAGGGTGGATCTACTGGCAGTACGTCAACGTCGGGTTTCGCCCCGCGGCGACGTACGACGAGCATTTGCGGAACGCGGAAGCGTGCGTCGAGCGGATCTTCGCGCTCGAGCCCGACTCGTCGAAGGGGTATGCTCTGCGCGGGGCGATCCGGAACCATCGCGCCGACCCCGTGGGTTCACTGCACGATTACAAGCGCGCGCTTGCGCTCGACCCTAACGACCCGGAATCGCTCCTCTGGCTCGGCTACGGGTATGCGGTCTCGGGACGGATTCAGTTGGCCGTCGCGCTGACGGAGCGGCTGCTTCACGTGGACCCGTTGACGTCGGTCAACGTCTGCATGCGCGGCATGGTGGCGATGCACGACGGGCGGTTCGACGACGCGTTAGGCTGGACGCAGCGCGCGGTGGACATCGACCCCGACAACCCGACGCCGCTCATGATGCACGCGTGGATGCTGGCCGCGGTGGGGCGGCGAGGGGAGGCGCTCGTGCTGCTCGATCGCGTGGCGTCGGATTCGGCGGAGATGACGTGGGCGAAGCTCGCGACCCCGATGGCGCGCGCGCTTCGTGGGGACGCGGCCGGCGTGCGGCGCGTGGCGACGCCGGAGCTCCGCGCGGCGGTGTGGCGGGACGATCTCTTCTGCTGGTGGACGGCGGAGTGCTTCGCGCTCGCCGGCGACACCGACAGCGGTCTGGAGTTGCTCGAGCGGGCGGTCGAGCTGGGGATGATCAACTATCCGTTCCTCGCGCAGCACGACCCGTTTCTGGGTGCGCTGCGCGGCCACGAACGGTACGACCGACTGATGGCGAAGGTTCGACGAGCGTGGGAGGCGTTCGAGGTGTAGGGTGCGTCGCTCGTCCGGTCTCGACGCCTAACGCTTCTCGTTCAACGGCAACAGCTTCTCGACGCTGATGCCCTCGGCCTCGCCCTGGAAGTTCATCACCACGCGATGCCGGAGCACCGAGAGCGCCACGCCGCGTACGTCGTCGATGTCGGGAACCGGGCGCCCGTCCATCGCCGCGCGCGCCTTGGCGCCGAGGACGAGGTACTGCGACGCGCGTGGTCCGGCGCCGAAGCTCACGTACTTCTTGACCTCGGGCCCCGCGTCGCCCTCCTGCGGTCGCGTCACGCGCGCGAGATTCACCGCGTACTTCACCACCGTCGGCGGAGCAGGGATGCGCCGCACGAGCTTCTGCAGCTCGATGAGCTGCGCCCCGTGGAGCACCGGGACGATCTCGTTCTCCAACGAGCCGGTCGTCGCGATGACGATGCGCTCCTCGTCCTCCTTCGACGGGTAGCCCATGCGCAGCTCGAACATGAACCGGTCGAGCTGCGCCTCGGGGAGCGGGTACGTCGCTTCCTGCTCGATCGGGTTCTGGGTCGCGAGCACGAAGAACGGCTCGGGGAGCGCGTGGGTCTGCCCGGCGGCCGTGACGGTGTGCTCCTGCATGGCCTGGAGGAGCGCGGCCTGCGTCTTCGGCGGGGCGCGGTTGATCTCGTCGGCGAGGACGACGTTCGCGAAGACCGGACCCTTCACGTACTTGAAGACGCGGCGGCCGGTCGCGTGATCCTCCTCGAGCAGCTCCGTGCCGGTGATGTCCGCCGGCATGAGGTCCGGCGTGAACTGGACGCGGTTGAACGTCAGGTCGAGCGCCTGCGAGAGCGTCTGAATGAGCAGCGTCTTGGCGACGCCCGGGACGCCCACGAGGAGCACGTGGCCGCCGGCGAGAATGGCGGCGACGAGGTTGTCCACGACGTCCAGTTGACCGATGATGCGACGTGCGATCTGATCGGTGAGCCGTTTGCGCGCCTGCGTGAGCTCCTGGAGGAGCTCGAGGTCACGCTCGTCGGTGCGGTGTTGCTCGCGAACTTGTGTCCCCACCCTGGGTCCCCGTGTCGGTGATGGTCGCGTCCGAAGTCCTGACCGGGACGCGCGAAGTGGCCAAGCGGAAGCTAACGCGCCACCAGGCAAAAGGGTTGGGCCAGTACGGGCGTTGTCGCCGGTCCGGTGCCGAACCACACGAACAGCGCTGCTGGCTGTTGCCTGCTGGACCGGGTTGGCGCGGGGTGACGTGCTCCCACGGCATCGTTGTTCCGACCGGGGACGGCGCGCCGCAACTCGACTCGAAGAGTCGTACACGCTGCGGCTGCCGGCTCCGGGTAGCAGCTACCAGCGCTACGTCTGCTTTTGCCTAACGTTGGCTGACGGGCGTGCCGGGGAGGGAGAAGTCGGCGCGCTGCTCGACGGGGAAGTTCTCACTCAGGAGCGTCGCGACGGCGGTGTAGCTGCCGGCCTGCTCCGGGTGCCAGGTCTCGGAGAAGGTCAGCGTGTCACTGGCGCCGAGGATCTTGTTCTGCATGGCCTGGGTGAACATGCGACCGCGGCTCCAGCGCCAGACTTCGCGCCCCTGGGCGTCGAGGACGGCGACGTCGTGGGTCTGGCCGCTGGGGAAGCGGAGCTCGACGCGCTTGGGGGAGGCGTTGGTGACGTGGAGGTTGAACTTCACGGCCTGGCCGACGGTGACGTCGAGGGAGGCTTCGACCGTATCCCCTCCAGCCGCCAGACGTCGGGCGGCGGCGCGGGTGGCGTCGCTGGGATGCGACGAGGGCGCGGGCACGGCGTACGCGAACGCCAGTGCGGCAGCGACGAGGAGGGGTGGCAGGACGAGCCGAAGACGCATGAACGACGGTGCGGGTCGGAGGGCCGGCGAGCTCGGCCTCACGGATTTGTTGCGGCCCAACTTATCAACAGCGGGACGCTCCGTCAAGGCAATTGGTAACACATAAGTCGTGATGCATCGTGCATTTGGTGAAACAGGCTCAACCGTTATGCGCGTCTCGGCGAGCCCGGCCGTACGAGCTTGCGAAAAATTTCACAAAGTCCTAGATTCCGCCGCGAAATGAGTGGGGATCCCGAAGCACCCGGGAAGGGGCGGGAGCGGCGCGAACGCAGCGCCGCCGCGAGATTCGCCGGCATCGGGTTTCAGTTCGCGGTCACGATCCTCCTCTGTCTCTGGCTCGGCACGTGGCTCGACCGGAAGTTCGGAACGGCGCCCGTTTTCCTGTACACCGGCGTCTTCCTCGGAGCAGCCGCGGCCTTCTACAGCATGTATCGGCAGCTCATGGCGAATCTGGAGCGCGACGAAGCCGCGACGCGAGCGCGCAAAGGCGCGGGCGATCGGCCGTCCCCCGGGGCGCCGGGCTCGCCGGACTCGTCGGGAGACGATCGATGACCGCCCCCACGAATCCCGCGCTCCCGGTCGCCAGGCCGATCGGCCTGTTCGCCGGCCTCTCGCTGGCGATCATCGCGGTCGCCGGATGGGTCATGACGCTGGTCTGGTCGGGCCCACTCGAGACGCGCGCTATCTGGACGAGCGCCGCCGTGGCGTTCGCGGTTCAGGTGATCGCCTTCGCGATCGTGAAGCTCTTTGCCAAGACGAACGTCATGGCGGGCTGGGGCATCGGCGCGATCCTGCGCTTCCTCGTGCTCGGCGTGTACGCCCTGGTGTTCGTCGAGTCCCTCGGCCTCCCGTCGGCCGTGGCGCTCGTGAGCCTGGCCGCGTTCTTCTTTCTCTCGACTCTGCTCGAACCTCTGCTCCTCAAGAGCTGATATGACTGTGCACGGCCGTTTCGCGTCTTCGTCCGCCGGGTTGCTCGCTCGCCTTCGCCTGTTCGTGATGGCGGCGATGATCCTCGGCTTTTCCGGACTCGCTCCATCGAGCGTATTTGCGCAGGAGCACGCCGAGCCGGCGCCGCCGGCGAATGTGGACATCATCACGCCGCACATCACCGACGGCTACCACCTCGAGATCCCGTGGTTCAACTCGCACTTCGCGAAGGAAGTGTGCATCGGGCGGCACCTGGAGAACGGCGAATGCGGCCCGCTCTGGGACCCGATTCACATCGGGCGGTTCGAGGTGAACCTGTCGCCGACGAAGCACGTGGTCTTCCTCGTGCTGGCCGCGCTCATCTCGACGCTCGTGCTCGTGGGCGCCGCGCGCGCACACGCCAAGCACACGCACAAGGCCGGCCACCCGAAAGGATTCGCGGCGGGCATCGAGGCGATGGTGCTGTACCTCCGCAACGAGGTGATCATGCCTAACGTGGGTCACCACGGCAACGCCTACGTCCCGTTCGGGTTGACGCTCTTCTTCTTCATTCTGACGGCGAACCTGCTCGGTCTCATCCCCTACGGTTCGACCGCCACCGGCAACATCTCGGTGACCGCGATGCTCGCGATCATCACGTTCGTCGTCGTCGAGGTCGCGGGGATGAAGGCGCAGGGCACGCACTACCTGAATACGATCTTCTACTGGAACAAGGAGCTGCCGCTCGTCATGCGGATCCCGATGTTCCTGATCATGACGCCGGTCGAGATCGTCGGGAAGCTCACGAAGCCGTTCGCGCTCGCGATCCGTCTCTTCGCGAACATGACGGCGGGGCACATCG
>DAINRQ010000223.1:0-6400 GCA_036741775.1 Gemmatimonadaceae bacterium | reverse complement strand
GGTTCGACTGGTACCGCGGCTACCAGGTCGGCGGGCGCTCCCTCATGTGGGGACGCTGCAGCTTCCGCCTGGGCGACATCGACTTCGAGGCGAACGCGCGGGAAGGGTTAGGCACCGACTGGCCAATTCGTTATGCCGACATCGCGCCGTGGTACAGCCACGTGGAGCGCTTCGCGGGGATCGCGGGCTCGGTCGAGGGACTTCCCCAGCTTCCAGATGGCGAGTTTCAGCCGGCGATGCCGCTGAACTGCGCGGAGCAACTCGTCGCGGACAAGCTGCCGAAGCTGTTCGATGGCAAGCGCCGGCTCATCTCGAGCCGGACGGCGAACCTGACTCAACCCCTCCCGGGGCGCAGTGCGTGCCAGTACCGCGACGCGTGCTGGCTTGGCTGCCCGTACGGCGCGTATTTCAGCACGCAATCGTCCACCCTGCCGGCGGCGATGAAGACGGGACGCCTGACGCTCAAACCGTTCGCGATCGCGTCCGAGCTGCTGTACGACAAGGACCGCAAGCGCGCGACGGGCGTTCGCGTACTGGATGCCGTCACGAGCGAGTGGACCGACTACACGGCGAAGGTCGTCTTCCTCTGCGCATCGACGCTCAACTCCACGTGGCTGCTGCTTCGCTCAGCCACGGACGTGTGGCCTGGCGGGCTCGGAAGCAGCTCGGGCGAGCTCGGGCACAACCTCATGGATCATCACTTCCGCGTCGGTGCTCAGGGGCGCGTGGAAGGGTTGGAGGACAAGTACCTCTTTGGCCGGCGCCCGAATCCGTCGTACATCCCGCGCTACCGCAACCTGTTCGGCGACAAGCGCGACTACCTGCGCGGCTTCGGCTACGAGTGCGGCGCCAACCGCGACGGCTGGTGGCGCGCGATCGCGGAGCTGGGCGTGGGTGGCGCGTTCAAGGACACGATGTCACTGCCCGGACAGTGGGGGATCGGCGGTACGGCATTCGGCGAGATGCTGCCGAATCACGCCAACACGGTGACGCTCGACGAAACGCGGAAAGACAAGTGGGGCCTCCCCGTTCTGAAGATCGACTGCGCGACGGGCGAGAACGAGGCCCTCATGCGCCGCGACATGGCGAACGACATGGCCGAGATGCTGTCGGCGGCCGGCGTGAAGGACGTGACCACGTTCGACAACGAGTACTTCCCGGGAATGGGGATCCACGAGATGGGGACGGCGCGAATGGGGACGAGCCCGCGGAACTCGGTGCTCAACAAGTGGAACCAGGTGTGGGACGCGCCTAACGTCTTCGTGACCGACGGGTCATGTATGGCATCGACGGCCTGCCAGAACCCGTCGCTGACCTACATGGCGCTCACGGCTCGCGCCGCGGACTACGCGGTGGCCGAGTTGAATCGCCGAAACCTCTGACTGTACCGCACTGGCGGCATACGCCATCGAGGACAGAGGCAGGTGCGGCTCGGCACGGCCGGAACGGCTCGCGCGCCTACTCCTGCGCGCGCGGGCCGGTCGGAACGACGATTGAGCGGATGATGCCGAACCGGCCGGATAACAGCCCGAGCGCAGCCCGCCTCGCGCGACAGGCCATGATGGAATGGGTCGCCGAGGCCGTGGTGTCCCAATCGGCCTCTCCCCGATTCCCGATCCCGATTCCCTACGAACATCCGGCCGTTTCGGCCCTTTCCGCGCCATCGTCGTTCCGACCGGCCCGCGCGAACCACTCGTTCACCGTCGCGAGGGTGTAGCCGTGGGTCACCTCGAACCGCTCCACCGGCGGCTCGGCGTTTCCGGAGGCTTGGCGCCGATCCCGTGAACGCCTCCGGTCCGATCTACCGTCGAGCACCCTGCGCACGAGCCCGAGTAGTTGGACCCACGCGCGCCGGCCACCAGCAGGCACGTCCGGCAGCCGCAGCTATCGCGCCGGAGTCAGCCTCACGTTCCGGAACTCCACCGCCGTGTGGTCGCCCTGCAGGAGGATCGGTCCCGGGGCACCCTCGTTCGCGTCGATCGCGCCGCCCGTAATCCCGGGAATGACCTGATCGGCGATGACCGCCTTCCCGTTGAGCACCACCGTCACGCGACGCCCGACGAGCGTGATCTCGTACGTGTTCCACTCGCCCGGGCCCTTGCCGGCGTTCTCGTTAGGTCGCAGGAAACCGTACACGCCGCCGAGGTGCACCGACAGTGGCCATTCGCGCTCCGGGCTGTCCTCGATCTGCACCTCGTGTCGGCCACGCAGATACACACCGCTGTTCCCTTCCTTCGGGTACCGAAACTCGAGCTGCAGCTTGAAGTCACCGAACGTGCGCGTCGTCACGAGGTTCGTGCCGCTCGCCGTGTTCGTGAGCACGCCGTTCACGGCGCGCCAGTTGTTCTGCCCGCCGCCCTGCGTCGTCCACCCCGTCAGGTCCTTCCCGTTGAACAGGTCGATCGGCTGCCCCCATTGCGGCGGCGACGACCGGCGCATGCTCGGCGCGCGCGTGGCCGTGAAGGTATGACGCGAGCCGTCCGGATTCGTGAGCGTTCCCGTGAGACGCTCGCCGTCAACCTTCGCCTCCAGGCGCAGGTCGCCCGTGCCCTCTTCCCACTGGGGCGGAATCGCGAACCGAAGCGTGCCATCCGCCCACTCGGCGCGCGCGATCGGGCGCGAGCTTCCCACGCGCCCGACGAACCGACCTACGATCACCCCGCGTCCGGATGGCGTCAGCTCGAGCCACGACGGGTACGGTCCGTCCACGCCTGTAACGACGAAATCCCACCGCCCAAGCACCGGCGGCGGTGCCGACGTCTGGGCGAAGGCGAACGTCGGAACCGCGAGGACGGCGGCGATCGCGGCGATCGCCGCGATCGTGCGCGAACGGCTAGCGTGCTGAGCGTGAGTCATGACTCTCGGGGCAAGCGATTACTGAATGATGCGTCGTACGCCGCAATACGCCAGCGCACTGCGGGCGGCGTTCGAGCGTCTAGTCGCGGGCGCCTTCGCGATCCGCACGGGCCAACTCCTGCTGCTTGAGTGCGCGACGCAGCACCTTTCCGACCTGTGTTTTCGGAAGCTCGGTGACGAACTCGAACTGCGACGGCACCTTGTACGGCGCGAGTCTCTCCCGGCAGAACGTCTTGAGGTCCGGCTCCGTTGCGGTCGTGCCGGGACGCAGAACGACGAACGCCTTCACCGTTTCACCCCTCATCTTGTCGGGCAACCCCACGACACCCGCCTCGGCGACGCTGGGATGCGTCGCGATGATCTCCTCGATCTCGCGCGGCCAGACCTGATACCCGCTGGTCTTGATGAGGTCCTTCTTCCGGTCGACGATGAAGAGGTATCCGTCCTCATCGAGGTAGCCCAGGTCGCCGGTGTACAGCCGACGTTCACCATGGTCGTCCGTTCGGAGCATCGCCTCCGTCTCGTCCGGTCGTTCCCAGTAGCCGAGCATGAGTTGCGGTGCGGTGATGACGATCTCGCCGACTTCACCCTGCGGGATGGGCGTGCGCCCATCGTCCGCATCGAGAATGCGCACGTTCACGTCGGGGAGTGGCATCCCCACCGAGCCGACCTTTTTCTCGCCGCGGACCGGGTTCGCCACGACCGCCATCTGCGCTTCGGTGAGTGAGTACCCCTCGACGATCACGCCGCCAGTGAGCTCCTCGAATCGTCGCTGTGTCTCCGCCATGAGCGGCGCCGCGCCGCAGAAACAGAGCTTGATCGAGCGGAAGCTCACCTTCCCATCGCGGGCGAGCTTGTGCGTCATGATCGCGTTCAGCAGCGTCGGGACGCAGCAGATGAACGCCGGCTTCTCGCTATCGATCTCCTTGAGTAGATCGCCGAAGTCGCGCGGGTTCGCGATGAGGCAGATCGGATTGTGGTTGATGAACGCGAGGCTCTGAACGCCGGTGTTGGCGTACGTGTGGAACAGTGGTAGCGGGAGCATGATCGTGTCGGTCCACTCGTGCATGGCGCTCTGGAGCCAGGCGCGGAGCTGGATCCCCGCGACGACCATCCCGTGATGCGTGCCGACCACGCCCTTCGGCGTCCCGGTAGTGCCGCCGCTCATGAGTATCACTGCGGGGTCGCCGGGACTGACCGGGCGATCGGGACGTTTCTCGTTGCGATGCCGCGCGATGAGGTCTGCGAACCGTCGATCGCCATCGCGAAGGGTGATGTGCTCGCCCTCTTCGCGTTCCTTGAGGAGCGAGTAGCCGACGCGAAGCTTGAACGGCAGGTACTCCTTGATCCCGGTGGCGATGAGCCGCCGCAGGGTGGTGTGCGGCTGAATCCCCTTCAGCTTGTCGTAGTACCGGTTGAGTGTCACGATCGTTTCGGCGCCGCTCGCCGACAGCGCTTCCTCCAGCTCGCGGTCGCTGTACGTCGGGTTCACCGGGCACACGATTGCACCGGTCTTCCAGGCCGCGAGCTCCGCGATGATGAACTGTGGGCAATTCGGGAGACAGAGCGCGACGCGGTCGCCTCCACTCACTCCGTCCGCCGCAAGCGCCGCGGCGAGCGCATCGCTCTCGTGTTCGAGCTGCGCGTAGCTGACGCGATTGCCCTTGAAGATGAGAGCCGGACGATCCGCATGGGTTCTCGCGGTCTCGGAGACGTAGTCGAGGAGCGTACGCTCGGGATACGGCGCGAGCGTATGCGGCACGCCGGCGTCGTAGTGACCGAGCCAGGGCTGAGTTCGTGTCATCCAACTAGATTGCGCTCATGATCGCTCGCTGGATAGCCATCGTGCCGATTGCGATCGCCGCCTGGTGCGGCGGCGACGCTCGGACCACGCCACACGACGCACAGACTGTCGCCAGCGCCTGCGGGGACTCCGCGCGCGTCTCGTGGGACCCGGAGAAGCCTCGTGATGGTGCGTTGTTCGTCGTCCGCGTGTCGGGAGTGCCGGCGGGAGTGCAGCTCGCGGGCCGGGCGGCTGGGGAGCCACTGCACTTCGCCGCCGACTCCGGAGACGCTACCGCCGAAGCGTTTGCCGCCGCACCGATCGACGCGAAGGACGCGTTAGGCATCGAAGTCTGGTGCTCGGGTACCGGCCGGACGGATACGCTCGTTGCGTCGGTCGTTCCCGCGCGAGGTGAGTATCCGGTGGAGCGGCTGCGCGTTGCACCTGCCTTCGGGCGCCGGCCGGATTCGGCGCTCGCAGCGCGCACGCGCCGCGAGGCCGAGCGAGCCGCCGCTGTGGCTACGGGGTCGCATGACACGCCGCGCCTCTGGACCGAACCGTTCGTTCGGCCGCGGACGTCGCGGGTGACGAGTGGCTTCGGTCGAGGGCGCGAGTTCAACGGGACGATCACGTCGCGCCATATGGGAACCGATTTCGCCGGTGCGGTGGGGGCCCCGGTGCGCGCCGCGAATCGCGGCGTCGTCAGGATCGTGGACGCGTTCTACTACGGCGGCAACGTCGTTTACGTCGACCACGGCAGTGGGCTCACGAGTGCGTATCTCCACCTGTCGCGCCAGCGTGTCGCGGTCGGCGATACGGTGGATCGCGGCCAGGTGATTGGCGCGGTTGGCGCGACGGGGCGGGTGACGGGGCCGCACTTGCACCTCATCGTGCGCTACGGCAACGTCACCGTCGACCCGCTGTCGCTGTTCGCCATTGCCGGCGACTCGGCGTCGAGCCCGGTGACTCGCGAAGACTCGTCAGGTCCGGATTGATCGGCGCAGCCTTGGATCTGCCCTTGGAAGACCGGGCGACGAAGCGGAGTCTTCGGCGTTAATCCTGCGAAGCTTCCGAGCGGTCCGGGTGTACAAGCATGGCGAGCACAGCTGACCGCGGTGTGGCCGGGCAGGGCGCGTCACCCCATGAGTTTTTCTACGGGTCCAGGGCGCTCGTAAGGTGAGGAGGCAGTTAGACATCCCTTTCCCCCGCCTCATGCCCGCCCACCGCGGTTTCGCGCCTTCGGCGAACGCTCGTCGTGTCCGGACGGGTCGCTCGAACCGGAAAGCTGAAACGCTGAAACCCGGGCAGCCGATATATCGTTACAGCATCCGCGGGTTCTGACGATATATCGCCGATTTCACCCCGGTCCTGCCACCACCCATGCACTCCCGTGATTTCCCCCGGTCAGCTCGCGCTGGCGCCCTCGCCGGCCGCGCCCTGCTCGTCGTCGCCACCGCGCTGGCCCCTTTAGTCAGCGCAGCCGCCCAGGGCGCTACGGACGGCACAGTCCTCATCCGCGACGTTCGCCTGTTTGACGGCGAGCGCGTGGTCTCGCGAACGAGCGTGCTTATCCGCGACGGTCGGATTGCTCAGGTGGCGCCGGCCATCCAGCCACCGAGCGGCGTGCCGGTGATCGATGGTGCGGGGAAGACACTGATCCCCGGCCTCATCGACGCGCACACGCATACCTGGGGCAACGCGCTCCGCGACGCGACCGTACTGGGCGTGACGACCGTGCTCGACATGTTCACGGAGCCCAAG
>DAINRQ010000222.1:0-6596 GCA_036741775.1 Gemmatimonadaceae bacterium | reverse complement strand
ACGATCGACGAAGTGTTCGAGATGCAGGAGCGCATCTCCCGCAGCATCGTCGAAGAACTGCGAGCCCGCCTGACGCCGCACGAAGAGATGGGCCGCGCCGCACCGGTGACGGACCCCGAGACGTATGAGCTCTACCTCCGCGCGAAGCACATGCTGGGACAGAGCCTCATGCGCGTTCCCGAGGCGACGCCGCTTCTGGAGGAAGTCATGCGGCGCGATCCGAAGTTCGCGCCCGCGTACACGGCGCTCGGGGCGCCGCTGTTCCTGTTCGCGATGTTCAACTACGTCGCGCCGAAGGCGGCGTGGGAGCAGATTCAGTCGCTGGCCGACAAGGCGCTGGCCGCGAACCCCCGCTCGGGGCCGGCGCACGAGCTGCTCGCCGCCGTGGCGACCTATCGCGACTGGAACTGGACGGAGGCGAAGCGGCTCTACGCGCGCGCCGCGGAGCTCGAGCCGGGCGCGGGTGTCGATCGTTTCCTCTATGCGTTCTTCCTCGCCTTCTCGGGCGACGTCGAAGGCGCCATGCAGTCGGCACGGCTCGGCCGCCGTCTCGATCCGCTCAACTTCCTCGGCTTTCTCGTCGAGAGCACCACGCTCGCGTATTCGGGCGACTTCGAAGCGGCGCTGCCCCTCGCCATGCGCCCGATCGAGCTCGACCCGCAGTTCCCCGAAGGCTACCACATCTCGGGGTGGATCCACATCGGCATGAGCAACTACGCCCGCGCGGCCGAGCTCCTCACCCAGGCGGTCGAGCTGAGCCATCGCGGCGCCTGGCCGATGGCGAAACTCGGCTGTGCGCTCGTCGGGCTCGGCCGACACGACGAGGCGCGCGCACTGCTCGCCGAGTTGGAGCGGCGCGCCGACGAGGCCACGATGAGCGCGCCCGCCGTCGCCACGCTGCACCTGCACCTGGGCGATCACGCCGCGTTCTACCGATGGATGAACCGCGGGATCGACGAGCGCGATCCGTTTGCGCTCAGTCTCGGGAGCGAATTCCTGTGGGGTCCGGCGCGCCACGAGCCGGAGTTCCAGACCCTGTTGCGTCGCGTGGGGCTGGCGTGAGGTAGCGCCGTCCGCGCGTCGTAGTCGTACCGCCCGGTTCAGGAACCGGGCGCAGCAGTCCGCCGATGCGGCGATGTCGTCGCGTGGCGCCTTCGCATCGATACCGCGTCAACCGTACCCAGGCCCTAGAGGGGGCCACCCAATGAAATCCGCATTCGCAGTCGTCCACGCACTGCTGCTCTCCGTGAGCAGCGCCAGTGTGGCGCTCAGCCAGGGCATGCCCACGTCACAACCGAGCTTGCTCACGATCGTTCGCGAAGAGGTGAAGACCGGTCACAACGCGATGCACGCCGCGCACGAAGCGGGGTGGCCGGCGGCGTACGCGAAGGCCAAGTCGCAGGATTACTATCTCGCGATGATGTCGATGACAGGGCCTAACGAGGCGTGGTACGTCGGTCCGTTCGCCTCGCACGCGGCCTACGAGGCGTCGATGAAGCGAGAGAGCAACGACAAGGTCCTCTCGGCCGAGCTCGACCGGCTGGCGCGTGTCGACGCGGATCACATCACCAGCGTCCGCCGGGTCCACGCCGTCGCCCGCCCCGACCTGAGCTACGGTGCGTTCCCGGACATGGCGCTGGCACGGTTCTGGGAGATCACGACCTTCCGCGTTCGCCCGGGTCACGAGGAAGGCTTTGCCATCGCCGCCAAGGCGTACGCCGCCGCGGCCAAGCGGGCAACGCCGAACGCGAGCTGGCGCACGTACCAGGTGGTCGCCGGCCTCCCCGGCCCGACGTTCTTCGTGTTCAGCTCTCTCCAGTCGTTCGCCGAGTTCGACCGCGGGATGCAGGAGAACGAGGCGATGATGAAGGCGTTCACGCCAGAGGAGCTGGTCTCCCTCGAGAAGTTCGCTGCCGCGGGCTTGATCAACGCGGAGACGCAGCGCTTCCGTCTCGACCCGAGGCAGAGCTACGTGGACGACGCGACGAAGGCGAAAGACGTGGCGTTCTGGTCGCCGCGCGCGCGGCCGTAAGGGCTGAACAGATCGTGAGTCGGCGGACCACGTCAGCGACGGGTGTTCGATTTGAAACGGAGGGTGATCCGTAGCTTGCACCCGCCGGCTCACACGATCGAAGGCGACGGCCGAAACCACCATCCGATCATCGCGTTCTGGACTACGAGCGATTCTTCGCCGACGCGCGATCGGCGCTCCTCAGCACGTATACCTGCGACCGCTACTATCTTTCGGGGCTGGACAGCGCGCTCCGCCACTCGAGCGCGTCCTCCCCCTCGAGACCCCCTGTAACATCGGGTGCGGCGTCCCCTCCTCATCGGCACCTGGTGGATCATGCCTACCTTGCGCGCGCACGAGTTCGCTGTCCTCGGCGTTTCCGAGCCGTGTAAGCCGCGTCGCGCGAGCACGCTCGTCAGCGACTCCACAGTCTTCCCGCACTGGACGTCACGCGAGCCAGGCAATGATCGGATCGTGCTCGCCGTCGAAGGAAAGCGTCCGAGCGTCCGCATGGTCCCCATGGTCCGTTTCGACTCGACGACGGGGACGCTCGCATGGGACAAGCGATTCCGCGAGAAGCACACTACACCGCGTTGTTCCGTCTCGAGGTCCTAGCCCATGCGCAGCCAGGTGGAGCGCCTTGGGGGCGAGCTCGCCGGCCGGTACAGCGTCGAGCGCGAACTCGGCGCGGGCGGCATGGCCACGGTGTACCTGGCGATTGACGTTAGGCACCAGCGGAAGGTGGCGCTCAAGGTGCTCCACCCCGAGCTCTCGGCGGTGCTCGGACCGGAGCGGTTTCTCAAGGAGATCGAGCTCACCGCAAGTCTGCAGCACCCGCATATCCTGCCGCTGTTCGACAGCGGGAGCGCGGACGGGCAGCTCTTCTACGTCATGCCGTTCGTGGAGGGAGAGACCCTGCGGTCGCGACTGGAGCGCGAGCGACAGCTGCCCATCGGCGACGCGCTGCGCATCGCACGCGAGGTCGCGGACGCGCTGCAGCACGCGCACGACCGCGGCGTGATCCATCGCGACATCAAACCCGAGAACATCCTGCTGCAGGGCGGGCATGCGTCGGTCACCGACTTCGGTATTGCACTGGCGATCCAGCAGGCCGGCGGTCAGCGTATGACGCAAACCGGCCTGTCATTGGGCACGCCACAGTACATGGCACCGGAGCAGGCGATGGGCGAAACGACGGTCGACGCACGGGCCGACGTATACGCGTTAGGCGCGGTTACGTACGAGATGTTGACCGGTGAGGTGCCATTCACGGGGCCGACGGCGCAGGCGATCGTGGCGCGAGCCCTCACGACGCCGCCGGCAGCGGTCACCGAAACGCGAAGCACCGTCCCGGCACACGTCGAGCACGCCGTGCTTGCCGCGCTCGCAAAGCTCCCCGCCGACCGATTCGCAACCGCCCGCGACTTCGCGTCGGCCCTGGACGCACCCGCGCTCCTCGACGGCATTCGGATCGACGGCCGCGGCGTACGGGCATCGGCACATGCGATGCCTCTCGTGCGGCAGCTTCTCGCGCGCCCACTCGTCCTCGGCACCATGGGGCTCGTGCTCGCCGCGACGGCTGCCTCGGCCTACGTCGCAGGGCGATCGAGCGACGCGGCGCGCGATGCCCCGGTCCACCGGTTCGGCGGAGCGGCGCAAGTCACCTGGGAGCCAGGGCTCGAGGTGATGCCCGCCATCTCTCCGGATGGCAAGCAGGTCGCCTACGCGTACGGCACGTCGACGCGCATGCGGCTCTATGTGCGACCCGTCGCGGGAGGCCGAGCGACCGCGGTCACCGACGACACGACGGCCGTCGAGACCCACCCTCAGTGGTCCCGCGACGGCTCGCGACTCCTCTACCTCTCGAATGGCCGCGTGTTCTCCGCACCGGCCGGTGGGGGACCGGCGCGGCAGGAGATCCCGGGTCGTGGCGGCCACGTGATGTCCGCGACGTGGTCGCCTGACGAGCGTCGCATCGCGTTCGCGATCGCCGACACGGTGTTCGTCCGCGGTGCCGACGGGACCACGCGCCCGCTCGCGCAGGTACTCGGCGCCGCCGGCTGCGTGTGGAGTGCGCGGGACCTGCTCGCGTGTACGTCGGGCAACGCCTATTACCTCACGCCCGGCAACCTCTTCAACAATCAGTCGCCGACGGCGATCGTCGTCGTGCGGGTCAACGACGGTGTGGTGCGGCAGGTCACGGACAGCACCGCCGGCAACTACATGCCGCAGTGGTCGGCCGACGGCGAGTGGCTCTACTATCTGTCCAACCGCGAGGGGCTGATTGACCTGTACGCGCAGCGGGTCACCGACGATGGTGCGACGCGGGGCATGCTGACACGGCTCACGACCGGGCTGAACGCACACTCGTTCACCTTCTCGGCCGACGGTCGCCGCCTGACATACGCCCTGCTGCGCGAATCGGCGAACGTCTGGTCGCTCCCGATCGACGGAGCCGCGACGGTACCGGCGCAACAGGTCACCAACGGCCGCCAGGTCATCGAGACCATCGCGGTCTCGCGAGACGGCGCGTGGCTGTACTACGACTCCGACCTCGCGGGCAACGGCGACATCTACCGCATGCGACTTCCGTCGGGGATCCCGGAACGGCTCACCCTCGATCCGTCCGACGAGTTCGGTCCTGCGCCCTCCCCGGATGGGCGTGAGGTGGTGTTTCATTCGTTTCGCGGTCTCACGCGCAACGTCTATCTGCTTCCGCTCGACGGTGGTGCGCTCGAGACCGTCGCTGCGGGCCCGCTGCAAGAGGGGCTGGCACGATGGTCGCCCGACGGACGGTCGATCGCGTTCGCCGATCTTCAGCTCGGCGGGAGCGTGTACGTCACGAGCCGCGGCGCCGATCGCCGATGGTCCATCCCGCGGCGCCTAACGACCGGCGTGTTTTTCGCGTGGTCGCCCGACGGGCGTCATCTCTCGGTCAGCGACCACCTGGCCGGCGGGTCGCTCCTCGCCGTCGGCGCCGACGGCGGCGCGCCTCGCACGCTGTTCGA
Organism: Gemmatimonadaceae bacterium; assembly: GCA_036741775.1. Classification (GTDB taxonomy): domain Bacteria; phylum Gemmatimonadota; class Gemmatimonadetes; order Gemmatimonadales; family Gemmatimonadaceae; genus JAJKIV01. The sequence continues at coordinate 1,577 of DAINRQ010000222.1, read as the reverse complement.
CGGCTCGCGTCCGGGGGGGCCTCGCGCGCTCGCCAGTGCATGGAGCGATGACGGACGCTCGATCTACTTCAAGGTCGTGAACCCGGCCGGCAACTCAGAGGTCTGGACAGTGCCTTCTCGGGGTGGCGTGGCCACCAAGCTCACGGCACTGGGCGATCGACGCCGGCGGTCCGATCGGTTCGAGTTCACCGCCAGCCGCGGGCGCATGTACTTCGTACTCAAGGAGCTCGAGAGCGACGTCTGGGTGATCGACGTGACTCCGAGGTGACTCCACGATGGAGTCTTCCTCACGGTCACGGGAGTAGACGGAATCCTTCGGCGGTGAAGTCCGGGTCGAGCCCCAGCACGTCCGTGAGCCCTTCGGCGTCCATTACGACAAAGCTCACGACATCCACGAGGCTCACCTTCCGCTTATCGGTCCGGAAGAGCCGCTCGACGGCGCGACGATGCAGATCGCTCGAGACCCATTGAACCGTCACGAGCGGCAGGATCCGCTCTTCCAGGTCGCGGACAGGAGCGAGGCCAATGCGGTGCTGCAGAAGCGCCGAGGTCTCTACGATCACATAGTTCGTCGTCGCCATTCGACGCCCTCGCTCCGCCGCGGTGCGGAACGTTTCGAGCACCGCGCCATGATCACGCTCGGTGCGCACGAGAAGCGCGTAGAAGCCGGACGTGTCGACGAACAGGCTCACCGCCGATACGCGTCGTCCAGGTACCGGTCGTGATCCCGCGCGACGTCCGTCGCCCCCTCAGGATCCTCGTACGCCCCCGCGACATGCAGTGCTTCGCGCACGCGCATGGCCCGGGTGGGCGCACCTTGCTCCGCCTCGAGTTGCTGGTCAACGCAGCGGCGGATCGCTTCGGATAACGAGATACCACGCTGCTGCGCCCACCGTTTGAGCCGCCGGTGCTGGTCAGGCGTGAGCTGTATCTGAGTGCGCACCATGATGTAATTGTAATGGTGTCATGGTGCGTCGTCAATCGCGATACCCTTCTCTGGGGCCATAGCCGTCCAATCGCGGGGCGGATCACATGGGATCCTTGGCGGAAGGACGACGCACCGCCGAGGGCGACGAGTTGAAGGCAACCGCAAAGGTGGTAAGTTCGGCCATGACGAGAACCCATCCCACCCTTGGGAAAGCCATGTCGCACACGATTCGTCGCCCGCTTCTGCTCGCCGCAGCCTTCGCCACAACCGTCGCCGCGGCCTGTAGCCCCTCCCGCGCGCCATCCGGCGAAGCCGCCACGCTCGTTCTTCGGAACGGCCACATCGTCACCGTCGACTCGGCCCGCCCCGAAGCCCAAGCGATCGCCATGCGCGGCGCCACCATTCTCGCCGTCGGCTCGAACGACGAGATCGGCCGGCTCATCGGCGACAGTACCGAAGTCATCGATCTCGAGGGCCGGCTCGCGATTCCGGGCTTCATCGAGAGTCACGGCCACTACATGGGGCTGGGCCGCGCCAAGATGATCCTCGACCTCACGACCGCGAAGCGATGGGAAGACATCGTCGCAGACGTGGCCATGGCCACGCGCGACACGAGAGTCGACTCGTGGATCTACGGACGCGGATGGCA
>DAINRQ010000221.1:0-6608 GCA_036741775.1 Gemmatimonadaceae bacterium | reverse complement strand
CGGGGCCGTAGTAGACGATCTTGCACGTGATCTCGCGCGCGGCGTAGTTGACGAGAGACATGAAGGCGCTGGTGTCAGATCCGGCCGAACAACTTCGCGAGGTTGCGGTTGAGGTCGGACTCGAAGTCGGTGAGAGAGGGTGGCGCCGCGGCCGTTGCCGGTTCGGGCGCGGCGGCCGCGAGACGCGCGCTCAGTTCGGCGAAGTAGAGCCGAACGAGGCCGATCGACGTCGCGTCGTCGAACACGGTGAGCAGGATGTGCGACCCGCGCGGTGTCGCGAGCTCGGCGAGAAAGAGCTGGCGCGCCTGGCCGGGGTGATGGAGGCTCGTGAACGGGCGCCCATCCAGCTGGCGGCCGATCTCGGCGGCCGAGGCGTGGATCGCGGCGGCGAGGGCGCACGCCGACATCACGTCCACGGAACGCGTGAAGCCATGCTGTGCGAGCACACGCCCGCTCGTTTCGAGCAGCAGTGTGAGCCTGACCCGCGCGTCATCGATGAACCGTGCGAGCGGCTCATCGACCCAGCCTTCGTCGACGCTCTGGAGTCGCGACTTCACGAGCGCGTCCTCATGTGAGCGCCTTCGCGGCACGCATCATCTCGACACGCAACAGACCGATGTTCGCTCGTGCCTCCGAGATCGTAACGAGCACGAGGTCGTCGCGTCCGGCGGCGCAGATGCCACCGCGCTCCGCGTCGAGCCGCAGGAACGTCACGACGCCACACCCCGCTGCGCCGCACGCGAGACGCGCCTTCCGGTGCAACGACGCCGCGAGCGCCGCCACCGCCTCGGCCTGAACGCCGATCTGAACGTTCGAATCGACGGCAATACCATCGCGCTCCGACACGACGAAGCTGCCCAGCACGCCGCGGTGGCGGGCGAGCAGCGCCAGCAACTCGGCGTAGGGACTCTTGGCTGGACCGCGCCCGCGATTCGTGAGCGGCATCAGGCCACCCGCGCGAGCCAGTCGCGAGCCCGAGTGAGCGCGCGGTCGAGCAGCAGCCGCACGAGCCCCACGGGGGTTTCGCGCGACGCGGCGACGACGAGCAAGCTACCGAGCGGGGCCGGCGTCATCGCTACCACGGAACGGTCGGCCTCGACGAGCATTGAGGTCCAGGCACCGAGTCCGAGACGCCGCATGGCACGCTCCGCCTCGCCACTCACGCCGGCCAGCTCCGCGGCGACCACCTCCGCGACGTCCGCGCCGTCCGCATCGGTAAAGCCGCCGGCGAGCACCAGACCGTCGGCATCCACGAGCAATGCCGACTGGTCCGCCCCATCGAGCGCAGTCGAGAACAGGTGACGCGCCTTCGCCGGGTCCGGCTGTGGAAACTCGACGACCACGGGTGCCGTCGACACCGGCATCGCCGTCACGTTAGGCGCGGCAACCTCGATGGCTGGAGCGGCGGTCGCCATGTCCGGGATGTCGACCGCACTCCCCCCGGGCCCTCGCGCACTGAGCGCGGTGCGGACGTGCGCGAGCGCGGCCACGACGCTGGGGTCGTCCGCGGTCGTCGCCGCCGCGAGGCGACGCTCCGCGCTCTCGAGGTTGCCGCGTCGGAAGTCGACGAAGCCGAGGCCGAGCCGCGCCGAGCCGTGCGACGGGTCGAGGCGAAGCGCCATCTCCCATTCGTCCGCCGCGCGCTCGAGATCTCCGCGATCGGCATGAATGCGCGCGAGCACGTCGTGCGCGTCGGCGACGTACGGATGGCGATCGAGCCCGCGTAGCGCGACGCGCAAGGCAACGTCCAGCTGACCGGCCCGCCGCAACGCATCCGCCAGCGGCAGGAACGCGAGACTCGATGGGTCGCGCGCCAGCTCATCGCTCAGACGACGGATCTCGTCAGCCATCCTCTGCCCCCTTCATGAGCGCCCGCAACCGGATCGCGCAATCCAACATCTCCCGCACGCGCGTGACGGCCGCGCGGTCCCCGGCCTCCATCAGGTACCGTTGCCACGAGAGAATCGCCTGATCCATCCCCGCGCTTCGCGCAGCCGCCACCCCGAGCGCGAGGAGCACCTCGGGATTCCGTGGCTCGAGCTGAGCCGCCCGACGCAGCGCATCGAGCGCCTCCCCCTCACGGTCCAGCCGCATCAGCGCGCGCGCGACGAGAAGTTGCGCATCGGCGCGATTCGGGGCCGCGCGTGTCGCAGCCATGGCCGCGGCAAGTGCCTCATCGAGGCGCCCCTCCCGTAACGCCATGCGCGCGCTCGCGAGGTGCGGGTCCGGATCGTCGCCCGCCATCGGCTCCGAGATGCTCGCGGGCTCCGGCGCGCGGACCTCAATGATGCCCGTGGACAGCAATCCGTAGGCGATCTTCGCCACGTCGAACTCACTCCGGGCGAGCCGGTTGGCAATGCCGCGCAGGTCCGTCTGGCCGTCGATCATCGCCAGCATCTCCCACTCGTTCGGAAGGAGATCGAGCAATGACGGGTGGTCCTCGTCGATCGGCGCGAGCACCGGAACGACCCCGAGGTTCGGGATTTTGTGTGCGATGCGTGCCCACTCATCGATGCGCCGCGCACCCTCCATGAGCAGCGACTCGGTCGAAATCCGCGCGACCGCCTCCGTCGGCGCGTCGCTGACCGGCCCCTCGACGAACGAGAAGAAGCCCTCCTGCCACGACATGAGCTCGAAGACGACGGTCTCGATCTGAAGCCGCACCTGCCGCTCGAGCTCGCGCCACGTGAGGCATCCGGCTTCCACGAGGAGCTCCCCCAGCCGCTTACCGTCCGTGCGGCGGGCCTGGGCCGAGCGCGCACGTTCCAGATCGCCGTCGGAGATCTTTCCCGCCCGCACGAGCATCGCGCCTAACGGGTGCGGGTTGCTGCGGATGGTCGCCGACACGACGCGACCGGCATCGAAGTACACGGTGCCTTCGTTATCGCGAAGGGCCGACGTCACGCGCAGCGATCCCGTCTTCCGGCTCAGATCGAGGAGCTGAAAGACATCGTGGATACCGAGCTCGCGGAGCGGCCCTTCGATCGCCATCAGGCGCCGCCCTCCCGGGCGGCGAAGATGCGCTGGAGGTCGGCGGCGGTCCGGGTGTCGCGCCGTGCCCGGCGCGCGAACTCGCTCGCGGGCTCGAGGTCGACGACTCGGCGCCACCGCTCGATGGCTTCGCGGTACCGATGCTGCTCCGCGGCGAGTACGCCCTCGAAGTACAGCGCACCCACGTGTTCCGGATCGAACCGCAGCACGCGGGCGAAGGCGACGGACGCATCGGCGCGGCGCCCGCTGCCGAACAGCGACTCGCCAAGCGACGTGAGCGCGTCGAGGTTGTACGGATCGCGCTGCAGCAGCTCGACGAGAAGCCCGATCGAATCATCGTGACGATTCATTCGGCGCCGGAGTGCCGCGAGGGCGAGAGCCGCCTCCGTGTACGTCGGCACCGAGTCGAGCGCCGCCGTGAGCTCGCGCTCGGCCTCGCCGTTCGCGCCCTTCATCTCGAGAATACCGGCGAGATGGTAGCGCACGACCGCGAAGTCCGGGTCGAGCGTGATCGCGTGACGATACGCTTCGACCGCGCTCTCGAAATCACCGATCGACCGGGCGACGTCGCCGATCTGCTTCAGGACGTCGGCCCTCGCAGGCGCCGCGCGCCGCGCGCGCTCGAGCGCCTCGAGCGCCGCGGCCGGGTCACCGCCGTCAGCACGTGCCGTGGCTGCGAGAATCAGCATCTCCGCGTCGGCGGGGGCGGCGCTGAGGAGCGCCTCGGCCAGCGGGCGTGCCTCACCACCGCGCCCGAGCATGATGAGCACCCGCACCTCGCCGGCCACCGCGCGCCGGGCAGCTGCCGGAATAACGCTCTGAGCCCCCGCAGGACCATCGGACGGTGGTGCGGCCGCGCTTCGCGCGCCGCGGTAGCGTTCGAGTGCCTCACCGAACGCCCCCTGCCGCGCGAACACGTCGCCGAGCACAGTCAGCCCCTCGACGGCGTCGCCGCCGCGCGCGAGGACGCGGCTCGCTTCTGCCGACGCGCGGTCGAGCAGGCCTTTCGACAAATAATCGGCTGCCGCCGCGTACGGCGTGCCCGCTGGGACTGCAGGCGCCGGTGCGGGCGTCGAGGACGGGGCGAGCTCTGTGAACAGCGAGTCGAGCGCGCGCGTATCGAACGCGAACTCATCCACGGAGCCGTCAGTGCGCCGGTCGCCACCCAGGTCCGGAATGATCGAGAAATCGGGGTCCTCGAACTCGAGATCGATCGCGAGCTCGAACTTCTGCGGCACGTAGTACGGATCGATCTCCAAGGCACGCTTCGTCGCCCGGAGCGCCCCGTCGTAGTCCCCGAGGTTCGACAGTACGAAGCTCAGGTTGTAATGCGCTTCCGCAAAGTTCGGCTTCGCCTGGATGGCGCGCGCGTACGCGTTGCGCGCGTCCTCGAGCTTCTTGAGCTCGGCGAGAACGAGTCCGACGCCGTTCCACGCGACAGGCTGCTCGGGCTCGAGCTGCAGGACCTGGCGGTATGCCTCGAGGCAGAGCGGGAAGCGTTTCCGCTTGAACAGCAGCAGCGCCAGGTTCAGGCGCGCCTTCACGAACGCCGGGCGCGCCTGAAGCGCGCGGCGGAACGCGTCCACCGACGCTTCGGTGTTCCCCGTGTGATAGAACGCAACGCCCAGGTTGTTGAGGCCTAACGCGTACTGCGGGTCGCACTCCACCGAGCGACGGTAGCTCTCGCCCGCCTCGGCGTAGCGACCGTCCTGGTGAAGGGCGATACCACGCTCGTTCCACAACTTCGGGCTGTCCGGCCGCGTCGACAGCAGCCGTTCGTAGAGCTGCGCCGCGGTCGCCGGCTCCTTCTTGAGCAGGTGCACCTCGGCCATCGCCTGCAGGACGAGCTCCGCGTCCTCGCCGCGTTCGGCGGCGAGCCGGTACTCGCGCAGCGCCTCCGCGTAATAGCCCTTCTGGCGGAACGCGAGACCGAGGTTGTAGTGTGCGAGCTGCCCCTCCGGGGCAACCCCCATCTCGCGATCGGCGCCGCGGTGTGCGCGCTGTGCCATTACCGGCTCGTACGATTGCGGCGTACTTCGGTCGAGCGACAGGTTCGCGTGAGCGCGCGAGAGTGCCGGGTTGAGCTGAATGGCCCGCTTCGTCGCCTTCTGCGCTTCGTCGTGGCGACCCATATCGCCTAACACGAAGCCGAGCAGGTAGTGCGCGTCCGGATTGTCGGGCGCGAGCTCGATCGAGCGTTTGAGCGCGTTCAGCGCCTCGTCGTTGAGCCCCCGGTTGTAGAGCACCTCACCGATGTAGAACTGGACGACGGCGCTTCCAGGGTCGAGTGCGAGGGCACGCGCAAACCAGCGCTGCGCATTCTCGAGGTCGCCACTCCCTTTCTCAGCCAAGCCAAGCTGGACGAGCGCTCCGACATCGTCCGGGTAGAATCGGAGCAGCTCCGTGAACTCGGTGACTGCGCTGTCCACCTGGCCAAGCAGCGCGTACGTCCGCCCGAGCTCCCAGCGTGCCGCGCGATCGTCGGCCTGCGTCCGAAGACGGTCGCGCAGCTCGGCCACCCGCCGGTCGTAGTAGCCGGTATTGAAGTACGCGATCTCGAGGTTGCGCTGGGCAACCTGCATCTTGGAGTCGAGCTCGAGCGCCCGAGTGAAGGCGGCGACGGCCTCGCTCAACAACCCCTTGTTGTAGTAGAGAACGCCGAGGTTGTTGTGGGCGCCGGCGTCCGACGGATCGATGCGGCGCGCGAACGAGCGAAGGACGTCGCGATCGCGCTCGGACGTGAGGGGCTGAGGGTCGGGAGCGATCGACGGCGGTGCCTGGAAGGCCGGCAGTGCAACCGGCGCGCTCGGCGACGCGACCGACGCCGGTCCAGTCGCCGTGATGACCGGATGCGCGCCGGAGCCCGAGCGCGGCGTCAGTGGGACGTCTGCGAAGGCATCGACCTTCGTCGGCGTGGGTGTGCTCACCCCAGCCGCACGGCCTTCAGGATCGCCTGGAGCGATGCCACATCCGGCAACAGCAGGAAGAAGCCGCGGAGCCGCTCGTGGAGATCGTTCATGTAGAACTCGCTCTCGACGCAGAACACGTAATCGCGATCGGTGCCGAACTGCAGGTACGCGGTCGTGAGCACGGCGCTCGACATGTCCACCGCGAGGCTCGGCGGCGACGGCAAGAGCATGAGGCCCATGAAATCGCTCAATGCGTTCATGTACGCGCCGCTCAGGATGTTGCCCGCTTCCTTGATGGCGGACTGCTCGAGGTCGCCGAGCTCGGTCGACGTGCCCGCCGGACGCCGCAGCATGAGCTCGGAGAGCCTAACGGCGGTCTGCTTCGGAAACACGAGCAGCGTACGCCCGGTGAGGTCGCCCATCATGTGCATGAGCACCGCGGCCACCGGCTCCTCGGGCCCCGAGATCTGCGGCGGCACATCCTCGAGCTTCGCGATCGTGATCGTCGGCACGCTGATCATGATCGTACTACCGGTCATCTGCGACAGCGCGGTCGCGGCGTGGCCGGCGCCGATGTTCGCGACTTCGCGCAGGGCATCCACCTGGACCGGCTTCAGACTCTTCAGGTCGTTCATTCCCGCTCCGCTAAAGGAGACTGCTCACGTCGAGGATGAGCGCCGGCACCCCGTCGCCGAGGATCGTCGCCCC
>DAINRQ010000220.1:0-6638 GCA_036741775.1 Gemmatimonadaceae bacterium | reverse complement strand
CTGTTCACGCGGTCGTTCAACGTGCTGGTGCTCGACGAGCCGACGAACGACCTCGACATAGAGACGCTCGATCTGCTCGAGGAGCTGCTGCTCGGGACGATCGCGGCGCAAGCCTGAGCGATAGCGCCGAGTCGTCGACTATGTCGAGCGAGGAGCCCACGCACCGGCGTGGATCGATACCGTGTACGTAGGCGTGATCGCATCGTGAGCTACGGTATGATCCTCAGCACCTCCCCTGTGCCACTCGAATTGCCCCGGTTCGAGACGTACACGCTGCCGTCGGTGCCGACGGCCACCCCGGTGGGCTGGAACAGCGCCGTCGTGACCGTGCTGCGCGTGCCATCAGGGGCGACGCGAATCAGGGCCCCCGGGCCGGTGAAGAACACGGGACCCGTCGCGTATTGCAGTACGTACAGGCCGCCGTCCGGTGCGAACGCAAAGTCAGTAATCGTCTTGAAGCCACCCGCGTAGATCGCCGGGGGTTGTCCTGGCCGCACGACGTAGATCGCCGCCGCCCCGATCGCGAACGGGGCGCCCGAGAGCGTGCTCACATACAGATCGCCGTCGGGACCCCGACGCACGCGGGTCGGCACCGCATCGGTCCAGTTGAACGGCGGCGGCGCGGGAATCCGCGGAAACGTCGCCACGAGTGAGACGTGCCCGTTCGCCGCCACCTCCAGCAACGAATTTCCACCCGCGTCGACTACGAAGGTAGCTCCAGGCTCCGCGAGCACGCCGTACGGATTCGAGTCGACCACGCCGCCGGCCGGGTTGTTGGCTCCCTCGAATGCAGTAATGTCCGCGACCACGCGCCACACCCCGCTCGGCTGTAGCTGAATGAGCGTGCCTGCCTGCCCTGCCGCTCCCCCAATGACACCTCGCAGGTCCGGCGGACCGCCCCAACCCAGCGCCACAAAGGCATGGCCACGGCCGGCGAACGAGATGTCTTGCGGCCCGGAGGCGGAACGGCTCTCCATGACGAACGTCGAAGGCAGCCCCGTGGCAATGCGCTCCTGACGACCTCGCCAGAGCCGGGAGATCGAGCCGCTCCCGCTCCAGCATTTCGTCGCGAGCTGTGCTCCTTCCAGGTACGGTCCGCACGACCCGTTCAGCTCCGTCGTACCTGCCTCCGCGACGTAGACTCCGCCTTCAGGCCCGAAGGCGATACCCCGCGGGCTGTTGAGCCCACTCATGACCGCCGTGATGGCGGAGGGCAACACGTCAGGTTGAGTTTTCGTCGGCACGCGCGCCGGGCCAGCCACCTCGTCGGCACAGGCGGATGCGATGACTACCGCCATTGTAGGAAACGCTGGAATCAGCCGTCGGGGCACCATGATCATCTCCACGTATAGGTGAATGCGCTCTGCGGCAGGCAGGCGCAGGACACCATTCCAAAGCGGAAAAAACCGCCAAAGGGGACAGACGACGGTGAGCCGCAACCTTGTTGCGGTCCGCGGCGCCGCGTATCGTAGGTTCCTTCCCAGCCCGGTGGGCGCCCCCTTGGAAGCACGGATGCTGACGGACGACTCCCAGATCGCGCGCCTTCTGCACCGCTGGACTGCCGGAGACGCCGAGGCGCTCGGTGAACTCCTGGGGGTGCTGTACGGGCCACTGCGTGAGCTCGCGCATCAGCGGATCCGCGGCGAGGCGGAAGCACTCTCCCTCGACACGACCGGGCTGGTTCACGAGGCGTACCTCAAGCTCGCGAACAGTCCGGCAGGCTCGTTACGCGATCGCCACCATTTTCTGGCGATCGCGTCCCGCGTGATGCGCAACGTCCTCGTCGACCACGCGCGTGCCCGCAATGCGGTGAAGCGTGGCGGCGGCGCAGGCGCAGTCCCGTTCCGGGAAGAGATCTGGGTATCGGAGATCGACCTCGATGCCGTCCGCGCGCTCGACCAGGCCCTTACGCGATTGGAAGCGTTGGACCCGCGTCAGAGCGCGATCCTCGAGCAGCACTACTTCGGCGGGCTGTCGCTCGAAGACATCGCTGGCGCCCTGGGCGTCTCGGTCAGAACCGTGAAGCGAGAGCTGCGCGCCGCGCGCGCGTGGCTGGCATCCGAGCTCGCTGCCGAGGCGCTGTGAGCGAGGCGGCCGCGGAACGATGGCGTGAGACCTGTGAGCGGTTTCACGAGCTGTCGGATCTGGACGGCGTCGCACGGCTAAAGCGGCTGACGGAGATCGGCCGCACCGACCCGGAGCTCAGGGCAGCGGTGGAGTCGTTGCTGTCGGCGGACGACGTGGTGGACGAGCGATTGGAACCGCTGAAGGTCGGCATCGCCGACGTCGTGCAGCGCCACCTCGCACCCGACCGTTCGCCAGTCGATCCGCTCCGCCTGGTGGGGCGAACGATCTCCCACTTCCGAATCATCGAGCCCATCGCGGCCGGCGGCATGGGGGTCGTGTACCGGGCCGAAGACACGCGACTCGGGCGCGAGGTCGCGGTCAAGCTGCCGCTCGCGTCGCAGCAGATGGACAAACAAGGTCGAGCGCGGTTCGTAAGAGAGGCTCGCGCCGCCGGCGCGCTCGATCATCGGAACTTGTGCAGCATCTATGAGGTCGGCGAGAGCGAAGATGGGTGGCTGTTCCTCGCGATGCCGCTCTATGCCGGGGAACCGCTCAAGTCGCGGATCGCGCGCGAAGGTCCGCTCGCCGTGAACGGTGCGCTCGACATCGCGCGGCAGATTGCCGAAGGCCTCGCGTTTGCGCACGAGGCGGGCGTGGTGCACCGCGACCTCAAGCCAGGCAACGTCATCGTCCTGCCGGATGGCACCGCGAAGATTCTCGATTTCGGTCTCGCGAAGTCGGCGGATCTCAGCGACACGCCGTCCGGTGTCGGTGGACTTGGCACCGCCGGCTACATGGCTCCAGAGCAGGTGCGCGGTCAGCCGGTGGACGCGCGGGCGGACCTGTGGTCGTTAGGCGTCGTACTGTACGAGATGCTCACCGGTGTTCGGCCGTTCCGAGGCGACGACGCTGTCTCGCTCGCCCACGCCATCCTGCACGAGGATGTGCCGAGTCCATCGACGGTGCGGCCTGGACTTCCGGGCTCGGTCGATGTGGTTGTGCGGACGCTCCTGCGACAGGATCGCGACCAGCGCTACGCGAGCGCGCGCGATGTCGCCGCCGACCTCGAGTCGATTCGACGCGGCGCAACACCGGCGCTCCGCGGCCGCGTGCCAAGCCACCGATCCGCGTGGCCCCGAACACGCTCGAAGGGCGTCGCCACGGTGCTGTCCATTGTTGCCGTCGGCGTCATGGTGAGCATGGCGGCTGCGAAAGTCCTCACGCCGGCGCTGCCACGTAAGCTCACCGCGAACGACGCGGCGTATGAGTTCTACCTCCGTGGCCGGGAGTACGAGAACACCGGCCGGGTGGCCGTCGCCGAGACGCTCTATAGCCGCGCGCTCGCGCTCGACTCGACTTTCGCGCTCGCCCGTGCCCGCCTCGCCGTAGTGCACCTCGCGTCGACGAACCGCCCCGACGCAGCCCGGCTTCAGCAGGCACGGGAGGAAGCAACGGCGGCGCTCAGAGCACAACCGTCGCTCGCGGACGCACACTACGCGTTAGGCCTCTACTGGCAGCGCCGCTACGATCACCACCGGGCACTCGCGCAGTTCGCGCTGGCGCGCGATGGGCTGCAGGACCCCGGCGCACTCCACGCCGCGATGGGTGTGAGCTATCGCGGCGTCGGGCGTTGGGAGGAAGCGATCGCGGAACTCGAGCGCGCTCTCGCGCTGGACCCGCGGAACATAGTGTACGCCCCTGAGCTGGCCCACACGTATGGGCGCATGCGTCGATACCGTGAGTCGCAGCGCGTATGGAGTCGCTATTACGCACTGACACCCGACGCGTACGGGTTCATGCTGATCAAGGGATGGTCGTATACCCGCGCCAATGGCACCACAGATACGCTCGCTGCCGCGCTCCGGCGCATCCCGCCGGAGTTCGACGAAAGGGGCATGGTGACGTTCTCTCGCGTGTCTCTCGCGCGATTCCAACGCCGGCCGACAGACGCGTTGGCAGTGCTGGCCGCGTCTCGGCACACGGTCAGCGAGGACGACATGCTCTACCGCCCGCAGTCGCTCCTGCGCGGCATGGTGTATGCCGACCTGCGTGATTCGATCCGGGCGGTCGCGCAGTTCGACAGCGCCCGCGCGATGTTGGAGGATTCCCTTGCGGTGCACCCGACCGATCCCCGCCTGCACATCGCGCTCGGGATGGCGTTGGCCGGTCTTGGCCGGAAACCCGACGCGATCCGCGCCGCCGAGCAGGCTATGGAGCTCGCGCCGATATCCTCGGACGTCGTTCGGGCGACCTGCTTCATGGGCGGGGCGGCCGAGATCTTCGTTTCGTTAGGCGAGAACGACTCGGCGCTCAGACTCCTGAACGAGTTGCTGCGGCTGCCCGCTGGCCGTGAGGCATCGGTTCCGCTCCTGCGCATGGACCCTGCCTACGATCGTTTACGCGACGACCCCAGGTTCGAGCAGATGCTGCGGCGATACGCCGCGAATTGAGCGCCGGCACTCGAGGCCCGAGACGTCCCGCCAAGACGCGAAGGGTTCGTTCCCTTCGCGTCTTGGCGTCTTCGCGGTGAAACTCACGGAGGGTTAGTTGTCGACGTCGACTCGAACAGGCGCGTCGGAGCGTCCCGGGGGTGTTACCCTGCAGCACGCCGCACCAGCTCTCGGTACGCAGCGACTCGTGGCCGGCTTCGGATGCGGTAACCAAGATCCTTCGTCTGACGGCTCAGGATGACACAGGTTCGCTCAGGACGACACGGAAATCCGCTCGTCCGTCAGGTAGCCTTGGCAGCCACGTCGAGCGATCTGCGCTTGGTCAGCGCCCACGCGACCGGGATCCCGAGTGAAATGACCAGCGCGCTCGTGAGCGTCTGCATCGGACGCGCGACCGCGAACAACACGACGATCGCCGCGACGAGCATCAGGAAAACGATGATCGGCAGCGGGTGTAGCGGCGCGCGGAACACCGACGCCGACTCCGCCGCCCTCGGCACAATGAGAATCGCCGATGCGGCCCTTACGAAGGCTGAAACAGGCACGGCCCTACCGGCCGTGTCAATTGTACCGCAGCGCCATCATCGGCTGTGTCCGACTCGCGCGACGCGCCGGAAGCCAACCCGCCCCGAACGCCACCGCCGCGAGGAGCAGCACCGCGCTCACGAACACCTGCGCGTCGTGCCCCTGCAAGCCGAACAACAGCGACTGCGCCGCGCGCCCCACGAAGAATGCGCCGAGTGCGCCGATCACGGTTCCGATGACGACCAGCACCCCCACCTGGCGCAGGACCATCCGCTGTACCCGGCCCCCGTCGGCGCCTAACGCCATCCGCACGCCGATCTCGCGCGTCCGCTGCGAGACCGAGTAGGCGAGCACGCCGTAGAGGCCCACCGCGGCGAGCAGCGTCGCGAGGAGCGCAAAGGACGCCGACAGCACCGAGATCATCCGGTCGAGAAAGACGTTCTCCTTGAGCTGCTGCGGCATCGTCCTGAGCTCCTGAACCGGGAGCGCGGGGTCGATCCGCTTCATCATCGGCGGGATCGCGGCAACGAGCTGCTCTGCGGCCAAGCGCGTGCGGGCGTAGAAATACATCTGCCCCACGACCCCCACCTGCATCCACGGCAGATAGAACACCGGCTGCGGGCCCTGCTTCGCGTTGTTGTACGCGACGTTAGGCACGACGCCCACGATCTGGATCCGCAACGAGTCGGCCCCGACCCCGCCGCCGCGCCCCATGAACTTGCCCACCGCCTCGCTCCCGAGCTTGAACTTCTCGGCGAACGCGAGGTTCACCACCGCGACCTGTGCCGCACCCTGGGTGTCCGACGGACGGAAGTCGCGCCCGGCGAGGATTGGTGTGCCGATCATCGTGAAGTAGCCGGCGCCCGCCGCCTGGTAGCGCGAGTTACAGTCCGTGTCCGGGAGGCACTGGAAGCCCTGCACGCGCACGTCGTTCCCCCAACTGTCGCCGGACAACAGCGGAACCATGGAGCTCGTGACCCCCGTGACACCGGGAATCGCGCGCAGCTCATCTTCGATTCGGGTGTAGAGCAGCTTGGCGCGCAGCGTGTCGTAGCCGACGCGCAACGGCGACACCGAGAACGTCGCCACGCTGTCGATGCGGATACCCAGATCGACTCGGCTCACGTTCACGAGACTCTTGAGGAAGAGCCCGGCCGAGACGAGGAGCGTCGTGGAGAGCGCGATCTGGGCGACGACGAGCCAGCTGCGAAACCGCCCCGCGACACCCCCACCCGCGATCTGTCCCGCACCGGCACGGATGGACGTGATGAGGTCCGGGCGCGTGGAGTGCAACGCGGGGAACAACCCGAACAGGAAGCCGGTGGCCACCGCCAGCCCGGCGGCGAACAACATCACCGGGACCTTCACCCGGAGGTCCAGCGTCTGCGTCGCGTCCGACGTGAGGAGCGCGGCAATCCCCGACAGCGTCCACCGCGCCACGAGGAGGCTCACGAGGCCGCCGAGGATGGCGAGCACGAACGATTCGACCATGAGCTGCCTGACGAGTCGCCGTCGCGACGCGCCGAGCGACAGGCGCACGGCCATCTCGGTGGCGCGGTTCGCGCCGCGGGCGAGGAGGAGGTTCGCGATGTTCGC
>DAINRQ010000219.1:0-6737 GCA_036741775.1 Gemmatimonadaceae bacterium | reverse complement strand
CGATCTCACTCTGGTCGCGGTAGACCGACGTCGTCGAGATGAAGATGTAGTGCTTGGTATTCCCCTCGAGGCACTGCGCGGCGTTCTTCACCCACAGGGGAAGCGTCGTCGGGTTGTGGATCACGACGTCGAAGGTCTTGTTTTTCAGCGCGCTCGTGTCGCTGTTGAGATCACCGAGAGCGCCGCCGATCGCGGCAGTCCGCTTCAGGAAGGCGCGCCGTTTGGATATGGGTTCGCTCCGATTCAATAGATGTGCAGCTTCTCCAGCAGCGCGTGCGTGTCACCGACGCACTCCAGCAGGTCCTTGTTGTGCTTGATCATCTTGCTGCGCATGTACACGCGAAGCCACTGCTTGTACGCGAATAGCTCGTAGCGATCGAGCAGGTCCGTGACGGACAGGTCGCGCTGCGCAAGCAGCCCCGCGAGGAACATCGCACACTCGAAGCCGAGCGAGATCGACTGGAAGTAGGGCGAGCCCATGGCCGAATCGCCGACCAGGAACACCGACGCGTGGGTGAACGCGTGGTCGCGAGTCCCGGTCCGGCGCCACTCACGACTGGTCGCATGACGAGCATGATACAAGTCGAGCGGTATCCGGACGATCTCCAGGTCTCCGACGACCTCGCCGTTGGTTTCCTGTTTGATTTTGTCGATGAAGCGGTCCATCGACGCGGCGACGTGCGGGAAGTTGCCACGAAGCCAATGGCCGTCGAATCGTGGCGGCATCCGCGCGTAGTCCTCGGCGGAAATGTTCACGATGCCGGTGACGTGGCTGATGCTGCCGTCGTAGTACGTGCGGTTGACTGCCGGAATGAACTTGTACTGCGCGTTCTCGATGTTCTTGTAGTACTTGCAGTACTCGTTGCAGTCGTACGGGCGTCCGTACAGGAAGGTGATCACGAGCGCGTACTCGAGCCGGATCTTGAAGGTATTCGGATCGGCGTTAGGCACCAGGTGATCTCGAAGCAACGACTTGGTCCCCGTGCAATCGATCAGGATGTCGCGCGGCCCGAGCATCGCCATCGCGTCTTGCGCCGAAACGACGGTCGTGGTGCGCTGCACGGGATGCGACGGACGGCTGTCGATCAGATCGCTGAGGGAACGCTCGATCGCGTTGAGCGGGC
Organism: Gemmatimonadaceae bacterium; assembly: GCA_036741775.1. Classification (GTDB taxonomy): domain Bacteria; phylum Gemmatimonadota; class Gemmatimonadetes; order Gemmatimonadales; family Gemmatimonadaceae; genus JAJKIV01. Next base: position 5,613 of record DAINRQ010000219.1, on the reverse strand, counting down.
AGAACCCCTGCGTCCACCCGCGCAACCGTGCCATCAGGTCTGACGGAATCGACTGGCGAAACGCGAGGCCCTCGCTGATCTCCTGGGGGTCGAAGAGCGCCTGGACGCTCTCTTCGTCGATGTAATCCGTGCAGTAACTCGCGACCGAATCCGCCACGAGGTACGGCGCGAGCTGCACCATCCGCGTCCGCGTGTAGTCGCGTCGCTTTTCATAGAGGTGCACCGAGAACCGCTCGGTGGGCTGGAGCAATGCGGTCAGAAGGAGCCCGACGGGGCCTGCGCCGAGGATGTGGACTCGCGCCAGGGGAGGTTGGGTCGCCGGGCTCGTCGTCGAGCCGCTCTGTTGGGGCATATGTCCTTTGCTCAGAGCGCGAGTGCAGGCGTGCCCGACGCAGGGGACAAGAGGACACGCAGATAGACGCTCGCGGGCGCCGTCGTCCCGCAATATACCGGCATCGAGGACTTCGCACGCCATGCGCTGCGTGCACCGAGCGAGCCCGCTGGCTCGAGCGCCACCGCGCTCTGCGACACGTTGGACACGTCGGATTGCTGCGCGACGCGGCAGTCGCCCGGCGCCCATTACCGTGCGCTCGGTGGGTGAGACGGGCAGTCGTCAGTCGGTCGGTGGAGTGCCATCAGTCGACTACTCACTCCTCCGTGCGCATGGGATCTCAGCGGCGCTCTGCGCCAGTGATTTAGGCGGCACGGCTACGCCCGTCAGAAACGCCACCAGGTCACCAGGCCAATCGTAACACGGCTTGTTTGCAGCACTTCGTCGCCGCGTCCCGCGATCGGCATTTGCGCACCGCTTTATGCAGCGTGGGAATTGCTGGACAACTCAATGGCCGCACGTCTAATTCTGTTAGGCACAAAGGATCAAGTTCAGACTATGCGGACACTCTGACGATCGGGTGTCCCCGGTCCTCGTCGCTGATACCGCAGCCCCAACTCCTTCTTGAGTCTCTGGTGCGGCCTCAAACCCGCTTGATGTTCGGTCCGCTTGCTTTCGCGATCCTCGTCGGCGGTGTTCTTGCCCTCTCGACGCTCATCCCAGGTTACAGCCACGTTCGGCAGACCGTCAGTGAGATCGGCCAGGTGGGCTCGCCAACTCGAATCCCGTTTGCCCTGTTGCTCTCGAGTGTGGCTGCCTGCACCCTCGCCTTCGCGCGGGCGTTGCATCAGGCAGCGAGCCGTACCAACAACTCTCGAGCGCCAGCCCTTCTCGTCGGCGCGATGGCGGTCTCTGTCATCGGCGTGGCCGTATTCGCCCATCCCCATCCCCTGCACAACGTCTTCGGCCTGTCGGAGCTTGTGGGATACCAGGCCCCGCTGATGTTCGCACTTCTGTGGCGCCACGATCGGCGCGCGGGACCCTTGGTCGCGCAGTCGTGGGCGCTTTACCTCGTGATTGTGCTTGCCATCGCCGCCAACTTGAGTGCGCTCCTCGGGATGGATGCCATCTGGGCGTATACGCAACCGCGCATCGGTCTCGCGCAGCGGCTGCTATTCGCCGCGTGGTTCGGTTGGAGCGCGCTGCTGGGCTGGTCGCTCCGATCGCCGCACTGGCAGTCGCCGATACCTCGCGGCCACGCCGCATAACGATGCTCGGTACTGACAGCGGTGCTTCGGTAGCGGCGAGGCGGAGATCGAGATCCGGTAGGTGATGCGCGTCGAGGATTTCGGCGACAGGTTCACGCCGAACCCGGAAATCGCGAAAATGAAGATCACGTAGATGCCTGCTGCCGAGACTTCGAATTCACACTGACTGCCGCCTAACGCTGACTGAGCGCCGGCGCGACTGGTTGGAAACGTCAGCCCGGGCCGCCGACCAGCTTCCGCGCCTCATCCTCGCCCATCTCGGGCGCGGCCCCAGCGTCCAGCAGGTCTCGCCCCGCTGCCCTCCTGGCCAGGGCCAGCGTACCAGCAGCGGAGATCGCTCCGGCCAGGGCGAACACCGGGCCAAGAACGAGAAGCTCTCCTCCGGGACCTGCCGCGAAGCCAACAATCCCGGCGAGCAAGAGACCGCCAAGCGCGCCCCAACCTGCAAAGCTCGGAAGCGACATCTGATCGAACCGCTTCCGACGGGCGGAAAACCCGAGGATTCCCGAGAACGCGGCGCCGGCGAGGAAGCCGAGCAGACCAAAGAAGAGGGGGAACGGAACGTCGGCGGCATCGGGGCCGACGACGAGCAGCAATGCGAGCCCCGCCCCGAACCATGCTGCTGCCCAGGTCAGGCCCATTCCTATCGCGCCACGGACGCGTCTCCGCCACTTGTTCATTCCGACCTCCTGTGCCTCGGCTCGCCTGCACCGGGCGCTGCCTCGACCGATACGTTAACTTTGTACTGTAAAGTACACGACTACGACGCACGGGATCAAGAGGCATGAGCCGACCGTCCCCGCGCCCGGCACGGGCTCCAGGTTGCCACGCTCCCAATGGACAGCACGGCGCGCCGCGCTCACCTTCCGGATGTCATGAGCACCCTCGCGCATCTTCTCGTTGACCTCATGTCCACCGCTCCCCGGTTGGTCCCGATCTACCGGGAACATCTCGCGCTGCACGACGCGCTCCTGCCGGACGTATTCATGGCGCAGATCGCCGAATGGCTGAGTGGCACGCGCTACGCCGCGGACGCCGGGACGATCCCGGGCGGGGCGGCGGGCGAGGAAGCGCGGATCGTCGTCGGCGTGATCGAGACGCACCTCGCCTCGGGTGACGCCGAGGTGCGCGAATTGATCTCACTGTCCTTCCTCGATTCGATCGTCGCGAGCCCGGCGAACGAGGTTCTCCGACTACACTTCGGACCGTCCCTCCGCGCCGAGGCGGCACGACGGGACGGATGGCTCGACGGCTGACCCGGATTCTCCTCCTCGCCTTCTCGTAGGTATTCACGACTCTCGGCGCCGCTGAGGCGCCCAATACCCCTCGATCCGTGGACGTGTCCGATCTCTCGAACGCGCTCGTCTATTACGTCGTGTTCCTCTTCTCCACGACGCTGCACGAGGCCGCTCACGCGTGGGCGGCAGCGCGTGGCGGCGATCTGACGGCGTATCACGGCGGGCAGGTCTCGCTCGACCCCACGCCACACATCCGACGCGAACCGTTCGGGATGGTCATCCTTCCCATCGCGAGCGCGCTGCTCACAGGGTGGCCGTTCGGATACGCGAGCGCACCCTTCGATCCGCAGTGGGCGATGCGCCACCCGAAGCGCGCCGCGCTGATGTCGCTCGCCGGGCCAGCGTCGAACGTGCTGCTCGTCGTGCTGGCGGCTGCCGCGATCCGCGTCGGCATGGCGGCCGACCTGTTCTACGCGCCAGACAGTATCCGCTTCGGCCAGATCACCGACAGCAACGCCGGCGGCGTGTGGCCGGCGATTGCCGTCATGCTCAGCGTCGTCTTCTCGCTGAACCTGCTGCTGGCGGCGTTCAATCTCCTGCCGTTCCCGCCGCTCGACGGGAGTGGTGCCGTGCCCATCCTGCTGAGCGACGACACGGCACGGAAATACCAGACGTTCATGTGGAGCAACCGCGCGTTCGGCTTGATCGGCCTCGTGCTCGCGTGGCAGTTCTTCAGATACGTGTTCGACCCGGTCTTCTTCGGGGCAGTGAACTTGCTCTACCCGGGCGTGCGATACGGTTAACGACGGACAACTCACGATCATGAGCTGGTTTGCCGACGCCTTTGGCCTCGCCAGGGAATTGCTGAACACCGAGACGCGCACCATCCGCGGCGTTCGGGTGTCGGTCAACAACACCCGCGCCGACATCGAGACGCGTCGCGTCTTCGAGCGACTCGACGGCGCGCTCGCGGTGATCGAGCGATATCAACCGCATCGGCTCCGCCGCTTTCGCCGCGACGTCGCGGGGATCGTGGTCAAGCGCTTCCCGTGTCGCGCCGCGTTTTTCGGCGACACCCGGCTGTGTCTCATCGAGCTGACGTTCGCGGGCGGTGGTCAGTTCTCCGACGCACAGGTGGCCGCCTCGATCGTCCACGAGGGCGTGCACGCTCGGCTACTCACGATGGGACTCTCCGGCCACCCTGGGTGCGAGGCGCGCGAGGAGCGACTCTGCCGTCAGGCCGAGCTCGAGCTCGGGCTCGCCGTTCCCGATGGACAGGCGGTCGTGGAGCGAGCGCTCGCGTCCCTCACGCTCGGTGACGCCGAGGTGGCGCCTAACGTCGATTGGCGGGTGGCCCAGCAGCGCGTCGCCGACGCCGACGCCGCGGCGCAGCAGCACCGTGACGCGGGCCGGTGAGTCGGCGCCCCCGCCAATCGCGTCATGCCGTTACCCTGGGACTGACCTTCGGTACCGTCGCGTGCGCGCCGGAACCGCCGTCGCGGGTAGATACGACGGTCGCGAGTGTCGAGGTGGCCCCGATTGCACTGCGGGCCGATAGCGCCACACTCGCGAGAGCGACGGCAGCGCTCGCCGCGTTTCTCGAGGCCTCGCGTGAGGGCTCGACGACGCGATCGGAGTTGGCTCGCCTCGTCGCCTGCCCTGGTAGCGATGTGACGTCAGCAGTCGCCGGGCCCATGCTCGCCGCTTACGAGCTCCTTCCGCCGCGGGCCCGCGCGGACACGGTGATCGGCCGAGCTGTGGTGACGACCGTCGCCGAGCAGGATGTGGATCGCCGCCATCCCGGCTACTTCGTCGCGCGCGTGCGTGTACGCGCCGATACGCTGGAGTGGGACCTCGTGCCCGCGGGCGACGGCGCGTGGGCGGTCTGCCACGGATTGTCGTTCGGGCTCACGGCGCCCGACAGTCTCATCGAGTGGCGTCCGAGCGGCGCGTCTCGCGCGACGGCCCGCGCGATGGCGGATTCGATCGCGGCGAGCCGCGCAAGCAATGCCGCAAGCGGTCGGTAGCGCGCTCGCTCTGCGCACGGGATATTCCCGGCCGCAATGTCTCCGCGCCCACGTTCCGTCTCCGACGACGCGATTCTCGCCGTCACGGCACGCCTGATCTCACGCGTCGGGCCGGCGGGCATGACGCTCGCCGACGTCGGCGCCGAAGTGGGACTCGCGCCGGCGACGCTCGTGCAGCGCTTCGGCTCGAAGCGCGGGCTGCTCCTCGCCGTCGTGAAGCACAGCGTCGACTCGGTGGACCGGCGCTTCGCTCTGGTGCGCGGGCGCGCGAAGACGGCGCTCGACGCCCTGTTCACGGCCGCGAGCGACATGGCCGAGCACATCCGCACACCCGAGGCGCTCGTTCACAACCTCGCGTTCTTCCAGATCGACCTGAGTGATCCTGACTTCCATCGGTTGACGCTGGATTACTCGCGTCGCGTACGAGCAGGCTATACGACGTTGCTCGACGAAGCGGTGCATGCGGGGGAGCTAACCGAGTGCGACACGGAAGCGCTGGCGAGTGTGCTCCAGGCGGTCGCGGCCGGGTCGGTGTTGAACTGGGCGATTCATCGCGAAGGGACGGTCCTGCGATGGGTTCGGTCGGACCTCGAGACGGTTCTTGCACCGTACCGGCGTGATGGCTCGCCGAGTAGGCTGAGGCGTTAGGCGCTCCGGCCATCTATGCCATCTGTCTCGCGCTCGCCCTCCAGACGGCGCAGCCGGCCCCGCCCCAATGGGACGCCGCGCTGCGGTGGACCGTCGGCGCG
>DAINRQ010000218.1:0-6747 GCA_036741775.1 Gemmatimonadaceae bacterium | reverse complement strand
GTCGGGAGTCGGGAGTCGGGAGTCGGGAGTCGGGAGTCGGGAGTCGGGAGTCGGGAGTCGGGGAATGGCCTGCGGGGATGGCGGCGCCCCGGGAGGCTGTTCCCCTTCAATTCCGGCTTGTTGCGCGTCGCGGCGTCCGTGCAGGGTTGTCATCCGGTCGTTTTCGGCCTCTTCCGGGTCATCGTCGTTCCGACCGGCCCGGCCCGTCACAACGTTACGCGCACGTGACGGCCGTCGAGCCGATTTCACGTCACTAACTGCGACGCGTCCAGATCACGAGGACTCCACAGGCCGTGTTCAGCTTGCTGTACTTGTGCGGAATCTGCGAGACGCCGGAGTACCACTCGATTGCTTCGATCAGATTCGGCGAGAGCTGATTCACATCGAACGGCACCGCGGGGTCCTCGGGGTTCATCAACACGTCGTCGACGTAAACGCGCGCGTAGCAACCAGGCTTCATCCCTAGAAGCGTCTCGTGACGCTCTGGGATGTACTCGCCGGTATTGAAGAGAGATATTGGCTTCCGGGTGCTGCGAATCCACGCGTAGGATCCCGTGATCCCACGGACAAGGCTGACTCCCGGGTCCTCGGCGAGCACTTGGTCCAGCGCTCCGCCTTCGTACTTCGCGAGGTCGTCGCGCGTCCAGAACTTTCCGAGGCCGATCTTCCGGTGCTCGTCGAAGCTCGGAATCGAGTCGTGAGATGCGATCACGTTTACCGAGTCGAGCGCGACCACCCGCGTTAGGTGAACCCTCCGATCGACCGTCTGGTTCGCGCGGAAGACGACCGTCGTGTCGAGCGGACCGTAGCCGAGTCGTCGAACCGTCACGCGATGCGTCCCGGGCGGGATGTCGTCGACGCGGAACGCGCCGCGGTCGTTCGAAAGCGCGCCCTTCGGCAGGTCCGGCAACGCCACCTCGGCGTCGGCGATGGGTCGCTGTGCCGAATCGACGACGAGCCCCGTGAGTGTGGCGCCACGTGTGGCGGCGCGATCGAGCACGAGCTCGGCGCGGGCGAATCGGCTGGCCGGGTCGATCCGCACGGTCGCCGGTGCGAGGAGCGCTGCGCTGTCGTGCTCCGCGCGAAGGGTGAGCGCGGTGCCGGCAGGCACGCCGCATAGACGGAACCCGCCACGCGAGTCCGCGCGTGCCTCGAGCCAGTGCGTCTGGTCGTCGGTGAGCGGGGTACCGGCGACGGCCCCCTGGCGGAGACGTTGCTCGCGCCATTCCGCGATCACCTTCACTCCGCGCGGGGGGACCGAGTCGCCGCGCATGGCGACGCTCCCTATGACGATGCCTGGCGCATTCAGTCGACGGGTCCCACAGAATGCGGCCACCACCTGTGACGCTGATGGTACACGCACCTCGATCACGCCGGATGCCGAGTCGGTGAGTGTGAGCGGTACCGGGTAGGAGACGCCAACCGAGTCCAGCGACGGGGTACGCACATCGAGGGTGTACTGGCCAGGCAGTGCACCCGCGAGCTTGAAGCGTCCGCGCCCATCGGCGGTGGTGGTGAGCTGTGTGCCGGCGATCGTCACGCGCGTGCCAGCCCCGGGCGCGCCTGACGCGGAATCGACGACCGTCCCGGCGATCACGAGCGGTGGTCGCGCCCATAACGTGTCGCGCCCCTGAAGTGCCAGCGCGAGCTCGCCGCCGGCGACGCGAATCTCCGACACCGTCGTATCCGTCCCGCCAAGCGCCTGGGAGCGCACGCGGTACTCGAGCGCGGGCATGCGAATCCCCCAGCGGGAGATGACCCACGTTCCGTTCTTCATCCGCGTGAACTCCATGTCTCCACCCGCGTGCTCCTGTTGCGCGGTAGACGCGTTCACGTAGCGGAACTCGAGGCTCCGGAGCTCCGACGACGCGCGGTCGAGCCACAGCGTGCCGCGGATGCGTGCTACGTTGCGATCGCCGCGCCGCGCCCTGGTCGGCTCGAACGCAATGCCCAGTCGCGACACGTCACGAGACCGAGCGAGGCGAAAGCAATGGTCCTCGAGGAACATGTCGGACAGCAGGACCTGGAGGCCCGGGGCGTAATAGGTAGTCGCGCCGTCACGGTCCGTGACGATGAAGCCTACGCGCCGCGCACTGTCGGGCGAGATCGAACGCCACGGATTCCTGACGTAGTCGGAGTGCGCGGTCGCCGTCTGGTCTACGACCCGGCGTCCGGACGGGTCGAGCGTGCGCTCGTAGGCCACGGTCGTGGCCATTATTGCGCGCGAGCCGGCCGTGAGCTGCGTAGCCGCGAGCGCTCCGCGTGCCTGCTCCCACGCGGCGAACGTCGCGGCTGTCGAGTCCCCTGGTGCGCTGCACGCGCTCCGACCGGACACGCGCACGGCGGAGAGCGCGACCGGAACGGCACTCACGGTGAGCCGGCGCGAGACCTCTTCGCCGGCGCCTAACGTGAACCGTTCCGACGACGTGGGGCGGAACCCGACGCGCAAGGTACTGAGCCGGTACGTCCCGGGGTGCCGAGCCGTGAGGCGAAACTCGCCGCGGTCGTCGGTGAGCGCGCGGGCCATGGTGGCGGTCATGCTGTCGAGGAGCGAGACGACGACGCCGGGGATCGGGCTGCCGGCGTCGCTCGTCACCACGCCACGAACCGTTTGACCGGCGGCGCGTTGCGGCGTGATGAGCGAGGTGGCAAGGGCCGCGGCCGCGAGCGATATCCTGAGGGCTAACCGCAGGGTGACTGAGTTGCGTTTCATTGTACTGGATCCTGACGACCGGCGGTGGTACGACTCGAGTCGTGGGCCCAAGGGTTCGCGCCCATCATGGGGCTCGGTTCGTCCCACCGCAAGCGAGCGCTTGCCGCGGTGAGTACGCGAGTCCATCGTACGCGCGCATTCATCCCCTTCACGCGATCGAATGATGATATTCGACTCTGACCCCAATTCGCGGCGTGAGTTTCTCGCGGTGGTCGCGGCCGGCGCAGCGGCGATGCTCGGCTGCGGCTCGAACAGCACGTCGCCGTTTGGTGAGGACCCTGGCGGGGGATCCGCGCGCCTAACGGCGCGTCCCGGGACGCCATCGACCACGGTCGCCCCCGGCTCTACCTCGATCACGGCCGGGACACCCACGGATGGCGTGCTCGTCGTGCCGTCGTCATACACGCCGTCGCAGCCCATGCCGCTCGTCCTGGGGCTCCACGGGGCCGCCGGGACCGCGGCCGGACAGGTGAACCTGCTGGGCGCTCTCGCGGAGTCGCAGGGGTTTGTCCTCCTGGCGGTGGGAGCGCGCGGGATCACGTGGGACGTCATATCGTCGCGCTTCAGCTACGACGTGGCGTTCATCGATGACGCGCTCGCGTGGGCGTTCGAGCGCTGCGCCGTCGATCCCACGCGGATCGCCGTGGAAGGGTTCTCGGACGGCGCGTCGTACGCGCTGGGGCTCGGGCTCGCGAACGGGGACCTCTTCACGCGGATCATCGCGTTCTCTCCTGGGTTCATTCCGCGGTCCGACTCACCGGCCGTGGGGAAGCCGCGCGTGTTCGACTCCCACGGGACGCAGGACACCGTACTGCGCATCGACAACGCGAGCCGGAGGATCGTCCCCATGCTCCGCGACCGCGGTCACGACGTCACATACGTCGAGTTCAACGGCGGCCACGGAGCGCCGCCAGAGATCGTGACGCAGGCGATCGAGTGGCTTGTTGCGTGAGCTATCAGCTATCAGCTATCAGCTATCAGCTATCAGCTATCAGCAAAGCACGGCGGCCGCCCCCACGAGTGCGATCCCGATCATCACTCCGGTCGCGAGACGCGGAACATCCACTTCGACCAGACGACGAGCGCGCCGCACTCCCTATCTCTGATGAACTGCTGCGGCGCCGAGAATGCTCTCGGGTAGACTTCCACCGCCGCAATCTCGCGTGGACGCATCATCAGAAACTCCTGGAATTCCGCTCGCCGCCCGTCGATGACGAGGTTCGCGACGCATCGCGTGGCGTTTCTGCCGGGCCGCGTTTTCCCCGGAAAGGTCACGACGAACTGGCCCGCCGCGCCCAGATACTGCACCTCCGCGCTCGGCGCCGATTGAAACACGGACGCGAGTGTGCCCTGCGCCGAGATGTCGGTGGAATCCATCGTGTACCCGGAGCCGTCTCGGCGTCGCTCGTCGAACGCCGCGATGAGGCGCCGTACGGCGGCCGGTGCCGTGACGCGCACGACGTCGAGCGCGGTGACGCGACGCATAACCGCCTGCACCCGCACGGTATCGCGGACGGGAACGTCGACGACCGTGAGGACCGGCAGCATGCCGATGCCTAACACCTCGAGCTGACGGGTCCCCGACGCGCTCACCAGGGCGAACCGTCCGTTGGCCTCGCTGCGCATCTCCCAGGCGCCGTCCACGATGACGCGCGCGTTGGCTACCGGCGCTCCGGCCGAGTCGGTAACGACGCCCGCGACCGTCCCGAAGGTGGTTGCGCCCGAGTCGGTCGCGAGGGCGACGGTGAGGTCGCGTCGCTGAACGCGCCGCCCGACACCGGGGAGGTCGATCACACCGCTCACCGCGGCGTCGGTGGACGCCCGAATACGGAGGCCGAGGACCGTTGGTACGCCACAGATGGCGTAGCTGCCCGACGCGTCCGATCGTGACCGACCGTGCCATGTGGTGTGTCGCACGGTCCGTTGTCGGCCCACATCGAGGTCGAGCCATGTGACGTCGACGCTAGCGTTAGGCACCGGCGCGCCCATCGGGGCCGAGCGAATCGTGCCGTACACGAACCCGCTGTCTTTGGGCGGTCGCGATCCACCGCACGCGGCCCGCCACAGCGTGGCGAACGACGGAATGGCGACCACGACGCCGTCTGCATCACCCCCGATCGTCGCCCGAGCGGAGACGCCGGTGAGGCCGATGGAGTCGAGCGCGCCATGTTGCGCGACGAACGTGTGAGTGCCTCGCGGCACGTTCTCGAGTTGGAAACGCCCGGCCGTGTCGGTGGTAGCGCGTAGCGCCGTTCCGAGAACGGTAATGATCGCGTTCTCGAGCGGTCCCGGGCGGAGGCTGTCGTACGCGACTCCTCGCACGGTCGCACCGCCGGCTGGTCCTTGCGCGGTCCCATCCAGCGGGGCGCCGAACGCGCACACGATCAGCGGGAGGAGCCGGCTCGAGCGCATCAGCGACCGAGCCCTCTCTTCATTCGGAAGAGGACGGCTGCCTCGGCCAACCGGAGTGTGGAGCGTAGCGGCATCACCAGCTGAATGCGCGTTTCGTCCAAACGGCGACGGCGCCGCAGTTGTCGTCGCGAATGTACTGCATGGGCGCAGTCATGCGACGCGGGTACACCTCGATCGCCGCAACGTCTGCAGGTCGCAGGAAGGTCAGTTCATCGTAGCCCGCGCGGCGACCATCAATGACGAGGTTCGCGACGCACCGGCCCGTACTCGCGGGCAGCGACAGGTAGAACTCGCTCGTGCTCAGTCGCTCCGGCCGGACGCTCGGAATGGAGAAGAACGCGCTGAAGAGCGTACCGTGGTAGCCCACCTCGGTCGAATCGCGGACGTATCCGGCGCCGAGCTTGCGGCGCTCGTCGAGATCGCGAACGAGTCTCCTTACAAACGCCGGGGCGGTGACGCGGACGACGTCGAGCGTCGTGATACGCCGCATCGTCGCGAACACGGTGGCGGTATCGGTCGGTGTGACGTCCACGACGGTCACGACCGGCGACCTGCCGATCGCGAGGACCTCGACCTGACGCGAGCCTACGGGAACGCCGCGCGCCGTGAACCGGCCGGCGGAGTCGGTGCGCAGCTCCGGCACCCCATCGGCGACGACGCGGGCGTCGGGCAGCGGAATGCCGCCGCTGTCCGTCACCACCCCGACGATCGTCCCGCGCGAGCCGTCGACCGAGTCACTCGGAATCGGCCCGAGCAGGAGGTCCCGACGCTGAACCCGCGCGCCGCGTCCCGGCAGGTCGATCAGCCCGCTGACCGAGGAGTCCGTAGCGGCGACGATCCGCAGCCCGACGTCCGCCGGAATCCCGCAGACCGCGAAGTCGCCCGCGTCGTTCGTCGTGGACTGGCCGCGCCAACGCGTCTCCGTCACACGTTTCGCTTTCGTGACGTCGAGGTCGATCCAGGTGATGCGAACGATCGCGTTAGGCGCGGCGGCGCCGGTCGTCGCATCACGGACGTTGCCGTAGACGAAGCCGCTGTCCGTCGGCACGCCCCGGTCGCCGCAGGCGGCGCCCCAGAGCGTCGGAAACGAAGGGAGCGCGATGGTGACGAGTCCTGGCTCACCCCCGACGGTCGCCCGGGCTGAAACGCCCGAGAAGCCGAGCGTATCGAGCGTGGCGTGCTGGGCGGCAAACGTGTGTGTCCCGGGCGGCACACTATCGAAGCGGAACCGGCCGCGCGAATCGGCCCTGGACGTCAGCGCCGTCCCGACGATCGTGACGAGCGCGCCGGCCAGTGGCGCTCGATTGAGGCTGTCGTACGCGGTGCCGGAAACCGCCACGGCACCACTCTGTGCAGCCACTTGGCGCGTTCCGGCGAACGACGCAAGCGCGGCGACTACCACGGCACAGCCACGGGAGAGCATCAGCGAGTCGAGGCCTCGGTGATGACTGGGTGACGATTCCGGGCTACGGTACCGGCAACCCCGGAAATGCGCCAGAGTCGGGTTTCGCTTGTTGTCCCGCTCCGGTACACCGCACTACATTCGCCCGTTCCCCCTGACCTTCCCCCGATGAGTCCTGAGACTCTCCTCCGGAGAGCCGCCCTGGCCGCGGCTGTCCTCT
>DAINRQ010000217.1:0-6765 GCA_036741775.1 Gemmatimonadaceae bacterium | reverse complement strand
CTAACGAGGTCGCGCCGGCTCGGCGGAGCCGGCGCGACGCGGTTCGTTGGGCTAGTGCCGAGCGCCAGCCCCTGCCATCCGCTCGCAGGAGTCCGCACAGCGGCGGCACACCTCGGCGCATCGCCGCATGACGTCGTCATCCCCCATGCGCTCGCAGGCCTCCGCACACGCGCGGCAGACCTCGGCGCAGGTCTCGCACGTGCGCGTGTGTAAATGCGAGCCGCGGAGCATGTAGTCCGCGCTGGTGGCGCAGATCTGCGCACAGTCGAGCAGGAGCGTCACGTGCTCCGGGGTGGCGTGCTTGCCGCCCTGCTGAAGGCAGTGTGTGACGGTCGTCGTGCACACGCTGTGGCAGCGCAGGCACTCGTCGATGCACTGCTGCATTTCGGCGCTCGGCGCGCCGTGCTGAACGGTGTGCGGCATGGCACATCTCCTTGCTTGTGGTGAGGGTGAAGCTCGAACGGACGGGCTTCGAGCGCAGATGACGTGCCGCGCTTTATGCCTGATAAAGAGATTCGCGGCCGGTAGTATTGCAGCTACCGGCCCCGGCAGGCCCGGCATCGTCGTGCTATCGGGTCGCTTTGGCCTTGGCTTCGAACTCCGCGATCTCGCGGGTCTGATCGGCGCGCATCTTCTCCGCCATCGACCGGACATCCGCGTTCTGGAGGCGCGGGAGGAACTTGTCGATCATCTGCACGCCCTCACGGTGGTGCATCACGACGTGCCGGTACATGTCGCGGTCGTACTCAGCGCCGGACTTGGCCTGAAGCGAGTCGTTCATCGCCTTGTTGTTCGGCATGACCATCGGCTGGAGAGACTCGGAATACATCTCCCGGATCATCCCGACCATGTGGTCACGTTCCTGCTGCTGCTTGTGATGGAGCCGCGTCGCGTCGGCCTTCGCGTCGGCACTGGTCGCGCGGTTCATGGCCCCGTCCATCATCGTGACGAGCCCTTCGTGATGGTCGCTCATCATCCGGAGGAACTCGTGGTCGGTGTTCTTTGCAGGCCCGCGATCGGCGGCCGCCATCTTCGAGTGATCCATGCCGGCCATCGACGTGTCTTTCGTACTCGTGGGTGTGGACGCCGCCGCCGCTGACGTATCCGCAGCAGCAGCTGTATCGCCCGTCTCGTTCCCCGACCCGGCGCACGCTCCGCCGAGGAGAAGGATGGCGGGTAGTAAGCACGACTTTTTCAGTCGCACGAGGCGCGGTGTACCGAGCGGCACCATTGCTGACGTCTCCTTGCTCGAGAGCCTGAGGTTAGGCTCTATCGGGCATAAAAGATGCCGCCGGCCCGGAATTACCTCGGCTCGCTGACCCTGACTTCAAGGCGCGCCGAGGGGCTTCGACCCACCCGCTGCCGCTGGCGCGCCATCCGTCTCGGGACGGGTGACGCGTTGGAGCGACGGCGATCTGTCAGCGGTTCCCCGACACGGGCCACGAGAAATACTGACTGCGCGCGGTCCCACCCGGGGTAGTTTACTTTCCATAAAGCGAGTCCCGCCGCGCGCCGCGCGAGCGTGTCCCGCTGGTGGTGGAGCCGCTATGCAACCCCTGCGTCGTCTTACGGCACTGATGCTGAACGTCCTCCTGATCCAGGTCAGCCTGGCGGGGTACGGGGCGACGTGTGCGAAACCTGGCGACGCCATGGGTTCAGGCACGAGCGCTGCAATGGCGATGAGTCACGTTCCAGATGTCTCGCCGGGAGCCGAACGCGCCTGCGCCGAAGCCGCGACCGGTGCAGGGTGCTCGCTGCCCTGCACGCCGGAAGGGTGTGCCGCGATGACCGTGTGTGTGGCGCCCGCGTTGCCAGCCAGGGCCACCGCCCCAGGCGTGGTCGCTTCGCCGAGCGAGCGCGCTTGGGGTGATCCCGCGCTTATCCGCCAGGGCCTTCGGCCCCCCCCCGACCTTCCGCCTCCACGGGCGTAACGTCCCCCGCAACAGGAGTGCACTGCGCTGCCAAACGAGCAAGCCGCACTCCGTCGGTGACGTCTCACGGCCACCGGTTCACACGGGGCCGTACAACCCGAGGTTCACCATGCCCGTCTCATTGGGGCGCCAGTCGCGCCCACTCCTACACATCCCGATCGCGCGCTTGATGATTGCGGTGGCTGCCCTGGCGCTCGGACGCGTGCCGGCGGTGACCGCGCAAGCTGGCTTTCCGCCTGGCCCCTCCGCAGAGGGCCGGCTCCTTCTCGGTGACGCCTACGACATAGCGGCTCGCGCGAATCCCCGCGCGGAAGCCGCGCGAGCACTCGTCCGCGCCGCGCGAGCCCGCATCCCGTCGGCAAAGCTGCCGCCTGATCCGCAGCTCCAGCTCGGCCTGATGAACTACGAAGTGCCTGGGCTCAAGCCGATGGACCCGCTCGGCATGACGCAGCTGCAACTCATGCAGATGGTCCCCGTTGGCGGCAAGCTCGGGCTCTCCGGCGATGTCGCCGAGGCTCGGGCCGCCGCCGAAGCCGAGCGATCGGTCGATGTCGCGTGGGACGTGCGGAGTCAGGTGGCCATGGCGTTCTATGACCTGTACGCGACGGACCACTCCCTCACCGTCGCGCGGGAGACGCTCCGCCTGCTACAGGATGCGCGCGCCACGGCCGAGGCGATGTACCGTGTGGGCGAGGGACGTCAGACCGATGTGCTTCGTGCACAAGTGGAGATCGCGCGGATGACGGAAGACACGATCCGAATGCGGACGATGCGGACTGGAATGGCGGCACGGCTCAACGCGCTGCTCGACCGTGCCGCCGCGTTCGACGTTCCGCCACCGGTGCTCCCAGAGTTCCCAACCATCGTGCCGGCGCTCGACTCGCTCCAGGCAGCGGCGCAGGAAAGTCGGCCCATGGTGCGGGCCGGGCGCGACGAGGTGCAGGCTGCCTCCGCGTCGGCACGGCTGGCACGCAGAGAGCTGATCCCCGACCTCCAACTCGGCTTCCAGTACGGGCAGCGCTCGGGCGAGATGGGGCCGGAGCGCATGGGCAGCCTCATGGTGGGCGCGTCGGTCCCCGTGTTCGCGCGGAGTCGGCAGCTCCGGATGCGCGAGGAGACAGTCGCGATGCGTCAGATGGCCGAGGCGGACCTCGCCGCCATGCGGGCAGACACGCGTGCACGAATGGCCGAGTCGTACGCCGGCCTAACGCGGGCGAGGAATCTCGCCGCGCTCTACCGCAACACCGTGCTCCCGCAGGCCGAGGCGACGGCGTCGTCCGCGCTCTCCGCGTACCGTGTGGGGGGCGTCGACTTCATGACGCTCCTCGACAACCGCATGGTCGTGAACCGGTACCGCCAGGAGCTGTTCCGGCTCGAGGCGGAGGAAGGACAATCCTGGGCCGAGCTGGAGATGCTGCTCGGCCGCCAACTCTTCGACGCGAACACCGCCGTCACCAGCGGGCCGCCGAACGGAGGTGTGAAATGAGGGACCTCATGAAAGAGCGGACCGCGGCCGAGTCGGCGCAGGTCGAAGCCACGGACGCCGAGCGCCCGGCATCGGAGGCGCCAGATGAGCCCACGGAGTCTCCCTTCGGACGAGCCTCGACATCCGGCCGGCGCGTATTACGCTGGACGCTGTACCTCGCGGTGCCGCTCATTGCGCTCGCGGCGGTCTTTCTCCTTCGACGGCGGTCCAGTGAGCCGGCGGCGGCCGAGCACGCCCACGGGGCGGTGGCCGCGGCCGATGGCGGCCAGCCGGTCTCGCTCTCCGCGAATGCGGCCAACCGCATCGGCGTCACCTACACGACGGTCACGACTGGCTCGCTCTCGCGCGAGGTGCGGACGGTCGGCCAGGTGACGTTTGACGAGACGCGCGTGAAGGTGATCTCGCCGAAGGTGGATGGGTGGGTCGAGCGGCTGTACGTGGACTTCACCGGGCAGTCGGTGACCGCCGGCGCGCCGCTCCTGGAGATCTACTCGCCGATGCTCGTGACGGTGCAGGAAGAGCTGCTCCTGGCGAAGCGCCTGGCGAGCGACGTCGCGGCGGGCACGCCGGACGCGGTGCGGAGCGCGGACGAGCTCCTGCGCTCGGCGCGCCGGCGGCTCGCGTACTGGGACATCCCGGAGCGCCAGATCGCGGAGATCGAGCGCACCGGCGAGGTGCGGCGGACGCTCACGCTCCACGCGCCCGTTGGGGGCGTGGTGGTCGAGAAGCTCGTCCTCTCCGGCCAGCGGATCATGGCCGGGGAGACGCTCTACCGGGTGGCGGACTTGAGCGTCGTCTGGGTGGAGGGCGAGGTGTTCGAGCAGGACCTCGCCGTGGTGCGTACCGGCCTGCCTGTGGCGGCGGAGTTCGAGTCGTTCCCCGGTGAGCGATGGAGCGGGCGCATCGCGTACGTCTACCCGACGCTCAACCCCGACACGCGCACGGCACGGGTGCGGGTCGAGCTGCCGAATCCCGGGCGGCGACTCAAGCCCGGGATGTACGCGACCTTCCTGTTTACGAGCCCCCGTCGCGGCGACGTGCTCTCGGTGCCGCGTTCCGCCGTACTGTCGACCGGCGAGCGGAGCCTCGTATTCGTCCGCCGGGAGGACGGCCGGCTCGAGCCGCGCACCGTACGCATCGGTGCGGCGGCGGGCGACCGCATCGAGGTGCTCACCGGGCTCGCCGCGGGCGAGACGGTCGTGGCATCGGCCACGTTCCTCATCGACGCCGAGTCGAACCTCGGCTCCGCGTTAGGCGGGATGGGGAACATGCCGGGGATGGACATGACCTCCCCGACGCCGGCCCCGCCGCCCGGGGCCGCGCCGAAGGGTGCCGCGCCCGGCAAGGCGGTAGTTCCCACGCCGCCCGGCGAGGACCACTCTGCACATCAGAGGTGACCGACCATGCTCACGCGCATCATCGAATGGTCGGCGAGAAACACGCTCATCGTGTTGCTGTTCACCGTCGCCGCGATCATGGGCGGCATCTGGGCAGTGTCCCGCACCCCGCTCGAGGCGCTCCCCGACCTGAGCGACGTACAGGTTATCGTCCAGGCCGACTACAACGAGCAGGCGCCGCGCATCGTCGAGGACCAGGTCACGTATCCGATCGCGGCGGAGATGCTGAAGGTGCCCGGCGCTCGTACCGTGCGCGGGTACTCGTTCTTTGGTGTGTCGTTCGTGTACGTCATCTTCGAGGATGGCACGGACCTGTACTGGGCACGCTCGCGCGTGCTCGAGTACCTGAGCGGCATCAAGGGGAAGCTCCCCGCGGTGGTGACACCCACGTTAGGGCCCGACGCCACTGGTCTCGGGTGGGTCTACCAGTACGCGCTCGAGGATACGACGGGGAAGCTCGACCTCGCGCAGTTGCGATCCCTCCAGGACTGGTACCTTCGGTATGCTCTCACCGCGGTGCCGGGCGTGAGCGAGGTGGCGAGCGTCGGCGGGTACGAGAAGCAGTACCAGATCGACATCGATCCCGCCAAGCTGCTGGGGTACGGGATTCCCGTCACCGCCGTCATGGCCGCGATCCAGAACGCCAACAGTGATGTGGGCGCGATGGTGATGGAGCTCTCCGAGCGCGAGTACATGGTGCGCGGACTGGGCTACCTCAAGTCGGTCTCGGACATCGAGAACGTCGTCGTCGGCGCAACCGCGAATGGGACGCCCATCCGCGTGGCAGAGCTCGGACGCGTATCGGTCGGGCCGGCGGTGCGACGCGGTGTGGCGGAGCTCGACGGCCGCGGTGACGCGGTGGGCGGCATCGTGGTGATGCGCTTCGGCGAGAACGCCCTGACGACCATCGAAGGCATCAAGGCCAAGCTCGCTGAGGCTTCGAAGGGGCTCCCGCTTGGCGTCATAGTGAGAACGGTCTACGACCGCAGCGACCTCATCGAGCGGTCGATCGCGAACCTGCGCGAGAAGCTCCTCGAGGAGAGTTTGATCGTCGCCCTCGTCTGCATCGTGTTCCTGATGCACGCGCGGTCCGCGCTCGTCGCGATCATCACGCTGCCGATCGGGATTCTCATGGCCTTCATCGCCATGCGCTGGGTGGGCGTCGGTGCGGACATCATGTCGCTGGGCGGTATCGCCATCGCCATCGGGGCGATGATCGACGCGGCGATCGTGATGATCGAGAACATGCACAAGCACCTGGAGCGCGCGGCCGCCGCGAAGGCCGCCGCGGCAGGCACCGAGCTCCCCCGGTCATTTTCAACGAGCACCCTTACCACGCGCGAGCGATGGCAGGTGGTCGTCGACTCCTCGAGGGAGGTCGGGCCGGCCCTCTTCTTCTCGCTCCTCATTATCACGGTCTCCTTCCTTCCCGTGTTTGCGCTGGAAGGGCAGGAAGGGCGGTTGTTCACCCCGCTCGCGTTCACCAAGACGTTCGCCATGGCCGCGGCGAGTCTGCTCTCGGTGACGCTGGTGCCGGTGGCCATGGGCCTGTTCATTCGCGGACGGCTCTTCCGCGAGTCCGCGAACCCGATCAACCGAGCGCTCATCGCCGCGTACCGCCCGGTCATCACGAGAGTGCTGCGGCATCGGTGGCCGGTGATCTCCGTCGCCGTCGCCGTGCTCGTGCTCACCTGGGTGCCGTGGTCACGCATCGGGAGCGAGTTCATGCCGCGACTCGACGAGGGGACGATCCTCTACATGCCGACGACGCTGCCCGGTGTGAGCGTGGCCCGCGCGCGCGAGATCCTCCGCATCCAGGACAGTTTGCTGAAGACGTTTCCCGAGGTGGAGCACGTGTGGGGGAAAGCCGGTCGCGCGAACACCGCCACGGACCCTGCGGGGCTCGACATGTTCGAGACGACGATCACGCTCAAGCCCGAGTCCCAGTGGC
>DAINRQ010000216.1:0-6806 GCA_036741775.1 Gemmatimonadaceae bacterium | reverse complement strand
CGA
This sequence comes from Gemmatimonadaceae bacterium, assembly GCA_036741775.1. Taxonomy (GTDB): domain Bacteria; phylum Gemmatimonadota; class Gemmatimonadetes; order Gemmatimonadales; family Gemmatimonadaceae; genus JAJKIV01. The sequence continues at coordinate 6,803 of DAINRQ010000216.1, read as the reverse complement.
TCGAGCTGTTCGCGTACACGCCGATCCCCGAGTGGCAGGGGAAGAAGCTGCGGATTCCGCTGGAGGACGATGCGGTGATCACGTCGCGCGGCGTGGAGTGGCTGTCTCCGCCCATACAGCGAATCGGGCTGATACGATAGTTGGTCTGCCGTACAAGCTCACGTCGAGATCGCGTGCCCGGTCGGCGGGGCGCGCCGCGTCGGCATTCGCGTCCGGTCGGCGCATCGCGCCGGCATCGCGCCCGGTCGGCGGGCGCATCGCGACTCCGGCGGCTGGATGCTCCGCGCCCGCGCCGGCGGGCACGGGTCGTAGGCAAGTCGAGTGGTGACGCCCCGCCGGGAGCGGCGCCTCGCATAGGCCGCCGCCGTCGCGACGTGCCCGCCTCCCACCACGCTTGGGCCGTTAGGCGGACAGCGAACTCAATCGACCCGCTCCCGCCAGCATAGGAGGGAGCGCGGTCGCTCGGCGCAGGCGGCGTCGGCCCGCGTTCGCGAGCCAACGGCTCGTGGACTTTCCGCGGTGATGAAGGCGGCCGCCGTTGCTTCGACGCGGCGGGCCGCTAGCCGCCGGAGCCGAGTAACCGCGCGACTTGGCGCGCAGAACCCTGCCCGCAGGAATCGGGGGGTCAGGCCCCAACTACCGGATTCCGCCCGCGTTGACGGCCGGCTCGCCAGTCTGCCACGCGAACGTCGGCAGCTTCCGCTTCTGCGGCCACACCTCATCCAGCGTGTTGCCGTCGTAGAGGCGGCCGTTCTTCATCACCAAGCTGATCGTGTTCGTGTTGCGGATGTCCTCGAGCGGGTTCCTGTCCATCACCACCAGGTCCGCCAGCTTGCCCGCCTCGATGCTGCCGACGTCGTTGCCGAACCCGATGCCCTCCGCGCCCATGATGGTCGCCGTGCGAAGCACGTCATGGTTCGACATCCCACCCGACGCCATCGACCACACCTCCCAGTGGTAGCCGAGCCCCTGGAGCTGTCCGTGTGATCCGATACCGACGCGACCGCCCGCGCCCACGAGCTCCTTCGCGAACTCGGCGAGCTTCGGGAAGTTGTACTCCTCCTTGAGGAACCACCCACCCGGACCGGGGCTGTTGCCGCCCGCGCCCGTACCGCGCCGGCGTACCTTCGAGTCGAACTCGGTCTCCGGCGTGAAGCGACGGAGCTTCGCGTCGCCCGCCACGTTCTCGGTCGTGTAGTAGTAGTTCTCGCCGAACGGCCCACCGTACGCGACGAGCAGCGTCGGGCTATAAGTAATCCCGGACTTCACGAACAGCTCGCGTACGTCCTTGAAGAGCGGAGAGATCGGAAGCGCGTGCTCCAACCCCGAGTACCCGTCGATCGCGTGCGTCATGTTGAGCTTGAAGTCGAGCCCGCCCTCAGTCGTCGGCATGAGGCCGAGCTCCTTCGCCGCCATGATCACCCACTGACGCTGCTGGCGGTTGCCCGTCATATACATCTTGAGCGTCTTCGTGTCGTAGTAGGCGGCGTAGCGCTTGAGCACGTTCCGCGTATGATCGAGGTCGCGCAGCTGCTCGCCGACGAAGACGCCCGGCCCGGTCGAGTAGATGCGGGGGCCGAGCATGTCGCCCGTCTCGACGCGATCGGCGTACGTGAGAACGTCGGTCGACGCCGTCTGCGGGTCACGCGTCGTCGTGACCCCGTACGCGAGATTCGTCAGGTACTGCCACACCTGCCCCGTGTGAATGCCGGGCACGAGCCACTGCGCGTGATAGTGCGTGTCCACGAAGCCGGGGATGATCGTCTTCCCGGTCACGTCGATCGTCTCCGCACTCTGCGGGAGCTGCACCGATCCACGTGCGCCGACCGCTTCGATCTTGTTGTTGCGGATGACGATGTCGGCGTTCTCGATCACCTCGTTGCCCTTCATCGTCACGACGCGTGCGCCTCGCAGCACGGCGACACCCTGCGGGATGTCGCGAGTGGCGGTGACGGTCACGCGCTTCTCGAACGGCTTGTAGCCCTTCCCCTTGAGCGAGTCGGCGGAGGCCCCGGCGAGCGGACGCGCCGTGGAGTCCGGCCGCGCACCAGCGGTCGTATCACGTCGCTGCGCGCTGTCCGGCCTCGAGCGTGCGACGAGCTTCAGCGAATCGTCCACCTGCTTCGCACGCTCGAGATCGTAGACCACGTGCGCGTTCCCGATCGACCAGTGCACCTTCTTCCCATCGCTGCTCCACGCCGGGAACTGACCACCGATGTCGGTGAGCTTGCGAGCCGGGAAGGCTGCATTCTCCACGTTCGCCACCGAGACGGTGGGAGTCGTGCCGCCGACGTAGGGCACGGTCACCACATACAGGTCGCTGCCGACCTGCGCGAGCGCACGCTCACCGGTGGGAGAGATCCGCACCACGCCCGCCGGCGGCGGCTGCGGCCCCTGCTCGTTAGGCTCGGCGTGCAGGAACGTGGTCGGGTCGCGCATGCGCCCGAACTCGTCCTCGATGCCGATCCCCGCCGGCAGCGGCCCCGTGACCTTGAGGTGTGACTTGATGTCGGTGCCGTCCCACCGCATCGACACGAGTCCGTCGGCGAAGCTGTAGGAGTAGATGCGTGTCGAGTCGCTCGTGACGAAGTGCGGCGAGTTCCGGTTCCCCGTCGGCGAGATCACCGTCACATCGCCGCCCGCCGCCAGTACCCACACGAACTGTGCGCCGAGTCCGGCGCCGAAACCAATGAGCTCCTGCATGTCGCGCGCGGCAGCGCGAACGGCAACGATGCGCGAGCCGGTGGGCGACCACGCGAGCTGCTGATAGTAGGCCGGCACCCGAGTGAGCTGCTGCGGTGCAGCGTTAGGCACGTCGGCGCGGACCTTGTAGATGTGCCCGCCCTTGTCGTCCGACCAGGTGACGAACGCGATCCACCGGCCATCGGGCGACCAGATCGGCTGATGCTCGCCAGCATCACTCACCTTCGAGACGCGGCGCGGCGTGCCGTCGGGCCAATCCATCACCCACACGTGGTCGAGCGACGAGAACGCGAGCCGCTTCGCGTCGGGAGACGGGACGGCATCGCGAATCTGCTTCGCGGTGAACGTCGGCGCGACGTCGATTCTGTTGGTGAACTTCACCTCGGGACCAATGTCGATCGCAACGTCCGCCTCGAACGCGATCTTCGCGGGCGCGCGCTTGTCCAGCGGGACGCGCCAGATCTCACCACCGTACGAGACGACGATCGCCCGAGAATCCGGCGTGAAGCTGAAACCCGGGTACACGTCGAGCGGAGCGCGCGACTCCTGGTCGTCGCGCTGCACCGGGTACGCGAGCCACTCCTCCGCGCCGGTCTCCATGTTGCGCGACCGAAGCGCGGTCGCCGTCTTGTAGCGCGTACCGTACACCATCCATTTGCCGTCCGGTGAGATCGCCGGTCGGAACGCCGAGCCGCCGCGCGCCGACATGACCGTCCGCGTGCCGGTCTCGCGGTCGTAGACCGCGAGCTGGTACTGCGGCAGGATGGCGTTGTACGACCAGTCACCCGTGCGCTGCGCATACCAGATGTAGCGCTTGTCCGGGCCGAACGCGGCGCCCGTCATCTTGAGCTGCGCGAGCTGCGGAGCCGCCCCGGGCGCGCTGCTGACGAGCGCCTGGCCCGTGCCGCCATCCACGTGGTAGATCCACAGCTTCGCGGCGCCGCCGAGTCCACCCGACTTCGACGCGATGATGTACTGCCCATCGGGCGTCCACTCGGGCGACTGGTAGAGGTTGTTGTTCCCCTTCGTCACCTGCGCGGTGTCCTTCCCGTCGAGCGAGAGCGTCCATACGTTCTCGCCACCCGAGCGGTCCGAGACAAAGACGACCTTCTTCCCGTCGGGGCTGAAGCGGGGCTGCGCGTCATACGCCATCCCGGTCGTCAGGCGCGTCGCCTTGCCGCCCGACATCGGCAGCGTGTACAGGTCGCCGAGGAGGTCGAAGACGATCGTCTGACCGTCGGGGCTGACGTCGAGCGACAGCCACGACACCTTGTCGGTCGTGAAGGTCACCCGGCGCCCTGCGGCGAGTGGCAAGTCCTTCTTCTTTGCCGTATCGCGCGCCGCAGTTGCGCTCGGCTGTAGCGCATGCGCGGCTGGTGTGAGCCCTCCGATCGCCGGCGTAAGGACGAGCGACGCGGTGGCGAGGGTGCGCGAGAGGAAACCTCCCGTACGAGACATCATTGCTGCTCCACAGTGTTGGTTGGAACTGGACCGGTCCGTCCCGCTAGACACGTGAGACACACACGTCGACAGGAGTGGGCGTGGTGTGATTGGTCGGGGCGACTCGAACGGGGCGGCGATATTATCGATCGGCGACCGCCGGACAATACTCGCGTCCGTGAGTCGAGCGGGCAACCAGCCACCGAGCCAGCCAGTTAGCCCGATGTGCTGACGAGCCCCCCTGACAACCTGGCTTCTCCGGCCGCGTCGTCGTCGGACTTCCCGAGTCTCGCCCGTAGGCCGGCTTCTTCGACGAGCCTGTCGATCCGCCGCTCCTTCGTTCGACGTGTTTACGGAACCCCTCGGAGACCCATCCATGCGCGCCGTCGCACTCGCCTTCGCCGCCACCACCGTCATCGCATCGACCCTGGCCGCACAACGGCAAAGACCACAAGGAGATACGCCCGGCAAGGCGACCCCCGCCGGCCACTTCGCGGACGTGAACGGCGTCCATCTCTACTACGAGACCCACGGCACCGGGAAGCCACTCGTGCTGCTGCACGGTGGGCTCGGCGCCGGGGGAATGTTCGGCGACAACGTCGCGCTGCTCGCGAAAGGGCGACAGGTCATCCTCGTCGACCTGCAGGGGCACGGCCGCACCGCCGACATCGACCGACCGCTCGACGCGCGTTACATGGGCGACGACGTCGCCGCGCTCGTCCGGCACCTGAAGCTCGGCCGAGCGGATGTGATGGGCTTTTCGTTAGGTGCCGGCGTCGCGCTGCAGACCGCAATCCGCCACCCCGACGTCGTGAACAAGGTCGTCTCCGTCTCCGCGATCGCTCGGCGGAGCGCGTTCTACCCCGACATCCTCGTCGCGCAGGAGGGCGTGAACGCGGCGGCGGCCGAGGCGATGAAGCAGACGCCGATGTACGCGCTGTACCAGGCGATCGCGCCGCGCCCACAGGACTTCCCGCGCCTGCTCGACAAGATCGGCGCGGCAATGCGCGAGGACTTCGACTACACGGCCGACATCGCGAAGATCACGGCGCCGGTGCTGTTCGTGCAGGGGGATGCCGACATCGTCCCGCCGTCGCACGCGGTGGAGCTGTTTGGGTTGTTAGGCGGTGGCAAGAAGGACGGCGCCTGGGACGGCTCGGGCAAGCCGAAGTCGCGCCTCGCGATCCTGCCTGGGTACACCCATTACGAGCTCGCCGATGCGCCGATCGTCGCGCAGACGGTGATCTCGTTCCTGGACGAGAAGTGACGAGCCAAGCCGGAGCTCACGACCCTCGCGGTCCCCGCCGCGCCGCCACGGCGAATTGAAGGAAATACTTGCTGAGATAGTCGGGGAGGTCGGGCTCGGCGGTCTCGTCGAAGAAGATCCGGCAGAACTGCTCACGAGCGCGCAGGACCTCGCGCCTTTGATGCAGTTTCCACCGAGGGTCGGCGGCTGTGAGGTCGAACAGCTCGAGCGCCCGGTCGAGCGCCCGGTCGCGGCGATCGTCCCGGCGCTGGACGTGCGCGCGAATGGCGCGATCGACCTCACTCCCGACATTGCCGAGCTGGTCGATCAATGACAGCGATTGCCAGCGTCCGGCCGCGAGGGATGCGTGCGTAGGAGGCCGCGTCATCGGCGAATGAGTGCTTCGACGATCTGTCGAATCTTCGACTGGATCGCCGGATCGTCGACGCTACGCGAACGGTTCCCCTGCCCCGGTCGGACGTTGATCATCGAGTCGAATTCGATCCACGCACCTCCCGGCTCGCCAGGGTAGATGTTGATCCCCCAAACGTCTGCCTGCGCGCTCCCGTCTTCGATCAGCAGCGCTTCCTCATCCGAGTGGAGCTCACCGCCAATCGCGAGGACGCCGCGGCCAATGTCGACCGATGCCTTCACCATGTCGCCGAAGCTGCGATCAGCCAACTCGAGCACCTCGGCGAGCGAGATGGTTTCACGAACGATTCGGGGAACGTCCTGGTCCATGCGCGTAACGTAGTGAGTCCTGCTCGCCGTGAGGTGTACTGGAAGGATGAGCCTACTTCCGCCCATCCCAACCCGGCCCACGAAGCACGATACCAGGCTTGGCACCGGTGTACTTGCCGTTCTCGAACACGACTACACCGTTCACCATCACGTAGCTCACGCCCTCCGACAACAGCGTCGGCTCCGCGAACGTCGCGCGATCGCGGATCCTGAGTGGGTCGAACAGCACGATGTCTGCGGCGAGGCCGGGCGCGAGGCGCCCTCGGTCGTACGCACCGATCTCGTTGGCCGCGACAGCGCTCGCGCGCTGCACCGCGCCTTCCAACGACAGCACACCCAGCTCGCGAACGTAGCGCGCGAAGACGCGAGGAAACGCGCCGAACGCCCGCGGATGCGTCGCGATGTCGCTCGTTGCCGGACCTACGTCGGTGTCGAACGACGTGAACTCCTCGCGCATCGCCTTGATCTTGTTCGCCTCCGACATCGTCTGCGGCATGGCGAACGCGCGACCGGACCCGGCAATCGCGAAGAACACGTCCCACGGATCCTTCTTCACACGATCGGCGATCGCCTTGATGGAGAGCCCGCCGTATTGCGCGTACTCCGGATGAACGATGCCGCCGAGGATGATGCGGTCCCAGTCGCGGCCGGCGTGGGCGTACCAGTTCTCCCA
>DAINRQ010000215.1:0-6837 GCA_036741775.1 Gemmatimonadaceae bacterium | reverse complement strand
TCGGCCTCGAACAGGCGGCCGTCGACGACGCGGGTGACCTCGTAGATGCCGTCGCCGAAAATGAAGCCGCGGTCGTCGACCGAGAGGGTCGCACGCTCTCGCGGCAGGAACTCACCATTCAGATAGACCACGCCGGGCATTGGGCTTTCTCCGCAATTCAGGGTCGGTCCGGCGAGAACGCGCCGGGTGACCGGAATCACTCGCGCGGGCGGGCGAATGTCAACGTTCCCGCCCCCGAGGATCAGTCGTCTTCGGGGAAGCATGTCCCGACCCGATCGTCCCACCTCCGGCGCGATGGCAGCGGTCGGTACCGACGCCGCCCCTCGAGACACGAGCGCGGCGTCGCGCACCTGGCTGCGCGGCGCTTTCCTCGCATTCCTCGCACTGTACGCAGCCGCGCGCGTCCGGAACCCGGAGTACTGGGACCCGCTGGACGATCTCAACCTCGCCGTACACGAGGCCGGTCACCTCGTATTCTCGGGATTCGGCGAGACCATGACGATCCTCGGCGGATCGATGTTCCAGGTTCTCGTCCCCGTGGTGTTCGTGAGCTACTTCCTCCGATCTCACCAGCGATACGCCGCCGCCGCGACGCTCACCTGGGTCGGTGTGAACCTGCTCAACGTGTCGCGATACATCGGCGACGCTCGAGCGCAGGATCTGCCGCTCCTCGGAGGGGAAAACACCATCCACGACTGGTGGTACCTGCTGATCAACTGGGACCTGTTGTCGAGCGATCTGACGATTGCTCGGTGGGTCCACTTCTTCGGCGTGGTCGTGTTCCTCGGATCGGCCCTGGGCGGCGTATGGACGCTAAAACATCATCCGGGGAAAGCCGCGGATCGCTGAGACGCCGATGTTAGTCGTTAGCTGACAACGCGATAGGTCTGTTTACGAGACTCCGGCGGTTTGCGGTCCGACGGCCACGAATCTGCAATACGGGCGGTATGGCAACCGCATCCCATCCGTCCCGCCGGAAGCGCGAAAAGCCCGCCGACTGTCGCTTTCGCCCCGGTCGAAGCCGAACCGGGCGCATTCGAATAGGCACCGCCGGCTGGTCGTACGCCGATTGGGAAGGCGTACTCTACCCCAGGCCGCACCCGCGCGGGTTCGACCCCGTGGCGTTTCTCGCCCGATACCTCGACGTCATCGAGGTGAACTCGACGTTCTACCGTCCAGTGGAGCCGCGGGTCGCCCAACGATGGGCCGAACGCGTGGCCGAGGCCAATCGGTTCACGTACACCGCGAAGCTGTGGCGTCGATTCACGCACGAGCGCGATACGGCGTTCACGTGCGAGGACGTCGAGACGGTGGCGCGCGGGATACGCCCGCTGCACGACGCGGGACGCCTGGGCGCGGTGTTGCTGCAGTTCCCGTGGTCGTATCGCCGTACCGAAGAGAACCGACAGTGGCTCGATGACGTGACCCGTGCGTTCGAGGAGTTCCCGCTCGTGGTGGAGGTGCGTCACGCGTCGTGGGACGTCCCGGACTTCTACGCGGAGCTCGTGGAGCGCGGGATCGGGTTCGTGAACATCGACCAGCCGCTGTTCCGCCACTCCGTGAAGCCGAGCGCGACGACGACCGCGCCGGTGGGCTACGTTCGTATTCACGGGCGGAACTACAAGGAATGGTTCCGGAAGGACGCGGGCGTCGAAGCGCGGTACGACTACCTCTACACGCCGGCGGAGTTGAAGCCGTGGGCGGAGCGCACGGATCAACTCGCGAAGAGCGGCGCCGATGAGGTGTACGCGATCACGAACAACCATTACCGCGCGCAGGCGGCGGTGAACGCGATTCAGCTCGCGAGCATGGTGCGCGACGAGCCTGTGCCGGCACCGGAGACGCTCTATGCCCAGTACGAGGAGGAGCTACAGGGGTGGGCCTATCCGGAATGAACGACTGAAGACCGCTGGGTGCTGTTAGCTGGAGCTGGTAGCTGGAGGGTGAACGGCTTCCGGAGTCGAGTTTGGGGGGCGGGCCGGTCGGAACGACGATGGCGCGGAAAGGGCCGATACGGCGGGATGACGGCTTTTCTATTCGAATCTGACCCCGATTTCGGAGTTCGGATCAGCGTTTGGTCAGCAGCTCCTCGAACAGCGCAATCGCGCGCGGGTCGTTCGATTGCCCGAGCCAGAACACTGCATCTCGGCGGACATCCGGATCCCGATGGCTTCGCGCGATCCGGATCAGCGCTGGGATGCCTTCCTCGCGCGGCCGCTGCGAGAACGCGAAGACCACCGCCTTTTGCACCTCGCGGTCGACGTTGCCGTCGCGCGAGAGTGAATCGAGCCCCGCGCTCGCGGCCTCACCGGCCGCCTGGCCGAGCCAGAACACCGCCTGCTTCCGCGTCTCACGCGGACGCTCCTCGTTGCGAGCAATGCGGAAAAGCCCCGGCCACGGCTCGGCGCTGTCCGCGACCGTCGCCGGGAAGATCGCGTCGCGGCCGGCTTTTCCGGGCAGCGTCGACGCCAGCGAGACGAGATAGTTCGACGCCTCCACCGCGCTCACGTTCCCGAGATCGGTGACGTCCGATCCGCCGGGACGCCAGCGGCCGCCGACGTAGAAGCGTACCGCCACGATCTCGCCCTCACGCTTGTCGAGGACGAGTCGGCCCGGGCCGTAATCGCACGCGGCATCCCACTCGACATCGCGCGTGCGGTCGTAGTCGCCCCACGACGTGCGCCAGTTGGGTCCGCGATGGATGCTCCCACCGCGCCCGCACAACTCCGGGCGGGTGGCGAAGGTCATGCGGATCGTGCCGTTGCCGGCGCGCGACACGCGGTCCGCGAGCGACTGAGCGTCGAGCGTCGTCGTCGCGCTCAAGGCGGCAAACCCGAAGGCAATGGCGTATCGATGGGTCATCTGTTGATCCTCTCTTCGAGGTATCGTGCGGCTCGCGGGTCGCGGCTCTGGCCGAGCCAGAACGTCGCCTTGGCGCGGATGGCGCGATCGGCGTCGTTGCGAGCGATGTCGATGAGTCGGTCCACCGCGGCCGACTCGCGGCGTTGGGACAGGACGAACACGTAATGTTCGCGCAGCTCGCGCGAATCGAGCCGCGGGTACAGCTCGACGAGATCGCCTAACGCAGCATCGCGATTCTGACCGCGCCAGAACAGCGCCTGCTTGCGCAGCTCGACGGACTCGTTCGTATCGAGCACGAGACGCTCGAGCCACCGCTGGTCCTCGGGCTCGTCGAGCTGCGCGACGGCCTGAATGACCTTGTCCTTGAGATGATTGCTCTCCAGCCGCGCGTAGAGCTGTCGCAGGAATGGACCGTTCGCCCCACGCTTGTCGAGAAACCCGAGCGCGAAGATCGCCTGGTCACGCAAGTTCGTCGCGAGCGTGTCGGCCGACGCCAGCGCGCGGAGTGTAGTGCGTGCGCGTTCGTCTTCCGTGTTGCCGAGCCAGAAGATCGCGCGCTCGCGGAGCCACGCGGCCTCGTCGCTCCGCGCGAGCTCGATCAGCGTCGGGGCTCCCGCTCCATCACGAAGCTGCGAGAGCGTCGTCAGCACCCCTTCCCGTAACGAGCGCGGCTCCGCTCCCGAACGGGCGATGGCTGCCAGTGGACCGACGGCGTCGGCGGGGGCCACGCCACTCAGCCAGTAGAGAGCACTCGTCCGCACATCGGATGGCCTGTCGTCGTCGCGCGCGAGCGTCAGCAGGCGACGCCAGATGTCGGTACTGTCAGCCAGTGCTGCTGCCATGACGGACCAACTGGCGACTCGACTCGGGGCGGTCGCCGCGAGCGCAAGGAAGTAGTCCGCCGCGTCGGCCGCCGGGATGGTGCCGAGGTCGCGGGTGGGACGGGCGCGGCGTGGAGTGCCGACGAACGAGCGCACGGCTGTCACCTCGCCGTCCCGCACCGTGATCAGGGAATGCACCGGACCGAACGTGCAGTTCACGTTCGACCAGCCGTGGCCGCGCGTCGACGGATACACCGTGATCAGCCTACCTAACGCGAGCACGTCATCGCCGTCGCCACAGGCGTCGGGGCGCGACGCATAGACGATCTGAACCGTCCCTTCCCTCACCGCTCGCACCCGTTCGGCGAGGGACTGCGCTCCCAGCCGCGGCGCGCCGACGGCCGCGGCCAGGAGCAGGTAGACCAGGGCACGCATGGGGCCTCCGCTACCGGGAGATGAGATCCTCGAGGAACTTCGCGACCCGCGGGTCACGCGACTGGCCGAGCCAGAAGATGGCCTTGCTCCGCATTTCGCGGTCCTTGTCGTTCCGCGCAATGTCCATGAGCTTGTCGATCGCCTTCGCGTCGCGACCTCGCTGCGACAGCACGAAGATCAGCTGTTCCTTGATCTCCGTTTCGGACACCTTGTCGTACAGCGACGAGAACTGGTCGATGGACGCTCCGCTCTGCCCCGCCCAGAAGAGCGCGTGCTTTCGCATCTCGATGCTCTCGTTCTGGTCGAGCGCGATGTTCATCACCCAGTCGCCGTTCCCGAACGCGCGCTGCTGCGAGAGCGAGAAGATGATCTTCTCCTTGAGGCCATCGTTCTTGACGCGGCCGTAGAGCGACTTGAGGTAGTTCGCGTTCTCCTCGGAGCGCTTCTGACCGAGCCAGAAGATCGCCTGCTCGCGCAGGTCCTGCGGCTCGCTCTCGCGCTCGGCGAAGTCGCGGAGGATCTGGGCGGCGCGTGGGAGGCTCTGCTGCGACAAGGCGAAAATCGCCTTGTCTCGCACGTCGCGGTCGGTGGAGTTCTTGAGCACGTCATCGAGCAAGCTGACGGCGCGCTCCGTGCGCACCTGGCCGAGCCAGAAGATGGCCTGCTCGCGCACCTCGCGATCGGGGTCGTTTTGCGCAGCCTGCATGAGCAAGTCAGCGGCTTCGTCGCCGCCCTTCTGCGAGATGAGCCAGACGGCCTTGCGACGCAGCACGTGGGCGCATGCGTCGCGCCGCTCCATCACGCGCTTGAGCAGCGGCATCGCGCGCTCGGAGTCCATCTGCAGCAGCGCGTTCAGGGCGACGATCCGCTCGTCATCGTCGTCGTCGGCACAGCGCGCGTTCTGACCGGACGCGGGCGCGTTCCCGCCGCTCGCCTGCGCACGGCTCGGGTCCGCGGCCCGGGCAACCTCCGCGGCGCACTCGGCGTCGCCGCGCTGTGCGAGCTTCCCGCAGACCTGGAGACGCAGCGCCCGCGCGTCGGTGAGATCCGCGTTCGGATAGTCCCGCCCGAGCGCCGTGAGGACGTCGCGCGCCTCGCGCATCCGGTCGACGTTCTCCGTCTGGTAGAGGGCGAACGCGCGGAAGTACATCGCCGACGGCGCCGACCGCGACCGCGGGAAGCGATCGGTCACCTGTTTGAAGAGATCGGCGGCCTGGGTGTAGTTGCGCCGGTTCAGCGTCTCACGGGCCCGGCGGTAGAGCGAATCGGCCGGATCGCCCTGCCGGAGCGCGGGCAGCGCCGGTCCCGCGCCTAACGCGCCGAGTTGGGTGGTGGCGCTGGCCGAGGTGCTGGCGCGCGCGGTTCGCGAGTAGGAGCGCTCGTACGTCGCTCCTGCCGATGATTGCGCCGCGGCCAGAGTCGAAGTCGCCGCCAGCGTCAGCGCGGCAGCAATGGTCGTGATCTTCATGGGTCTGTCCTCAGGTTCCCCGCGTCGAGGGAATCGCAGTGCGAAGTCTCGTCAGCACCTGGTCGTCGGTCAGCGCGCCCTTGATCAGGTCGCGCTCGCGAGACGAGGTACCGGGAGAGAGTTGAACGATCTGAACGAGCACGAGCTCGAGGTCCTGCAACAGCCTGCGGCGAACGGGATCCGCCGCGACGGGTGAGTCGAGGAGCAGTCGCGTGTTCGAGAGCAGCTCCTTCCCCCACGACGCCATCTGTGTGTCCATGCGCCCCTGATTCAGGTCGCCCTTGAATGAGGTGAGCAGCGCTTCGACCTGAATGAGGTGCTGGGCGGCGACGACGTTGTACGCCCGCGACGCGCTTTCGCTGGCCAGGTCGGGCGTGGCGTAGCGCTCCGGCTCGGGACGCGGCCGCGGGCGTGGCCGGCTATTGTCATCGCTGCGCTCGCCGGTGGTCGCGACGTCACGCCGCGGCGACGCGTCGCGATCCTGGATCCGGGCGTCGGCCGTGTCGGTGCCTAACGAACCCGGGTTCACCGCCATCGGTGCCCCGCCCCTCGACGCTGCCGAGCCGGCTGGCCCCAGGAGGCGGCCAACCTGAATGCCGACTGCCAGGAGCAGAACCGCAGCCGCGGCCAGATAAAGCCACCGCGGCACCCGCCGAACGAACGGAAGCTCGGTCGCGTTCCCGGTTCCCCGTTCCCGGTTCCCGGTTCCCGCCGTCTCCTGTCCGAGTCCCTGCCGTATCACATCCCACATCTGCTCGCGCGGCACGATGTGCGGCGGCCGGTTGTACTCGTCCACTGCCATCTGCCGCAGCAACGCATCCATGCGATCGTCGTCGCTCATGACACCCATTCTCCCGCGAAGTCCGCGAGTGCCTCGCGAAGCTTCGCCCTTGCGCGGAAGAGCTGCGCCTTCGAGGTCCCCGCCTGTACGCCGAGCGCGGCGGCGATCTCCTCGTGTGTGAACCCTTCCACGTCGTGCATGACGAACACCGTTCTGTATCCCTCTGGCAGCGCGTCGATCGCCTGCCGCAGTCGGTCCTTGAGATCCGGCTCCGCGCGGCGCGTCACCGTGCTCACCGTCAGCGCTTCGTCGAGTGACGATTCCCGCGTCCTGAACCGCTTGACCTTGCGGAGCCCGTTGAGCGAGACCGACATCGCAATCGTGTGAATCCAGGTCCCGAACGACGAGTCACTGCGAAAGTCCTTGAGCCGCTGGAACGCGCGGATGAACGTCTCCTGCGTGAAGTCGCG
>DAINRQ010000214.1:0-7177 GCA_036741775.1 Gemmatimonadaceae bacterium | reverse complement strand
GCTATCAGCTATCAGCTATCAGCTATCAGCTAACGACCTGAAGGCAGACTCACCGTCAAATCGTATCGACGCTGAGCCGGACCACCATGAGCTTTTTCGAACGGTCCCGCATCCGCCGTTACTCGGCCAGCAGCTTGGTGCTGGTTACGGCAATATGCACCGCGCTTACCGGCGCGACGGCACAGGCGCCGGTCATCATCCGCGGCGGGTGGGTGTTCACCGCGACCAGCGACGAGGTCGTGCGCAACCGCGGCATCCTGGTTCGGGGCGGTGTGTTCCAGGTCGTCAACGGCGACGTCGCGCCAGCCGATACGCTCGGCGCACGCACCATCACGCTCGGCGACGATGATTACGTGCTCCCCGGCCTCGTGGACGTTCACGCGCACTACAACATGACGCTGGGGCCTAACGGGAAACGGGCCGACGAGTACACGTACAACCCCATCATCTTCCTGGCCAACGGCGTCACGGCCACGTTCCCGGGTGGGGAGTACGACCCGGAAGGCATGATGGCAGCCCGAAAGCGCATCGACGCCGGCCAACAGATCGGCCCGCGGATCTTCAATTCCGGCCCGTACTTCGGAACAGCTCGCGAGGGTTGGAACCAGAACGCGACGGCCGAAGACATTTACAAGGACGTCGACCATTGGGCGGAGCAGGGCGTACGAGGCTTCAAGGCCAAAGGGATCAGCCCGGAGCACCTGAAAGCGCTCATCGAGCGGGCGCATCTGCACGGACTTCCGGTGACGGCGCACCTCGAGTCCGGCTTTCGCAACAGCACCAACGCGCGTGAGGCCATCCGGATGGGCATCGACCGCGTCGAGCACGTGTTAGGCGGCGACGCACTCGACCCGACGAGGCCCGCTTATCCTTCGTGGGTGAAGGTCGATGTCCAATCGAAGGCGTTCAAGGACATCGTCGCCTTGTACGTGTCGCACGGCGTCGTCTTCGATCCGACCATCACCGCGCCGGTCTACTTCGGCACGCTGCAGGAAGGGTTCGACTACTGGATCGATGAGCGGAAGTTCTTCTCGCCCGCGATTCAGGAATGGGTGAAGAACAGGCCAACGCGCCGCGCGAACGCGCTATTCGACTCGCTCTACTGGGCGATGCGCCGAACAACGAAAGCACTCTACGACGCGGGCGGAACCCTCACGCTCGGCACCGACAACCCCAGCCGGGGGGAGTTCCTCGCGGGGTTCTCCGCGCATCGCGAGCTGCACGCGCTGGTGCTCGCGGGCATTCCACCGGCCGCGGCGCTGCGCATTGGCACGTTGAACGGTGCGCGCGCGCTGAACAGCGGTAACAAGCTCGGCTCCATCGAAGTGGGCAAGTTCGCGGACCTGTTCGTCGTGCGCGGGAACCCGCTGCGCGACATCCGCAATACCCGCAACGTCCGCGTCGTGATGAAGGCGGGAGTCGTGTACGATCCGGCGGAGCTCTTACGGTCGGTCGAAGGGAAGATCGGCCCTCCCGGATCAGGCACCGCCAACCGCTAACGGTACGAAACACTCCGCGCGCGCTCCCGGGCACGGATCCCGAACGAAAGGGAGAGCGGATGAGGTGGATGCCTAACCTGGCGTGAGACCGGTCCCCTCATCCGGCCGTTTCGGCCCTTCCCGCGTCATCGCCGTTCCGACCGGCCCGGGCGCGACAGGCTTGAACGCCGGGTCAGCACACTTACGCTGCCGGCGCGCAACGGAACGATGAAATTCGAATCTGACCCCGAAATCGGGGTCAGGACCGCCACGGGCCGATCGCGACCATTGCGAGCGTCAACAGGGCGAGCGACGCCGCCAGCGTTCCGACCGCGGCCGCGGTGATGCGAACGGCCGCGAGGGCACGCCGGCCGGCGAACGACGGGCCAATTCTCGCCAGGCGTTCGGCCGCAGTCCGGTCGGCGATGCCCCAGACACCGAACGAGCCAACGCACAGAAGCGGCAGCGCCACGAACCACCATGCCGGTGCGAGCAAGCCGATCATCGCCGCAGCGGCGATTCCGATCGTCGCCGCCAACACGAGCTGACCGTCGGACGCACGACGCGCGAGCTTCGCGACGAGCGCGAAGACGTGCTCGCCGTCCTGATCGACCCTCGTCTCTCGCTCCTCGGTCACTGCAGGCTCCACTCGGTCGCGCCCCCTAAGAGACAACTGCGCCGAGCGGGCGTGGGTCACGTCCACTCGACGAGCTTCTCTCCGTCCTTGTCCGTGAACGCGCCGACGATGATCATGATGATGTCGACGAGCCACCAGATCCCGAGGCCGCCGAGCGTCACGAGCTGAAGGATGCCCGTGCCGATCTTGCCGACGTAGAAGCGATGCGCGCCGAACATGCCGAACATCGCGCAGAGCAGAAACGCGGGAAGGATGCGTTTCTCGGAGCCGAGGACTGCCGGAAGGTTCGACTGGATCACGCCACAACGCGGGCACACGATCGCGGCGGCGTCGATGACGCCGCCGCAGGCGTGGCAGTATTTCGTCGGGCGTTCGAGAGGGTAGCTGCTCGATGTCATCGCCTTACGCGGTCTCGCGGGAAGCGCGCAAGGCGTCGCGCTCCGCAATGCGCACGGGCTCCGCCGCCCTCTGGCCGACGCTCAACGCGGGAGCGGCGCCTTCGGTGAGGAGTCGCGTCACGTAGCGCTGTCCCTCGGAGACCCGCTCCACCTCGAGCGCGATGGCGTCGACAGCCTGTTCGAGTCGCTCCATGCGGGCGCTATCGGCTGCCGCCGGTGCGATAATCGCCCTCGACCCACGCCTGTAGATGTTCCACGCCGCGGCGATGGCGAGGGGGAAGAGCACGAAGATCGTTCCGACGATCGTGATGCCCGTGATCTGCCCCGGGTTCAGGCCAAGCGGGCCCGAGTCCGGTGTGCGCGTGGAGGTCTGGTTCTGCACCGACAGCGGGGCGCTCTGGAGGAAACGGCCATTCTCCTCGATAGCGGCCTCGATGGTCATGATCCGGCGGTCCAACTGCGCGATGCGCTGCTCGAGCCCCGCCTTGTTCACGCCTTCGGCGGTCTCGAGCGCGCGCGCGAGCTCTTCCCGCCGGTTGTTCGCTGAGGTGAGCTGGCGCGACAACTCGCTCCCGCGCTGACGCAGCATCGATACGTCACGCGCAGTGAGCTGGCCGAGCTGGATGACTCGCCCCCCGGTTCCCTGGGTGACGGCAACGGAGGGCGGGAGCGGTGGCACCGGCGGAATCGGCGGCACCGGCAGTTCGACGTCTTGAATGGCAGGCGACATGGCCATCTGTACGGAGGGACGAACGGTGCAGTTACATCCGCGACGTTCAGAGTGCGCGGCGGATCAGCCCGGGGTGGCACCTGGCTGGACGGACGCTAGGGCCGATGAGCGGAAGGGGCAATAGTGATGGTGATGTCCGCCACGCTCGCGCGCGCGCGGCGGAGCTGACTTACGGGATGGGCGGTGGCTCGTCTCTGAGGTAAACGCAGCGCCCGGCATTCCGGGCCAGGGCCAATCACAGTGTAAGCCGCTGCAGTTATTGGGGTTACCGCACGCCCACGGTGATGTGCTCACGCCCATTCGCCCAGCCTCCCGGGGGCGAGTGCCAGCGAATTGCCTCCCGGAAAAATTGCTAAAGTCTGCCGGCGACGTGCCGACACTGACGAGGTCGCTTGTGTCTGGAGCCGCCTCGGATGTCACGTCGCATTGTCTGCCCGCGTGGGGCGGACGCCCTCGTAGTTCTCGCTTCGCGCTGGTCTGTACTGGCCGCGCTGATCGCCACGTTTCCGCTCGCCGGATGTGATCAGGACCAGCTCGCGCTCCCGACGGGAAGCGAAGCCGTCACGGAGCAGCCGGCGCCTAACGTGGCGCGGTGGTCCGACCCGGCCAGCTGGCCCGAGCAGAAAGTACCGGTCGTCGGCGCCGACGTCGTGATTCCGAAGGGGACCGACATCCTGCTCGATGTGAGCCCACCCGCGCTGTCGTCGCTCCGCATCGAAGGGACGCTGACGGCGGACAACACGGATCTCGAGCTCATCGCCGGCAACATCCACGTGACAGGGACGTTGCGCGTGGGGAGCGAGAAGGCGCCGTTCACGAACCGCATGGTATTCACACTCACGGGCGATGACCCCGGCGGCGATGCGCCGACGAAGGTGATCGCCGTGCACGGCGGCGGCCTGCTCGAGCTCCACGGGGAATCGCGGACGGCGTGGACCCGCCTTGGCGCGACGGCAACGGTCGGGAGCACGCAACTCCTGCTCGACACACCAACGGACTGGCGCGTCGGCGATCGACTCATTGTCACGTCCACGAGCTTCGATCCGGCCGAGGCCGAGCCTGTGCGCGTTACAGCGATCTCGGGGCAATCGGTGACGATCGCCGAGCCGCTCCGGTTTACGCACTGGGGAACGGTGCAGACGATCGCCGGGAAGCCGGTGGATGAGCGCGCGGAGGTGGGGCTCCTGAGCCGCAACATCGTCGTGCGCGGCGACGACCGCTCAGAAGGCACCGGGTTCGGCGCGCACATCATGATGATGGGCGGCGACACGCGCATCGAAGGCGTGGAGCTGACGCGCGTGGGGCAGCGCGGAAAGCTCGCCCGTTATCCCATCCACTGGCACATGATGGGGGACGCGCCCGGCCAGTATGCGCGGGGCAACAGCATCTGGAACTCGTTCAGCCGCTGCATCACGGTGCACGGGACGAACGATGTGACCGTCGCGAACAACGTCTGCTACGACCACGCCGGCCATGGCTACTTCCTCGAGGACGGCATCGAGGTTCGCAACACGTTCAGCGGGAACCTCGGGGTACTGACGCGCGTGCCGCCGGCGGGGAAGCTGCTTCTCGCGTCGGACGCGACGCCGGCGACGTTCTGGATGACGAACCCCGACAACGCGTGGCGCGGCAACGTCGCGGGTGGATCGGAGGCACACGGGTTCTGGCTGGCGCTCCCGCAGCATCCGACTGGTCTCTCGACGACGACTGCTGTGTGGCCGCAGCACGTGCCACTTCGCGAGTTCAGCGGGAACGTCGCCCACTCGAACATGCACACCGGGCTTCACGTGGATGACGGGCCGGCGCCTGACGGGACGACGCGGACGGTGTTCTACCTGCCGAGGCGTGACCGGACGGACACGAATTCGGCGGTGGTGGCCGAGTTCCGTGATTTCGTCGCGTGGAAGAACGTGGTGCGCGGCACGTGGCTGCGCGGTGCGGATCTCGTGATGAAGGGTGGCGTGCTCGCGGACAACCGCATCGGCGCGACGTTCGCCGCGTGGGACGCGTACCTGCGCGATGCGCTCGTGGTGGGCGAGAGCGACAACCGCACGCCGCATCCAAACCCAAGCTGGCCGGTGCACGGCTTCGAGTTCTACGATGGCCCTGTCGGGCCCGAGGGTGTGACGTTCGCGAACTTCCTGCCTAACGGCACGCGTGACGCGGGCGCGCTGGGGCTCGAGTGGCAGAACTGGGCGATCATGAACCCGGCGAACGGCGTGCGGGACGTGAAGTTCGTGAACGCGCGCGAAGTGATCTTCCCGGCCGCGCTTCACGGTGACGGCGAGCGGATGTCGGTCATCACGGACCATGACGGCTCGCTGACCGGAACAGCGGGGGCGACGGTCACGGTGAACAACCCATTGCTCGTGGACGGCTCGTGCACGTTGCGCCCGGACTGGAACGCGGCGGTCTGCCCGTCGAGGTTCGCGGCGGTGCACGTGCAGGCGTTCAGCAGCTGGGATCCGCTCATCACGCCGTTCACCGTCGAGCGTGACGACGGGCAGGCGGGGCCGACGATGACGGGGTACAGCGACCGGTGGGTGGCGCTCAATGTGCCCACGCGACGGACCTACACGGTGCGCTACCCGAGTCGCGCGGCACTCGGCGTCCGGATCGCGTACGACAATCTCGTGGACGGCGAGTGGATTCGCGTGACGCTGCCGTACACGTATCCGAAGTTCGTCATTCACCGCGAGGGCGACAACTTCATCCCGCTCAATCCAGCGGCAAGCTTCGCGGACATGGAGGTGGCGCAGCGCGCGACCTACCTCTATGACGCCGAGCGTCAGCTGCTGCACGTGAAGCTGGTGGCGAAGCCGGGGCAGCCGACCGGGGCGGTTTGGCTGGAGACCAGGGAATAGGGACCCTGGGAACAGCTGTCATGCCGAGCGCTTCCAAGAAGGCCATCGTCTCGGCAGGGGAACAGTCCCTCTACCGGGACGAGGAGGAACACCAGACGCAGATTACGCGGATTTCGCAGAAGTCGCAGATTCTCCCTCTACGAGGAGAGTTGCTACTCTCGCGCTGCAAGGTCTCCCGATAGAGGGATTCTGCGGAATCGGCGAAATCTGCGGCCATCTGCGTCAGGTCTTCCCAGAGCATCCTGGTCGAGGGGCTAATCTCTCGAGCGGGATGACTGCGCTACCTGGCTTCGCTCGGAAGGCCAACCCGCGTCGGAATGACCCGCAGGTCATATATTCCCGACCATGTCGATCCAGGCGGCGTCCGACGAGATCCGGCCCATCTCGCATCAGAGCACGAACGACAAGGTGTTCGCGCTCGTGGCGCCGCACCTGCGCGCCGGCGCGCGTGTCGTGGACGTCGGGGCGGGGGAGGGGTACTTCTCGAAGATGGTGGGCGACCGCGTTGCGGCTGAGGGACGCAGCCCCGACTCCGTGCTCTCGGCGTGCGACCTCTTTCCCGAGTTCTTCCGCTACGCCGGCGTGCGGTGCGACCCGATCAATGCGGATGGCACGCTACCCTACGATGACGCGTCGTTCGACGTCGTGTGCAGCCTCGAGGTGGTCGAGCACATCAAGGACCAGTTCGCGTTCGCGCGCGAGCTGTATCGCGTCGCGAAGCCGGGTGGCGTCGCCATCGTCAGCACGCCTAACGTGTTGAACCTGAACTCGCGCGTGCGGTACCTGCACTCGGGGTTCACGGTGCTGTTCGACCCGCTTCTGCTCTCGAGCGATGACCCGCGGCACACGTCGGGGCACATCAACCCGGTGCCCTACTATTACCTGGCGTATCAGCTGCGCCGGGCGGGGTTCACTTCGGTGAGTGCGGAGTACGACCGGTTCAAGACTTCCGCCCGGTTGCTGCTCGCGCTCTGGGGGCCGTTCGTGGGGATCGCGCACGCGCTGTTCCGGCGGCGCCTCGAGACGAAGAAGCCGGACGTCGCGGGGGAGAATGCCGAGTTGCTCCGTGA
>DAINRQ010000213.1:0-7253 GCA_036741775.1 Gemmatimonadaceae bacterium | reverse complement strand
ACCGCCGAGGTGCCGAGCTTGCTCGCCGGCGCGGGCACCGTGCTGACACGCGAACAGGCCGCCCGTGCTCGCGACGCGGGTGCGCGGTTCATCGTCGCGCCCGGCTTCAGTCCGGCCGTGGTCGACTACGCTCTCGAGCACGACCTTCCGATGTTCCCCGGAGTGTGCACGCCCACGGAGATCGAGGCCGCACTCGCGAAGGGGCTCGACGTGCTCAAGTTCTTCCCCGCCGAGCCGATGGGTGGCGTCGCGTTCCTCAAGGCGATCTGTGGTCCGTACGCGGGAGTGCGGTTCATGCCCACGGGCGGTGTGTCGGCGGCGAACGTCGGTAGCTATCTCGCCCTCCCGCAGGTGGTCGCGTGCGGAGGCTCGTGGATGGCCCCCGCGGATTGGATTGCCGGAAAACAGTTCGACCGCATTCGCGAGACGACGCGTCAGGCCGCAGTGGCCGCGGGTACGCTCATCGAAGCGAGGGCGTCATGACCGCGCGCGCGCGAGTGGTCGGCGGCGGCGTGCCGAAGGTCGTCACGCTCGGCGAGGTGATGCTCCGGCTCAAGTCGCCCGGGTTCGAGCGGCTGTTCCAGTCGCCGGTGCTCGAGGCGACGTTCGGTGGTGCCGAGGCGAACGTCGCCGTGTCGCTCGCCCAGTACGGAGAGCGCGTCACATTCGTCTCGGCCATCCCGCCGAACCAGATCGGCGATGAGTGCGTCGCGGAGCTCAGGCGCTACGGCGTGGACACGTCGGCGATTCGCCGGCAAGGGCAGCGCTTGGGGATCTACTTCCTCGAGAGCGGAGCCAACCAGCGCGCGTCGAAGGTCATCTACGATCGGGCCGGTTCGTCGATCGCGTCGGCGAAGCCGGGCGACTTCGACTGGGACGCGATCTTCGCCGAAGCGGACTGGTTCCACGTGAGCGGGGTGACGCCGGCGATCAGCGCGAGCGCGGCGGCGTTGGCCCTCGAGGCGGCGCGAGTCGCGCGCGCGAACGGCGTGACCGTCTCGTGCGACTACAACTACCGCAAGAACCTGTGGCGCTGGGGGAAGAAGGCGCCCGACGTCATGCGCGAGCTCGTGACGCACGTGCACGTGGGGATCGCGAACGAGGAGGATTGTCAGAAAGCGTTGGGCATCGAGATCGCGGGCGCCGGTGACGCCGAGGTGCACGGCGGGTCGATCGACGCGGCACGGTACGAGGCGCTCGCCGCCCGGGTGCTCGAGGAGTTCCCGAACCTCGACACTCAGGTCATCACGCTGCGCGAGAGTCACAGCGCCGACCGGAACGGATGGTCGGCGTGCATGCATCATCGCGATGGATTCCTCGTGAGTCGTCATTACGACATCACGGACATTGTGGACCGGGTAGGTGCGGGGGATTCGTTCGCGGCCGGGCTCATTTATGGACTCCGTGCCTACCGGGACAACGCCCGGGCGCTCGAGTTCGCGACCGCGGCCTCGTGTCTCAAGCACTCGATCATCGGTGACTTCAACCGGGTGAGCGTAGCCGAAGTCGAGGCACTCATGCAGGGCGAAGGCAGCGGCCGAGTTCAGCGTTAGGTGGCGGGATGGAGATGACCTTTCGGTGGTTCGGACCGACGGACCCCGTCCCACTCGCGCACGTGCGGCAGATTCCGGGTGTGCGCGGGGTGGTGAGCGCGCTGTACGACGTGCCTGTGGGCGACGCGTGGCCGCGGGATCGGCTCGAGCAGCGCGCGTCGGTCATCGACGCGGTCGGGCTCCGTCTCGCGGTGGTCGAGAGCATTCCGGTTCACGAGGACATCAAGCTCGGGCGTCCGACGCGTGATCGGTACATCGACGCGTTCTGCTCGAGCGTCGAGGCGATGGGTGCGGTTGGCGTTCCGGTGTTGTGCTACAACTTCATGCCGATCTTCGACTGGACGCGGACGGACCTGGCGCTTCGGCTCGACGACGGCTCGTCGGCGCTCGCCTATGACGATAGCGCTCTCGTGATCATTGACCTGTCGCGCGGCACAGGTGATCTGCCCGGCTGGGCGACGGCCTACGACGCGCCGTCGTTGGGCGAGCTGCTCTCCGCATACCGGGCGATGGACGCGGAGCAACTGTGGGAGCACCTGGGCTACTTCCTGGAGCGCGTCGCGCCGGTGGCCGAGGCTGCGGGCGTGCGGCTGGCGATCCACCCGGACGATCCGCCGTGGTCGATCTTCGGGCTGCCGCGGATCATCACGAGTGGCGAAGCGCTCGACCGGTTGTGCGACCTGGTCGCGAGCCCGGCCAATGGGGTCACGTTCTGTACAGGGTCGCTCGGCGCCGATCCGGCGAACGATTTGCCGGCGATCGCGAGGCGACTCGGCGAGCGGGGCCGGATTCATTTCGCCCACTGCCGGAACGTGGCCGTTACCGGGGTTCGCCGATTTCACGAGACGCCGCATCCGTCCCGGTTTGGCGATGTGGACTTCCGGGCCGTGTTGACTGCCTTGTACGAGACCGGATTCGACGGGCCGATGCGTCCGGATCACGGGCGTATGATCTGGGGGGAACGTGGCCGGCCGGGATACGGATTGTACGATCGGGCGTTAGGCGCCATGTACCTCCAGGGGTTATGGGAGGGGATCGCCGTTGAGACGCTGCCGCGCCGAGCAGGACTACAGGAACTACGCTGGTAGCTGTTAGCTGGAACGGGTTGCTGCGGGGTTGTAACGGCGGACCCCCTCGGGAAGCCCCTTGATTACAGGGAAGGCCTCCCGAGGGTGGCCGCTTTTGTAACCCTGCAGCTACCAGCACCAGCTAACAGCTAGAACATCACGCCCCGGTGTCCGGTAAGGCGGCGAACTTCGTAGACAGAGAATGAGGGCGCACTAACGTCGACGTTCGTGCGCCCCGATCGACTGTCAACCTACCCAGGACTCACCATGACAACGCTACGCACCCCCGCGCGCCGCTACGCCCTGGTCGCGGCTGCTGGTCTCCTCGCTCTGCCTGCTGTCCTCGCCGGCCGCGCCAGCAGCGTCGAAGCGCACGCCTCCGAGCCCGTGTCCGCCGGTTCAATCGAGCCCAGCGATCGCTGGCTCGCTGGCCTCACGTCGAAGCACAAGCAGTTCTTCGACGCCCCCGCCCCGGCTGGCGGTATCCCGCTCGTGCACGTGATGAACTACTACGACACGTACAACAAGGCGTACGGGGTGAAGGACAGTGACATCGACGCGGTGCTCACGTTCTACGGCACCACGACGTTCCACGGCCTCAGCGACGCCGCGTGGGCGAAATACGCACTCGGCGAGTTCCTCGACATCAAGGACGCGTCGGGCAAGCCCGCGACGGCGAACCCGTGGCGCACCGCGCCGGTCGTTCTCGGGATGACGCTCGCTCCGGCCAGCATCGAGTCGCTGCAGAAGCGTGGCGCGACGTTCATCATTTGCAACAACGCGCTGCAGATCTTCTCCGGGATGGTCGCGCAGAAGCGCGGGCTCGATGCGAAGGTCGTCTACGAGGACCTCAAGGGGAGCATTCTCCCGGGCGTCGAGCTCGTGCCGGGCATGGTCGTGGCGGTCGAGCAGGCTGCGCGCGCGGGGCTCACCTACCACCGCCAATAACGTTTGGCCCTCTACCGGGAAGTTGAATCCAAGGAGTGAGTAGCCAATAATGAGTCAGCCAGTCTGAATTCAGTACGAAGCGCTTCGACTGAATGCAGACTGGCCGACTGACGACTGGCCACTCGCTACTGGATTCAACTTCCCGGTAGAGGGCGTCGCGCTTTACGCCCCGAGGACGGTCACCGGATCGATCCTCGCGGCTTTCCGCGCAGGGAGTGCCGCCGCCAGGGCCGCCGCGGCCGCCACCAGCACCGACACCGCAACGAACGTCAGGGGATCCGTAGACCCGACGCCAAACAGCTGGCTCGCGAGCACGTTCGTTACCGCCGCCGCCGCGACCGCGCCTAACGCCACGCCCGCCAGCACCGGCCGCAGTCCCTGCGCCACCACCAGGGCCACCACCCGCGCCGGCGACGCGCCAAGCGCCACCCGCACGCCGATCTCCCGCGTGCGCAAGCTCACGACGTACGCCACGACGCCGTAGATGCCCACGAGCGCGAGCAGCAATCCCACGACCCCGAGCGTGGTGAGGAGCTGCGTCGTGAACCGTGCCGTCGCAAGCAACTCCGCCATCCGCTCCTCCATCGAGCGGACGCCAAACACCGGCAGCCCACGATCGAGATTCGTCACGACCGCCTGCACGCTCTTCGTGATCCCGCGCGGGTCTACCCCGGTCCGCGCCACCAGGAACATCGAATTCTGCACGGCTCCCCACAGCGGCGGCGACACCTGCCGGATCGGGTAGTAGACCGCGGGGCGCCGCTCCTCGCGCAACCCATCCTCACGTGTGTCGCCCACGACACCTACGACCTCACGCAGCAGCGGACCATCAGGGCCGCGGTCGCCGGGACCGAGGAATCGCTTCCCCACCGCCGACTCTCCCGGCCAGGCCAGCCGCGCGAACGCCTCGTTCACCACCGCGACTTTCGGGGCGGAGGCGTCATCTCGGTCCGAGAAGTCCCGCCCGACACGCACGGGTACGCCTAACGTCCGGAACAGTCCGGGACTCGTCAGACGGAAGTTCGCCATGAGCGTGTTGCGGTCGTCTACCGGCCGCCCCTCCGGGACGAACAACCCGAGCGCCCGCAGACCGGTGAACGGCGCCACCGACACGACCGCGGCCGATTGCACGCTCGGAATATCCTGAACGCCATTCACGATGCGCTCGAACGTACTCGTCACCCGCTGCGGGTCGGAGTACTCCGCCTGTGGCAGCGTCACCGCACCGGTCCAGAGATTCTCCGCGACGAGCCCCGGGTCCACGCGCTGCAGCAGAATCGCGCTTCGAATCAGAAGTCCGGCTGACACCAGCAAGACGAGCGCGAGGGCCACTTCGACCACCACGAGCCCCTGCCTCACCCGATCCGACGGCGCCGAACCGGATGAGCGTCCACCCTGCTTCAGCACATTGTGCAGATCGGGTGCGGCCGACCGGAGCGCCGGGACGAGCCCGAAAATCACGCTGCTCGCCAGCGCCACAACCATCGTGAACGCGAGCGCAACGCCATCGATGCTCGCCTGATCGAGACGCGGAACACCCTCGGGGCTCGCGCCTGCGAGTCCGCGCAACGCGAGCACCGCAACGGCCAGCCCGCCAGCAGCACCGACGACGCCGAGCACGACGCTTTCGGCGAGGAGCTGTCGGATGACGCGGCCACGGCCGGCACCTAACGCAGCCCGGATCGCGATCTCCTTGCCTCGGCTCGCACCGCGGACGAGCAGCAGGTTCGCGACGTTCACGCACGCGATGAGCAGGACGAGAGCGACGGCACCCAGCAGAATGAACAGCCTCGGCCGATAGGTTCCAACGAGGTCCGATTCGTAGGCGACGACCCGCGCGTTGCGATCGAGGCGACTTTCCCCCTCGTCTATCCGCCGCGTGATCGCCGAAAGCTCAGCTTGCGCCCGGTCGGCCGTAACCCTGGGCCCGAGACGCGCGATGACATCGAGGTAGCCTGTCTCGACGTTCGCCGCCTCCTCGGCGGTGAACGCGATGGGCGTCCAGAGGTCGACGTTGTTGGCCGAGACGTCAAAGTCCTGGGGCATGACTCCGATGACGACGAACGGAAGCGCATTGAGACGCACGATGCGTCCGACCGCTGCGGCATCTCCGCCGAACCGGGCGAGCCAGAATCGATGACTCAGTACCGCGACGCGATCGCGGCCAGGGACGTCTTCCTCGGCGGTGAAGGTGCGGCCGAGCATCGGGGGCACGCCGAGCATCGGGAAGTAGTCGGCCGTGGTGCGCACGCCAACTGCCCGCTGCGGTAGCTGATCGCCACCCGCAAACGTGAAGCTTCGCGTCTCGATGGCCGCCATGCGCTCGAACGACCGGCTCTCACGCCGCCAGACGGCGAACGTCTTCGGCGATACCTCGTCCGATGCCGTCGTCGTGGGCGACGACGAGTAGACGCGCACGAGCTGGTCGGGGTCGCGGAACGGCAGCGGGCGCAGCACCACGGCGTTGACCGCGCTGAAGATCGCCGTCGTCGCGCCAATACCAATGGCGAGCGTGAGCGCTGCGACGACGGTGAAGCCCGGCGAGCGGCCGAGCTGGCGTACGGCGTAGCGGACGTCGTGGATCACTTCCTCGAGGTGGTTCGTCTGGGGCATCCCATACCCTCCTGCATCAGCCGTGTCTCAAGGTACTGACCGGGGTGGACTCCCTTGAACACTTGAATGGAGTCTGACCCTACCCAGGGCAAGTCTCGCCGGCGGCCGCGGGGGCGACCCGCCGGATTCGGTCGCCGAACCTTTGTCACCGCGTCGTCGCCACATCCGCTTGGGGGGTGCCGAGAGGCAACGGGACGGTGTGGTGGTCCAGGAGCCTCGTGTCCGGCTTTGCCCGACGAAAACACCGGAAATTCCGCGACTGTAGGGACCGCCGCGACGTCCGACCTTACGGACGGCAGTCTGTCGGGTCAGCGTGCGGCGCGCCTCATCCCCATCCTCGCCGCACCGTTGCCCCTACCTTGAGGAGAGGAGATGACGGGACCCGAGTTCACATCCACGTACCGCGAGCCGGCGCGGTACGAGCCCCCGACGCCACACCCGGTGAAGCCCGCCCCGGCGGCGTTACTCGATTCCTTCAGCTACGACGACGCCATCGTCCGCAAATTCCTGACGGCAACCTTTATATGGGGGCTGGTCGGGATGCTCGTGGGGCTCGTGATCGCGTTGCAGCTCGCGCACCCCGTATTCAATACAGGCCTCGAGTGGCTGTCGTTCGGCCGACTCCGCCCGCTCCACACGAACGCGGTGATCTTCGCCTTCGCGGGCAACGCGTTCTTCTGCGGGGCCTACTACTCGACCCAGCGATTGCTCAAGGCACGGATGTTCTCCGACCGCTTGAGCCGTTTTCACTTCTGGGGGTGGCAGGCGATCATCGTCTCGGCCGCGCTCACGCTCCCGTTAGGGTTCACGCAGGCCAAGGAGTACGCGGAGCTCGAGTGGCCGATCGACATCGCGATCGCCGTGGTCTGGGTCGTGTTCGCGGTGAACTTCTTCGGCACCATCGCCCGGCGCCGCGAGCGGCACCTCTACGTGGCGATCTGGTTCTACATCGCGAGCATCATCACCGTCGCCGTCCTGCACATCTTCAACAACCTGTCGCTCCCGGCGGGGATGCTGAAGAGCTACTCGCTCTACGCCGGCGTGCAGGACGCGTTCATGCAGTGGTGGTACG
>DAINRQ010000212.1:0-7257 GCA_036741775.1 Gemmatimonadaceae bacterium | reverse complement strand
ACTGTGCCTGACCGCGAACACCCGGGGAACGCTACCAGGGCGCGCTCGCGCCGTCGGTCGTCGAGCGATCGAAGAACAGCTCCGCCTTGGTCCGAGAAACGAGTTTCTCGGACGTGCCTCACGTTACGATTGTCGTCGGCACGCGATTCCCGGGTGCAACGCGCGGGCCACTGACCGGTTCCTGACCAATGGCGATCAGTTGGGCCGAACCCGCTCGGATAGCCCAGCCCACGCAGCGCTGTTGCTACCCGACGGACTGGCCATCGGTCAGGGTCGAATCGGCCGGTGGTGCTGATACACATATGGAATCTCGAGTTCCAGCCCCCCAACGCGTCACCAACAGCGCTGCCTAACGCCACCCGAGGGCGGGAGCGACGTGCCTGAGAATCGACTCGATCACGTGCGCGTTGTATTCCACACCGAGCATGTTCGGCACGGTCAGCAACAGGGTATCCGCTTCCGCGATGGCTTCATCTCGTCTCAATTCTTCGACCAACACGTCCGGCTCGGCCGCATAGGACCGACCAAAGACGGCGCGCATGTTGTCGATGACTCCGATCTGGTCGCCGCGCTCATCACGGCCGAAGTACGCGCGGTCGAGATCATTCATCAACGCGAAGATCGAGCGGGATACCGAGACGCGGGGCTCGCGCGCGTGGCCGGCGTCGGACCACGCTCGGCGAAACACCCGAATCTGGCGGGCCTGCTGGACGTGAAAGGGCTCGCCCGATTCGTCCTCCTTGAGTGTGGAGCTTTGCAGGTTCATCCCGCGCTGCGCCGCCCAGATCGCCGTCGCATTCGAAGCGGAGCCCCACCAGATACGATCGCGCAGACCGGGTGAATGCGGCTCGAGCCGAAGCAATCCGGGTGGGTTCGGGAACATGGGTCGGGGATTCGGCCGGGCGAATCCTTCGCCTCGCAACAGATCGAGAAACACGTCGGCATGGTGACGGGCCATGTCCGCGTCGGTTCCATCAACCGGTGGTGCGTATCCGAAGTGACGCCAACCGTCGATGACTTGCTCAGGCGAACCGCGGCTGATCCCGAGCTGGAGCCGGCCGTTGCTGATCAGGTCGGCCGCGCTCGCGTTCTCGATCATATAGAACGGATTCTCGTATCGCATGTCGATGACGGCCGTTCCGATCTCGATGCGGCTCGTCCTCGCTCCGATGGCCGCGAGTAGGGGGAAGGGCGACGCGAGCTGCTGCGCAAAATGGTGGACCCGAAAGTACGCGCCATCCGCACCGAGTTCTTCTGCTGCCACCGCCAGCTCGATCGATTGCTGGTGTACATCGCGCGCAGACCTCGCCACCGATGGAGGCGATGCGCTCCAATGACCAAAGGACAGAAACCCGATCTTCTTCATGAGTCCAAGTTACATGGCATCCGGACTCGACGGCGCTCAGCGGATCCGCGGCGTTGGACCGCGGCGCTCAGAACCCTCGCGGCGGGATCGGCGTCAGAACGAAAGGCGAGTGCGGGACGCTGAGCAGGCGTTAGGTACCGTGGAAGTCCCGCAAGCGTCGGATCGGTCGAGCGATAGCGACCGTATGTGCCGTCTCCGTGCGCGGCAGTGGACGGTCGAGGTCGAACGAGCCCGATCACGTGCCATCATCGCCGTGACACGCGGAAGATCGTGCCGTTCGCGTCGTCGCTCACCAGCAGGGCGCCGTCGCGGGTGACGGCCACGCCGGCCGGCCGTCCCCAGACTCGCGCCGAGTCCAGCACGAAGCCGGTCATGAAGTCCTCGTACTCGCCAGTTGGGTTGCCACCGTTCATGCGCACGCGAACCACTTTGTAGCCGGTCATCTCGGGCCGGCTGTGGGAGCCGTGCAGCGCGACGAAGGCGTCGCCACGGTACTCGGCCGGAAACGCGTCGCCGTCGTAGAATGCCAGGCCGAGCGCGGAGGAGTGCGCCTGGAAGAGCACCTCGGGCACCCGGACGTCGCCCTTGAGGTCGGGCCGCTGGCCCGCACGCGCGGGATCCTCGTGGTCGCCAATGAAGTACCAGGGCCAGCCGTAGAAGGCGCCTTCCTGCACGCGCACCATGTAGTCGGGCACCAGGTTCGGGCCGAGGTGGTCGCGCTCGTTGACGACGCACCAGAGGTTGTCGGTGCCGGGCTGCATGGCCAGCCCCGAGCAGTTGCGCAGCCCGGTGGCATAGTTGCGGACCTGTCGTCCCTGGGCGTCGAAGACGCGCACCACGGCACGGTTCTCCTCCTCGCCCCACGCCGCGCCGCGCCCGTGCGTCGCCTCGAACTGCTGGATCTGCTCTGGCGTCATCTCGGGCATCTTCCCCCCGCCAAGGTTGGACGCCGAGCCGACGGTTACGAACAGGCGCGAGCCGTCCTGCGACGCCGCCAGGTCCTTTGTCCAGTGGCGCTCCGTTGGCAGGTCGCGGACGATCACCTCGGCCGCCCCGCCGGCCTGGCGCGCGCCGGCGCGGTAGGGATAGCGGACCACCTGGTTCGCGGCCGCCACGTAGACCCACCGCGGATCGGCGGCGGGGACGAACGCGATCCCGTAGGGCCGGTCGAGTTTCTCGGCGAACACGCCGGGCTGCGCGGACGCCCCCGTGTCGCTCGCCTGGAACACGAGCACGCGCCCGGCGCCGCTCTCCGACACGAAGACGTCACCATTCGGCGCCACACGCACCCGACGCGGCTGGTCGAGCCCGCGGGCGAACACGCTCACCGCAAAGCCGTCCGGCACGCGTGGGACGGCGCCGTCCGGCGGCGCGACCACCTCCGCGGGCTTGGCGACCGACGCTTCCGGGTCAGTGCCCGTCATTGTCGCCGTCGGCAGGTCGGCCGGCTGGATTTGATAGCGGACCCCGGGGGCGTCCCCGCGCCAGTCGGCCGAGATGCCGGCGACGGCCCCGATGTTTGGGGTCGCCGCGGCGGCGACGGTGCCGCCCGCAGTGTCGACCCGCGAGTCGCCGGCCTGCGTGCAGCCGAGCGACGTCAGCAGGGCCAGCACAACGGGGACGCCGAGCGCCGATCGCGTCGAAGCGCGCATGTTGCCCTCCTAAAGATGTGATTCGGGTGTTGCTCACGACACAGCGCGTGGACGCTGCCTCGGCTGATCCCGCCGCCTTCCGCCGCCAGCGTTCAGCGTCGAGTCGAGGAGGTACGCCGTACGCTGGCCGCATTCGTGTACAGCCGCGCGGCCAAGCAGACCGTTGCTTCAGGGTGGCAATTCAGGTGCCGAACTCCGGATCGCACTGCTTCGCCGCGTCGCCGCCGCGCCTCAGCCGCTCGCCGCGGAGTGGTGGGTGGCGGCCCGCGCGTTTCTCGAAACTCCGATCGGCGCTCGGTTCGCGCTCGGTTTGGCGGCAATCGCAACCCGCATACAGCGACCGCAGTGACTCGCAAGGCGCCGGCCGCGTGGGTGTGCGCGTTAGGCACCCGCCCGCGCACTTCGACCTCCCGTCCACCGGGCTCGTCGTCGCCATCGACAAGATCGTCGAGAACCCATGAGCTCAGCGCAGACGGCCGTGCAGTTCGTGTGGAAGGCTCAGGAGAGCAGGTAGTCAATGACGTCCTGAGCGGTGTATCGCCGGCGACCGCTCAGAAACCGCTGCATGCGGAGGAGGTCATCTCCGCTCGTGACGAGTGGCGGTTCGTCGCCTGTCGCGCGCGACTGCGGATGTCCCACGGTCGCGATCAGTCCATTGCACAAGCAGCGCCGTCCGACGGTGTCTGCCGCGTCGCCGCCCTTCGCGACATAGGCGTCCACCGGCTCCGCCGGACACCGGTAGACGAGCCTTCCTTCAGCGGTGCGGGCGGGAGTGCGAAGGTATCCGATGTCGCAGATGCGCTGCCGTTGCTGCGCGCTGTCGTGCTCACCAGGAAGCTCGACGAGCTTGAACGGATAGCCGGTCGGAGATGCCCTCGGATCTGTTCGAACGGACGCGGTACCGTCGGCCACGGCGTCGAGCACCTGCTCCCTGACCTCGAGCGACAAGCCCGCCTCGTCGCAGAAAGCGAACATCGTTCCCACCTGGATCCCAGCCGCGCCGGCAACACGGGCCGCGCGCCGCCCCTCTGGAGAGGCGACCCCGCCAGCCAACCAGAACGGAAGCGCCAGTTCGCGCATCTTTGCGAGATCCACGGCATCCCGCTCTCCGTAAATAGGCTCGCCACGCTCGGTCAGGCGAAGCTCACCACGTGGTGGCGCGTTATGACCGCCGGCGGTGGGCCCCTCGACCACGAAACCGTCGACGCGACCGTTTGATTTGCGCGCCAGCGTTGCTGCCAGCGATGCGGACGACACGATGGCGAGAAAGCGCGGGCGCTCGAGTGCGGCGGCGGGCGAAGGCCAGTGCTCCGAGGGGTCGAATCGGATCCATTCGGTCTCCTCTCGACCTAGCCCTTCGACCTCGAAGCGCATCGTCGCCTGTCGATGATCCGCAAGCGCATCGAGCACTCCTGGAATCTCCCGCGGTATCCCCGCCCCCATCAGGACGACATTTACCCCCGCGAGCATGGCGCCGTAGAGCGAGGCCATGTTCGGCAGTTGAACCTTCGTCAGCAAGTTGATCCCCACCGGCCCATCGTGTCCTTCCTTGGCCAGGGTAACCTCGACGAAGTTCGCGAGAATCGTGACCTGCTGTCTCGCGGTGTTCACTCGCTGCCTGTACATGGACAGCAGCTTGTAGGCTGCGCCAGGTGGCCGACCGTGCGGGTTGAAGTACCGGCGCAGCACGTCTTGGGTGACCCCCGGCATGGGGAACCGTTCCATCGCGCGGCGCATGTGAGCTCCGGGATCCCCATCCTGAAGACGGCGGATGAGCACAGTGTCCATCCCGGTGCCCGAGACGACGCCGAGTTGCCCGGCCCGGGAGACCGCGTTGGCGAGGCGCCAGTTCGAGACGGCCACACCCATGCCGCCCTGGATGATCTCCGGGAGTGGTTCGGAGCGTTGCATGAGGAAGAGTTGTCGTGTTATGCCGGCACGCGCACGATAGTGCTCGCGGTACTGCCGGCGTGAACCTGCGTCGGGATCGACGCGTCCGCTGTCGGGCAGAAGCCCGATTCGATGTCAGGGAACGATGCAGGAGAACGTTGTCGCCGGGCTCGCTTGCACCACCGGATCGGGGGCGGTAGGATCGCGCGCGAGTCGGGCTCGCGCGATGCCCACCGCCTGGACCCACGTCCGCGCCGGTGACACTCGCCTAACACCGTTCCACTCGAAACCGGAGACCGTCATGGCTGTCGATTCCGACTCGCCCTCCCCGGTGTTCACGTACGGCCGGATCGCGCTGTGGCTCGTGCTGGCGCTGATGGTCGTCTCGGTCGCCTACGCGGCGTGGCACGTCGTCGTGAACTGGAGCTACATCACGGTTTGATGCCCCCGCGACGTCCCGCGCGGACGCCCTCCACGTCTCGCACCGCAAGGGTCCCCGATGACGAAGCGACATACCCGGATCTTCTTCGTTGGCGGTACGCTCCTCTTCGCGGCGGTCTTTCTCGGCCTCACCATCGACAGCCACCGGCAGTTCGGTCGCCTAACGAACGCCGACCGCATCACCGCGGACGTCACGGCCGGGAAGGACGTGTGGCACAACAAGAACTGCATCAACTGCCACACGCTGCTGGGTGAGGGCGCGTATTACGCCCCGGACCTCACGAAGATCACGCAGCAGCGGGGCGCGGCGTACCTGCGCGCATTCCTCAAGGACCCGTCGCAGTTCTACTCGGAGCGGGTCCACCGCCGACTCATGCCGAATCCCAACCTGAACGATCAGGAGATCACGCAGGTCATCGCGTTCCTCGACTGGGTCGCGAACATCGACAACCAGGGGTGGCCGCCGCGTCCGATTCTCGTCAGTGGTGGACAGATGGCGAGTGTCTCAGCCGTTGCCGAGCCGACCGGCGTGGCGTCGCAGGAGCCGGTCGTCCTCGGCCAGTCGCTCTTTCGCACGACGCCGCCGGGGTGCTTCGCGTGCCACTCGATCTCCGCCGGGACCAACCTCGCCGGGCCGAGCCTCGCCGGCATCGGCACCCGTGCCGCCGCGCTCGTGGACAGCGCGAGCTACACCGGACAGGCCACCGACGCCGCCGGGTACATCCGTGAATCGATCACGAACCCGCACGCCTACGTCGTGCCCGGGCCGATCTACTCGTCAGGCGGCCGGTCGTTCATGCCGGACAATTACAACACGACGCTCACCCCCGAGCAGATCGACCAGCTCGTCGCGTACCTCGTGACTCTGCGATAGGAGACCCGCCGATATGCGCTATCGCACCCAGTGGATCGCGTACCCGTACTTCGTCGTGGCCATGCTGCTGTTCGGCCTGCAGATGGTGTTTGGCCTGCTCGCCGCGGCGAAGTACCTCGGACCGGATCCACTGCTGAACATCCTGCCGTTCGACAAGGTCAAGGCGATTCACACCAATCTGCTCGTCGTGTGGGTGCTCACCGCTTTCATGGGCGCCACGTACTACGTCGTTCCAGAGGAGTCACGCACCGAGATCTACAGCGAGCGCCTCGCCTACTGGCAGCTGGGGATCTGGACGGTGAACGGCGTCGTCATCGTGGTCGGCTTCCTGTTCGGCATCACGGCCGGCAACAAGCTCCTCGAGCAGCCGTGGCCACTCAAGCTGGTCATCGTCGCCGTGATGCTGATGTTCCTCTACAACATCGGGATGACGATCCGAAAGGCGGGGCGGTGGACGACCACCGAGGGCGTCCTCGTGGCGGGACTCGCCCTGGCGGCGTTGCTCTACCTGCCGGCATTGCTCGTCTTCCACAACTACACGGTCAGCATCTTCTATCGTTGGTGGACGATCCATCTCTGGGTGGAAGGCGTCTGGGAGATGGTGCAGGCGGGACTTCTGGCGTACCTGCTCATCCGTCTGTCGGGGGTGGACCGAGAGATGATGGAGAAGTGGCTGTACGTGATCGTCGGCCTGGTGTTCATCGCCGGAATCCTCGGCACTGCGCATCACTACTACTGGGTGGGCGTGCCGCAGTACTGGCTGCCGATCGGCGGGATCTTCAGCGCCCTCGAGCCGCTGGCGCTCATCGGCATGGCGATGTTCGCGTATTACGCGATGCGGCGTTCCGGACTCGCGCATCCGAACCATCTGGCGCTGCACTGGACGATCGGCAGTGCAGTGTTCACAGCGTTCGGCGCCGGGCTACTCGGCCTCGCACACACCTGGCCGTCGGTCAACAAGTGGACGCACGGAACGCTGATCACGCCGATGCACGGCCACTCGGCCTTCTTCGGCGCCTACGTGATGATCAACC
>DAINRQ010000211.1:0-7484 GCA_036741775.1 Gemmatimonadaceae bacterium | reverse complement strand
CAGCCATCAGCCAAAGCGAGACCTCCGGATACCCCACTACCGGTAGACGCGTCCCGAGGGTTCAAAGCTGATGGCTGATGGCTGATGGCTGGTAGCTGCAACGGGCGCCTCCGGCGCCCGTTGCATGCAAGTAGTTACTTGCTTTCACCGCCCGGCCCCCCTAGATTAGCCGCCTCTTATGGCCAGTCGACAGAAGCTCCTCGCCGCGGCCGCGCGGATCTACGGTGAGTCCGGATTCCGCGGCGCTACCACCCGACGCATCGCCGATGAGGCCGGGGTCAACGAAGTTACCCTCTTCCGCCTCTTCGGTTCGAAATCCGCCCTCATTGCAGAAGCACTGCGCGAGCACGCCCCTCGGCGAACCGACCCCATCGATCTCCCCGAGGAACCCACCGACCCCGAGCGTGAGCTCTCGGCCTGGTGTGACGCCCAGCTCGTGCACCTCCGCGCCGCCCGCTCCATGATCCGCAAGGCCATGGGCGAGATCGAAGAACACCCCGAGATGGCGCCGTGCATGTCCGAAGGCACCCAGTGCGCCTTCCGTGAGCTCAGAGCGTACGGCATGAAGCTCAGGCATCGCGGCGCTGCCATCTCCGATGCCGAGGTGCACGCCGCCGCGGCCATGCTCATCAGCGCCCTCTTCGCGGACGCGATGGGGCGTGAAATGATGCCCACGTTATACCCCCAGCCGGAGACCGAAGCCGCTGCGCTCTACGCGCGGCTCTTTCTCCGGGCCGTCGGGTGCGGCGAGCGCCAGAGCCGAGCGCCTGGTCGCCCGCCGCGCCCGCCCCAGCGCGCCCGCGGCGCCCGCAGTCCTCACGGCAACCCGCGGCGCTGATTTCTCCCCCGTTCGGAACCAGGTTTTATGCTTTCTCGCCAACGATTTGGTGCGCTTGCCGTCTCGGCCGCCATCACGCTTTCGCCACTCGGCGCGCCAGCGCTCGTGGCGCAACAGCCAGCAGCCGCTCGGCCGGCACCGAGTGCACCCGGGACCGTACGTGCCCTCTCGCTCGACGAAGCCATGCGCATCGCCGAGCGTGAGAGCGAGAACATCGAGATCGCTCGCGCCGGCGTCGATCGCGCGCGCGGCCAGCTACTGCAGGCGCGCAGCCAGTACCTGCCGCAGCTCAACGGCTCGCTGAATTACACGCGCACGCTCAAGAGTCAGTTCGAGGTGCTGCAGGGCTCGCAGCAGGAGCCCGGGCCTAACGTGCCGCCCGCACCGCCGAACGACACCACCACGTACTTCCAGCCGTGCACGCGGTACCTCGCGGCGGCAGGCGCGCCACAGGCCGAACGACTCGCGGGCCTCGAGGCGTTCTCTCGCTGCTCGAGCAGTGGGGGGATCGACTTCACCCGCGTCGGCTTCGGCGCGAAGAATCAGTACCAGCTCGGGCTGACCGGGTCCGTGGAGCTCTTCAGTGGTGGCCGCGTTCAGGCGCAGAACAGGGCAGCCCGAGCCGGTCGTCGCTCGGCGGACATCGAGCTGACGGCGCAGCGCGCGCAGTTGCGGTTGGACGTCGCGCAGGCGTACTACGACGCAGCGCTCGCCGATCGCCTCGTCGCGATCGCGGACTCGTCGCTCGCGCAAACCGAGGAAGCGCTGCGGCAGACATCGCTCGCGCGGCAGGTCGGGAATCAGTCCGAGTTCGACCTGCTGCGGGCACGGGTCACGCGCGACAATCAGGTACCGGCCTTGCTGCAGGCGAGGACGACACGGGAGCTGAGCTACCTGCGCCTCAAGCAGCTGCTCAACCTGCCGTACACGGACTCGATCACACTCACGGACGGTATCGGGGACGGGACGCCGGCGGGTCTGCTCACCCAGGCCACGAACGCCGTGACCGCGGCGCAGATGGTCATGGCGCTCACGGACTCCGTCGTCCAGCGAACGGACACGAGCGCGGAGGCCCGCGCCACCGTTAGGCAGCTCGAAGAGAACCTGACGGTCGAGGAAGCCGAGCGGCGCATTGCCAAGTCGGACTACCTGCCCAGCCTGACGCTGTCGACGTCGTATGGGCGCGTGGCGTTCCCCGACGCCGGCATCCCGGAATGGAACTCGTTCGTGAACAACTGGACGGTGACGGTCGGCGCATCGATGCCCCTCTTCACCGGCGGGCGCGTTCGCGGTCAGAATGTCGTTGCCGAAGCGAACGTCGTGGAGGCACGGGCGCGCCTGCAACAGACGCGAGAGCTGGCGGCGCTCGACGCACGTCAGTCTGTCGCGCAGCTCGAGCAGGCAGCCGCCACGCTTGCCGCGAGCAGTGGGACCGCCGAGCAGGCGACACGCGCGTACAACATCGCCGAGGTGCGGTACCGCGAGGGGTTGTCGACGCAGCTCGAGCTCAGTGAGTCGCGAGTCCTGCTTCAGCAGGCGCGCGCAAACCGTGCGCAGGCCGAGCGCGACTTTCAGGTCGCGCGGCTGCGATTGATGCTTCTCAAGGACCTGCCGCTCGGCGCGGGCGGCGGGGGGGCGGGAGCAGGAGCAGGCGGCGGATCGGGCGCGCCAGCCCCGGCCGCGGGAGGGGCCGGAGGAATGCAACAGCAACAACCGCAACGACCACAACAGCAACCGCGGGCGACACAAGCCGCCAGCGTCACCGGAACCGGACAGTAGCGGAGCGCGACTCCAATGCAAGAACTGATGAACCGCCGCGGCGTGAGTACCACCCTGGCCCTGCTCGCAGCGCTGGCGCTCGCGGCTTGCGATGACAGTGAAGCGAAGGACGCGAGTAATGTCACGCCGGCGCCGACGACCATCGGTACCGAGAATATCGTGGTCCTGAAGCAGGCCGACCTGGCGAGCGGGCCGGCCATCTCCGGAAACCTGCAGGCGGCGCAGGAGGCAACGGTGCGCGCGCAGATCTCGGGCACCGTTCTCCAGACGTTCGTGGATGAGGGCAGCCGCGTCGGAAACGGGACGCTGCTCGCGCGGATCGACGACCGCACCATTCGCGACCAGTACCTCTCGGCGCGCTCGGCGGTGACGTCGGCGCAGAGCGCGGCGGATGTCGCGAAGCGCAACCTCGAGCGGAACGAGCGCCTCGCGGCCGCCGGTGCGATCGCCGATCGCGACCTCGAGACCGCGCGCACGCAGAACGAGGCCGCGCAGTCGCAGTTAGCCGACGCGAGGGCGCGCCTGACGCTGCAGGAAAAGCAACTGGCCGACGCGCAGCTCCGCTCACCGTTCAACGGCATTGTTGCGCGCCGGCACGTCTCGGGCGGTGATGTCGTGCAGCCCGGCGGCGAGATGTTCACGATCGTCGACCCGACGAGCATGCGTCTCGAGGGCTCGGTGCCCGCGAATCAGCTCGCCGCGATCAAGGTCGGATCGCCGGTGCAGTTCAGCGTCAGCGGCTATCCGGATCGCGCGTTCACGGGTCGCATCTCGCGCGTCAACCCGATCGCGGACCCGACGACCGGTCAGGTGCGCGTCGTCGTGGCGATCCCGAATTCGGGCAACAACCTCGTCGGCGGCCTGTTCGCCGAAGGGCGCGTTGCGAGCGAGCGCCGTACGGCACTCGTCGCGCCGAGCAGCGCGATCGACATCACCGGTGTGAAGCCGTTCGCCATCCGGCTGACGGATGGCAAGGTGGAGCGCGTGGACGTCGAGCTCGGGCTGCGCGACGACGACTCGGAGCAGGTCGAAGTCAAGGCGGGACTCGCCGCGGGCGACACGTTACTGGTTGGCGCCGCGCGCGGCATCACCCCCGGCACGCCCGTTCGCGTGAACACTCCGACAGATACGCCGAAACCGTGATGTCATTCCGAGCGCAGCGAGGAAGCGCGTGCCTTCCGGTAGAGGCCTACCCCTCTACCCGCACGATGAAGCGGACCTGACGCAGATGGCCGCAGATTTCGCTGGTTCCGCAGAAGCCCTCTATCGGGAAGCCGTGCCGCGCGAGAGTAGCGACTGTCTTGGTCGAGGGGCTGAGCGCGATTCCTCGGCTGCACGGCCTGAAGGCCGCTCCGCTCGGAATGACAGTGTTTACCTAACGCCGAAGTGATTTCGGAGAGCACTACATGTTAATCTCGGATTTTGCGATCAAGCGCCCCATCGTCACTGTCGTGTCGATGCTCGCGCTCGTCGTGTTCGGATTGATCGCGCTCGGCAAGCTGCAGACGGACGAGTTCCCGGATGTGGCGCCGCCGTTCGTGACCGTTGGCATTCCATATCCAGGCGCCGCGCCTGACGGCGTCGAGAAGGAAATCCTCGACCCGGTCGAGGAGGCCATCTCGTCGATCAGCGGTGTGAAAAACGTCATGGGCACCGCCGAGGACGGGTTTGCGACCATCATGGTCGAGTTCCTGTTCGACAAGCCGCTCCAGGAGGCGACGCAGGATATCCGCGACGCCATCTCCGGCATCCGTCAGGACCTGCCGCCCGAGATGGAAGAGCCGATCATCAAGAAGTTCAATGACACGGACCTTCCGATCGTGTCGTTGGCCTTGTCCTCCAATACGCTCTCGCCCGGCGAGCTCACTCGTCTCGCCGATCCCGGGATCACGCGCGAGCTGCGCTCCATCGCGGGCGTGGCCGAGGTCGAGGTTCCAGGTAAGGTCGAGCGCGAGCTCACGGTGCAGATCAAGCCCGATGCGCTGCAGGCCGCGGGCATCGGTGTCTCGCAGCTCGTGCAGGCCTTGCAGCTGCAGAACCTCGCCGCGCCGGTGGGTCGTGTGACGGGTGACCTCGACGAGCGCTCCATCCGGCTCCGCGGTCGTCTCGAGCGGCCGGAGGACTTCGAGCAGATCATCGTCGCCGAGCGGAACGGGCAGGTGATTCGCCTCGGCCAGGTCGCCGACGTCATCGACGGCACCGAGGAGGCGCGCTCGCTCGCGCTCTACAGTGACGCGAAGACGCCGAGCTCGCGCGAGTCCGTCGGTATCGACATCAAGAAATCGAAAGGCTACAGCACGACGCACGTCGCCGAGCAGATCATCGCGCGCATCGACGATCTGAAGAAAGGGCTGCCGGCCGGCACGACCATCGACGTGATCAAGAACCGCGGCGAGCGCGTTCGGAACTCCGTCGCGAACGTGCAGGAGGCATTGCTCGAGGGCGCGGCGCTCACCGTGCTCGTCGTCTTCCTCTTCCTGAACTCGTGGCGCTCCACGGTCATCACGGGGCTCGCGCTGCCGGTTTCGGTGCTCGCGAGCTTCGTGGCGGTGTGGGCGTTCGGCTTCACGCTGAACACCATGTCGCTGCTCGGCCTCTCGCTCGCGATCGGTATCCTGATCGACGACGCGATCGTGGTGCGAGAGAACATCGTGCGACACGTGGAGATGGGGAAAGATCATTACACGGCGGCTCGAGAGGGGACCGACGAGATCGGGCTCGCCGTTGCCGCGACGACGTTCTCGATCATCGCGGTGTTCGTCCCCATCGCGTTCATGCCGGGCGTCGGTGGTCAGTGGTTCAAGCCGTTCGCGCTCACCATGGCGTGCTCGGTGCTCGTGTCGCTGTTCGTGTCGTTCTCGCTCGACCCCATGCTCTCGGCGTACTGGGCCGACCCGCACAAGGAAGAGCACGAGAAGGCGTGGATCACGCGGCAGCTCGACAAGTTCAACCACTGGTTCAATCGTCAGGCGCAGAACTACAAGCGCGTGATCGCGTGGGCGCTCGACCACCGCGCGGCGATCACGGTGATTGCCATCGGCACGTTCCTCGGTTCGTTCACGCTCCCCACGAAGGGGATTCCCGGGCTGCTCGTCGTGCTGGCCGGCGTCGCTGCTGCCGTGTTCCTCCTCGGCCGCTCGCGGCGGTGGTACACGAAGCTCGGAGCGGTTGCCGCCGGCATCGCGATCCCGGCCGTGCTCATGGGAGTCGTCCCGCAGTGGATGCACGTCGGGTTCGGATTCTTTCCCGAAGATGACCAGGCCGAAATCAACGTGACGATCGAGACCCCGCCAGGCTCGAACATCGAGTACACGCGTCTCAAGGCGGAGGAGGTCGCGCGCCAGCTCCGCACGTACCCGGAAGTGAGGTACGTGTACACGACCATTGGCGGTGGCGCGGCGGGCGCCGTCGATCTCGCGAAGCTGTACGTTGCGCTCGTTCCCAAGAGCGATCGGAGCGAGGGTGTCGAAGCGCTGTCGGCCCGGCTGCGCGATGACCTGAAGCCGATCGGCGGCGCGAAGATCGCCGTGTTCTCGAACGACTGGGGTGGAGGCCGAAAGCAGGTGCAGCTCCAGGTGCGAGGCAACAATACCGAGGAGCTGGCAAAGTTCTCCGAGCTCGCGCTCGCCGAAGTCCAGAAGGTGCCCGGCGCCGTGGACGTGTCGTTGTCCACGAAGGGGCAGAAGCCCGAGCTCACCGTGGATCTGAATCGAGGTGTGGCTGGCAGCATCGGCGTGACCGTCGGTCAGGTGGCGCAGGCGCTGCGGCCGGCATTCGCGGGCATCGACGCCGGCGATTGGCAGGACCCCAGCGGCGAGATGCGTGACGTCACCGTTAGGCTCGCGCCCGAGGCGCGGCGTCGAGCGGCAGACTTGCGGCAGCTCCCGCTCGTGATCGCGGGCCCGAATGGTGTACCGACGACGGCGCCGCTCGGTCAGGTGGCGACGGTGCGGCAGGGCGTGGGTCCGGCCGTGATCAACCATCTCAACCGCGACAAGGTCGTGTCGGTGGAGTTCAACACGTCCGGCCGGTCGATGGGCGAGGTGACGAACGACGCGTTCAACCGGATGCTCGCGCTGCAGCCGCCACCGGGGATTCGCGTGGAGAAGGGCGGGGAAGCGCAGTCGCAGGACGAGGTCTTCGGACAGATCTTCCTCGCCCTCGGCGTCGCGGTCGGTCTCATGTACCTGATCCTCGTGATGCAGTTCGGATCGTTCCTCGATCCGCTCGCGATCATGTTGTCGCTGCCGCTGTCGCTCATTGGCGTCATGCTGAGCCTCGCGCTCACGGGTAACACGATCAACATCATGAGCCTGATCGGGGTGATTCTGCTCATGGGCATTGTGGCGAAGAACGCGATTCTGCTCATCGACTTCGCGAAGTGGGCGCGCGAGAAGCAGGGGATGAACCTGCGCGACGCGCTCGTGGAGGCCGGTGCGATCCGCCTTCGTCCGATTCTCATGACCACAGTCGCGCTGATCGCGGGTATGCTCCCCGTCGCGCTCGGCCGCGGCGAGGGCGCGCAATTCCGCGCTCCGCTGGGCATCGCGGTGATCGGCGGCGTGATCACGTCGACGTTGTTGACGTTGATCGCGATCCCGACGTTCTACGAGATCCTGGACGAGTGGCGCGCGGCGCTCGCGCGGCGGTTCGGGATGCGTGTCAAGCAGAAGACGGCTGAGTACCCGGTACCGGCGTTGGC
The DNA here is from genome assembly GCA_036741775.1 of Gemmatimonadaceae bacterium. GTDB lineage: Bacteria > Gemmatimonadota > Gemmatimonadetes > Gemmatimonadales > Gemmatimonadaceae > JAJKIV01. Next base: position 165 of record DAINRQ010000211.1, on the reverse strand, counting down.
ACCGGAGACAGGGGACTGAACTCGAAGCTATCAGCCATCAGCTATCAGCTATCAGCAAAGCGAGAACCCTCGGGATGCCTCTCTACCGGAGAGTGGCCTCCCGAGGTTTTGCTTTGCTGATAGCTGATAGCTGATAGCTGATAGCTGATAGCTGATAGCTGATAG
>DAINRQ010000210.1:0-7500 GCA_036741775.1 Gemmatimonadaceae bacterium | reverse complement strand
ATGAAGAAACGCGGGCCGCCGGAATCCCGGCGGCCCGCGGTCTCTCGCGTTACGGCGGACGGTCAGCAGCTAGGCGCGGCCGACACCTTCTTGTTCTTGACGTTGAACAGATTCGACAGGACCGCGTTGGCGTCCAGATTGTCGAAGTCCGCCGCTGCGATCAGGGTGTACCCGCCAGCCTTCCTCACGGAAACCGTGCTGAAGTCGGCGACGCCGTCCACCGTCGTCCGAGTCACCTGGAAGCATGCCTTGCCCGTCGTCGGATCGAAGAACAGCGCGTCCTGCCCCATGTTGCCGGCGACCATGAGGGTCACGTCGGCATTGTTCAAGGGGGTTCCGTCCATCCAGCTGGCACCGGTGTATACACGCACCTGAATGCCTAGCTGATCGCCCACTGCTTTGTTGTTCGCCGGCTGTGGAGCGTATTCGAGCTTCGGCACAACCGTCGGCAGTGTCGTCGGGCTCAGCTCGCTCACGGCGCCACCGACTCCGCCGCCGAACGCGAACGCCACCTGCGGGGTGACCATGCTCAGCCCGCTGCGTACGAACGACGCGAGGAACGAACCGACGCCCGACGAAAGCGACGCGACCGTTGGAGAGGAAGGTTGGCAGAACGCCATCGATTCGTCGAACAGCACCTCGTCCACGTGCTTGACGCGGACATTGTTGGCGAACTCGCCGCACGCGCCAATCAGGAGACTACCCGTGAAGTCCCCCGGCATCGCGTTCGGCGCAATGCCCTCTCCAAGCGCCGGGATGACGTTGTAGTCGAACCCGCCCGGGATCGGATAACCGAACACGACGTACCGAACGCCGCCGCTCAAGGCGCCCCACGTCGTAGCACCTTCCGGCTTCGCTGCCCAGAACTGGGACACCGCCGGGGTATGCCGCGAGAAGACTGGGTCGAGCGACGTCGTCGCGGGCACCTCGAACAAACCACCCGACGCAAACGCACCCTCGAGGTGAGTCACGATGTCGGCGTCCAGCGTGCCCACGGGCATACATACGAGGAACTGGATGGCCGCGGCCGCGCCTTCCGCAGCCCCGGCACCAGCCTTCCTGGGTCCATTCGCGCGAATGTCCGCGAGCCGGGCAAGGCCATTCATGCCCTGGCCGTACGCATCGGTCGACATGTCGCGGATGTACTGGAAGATCACATCGCTGCCGTTGACGTCAGCGTATGAGCGGACCGCGTCCCGGAGTGTCGTAAAGTTGCACGTCGGAAGCACGTCGGGATTCACGCCCGCCATCCGCGGAGCGGTGGGCGCCGACGTCGGCTGATCGCTACACGCGGCGAGGCCTGCGCTGGCCGCACCGATCACGAGAAATGCTCGGAAGTTGCGTTTCATTCTGGGGAGACTCCTGGGGAGAGAGGCGCCGCAGCAGCTGCGGGGACCGTAGCAACAGGGTCACCACCGGCGCTGACCCATATTGGGCCGTATCGGTTACTTGACGGTTAGTTCAGCGACTTCACGAATGCCTGATACTTTGGATCCTTACGAAGCTCCCTGAGCCACCACGACTCGTCGTTCCCGGCGAACGCACGCTGATGCGGGTTGGCGGCCACGTTTCTCCTCAGCGCGGCGATCGCTTTGTCGGGCTCGCCGGTCTGGCCATAGATGATCGCTGCGAGATACGCCAGCTCGGCGCGGGGGTCGATCGACGGGTCCCCCTGCTCCGTCTCGGCGATGGTCTTCGCGCTGTCCAGCTGTCCCGCCCGCACGAAGGCGATCCCCATCATCATGCGGCCCTTCAGCTTGTCGAACGCCTGAACGTTTGCTGGACTCGCCGCCACGTACGCCTCGTACACCTTGCGCACCTCGTTCATGTCCGGGGGCGTATTCGTTGGAAGCGTGAACAGCCAGAGCTTACACTGAATGAATCGATAATTCTCCGGGAATCGGCTCTGGCCGTGCGCACACCACTTCTCGGCCTCGTCCTTCAACTGGAGATCGAGCGAGGCCAGGAAAAGCCGGTGAATCGTGAGGTCGACGTTCGTCAGGAACGGGTCCGCGTTGTACGCGGTCTCGGCGGCAAGCTTGGCCTCGGAAAGCTCTCCCTTGTTGATCAGGAGGTGGCTGAGTGTATTCCACGCGCTCGCCGCCCGCGCGTTCGACGCCGTGGCAGCTCGCAGATCCTGTTCGGCGGATGCCATGAGCGCCGTCGCGGCGGCGGGATTGGGGGCGAGGTTCGTAAGCCACTGCCAGTAGCGCAGCTGGCCGCGCACCTCGGTGGCGTGAGCGTCGTTAGGTGTCTTGGCCAGCGCGCGCTCCGCGTGGGCGAGGCCGCGATCGACCCACTTCACGTGGTCCGAGCTCCGCGATGTGACCATCCGAGCCGTCCAGTACGCGAGCCATGCGCGTTCGGTGATGGGCGTGACCCAGTTGCCGTCCATCGTTTCGACCTGCGCGAGTGCGCTGTCGGCCTGCGAGACCTTGGCCAGTGCCGCCGGAACATCCCGCGCGACCATGAGCGCGTTCACCTGGGAGACCGTCTGCTTCGCCCGCTGCATGGCCTCCCAGGCGGCGGCGTTACGCGTGCCGACCCGCGCTCTCAGCTCCTGCACCTCCTCGCCGACCCGCGAGCGGAGAAACTCCGACACCTGAACCGCGATCGAGTCCTGTAGCGCGAGCGAGTTGTCCAGCGCGTGGACGATCTGCTTCCTGCCGAGCTGATTGCCGCTCAGCGCATCGTCGAGTCGAACCGTCACGCGCACCTGCCCGGCGCCAGCCGGCTCCACGATCCCATTCACGATCGTGCCGACCTTGAGCGCACGCGCGATGCTGTCCGTCGGGACCGCGTCCTTCCCTTTGAACGTCGCCGAGCCGTTGCGCGAGGCCACCTTGATCTGCGGAACCTCGCTCAGCTCGTCGATCAGGGCTTCCGTGATGCCGTCCGCCAGGTACCCGAGCTCCTTCGACGGACTACGATCCTGGAAGTACAGCACCGCGATGTTCTGCTTGGCGAAATCCCCCTCGAGACCCGCCGGTGGTGCGGTCCCCTGCGTTGCCTTCCAGCCGAACCATCCACCGGCCGCGAGCAACGGCACCGTCACGGCGGCGGCAATCATCACGGTCTTCTTCTGCCCACGGCCGCGCGCCGGGCGCTCGACCGTCTCGGCGGCGATGGCTTTGGCCTTGAGACTGTCCCGCCGCCGGCGCGCTGCACCTTCGTTGTCCAGCAGCGCCGCCGCGAAGTCGGTCGCCGTGCGGAAGCGATCAGCGGGGACCTTCGCCATGGCGCGCACGATCGCGTCTTCCACCGCGTCGGGCACCGTGCCGCGAACGATCTTGAGACTCGGCACGTTGTCCAGCGAGTGCCGAGCGAGGAGTGCCATGGCCGTGGGCCCGGTGAACGGCGGCTGCCCAGCAAGGAGCTCGTAGACTACGCACGCCAGGCTGTAGATGTCGCTCTCCGGCGTGACATCCTTACTCCCCATTGCCTGTTCGGGCGACATGTACGTCGGGGTTCCGACGGCCATGCCCGTGCGAGTCAGCGTCTCGCCACCGGCCACGGAAACGGCACGCGCGATGCCGAAATCCGCGACCAGTGCGCCGCTGGCATCGAGCAGGATGTTCTCGGGCTTGATGTCGCGGTGAATGACGCCCTGGCCATGCGCGTACGCCAAGGCGTCGGCGACCTGCTGCGCGATCGTAAGGGCGTCATCGACGGCGAGCTGCTTCTCGCGGTTCAACCGATCGCGGAGCGACGCACCGTCCACGAACGGCATGACGTAATACAGCACGCCATCCGCCTGGCCGGAATCGAGCACGCCAACGATGCGCGGATGCTGGAGCTTCGTGCCGACCTCGATCTCGCGGAGAAACCGCTCCTGGCCGAGCGACGCGGCCAACTCCGGCATCAGAACCTTGACGGCGACGTGTCGGTTGTGCGTTAGGTCGCGCGCGAGGTAGACGGTCGCCATCCCACCGCGGCCGAGCTCACGCTCGAACGCATAACGACCCGCCAACGCATTCTGAAGCGTCGACAGTGAGATGTTGGAAGTTGTGGCTTCCACGGGGGCCCCCGAAAAAACGTGCGACGACGGGCCGGCGTCACGAAACTTCCGCGACCCCGGTCACTCGCCGAGCCATACTATAGTGGATGGGATGAACCGACTGCTAGGTCTAGATTAGAGTTTTCTGCAAACATTTGTGCCTTCACCCTGACGGTTCGGCCCGCCGGCCAGTTACGTGCTGATCATGGGGCCAGCATCTGACCGCCGCCACGCCGGTTACCCCTCCGTCTCGGTTCAAATGTCCCGTCCCGGTCGTCCACCGACTCCTATAGCCGAGGCTGCTTTCTCCACCGCGTTGCCTGCTCGTACGCGTACGCCAGCCGGATCAACGTCTCCTCCGACCACGGACGCCCGAAGAATTGCAGTCCGGAGGGCAGCACGCGGCGCGTGTACCCCATGGGCACCGTGACCGCAGGGAACCCCGTGCTCGGCGAGAACAGCTGGTTATTGTCACCGTGCGGCGTGTTCAGATCTCCAATCAGACGTGGAGGGTTGCTCCATGTCGGATAGACGAACGCGTCCAGCCGATTCGCGTCCATGGCGCGGAGCACCGCCGCACGAAGCCCCTCGCGGAAGCGGTCACGCGCCGCACACCCCGGATTCTGCTCCGGCGGAAGCGACTCCGCCTGGGCCGCCGTCAGCCGAACCTGAACCGACGGGTGGAACCGGTTCGATCGGATCAACTCGGCGACCGTCTTGACCGGAATCGTCGAATCGTTGCGCGACGCGAGGTACCGCTCGAAGTCGAACTTGAACGGATTGCATCCGCGCGCCGAGCGGCGCAGCGAGTCGAGCTCGGGGATGACCACCGAGTCGATTACCGTCGCGCCCTGGCGGCGCAGGTCCGCCACCGCGCGCGAGAAGACGCGAACGACCTCGCTGTCGGTCGTCGCGGTGAGGTACGCTTGCGGCAACACGCCAATCCGCGCGCCGCGCAGCCCGTCACGCCGGAGGGAGCGCGCGTACTCCGGCAGCGTTCGCTCTCGACTCGGCTCGGTCGCCGGGTCGGCGGGGTCGTACCCCGCGACGACCTGGAACACCGCGACGGCATCGGTGACTGTGCGCGTCATCGGACCCGCGATGTCCGATGCGAGGTTGAGCGGCACGACGCCGGCACGACTCGTTAGGCCCATCGTGGACCGGATCCCCACGAGCGCGTTGTGCGCGGACGGCCCGCGAATCGAGTTGCCGGTGTCCGTCCCCAGTCCAACGACGCCGAAGCTCGCGGCCACGGCGGCCCCGGTGCCTCCGCTCGATCCGGCCGTCACGCGGTCCAGCGCGTACGGGTTTTTCGTGTAGCCGGGGAGGATGGAGCTCACCGTCTCGTACGGCGAGAACGCGAGCTCCGCCATGTTCGATTTCGCGAGCACGACCGCGCCGGCGTCCACGAGCCGCTGAACCAGCGTCGCGTTCTCGCGCGGGGTCCAGTCGCTGAGCGCGAGTGAGCCCGCCGTGGTCTGGAGCCCCGCGGTCTCGAAGTTGTCCTTCACGATCACCGGCACGCAGTGCATGGGGCCCACGAGCGTCCGGGTCGCGGTGAACCGGCGGTCCAGCGAGTCGGCGACGGTCAGTGCGCTGGGATTCACGACCACGATCGCGTTGATGGCCGGCCCCTGCTTGTCGTATCGCTCGATGCGCGCGAGGTAGCCGGCAACGATCGCGCGACACGTCGTGGTGCGTCGCGTGATCGCCGCGTGGACGTCGGCGACGGTGGCCTCGACGAAGTTGAACCCCTGGCGCTGCTGTGCCAGCACGGCGGAGGGGATCGCAACGAGCAGGATGACGGCGGAGCGAAACGGCCGCGGTGGGCGCATGTCGGGCCTGGGCGAAAGGGTCGGAGTACGCCCAAGCTCGAGCAGGCCGCTGAGCGCCGCAAGTCGTCGCGCTCGAGCGGTGCTCAGCGCCGAGTGATCACTCCGCAGGCGACGCGGGCGCCACTGTTCCCAGGACCGTTCGGGCCGTCGTTCGTACGCTCGTCATCCGGGTTTGCGTGGATCACGATGGCGCTGCCGTTGGCGTCGAACACTGTTCCGGCGCCCTCCGCGAGCGAGAGGTTCTGGGTCACGGCGTCGAGCGTTCCGTTCCCGGAGGCATCGATCGTCAGGTTGGGCAGGTCTCCCGCATGTGGACCTTCCGGGTTGAGTCGTCCGTGCTGACGTGCCGTGGGATTGTGATGCCCGCCCGCGGACGAGAAGGGGGTGGAGGTCGATCCGTCACAGGCCCCGGTTTCGTGCACGTGCACCCCGTGGGCACCCGGGGTGAGTCCCGTGGCGTTGAGGCGCACGCGTACGCCTCCACCTTCGGCCGGCGAAACCTCGCCCGTGCCTACGTCGCGGCCGGACGCGTCACGGAGCGTGAACGTCCCGCTGGGCGCGTCTGACCCGGCGGTGCCGGCGCTGGCGCATCCCGAACCAGCCAGCACGGCGGCGATTGCAAAGCAGGTCCAGCGAACCATGATATGTCTCCGGTGGCTTCGAGTACGATTGGCGGTGTCTCCCCGGGGTACCGCGCGAGAGTGATGCCACGAGAGAGAATACGCACAGCATCACGCGCCGCTGGTGCGTTGGAAACCGTACGGCTCCTCCTTCCCATGACCCTCCTCATGCGACGTCCGCTCGTTTCTGTCCTGCTCGCTGCGGCCCTGCTCGGGTGCGCCCAGCGTTCCGCGCCCGACGCTGGCGCGGCTCCTTCCAGCTCTACGGCCGTGGCACCGGAGCGCGGGTCGCTGGTCGTCGTCGGCGGCGGACGGGTCGGCGCGGAGATCGTGAACGAGTTCATCAGGCTCGCTGGTGGGAAGCAGGCGGCCTTCGTGGTGATTCCGACCGCTGGTGGCGATACCGCGTACACGGATTCGTGCACCTGCACCCGCTTCCTCAGCGACGCCGGCGCGACGGACGTGACGGTACTTCACACCTACGACCCGAAGCGGGCGGACACCGAGGAGTTCGTGGCGCCGATCCGACGGGCGAGCGCGGTCTGGTTCCCGGGCGGCCGGCAGTGGCGTCTGGCTGACGCCTACCTGGGCACGCGGACGGAGCGCGAGCTGCACGCGTTGCTCGCGCGTGGGGGGGTGATCGGCGGCTCGTCGGCGGGGGCGTCGATCCAGGCAAGCTATCTCGTGCGGGGCGCGCCGGAAGGTAACACGATCATGATGTCGCCTGGCCACGAGAAAGGGTTCGGGTTCCTCCGGAACGTGGCAGTCGACCAGCACGTGCTCGCGCGCAATCGACTGAACGACCTGCCCGAGGTGCTCGCGAAGCACAAGCAGTTGTTAGGCATCGGGATCGACGAAGGCACGGCGATCGTGGTCCAGCGCGACACCTTCACGGTACTCGGCGCGAGCAAGGTGTTCGTCTACGGAGGGTGGGACCAGCCGGATTCCGGCAAGGTCTACCGCACGCTCCTATCGGGCGATCGGTACGATCTCAGGCAAAGGAAAGTCATACCAAGCAGCTAACAGCCATCAGCTATCAGCTATCAGC
>DAINRQ010000209.1:0-7739 GCA_036741775.1 Gemmatimonadaceae bacterium | reverse complement strand
ATGGACATCATCCCGCCCGTCACCCAGACGCGGCCGAGGCGCACGCCCGCTTCCCCTCGATACGCCAACGTGGTCGGCCGGTCGGTGGTTCGCGTTGGTGAGCTCCGCCCGACCGATGCCGCGAAGCTCGCGCGCCGGAACGGCGAGACGCGCGCGGACACGTCGACGCGGAGCGTGGAATCATCGACCTGATGCTCGGCAAACGCGCTCAGTGCGAGCGGGCCGCGCTGAAACCCGACGCGCCCGGACGGTGACAGGTACCACGCGCCGTTGAACACGCGCAGTCGAGCGCTGCCGCTCACGGACGTGCCCGCGAGCCGCGTTCCGCCGGTCACGACGTACTGCGCACGCGATGCCGTGGTGTCTACCGTGTCGCCCGTGAAGGGCTGATTGGGGGTTCCGCCGGCCGGAGTCGTCTTCTCATTTGTCTCCGCGAACCGGCTCGTCGCGGCAATGACCTGCAGCCACCGCGCCCGCTCGGGGCTCCCGTACGACACGCGGACATACGCGTCCGATCTCGTCGCCTCGAGCCCCGGGATGTTCGTGAACGTGATTCCCTCGCCGAGCTCCGGAAAGACGATCGAGCAGTTGCCATTTTCGACACCACTGCAGCTCAACTGATCGGTGCGAGTGCGACGCGTTCGAAGCGCGACCGCGTCGACGCTCCACTCCTTCTTCGCCCAGCCGAGCCGTCCAACGACGTCGAGCAGATCCCCATCGCCGCCCGCTCGCGGGTCCTGCGTGCTGTACTGCTGCGCCCCGAGCTGAAGCGCCGCGCCGTTGCGAAAGCGCCGGCCGAAAAAGCCGCGGTAGGAATTCGTCGAGAGGTCGCCGGTCGAGACATCGACGCGGCTGTAGGGCGTGGTGCGGTCCACGCGCCAGCTCCGCAGATGTACGCGAAGCTCTTCGGCCGCGCGCTCGACGACGAGCTCCTCGACAGTCCAGATCGGGATGCTCGACAGGTCGAGCATGGCCCCCGCGCCTGGCGAGCACTCTCGCTCTTCGGGGCACGGTCGTCGACGCCCCATGCTCACATCGAGGGGATCGATCTCCACGCCATCGTAGAACACGCGAACCCGCCCGAAATCCCCGAGGTAGGTGTTCGTGTGGGGCGTCGCGATCCAGCCCGACAGGTACGCGGTCACACCCGGCACGCGCCCGAGCAACTCGCCTAACGTCAGTGCCCCGCTCGAGAAGAGCTGCTCTCGGTTCCATCGGTACCGCGACGCGATCTCGACATCCGGCGGCACCTCCGCCGTCGCGATCGGTGTCTTGATCGTGTCCGCCGCCTCCCGGGCGAGGCGCGCCGCGCGGATGCTATCGGCGCGCTGCCGCGCCCGCACCGAGTCGGCGCGCGCGGAGTCGGGCGGCAACGGTATCGCCACGGAGATCGAATCCGGCCGACGCAGAGTGTCGAACCGCACGCGAATCGAATCTGCCCGGAGCGAATCCCGTCGCGTCCGCAACGTATCGCGCGACGGCACCTGTGCGCCCGCGTGCTCGGGCACGCCGGCGTAAAGTGATGCTCCGATCAACAGGGCGAACGACACGCGGCGCACGGGCGTCAATCCCGCCGCGATGGACCCGCTCAGCCCACCCTCCCTCGGACGAACTCGACGAAGGTGCCCGTGGGGACGCCCGTCGGGCCGCGCGGAATCGCGACGAGATCCGCCTCGGAATACGCCGTCCCGGCAATGTCGAGGTGCACCCACGGATACTCCTCCGCGAACTCTTTCAGGAACATAGCCGCGGTGATGGTACCCGCCGCACGCCCACCGGTGTTCTTCATGTCGGCGACGTCCGACTTGATCAGTTCCTTGTACTCGTCCCAGAGCGGCAGCTGCCAGCCCGGTTCCGCCGCGCGCTTCGCGGCCGAGATGACCTCGTCGACGAGGCCTTGATCGGATCCGAGCACCCCGGTGGCCGTGTGCCCGAGCGCGATGACGCAGGCACCGGTCAGCGTCGCGGCATCGATGACGGCGGCCGGCTTGAACCGCCGCGCGTACGACAGCAGATCGGCGAGAACGAGCCGCCCCTCGGCGTCGGTGTTGATGATCTCGATCGACTTCCCCAAATGGCTGATGACAACATCGCCAGGTTTCACGGCGGTGCCGGACGGCATGTTGGTCGTCGCCCCGAAGATCCCGACGACGTTGACGCGCAGCTTGAGGCGAGCGATGGCTTCCATTGCACCGAGCACGCCGGCGGCGCCACACATGTCGTACTTCATGAGCTCCATGCGGTCGGCCGGCTTGATCGAGATGCCGCCGGTGTCGAAGCAGAGTCCCTTGCCGACGAGAACGATCGGCGCGTCCCCCCGTCGTCCCTTGCGGTATTCCATCGTCACGAGCTTGGGATCCTGCGGCGTCCCCTGCGCCACGCAGAGAAAGGAGCCCATCTTCTGGCGCTCCATCTCGCGCCGGCCGAGCACCGTCACCTTGAACCGATGCCGGCGGCCGATGTCGGTCGCTGTCTTCGCGAGAAACTCCGGCGTGCACAGGTTAGGCGGCATGTGCGCGAGGCGTCGTGCGACGTCGTAACCGGACGCGATCGCCTCGCCATCGGCCAACGCCCGTTTGGCGCCCGCCGAGCCGTCGGCGATGACCGTTGCCTTCGTGAGCGGCTTCTTGCGTTCGGCTGGCGGAGGTGGGGACTTGAGATCGTGGTAGTCCCACGCGCCCATGGCAATGCCGATGGCGATGGCCTCGACGAGGGCGGCGTCCGCGCCGGGCGCGACCACCGCGAGGGAGCCGGCTCCCGTGCGCTGCGCCTGACGCCCGAGAAGCGACGCGCCACGGCGGTACGCTGCGGCCGGCTCGGCGGGCGTGCCGACGCCGACGAGCAGAAGCCGGGCGGCTCGACCGCCGGCACCGTCGAGATGCAGGGTCTCATCTCGGCCACCTTTGAAGTCGCCGCGCTCGAGGCTGCGTGTCAGCGCGCCGCCGAGCGCCTCGTCCAACTGGCCTAACTCCGAAGGCAGTTCTGTCCCGGCCTGCAGCAGGACGCCGAGCAGCGGAGTATCGATGTCCGCGGCGTCTCCGTCGCGGAAGGCGAATGTGAGTGGCATTTGGTGGAGGTGTGGGCGAAGAGGCGGGTAACCTATGAGTGCGCCATGGGCGCGGGCAAGCGCAACTCACCACGCCCAAGGCCAACTCTCGGCGCGGCTATGTCACGCGGTCCGGCGGCTCGACGCCAGCGAAGAATGCGTCGAGGTTCGCGAGCACTCGGTCTCCCATGGCGACGCGTGACGCCACGGTCGCGCTGCCGATATGCGGGAGCAGAACGACGTTGCGGAGGGCGAGCAGTCGGTCGTTCACCTGCGGCTCACCCTCGTACACATCCAGGCCAGCGGCGGCGAGGGCGCCGCTCTCGAGCGCGTCGCATAGCGCGGTCTCGTCGATCAGATCACCGCGCGCAGTGTTGACCAGAATTGCTCCCGGACGCATGAGCGCGAGACGACGAGCGTCCAGCAGTTGGCGCGTCTCGGGGCGTGATGGTGCGTGAAGGGAGACGAAGTCAGCGAGCGGCAACATCTCCTCGAGCGATATGCAACGCGTGGCGTTCGCATCCGCGACGGCCTGTGCCTCTGGGGCACTCGGATTGACGAACATCACGCGCATCCCGAAGCCCCGGTAGGCCCGCCGCGCGACCGCGGCGCCAATCCGACCGAACCCAACGATCCCGAGAACGCCACCATTCACGCGCGTGCCGAGCATGTGGACGGGGCGCCACCCGTTCCAGTGTCCCGCGCGCAGCTCACGCTCCGCCTCGCTCGCGCGCCGCGCCGCAGCGAGCAGCAGCAGCATCGCGAGGTCGGCGGTGTCCTCGGTGAGTACGCCGGGCGTGTTCGTGACGACGACGCCGTGTGCGCGTGCGGCGCGGAGGTCGATCCGGTCGAAACCCACACCGTAGTTGGCGACGATACGAAGCCGGCGAGGGTTCACCGAGAACACCGCGTCTGGCACGTCATCCACGACGCTCGATACGATGGCGTCGAACGTTCGTGCGGCGTCGACGACGGTGACCGCGGGAATCGTCTCGTCGGTTGGGTTGAGTACGACGTCATAGCGCTCGCGAAGCTGGCGCTCCGTCGCGTCGGGCAACCTGCGCATCACGAACACGCGCGGCCGTGGCTCGGTCGGCTGCTGGGGGCTCACCGGTTCGATGCGATTCGTCACGTTCCTCGCGGAGCTCAACGTAGAGGCGTACTCGCCCGGCTGGATGGCGCATCCGCCTGTCGCTCGCGTCTCCACGTCGAGCGGACGAACGCCGGAGTGAGCAGCAGCCCGATCAAGGTGACGGGAATGTACTGCACCAGCTGAATGAGCAATCCCGCCGCGAGCGCGCGGTTTCGGTCGAGCCCGGCCGCAGTCGCCGCGAGCACGTAGAGCAGCTGGAAGACGCCCACGTTTCCCGGCGTGAGCCGCACGAGGAAACTGGCGTTGACGACGATCAGGGCAAGCAGCGACACTGGCCATGAAATGGGCAACGCCGCGGCATGCGCGGCGACGTGGAACGTTCCCCACTGCCCTCCCCAGACGACCACCGACACGGCGAGCGCGATCGCGAGTCGTCGGCCAGATGCGACTGTTGCAGTCGCCGAGACCACCTGCCGCGCGTAACGCGCGATCGCCCCCATGACGCGGCTTGCCGTGCGATTGCCTCCGGCCCGCGACTCCAGGTGCCGCGTATTCTCTCGAGCATGCGGCGCTCGATGGCGCGTCCGGCGTGACACGAGCAGACCGCAGACCACGACGGTCACCGCGAGGGCGACGATCGCCGCGAGCTTCCAGCGCGCGAATCGACCGGGCAACGCAACGCCGAGCGCAAGCGCGCCGAAGAGTGTCACGAACATCGCGATGTCGGTGAAGCGCTCCACGACGAGTGCCGCGATGACCTCCGCGCTCGAGACGCGTCCGCGACGCGCGGTGATGGCCACACGCGCCGCGTCGCCGCCATTCGCGACGAGGACGTTGTTGAGCGCCGCGCCAACGATCGTGTCGCGAACCGCGGCGATCGTTCCGCGGGCGCCAACGGCGCCGAGCAGGAGTCCCCACCGCATCCCTCTCACCACGAGCGATGCGAGATCAATGGCGATCGCGGCGGCGATCACTCCGGGATCCGCCCGACGCAGCGCCTGCGTTGTCGATGACCAGTCTACGTGACGCGCGAACACCACGAGCAGCACGAGTGTCCCGGCGAGGAGCAGCGCATGAAGCCATCGGCGCCTCCCGACGCGGTCTCGCGGCCTCCAGTCAGCACCCTCCACGTGTCACGACGCGATGCGCTGTTCGCCAAGCACGTGAGCGTAGAGGCGCAAAACGGACTCGGTCACCTGCGGCCACGCAAAGTCGAGCGCCCGCTGGCGTCCAGCCGTACCCAGCCGTTCGCGCAGGCCGTCGTCGTCGAGCACATGTACGAGCGTGTCGGCGAGCCCGCGTACACTCCCGACGGGAAACATGATCGCCTCCCGCCCGTGCGTAACGACGTGACTGAACCCATCGATCTCCGAGCACACGATTGCGGTACCGCACGCCATCGATTCGAGCAGCGTGATCCCGAACGAGCCGGTCGTCGTCGGGCACGCATACACCGCCGCATTCGCGTAGTACGGGGGCCGGTCTTCGAATTTCGCGGCGCCGACGAAGATGATATCGCGATCACCCTTCGCGAGGCGACGGTAGTAGGCGCGAAGCGGGCCATCGCCGACAACGACAAGTTGCGCTGGGCGCCGTCGACCGCGAACCTGCCTGAACGCTTCGATCAGCGTGGCGAGCCCGTTGCGTGGATCGAATCGGCCGAGGAACAGCACCGAAGGGACATCCGGTCGGATGGTGGACGGCCGCGGCGCCTCGGGGGTGAAGAAATCCACGTCCACTCCGTTCGGGATCACCGTCCAGTCGGCGTCGAAGTACCGGCCATGGCCGTTGATGACCGTCGGCGACACGGCCACCGCTGCGGCGAGACGCGACATCCGGCGCTGGAAGAAACGTCCGCCAAGCGTGTACGCCATCGAGTAGCCGAGATCGGCGTGGAAGGTGCCGACCACGGGGCACCTCGCCTCCTCGACCGCGAGAAGCGGCAGGGTTGGCGTGAGCGGCGCATGTACGTGAACGATGTCGTACCGCCCGGCCGTGAGCACGTCACGCATCTGTCGGCGGAGCGACCGCCCCACCGTGATGCGGGCGAGCGAGCCATTGGAAAAGACCGGAACGCTCTGTCCGAAGCGAATGACCCCCGGTGACTCGGTCGCATCGATGCGTGACGTGATGATGTCGACGTGGTGCCCAAGGGTGCGTGCTTCGCGAGCCAGGTGGTGTACGTGCTCGCAGATTCCACCGAGATGCGGATAGTAGAACTCGGTGACTTGCGCGATTCGGAGCTTGTGCATGAAGGAACGGTCCGGACCGTGTCGTGAGTGGAACGCGAGGGGCCCTGCGGGCTCGACAGGAAACAGTCGAGCACGCTCATGTGCATGCGCGTCACTGGCGCAGGTTAGGGGCCGAAGCGGCAAAACGCCGGGGAATCCGCGTTCGATCGCTTCGTAAGGGGTCAGAGTCCTAACCCATCGTTTCGTTGCGACGCGACGGGTCGGAGCTCGACGCGTCGCGGTCGACCGGATACGCGTCCGGAGCGGTTGGGCGTAGCGGCTAGAAGTCGAGGGATATCTGCCGGTCGTCCGGCGCGGCGGGGTGATCAGGCTCGACCGCGTCGTCTTGTGACGGCTCTCGTGTGTCACGCTGCGACGAGTTCGACCCGGGCGGGTGGTCAGGCGGGCGGTCCGGTGACGAGGATGCGACGCCGGGTTGCGCGTCCGCCGGGGGATCGGCGCCGCCTTGTTGCGCGAGCGAGACGTCGTCCGCGGTGAAATCGGCCGGCGGCTCGGGGATCCGACGAGTCGATGGCTGTTTCCGGCGCGCGTCGATGAGGTGATCCACTGCGCCCTTCGTGACCCCCAGGCGCTCCGCGAGGCGCTGGCGGAGGCCGTGATAGGGCTTGAAGCCGCCGAGCATGTTGTAGACGAGCGCCGGGGTCACGTTCTCGTCGCGGGCCCAGTCGGTGATCTTCTCGGGCCAGAGGAGGATCTGGACGACGAGCGACGCCGGCATGGCCGGGAGCTCGGTGTGGACCCGGTAGAGCGCTTTCCGCTCGAGTGCGCTGAGGCCATCGCGGTCGCGCGACCGAGGCGGTGGGGGTAGCGATACCCCGCCCGCGAGGTCTCCATGGTCGCGCTCGAACATCGGTGACGACGATTCCATCCGAAGCTCCCTGCCTTCGGCGGCGAATCGGCATCGAACGGTTCACCTAACGTACCCTAACGCATCCTAACGCCTGAAGCCGGCGCCGCCTGACCCCGAAAGTACAACGAAGCGCTGTTCCGCGCCATCGCTGGGCGGTTGGCAGGTTGTTAGGCGGGGCAGGAGTCTGGATTGTCGGGCGGGGTAATATACCTCCTTGGAGGTATCATACCCTGCCGGCCAGTGGAAGAGAGAGCCCGGCTCCGGCGCGGCAGGCCGCGCCTTCGCTCGGGTCAACCAGGCCAACCAAAAATGGATCGACCGCTGAATCGAGAGGCTCAGGTGGCCTGGGGAATCGCCTCAGGCGCGCTGTTACTGAGGGCAGATGACGACGCGGCAGGGATGACTCGAAGTCACCCCTGCCGCGTCGCTGATCATGCAGCCGTTCGAAGTACCCGGGACGAGACTCGAACTCGTAAGACCCAAAGGTCGGGGGATTTT
>DAINRQ010000208.1:0-7785 GCA_036741775.1 Gemmatimonadaceae bacterium | reverse complement strand
GCGAGCCTCGTCTCGGGCGCCATTCCCGCGTATCAATCCTCGCGCGCTGACATCAACGAGATCCTCAAAGACGAATCCCGCGGGGCGTCGAGCTTCCGCATCGGGCGGCTGAGCCGGGGCCTCGTGATCTTCGAGATTGCCTTGTCGTGCGGGCTTCTGGTCGCGTCGGGCCTCATGGTCAAGAGTATCGTCAAGTTGCGGACGATGGATCCCGGCGTCACGACAGCTGACGTGTTCACGGCTCGCGTCGGATTCCCCAGCACCTACACGGACACGCTCGCGCAGGTGCGATTTTTCGAGGAACTCCCCGCGAAGCTGGCGGCGCTACCGGGCGTGCAGGCTGTTGGCCTGACCTCCGCGCTTCCGGGCACGTGCTGCAGCGGCGGTGGTCCGTTCGCGATCGAGGGCAACGCCTACGCCACCGACCGCGACTATCCAGACGCCGCGGAGAGCACGGTGTCGCCGGGTTTCTTCGAGACGTTCCGGGTCGCGGCGGTCGACGGGCGCCTCCTGACCGCCGAGGATCGGCGCGAGTCGCTGCCGGTCGTCGTCGTGAACCAGTCGTTCGTGCGAAAGCACTTCGGGTCCGAGAACCCGTTAGGCAGGCGGATCCGGCGCGGCGATTCGCGCTCGACCGCGCCCTGGCTCACGATCGTGGGGGTCGTACCGGACGTCTTTACGGGCGATACGGGACGGCCGTGGGACGCGATGTACTACGTGCCGCTCGCACAGAATCGCACGAACTTCCTGCACATGGCGGTGCGTGCGCCTAACGCAATGGCCTTGACGCCCCAGGTACGGGCGGCGGTCGCAGGGCTCAACGCCGATATCCCGATCTACTGGATTTACTCCGCGGACGAGGCGATCGACAAGAACGTTTGGCACGTGCGGGTGTTCGGAACGCTGTTCCTGGCGTTTGGACTCGCGGCGCTCGCCCTGGCCGCGGTCGGCCTGTATGCGGTGATGGCGTTCGCGGTGAGCCGGCGCGCCCGCGAAGTGGGCATCCGCATCGCACTCGGCGCCAGGACGAGCCACGTGCTCCGACTCGTGTTCCGGCAGGGCATCCTCCAGCTCGCGATCGGCATGACGTTAGGCCTGGCGCTGGCGGCCGGCGTCTCGCAGCTCGTGGCCGGCGTGCTCTTCGATGTCCAGCCGCGGGACCCGAGCGTCTTCCTGGCGGTCCTGGGCGTGCTCACCGCGTCCGGATTGCTGGCGTGCTACATCCCCGCGCGGCGCGCGGCGCGGGTCGATCCGCTCTCGGCCATGCGAACTGAATAGCCCGTTAGATCTGTCACAGCGTCCATCGCGCCATCGGGCGAGACGCGAATTACGCGGCACCTGCAAACGCGGATGACGCGGGAACGACTCCCGCGACTACGGGTTTCGGCGTGGCGGGCCGGTCGGAACGGCATAAACGCGGAAAGGGCCGAAACGGCCGGATGACTCGTCGGGAGGCGGGTGGACGGCACCGGCGGCGTCGCAGGCGGCCGTTCCTCCGATCTTCCCGGCCCGTTGCGTGCCGCGGCGTCCGCGCGGGACCGTCATCCGGCCGTTTCCGCCCCATCCGTGCGCGTCGTAGTTCCGACCGGGCAACCACGCCAAACCGCAAGCGCGCGAGGTGTTCTCCGCGGCCCTTTCCGCGTCCGCGGCTGCCGCGTCGCGTCCTCCGCGTCCGCCCGATGGCGCGATGAGATAAAAGGATGCGTTAGGACTCTGACCCCTAACAGGCCCCTAACAGGGTTATCGGCCGAAGAACTGGCTCGCCGTGTAGAGGATGAGACCTACGAGGCCGCCGACCAGCGTCCCGTTGATGCGTACGTACTGCAGGTCCTTCCCGATCTGCAGCTCGATCTTCTTCGACGTCTCCTCCGCGTCCCATTGCCCCACCGTGTACGAGATGAGGTGCGCGACCTCGCCGCGGAACTGCTCCACCGCGTAGAGCACCGCATCGAGAATCCAGCCGTCCACTTTCGCCATGAGCTCCGGGTCGCCCTGGACCGCGCTCCCCAGCTTCATCAGCCCCTGCTCCACCGCACCCGGCGGATCCGTCTCCTTACGCTCCGCGTACCGCGCGAGCGCGTGCTTCACATCCCCCCAGATCGACGCCGAGAACTGCTGAACCGCCGGGTTCGAGAGCATGTCCTCCTTGATCTCCTCGGCGCGCGCGATCAGTTCCGGCGATGTGCGAAGCCGGTCAATGAAATCCTTCAGCGCGCGGTCGAACCGCTCGCGCAGCGGATGCCCGGGATCGGCCGCAACCTGACGCAGCGTGTTCTCGATCGCATCGACGACCTTGTCGTGAATGCGGTCATCCACGGCCTCGGGCAGCCACCACGGACTCTCCTCGCGGATGCGCTGCCGAATCAGCTCTTCGTTGCGCTGGACGCCCTCGGAGATGAGCCGCAGCGCCTCGTCGAGCAGCTCCTGATGGCGGTTCTCGGCCGTGAGCAGCGAGAGGACGTTGCCGAGCACCGGCGCGACTTGCGTCTTGCGCACACGCGCTACGACCGCGCGATCGATCATCGACTGGACATCGTCATCTCGGAGGACCTGCGCCGTTCCAGCGAGACCGCTCGCGACGTGATGCGCGATGCGACGGCTGTTCGCCGGATCGCTGATCCACCGCGCCATGCGCTCCGCGATGCGCAGTCCATCGAGCCGCGCCGCGATGACTTCACGCGAAAGAAAGTTGTTCTGCACGAACCCGCCGAGACTCCGGCCGATCCGATCCTTCCGGCTCGGAATGATCGCCGTGTGTGGGATGGGGATCCCGAGCGGGTGGCGGAACAGTGCCGTGATCGCGAACCAGTCGGCGAGCCCACCGACCATCGCCGCTTCAGCCGTCGCTCGCACGTAACCCAGCCAGGGATACCGCGACTCCAGCGAGACGGCGACCACAAAGACAATGGACGCCGCAACGAGCAGCCCGGTTGCCCGCCGCTTCATGCGGTCGAGCTGGATCTGCTTGTTCGGGTCCTCCTTGTGGATCGGGACGCGGGGGACCGCGGAAACCGGGCGTTGTTGAGGCGCCTCCGCGCCCGCGGAGTCGGTCACTCCCGGTGTGTCGCCAGACGGCCGGGCGGACTCGTCAGGTGGGCGAAGCTGAGGTATCGCCATGCAGCTAAAGCTGAAAGACCGGCCAGACGGGTGGAAGGGTGAATCGACGGAACCTCGGCCGTTGCGCGGTCGCGCCCCGTCTCCCAGCCTTCAGTACATGCAACAGCGAGACTACCTCCTTCGCCAGATCGAGGCCCTCGGGCGGATCCTCTCCCGACTACGCGAGATGATCACGGGCGGTGCCACGACGGTAGCGAAGAGCGAGCTTCAGGCCGAAATGCGAAACGTCGGTCTCGAGCTCGCCATGGCGAATTCGCTGGACCCGGCGACGCTGCTCATGCTGCTCGGCGGCCCGAAGCTCGACGAACGGCGTGCCTTTGCCGTTGGCGCGTTGCTTCACATGGACGGCCTGCGCGCGCAGGCAGACGGTGACGCGGCGTGGGCCGCACGCAGCTTCAGGGCCGCTGAAACAGTGCTCCGTGCCGCGCGCCAGCAACTCGATCCGGATCGGGCAGCGGCGGCGAATCAGCTGCTCGCGGAGATACGCGAGGTGAGCGTCAGCCGGGTTGCCGGCTCCTGACCGCCGGCGCAGTCAATCAGAACCGAACGTCGCGTCCCGCCTCGAGAATTCCGTACGGCGTCTCGCGCTGTCGCTGAATCGCCGAGATGGCGTAGTACAGCTGGGCGTGCGCCACGTCTTCTGGCGTGGGGCGCGAGATGCCTCGCGTGGACGGCCCCATCACCGACGCCCACGCGCCAACGTGCCCGAACCCGATGGCGTGCAGCAACTCGTGCATCGCAATGCGGGGGTCACCGAGAAACCCGCGCTGACTGACGCTCACAAGCGCCTCGAAGATGCGACCGCTCTCGTCGTACGTGATGAACGTGCGCCCCGCGGCCGCCATGCCGCGATCGATGGTGACGAAGATGCCGTCCGCGCCGCCCTCGATCTCGTCGGGTGACGCCGGACGAAAGAGGGCGCGCCCAAGATTGCGCTCGAGCTCCTCCGCCATCCTCCAGAACTCCGCGGAGTCGCCCGGAGAGATCTTCGGATCGTGACGCTCGCGCCGGAATGCGACGCGTACCGGGAAGCTATCCACCACCCACGACACCGGGCGCCCTGCGATCCCACCCCGCCTCGTCACCCGCCAGAACCCAGCCGCGCCCCCCACGCGACTCACTGCTTGCAGCGGATCGATGCGGACCTGACGGCCGACGAAGGTTCCACCTGAAATCGTCCAGTGCGTCGGGATGAGAACGAGCCGAACCGGGCGTTCCGGTACGCCAGGTCCGAGCGTCACGACGCTCGGATGGTACCGCGCCCCAGCGTCGGTGAAGATGCGGAGCGTGACGCGCCCCTGGGGTGCACTCGGGAACGCACCGACGAAAACGCCGGACGTGTCCACGATCGCCTCGTAGGTCCCGCGGCCGTCGGTCGCGACGACACGAATGCGCTCGAGTGAGCCCCCGTCGGCGGCGAAGATGCGGCCGCCAAACGCAAGCGACGGTGACGACACACCGCGCCGAGCCGCCGCGCCAAGACTTGCGACGGCGACGCAAACGAGCACACAGGACCACCACACCCGCGCGTACACGAGCCGAATCTACAGGCTGGGCACGTCGCTGGAAAAGCGCTGCCGGTCTGCCGAATCGGATTCAGATCAGCCCGGCACGGACGCTGCGATACATCCAGCGTCGATCTCGGATGAGGTAGCTCGTGCGGCGTTTCGTCGCCTTCGTCTTGGCTCTGATGGTCATCGCCTACCCTGCTCCGGCGCATGCGCAGGGTGCTGACTCGACGCGCGCGCATCGTCGCCCGCCAATCGTCACCTGGCTCGACGCCGGCGTCCTCGGCGCCGCGGTGGCTGGATCGGTCGCCCTCATGAGTTCGGATGAGCGAATCGCCCAGCGACTGCAAAGCGATCGATACCAGGACCGGGACAGTTACCACGACATCGCCGACGTAGCCGCGAAGGTCAACGAGAAGAGTCTCTTCGCTGCGGGGCTCGTGACTTACGGCATCGCTCGGCTCGTGGATGCGCCGCGCACGACGACCGACATCGCGTGGCACACCACGGAATCGATCTTCATGGCGAGCGCGACAGCAACCCTTGCACGAGGGATTCTGGGACGATCACGCCCGTTCGTGACGGCGGACTCGAACGCGTACGACTACAACCCGGGGAAAGGGTTTGCCGAGCTGCGGTATCGCGCGTATCCCTCGATTCACGCCGCGGCGGCATTCGCGACCGCGAGCGCGCTCACCGCCGAGACGGCGCGACACTCGCGCGGGTGGGCGTACGTCGTCGGGCCCGTCGCCTACTCCCTCGCCGCCCTGCCCGGACTCGCCCGTATGTACGGCGACAAGCACTGGGCGAGTGATATCCTGATGGGGTCAGCGTTAGGCGCCGTGAGTGGCTGGGCCACGGTGCGTTACCATCACAACCGCCCTGGCAACAAGCTCGATCGCATCTTCATCGGCGCGGTACCCACGCCGGTCGTGAGTGAGCGTGAAGTCGGACTTCTGTGGAACGTCCGGTTCTGACTCAGTCGTCCGCCGCCGCGCTCGCCTCGAGCACGGCGGCGTCGAGAATCTCGTAACGTCCACCGCCGATGGCGCGGATCACGCCACGGTGTCGCAGCGCGTGCAGCTCACGAACGATGACTTCGCGCACGGTCCCGAGCTCCTCGGCGAGCTGCTGCTGGGTCATGCCGAGCGAGATCACCGCTCGACCGGTACTCGTGCGGGACAGGAGGTATTCCGCGAGCCGCGCGGAAACCGAGCGCAGCGACAGGCGATCGACCCGGCCCACGAGCTCGCGCACCCGGCGCGCCATGCGCTCGAGCAGCACGAACGCGGCGTCCGGGCTCGAGCGGATCGCCGCGGCGAGGGACTCTCGCGCGATGACTACGCAGACCGTGGGTTCCATCGCGACGGCGGTCGCCGGGTAGCCGCCGCCGGCGAACAGCGGGACTTCGCCGAGCGTTCCTCCCGCGGCTTCGACGTGGACGACCTGTGCCCGGCCGCCCGCCTGACGGACGACGCGCACCCGTCCCTCGAGGACGACCATGAGCCCACTCGCGGCATCGCCCGCGCGGAACAGCGTTTCTCCGGCCGCGAACCGGCGCTCGACGCCCCGGTCCGCCATGACCTGCAAGGCGCTCTCGGGAAAAGCCGCGAAGAACGGGATGGCCCGGAGGCTTTCGCGCGGTATCATTGCGCCGACGATCCTACACGGGAACGCGCATCGCGCCAGGCGGCGACAACGTCATGTGACTAAAGTCTCTCCCCGCAGGGCGACAACCGCCTACTCTGGTTGGCACCAGGCACGAGACTCGGTACGGTTCAGCCTCGATCCGATCCCGTTGGTCGGTAGTCAGGCGAGCAGTCATCAGCAGTCAGTCCATCAGTTTTCGGTCGCCGGTGTAAGTAATCATCGCGCGTGGCTACGGGCCCGATTCCCGATTCCCGATCTCCAATTCCCGACAATGCGAACTCTCTTTCTCGCGATACTCGCTTCCGCCGTCTCGACGCTTTTCGCCCCCCGGCTCGCCGCGCAGAGCGCCATGGATCACTCCCGACATCACGCCCCGGCGATGGGCACCGGCGCGGCGGCCCCCGGCGGACAGGATGCGTTTGCCACCATTGCCGCCGTCGTCGCCCAACTCGAGGCCGACTCCACTACCGACTGGACGAAGGTCGACATCGGCGCCCTGCGGCGGCATCTCCAGGCCATGAACGATGTAACCCTGTACGCGACTGCCAAGCAGACGGACATCGCGGGTGGCGCGCGCATGGACGTCACGGGCGACGGGCGGGTCGCCGAGTCCATTCGGCAGATGCTGCGCGCGCACGCGCCGGAGCTCGACGCCCTGGGAATCTACCGCGCGACCGTGGAGGATATTCCTGGTGGCGTTCGGCTCACCGTTCGCGCAGCGGACCCTAACGACGCGAGGACGGTTACGAAGATCCGGGCGTTAGGCTTCGCCGGTCTTCTCACGCAGGGTGCTCACCACGCCGATCATCATGTCATGATCGCGAAGGGGATGCATGGACATTAGGGTCAGACTCCTGGCGCATCGTATTAGCGCGAACGGCGAGGCGCGAACGGCGAGGCGCGAACGGCGGCGAACGGCGGAGCGGCGGTCTCCCCGTAGCTGTCCCGGCTCGGTGCGCGCCGCGGCGTCGGTGCGGAGATGTTATCCGGCCGTTTCGGCCGTTTCCGCATCATCGTTGTTGCGACCGGCGCCACGCCGGACCAGACGCGGGGGTGGTCTTTGCACATGAGATGCGCGAAAGGGTGGCTTCCTTTGTTGGAAGCCACCCCTCTCGTGTCGCGGAGCCAGTCGGCGTGACCTAACGACTCCTGGCTCGCGATTCTCGGCTCATTGGTCAGAAGGCGACCACGCCCTCGACGACGAACCCCTTGAACTTCGCCCCGTTCCGCATGTCCGTGGTCGGGAAGTCGGTGTACTTCTGGTTCACCCACTCGCCCTTGAGCAGCACGATCGGGGTGATGAACCAGCCGCCCGCCAGCGCGTACCGGTCGACACTCGCGTCGGCCGTCATCCCTGCGAATCGGCCCTCGACCGTGTTGTACCGGCCTGCCACGTACGCCCGCTCGTTCTTGAGGAAGCGGTAGGCCACGTCGCCGGCGTACTGCGTGAACTCACGCTTCGTCGTCTCGTTCGCCGTCGCGCCCCGGGCCTTCTCGACCACGCCGAACG
>DAINRQ010000207.1:0-7792 GCA_036741775.1 Gemmatimonadaceae bacterium | reverse complement strand
CTCGAGACGGATAACCCGGCCGCGCCTCACGCGATGTCGACGCGATTCTCCCTCGGCGCGGGCGACATGTTGATTCTCGATTTTGCCGGCGCGCACGCGATCTTCGTTCGCGAGCGCTGATTCGAGCCAATCACGGCGGTTCGATAACCATCGGATTTCGGATGCACGGCTCGCGGCGAGCCGCGCCCGGCTCGACCGGGCTGCCTTCCGTGGATGGGATACGGATCTGACGGATCGGGCGGATGCTGCGGAACGCTCCGTGGCCGCAAACCGCCGCCGCGCACGACATCTTCGTCTCCGAGCCGCATCGCCCGAGTCCGCATCTCGACCGGTCCAGACGCCGAAACGGCAGGAGGGGATGGACAGGATTAACAGGATGACGAAGATGACCAACGCGACAGCGGCGTTGCTCTCGCAATCGGCCTGAACGCGAAGGGGAACCAGCTGCCGGGGACGCCACCGTCCCTGGGAGCAGTTCCCATCATCGCTCGGTCATTGCGAGAACCGCTCTCCCTCGCGCGGAGCGATCCGTCCGATCCGTCTCATCCACCCGATCCGTATCCCCTGCCGACGACGCGTGCCGGTCAGCGGAGCCCTACGCGCCAGCCGCGGAGCCGGTCCGTGTGCCTTGCTGATAGCTGATAGCTGATAGCTTCGATCACCGGATATGTGTCCGGTCGTCATCCGACTCTCCGCGAACGTGATTCCACGCATCACGGACAGCCTCACGCATCTCTGCCCAACCGGCTCGTGAAGTGTCCTGGTGCAGATCCCAGACGCGGGCGATCTCGCTCTCGACCTCATCCCAGCGGCGATCGCGGTAGCGTATCGCGGCGTCTACGCCGTAGCGGTAGGCACTTCGGTAGTACTCGTAGCCACGATCGGCGCGAGCGTACGGACGTTCGGGATACGCGCTCTGCCAGTACGCATCCTCGGCCTCCCAGTCCGGGCCCCGTGCAACTGTCGTGGTCTCGAGGCTCCCAGTCGGCGTGTCTCCGCCGTCGCCGGCGGGGTCCGTTTTCGGATCGGTCATCCGTTCTCCTCGCTCCGTTGGCCGCTCGAGCCGCAACAGTCGGGCCCGCGCTGTGGCTGAGCTCGACTGCCGCGAAAGCGAACCCTAACGCACGCGTCATGGTGCGTTAACCGTTCGATAACGGGCTCCTCATCGTCGCTTCGCAGCGTCCACCAACCCCATCGCGAGCGTGTCCGATGCGTGAGCCGCAGAGTCCCATGCAGTTCGAGCCGAACGTGACACCCTTCCTCGACGTCCTCCTCGTTCTGCTCATCCTGTTCATGTTCCTGACGGTAAACCAGCGAAAAGCCATCCACACGCAGTTGCCCGACCCCAACGGAACCGGAGGCGGTACGCCACCCATCGTGCTCGAAGTCAGGCCGAACGCGACATACACGATCAACATGCAGGCGGTGCGAGGGGACGAGCTCGCCGATCGGCTGCGCGAGATCTACGCTGGTCGGCCGACGAAAACGATCATGGTGCGTGGCGCGGCGGGCGTGACGTTCCAGGACGTCGTCACGGCGGTGGACGTCGCCAAGGGGGCGGGCGTGGTCGCGATCGGACTCGCCCCGAGACGGCGCGCGACTCCGTCGCCGCAACGATGAGTCCCGGTTGCGGCAACGCTGGCGACACCCGGGCGGTGGCGCCACCTCCGTTTGCAGAACAGTTTTTCAGTCGGATCGTCCGGTGTCACCGAGCGAGCCGATCGCTCACGTGCATCTGCAATCTCGTCCGCGCGTCTCACCCGCAGTGCAGGCGCCTCCACCGCATACCAACTTCCAAGCGGGCCGATGACGGCAACGCGCGACAACGCGCCACCCCCCGAGCGCGACGCGGGGACCACTCTGGTCACCCTCTCGCGCCGCTACCTGCGCGAATACCTCACGAAGATCCGGCTGTCCGTGTCCGTGCTCGACGACGCCGTCGTGTGGGCTCGGCCTAACGATGCGTCGAACAGCATCGGAAACATCATGCTTCACCTCGCCGGCAACGCTCGGCAGTGGATCGTGAGCGGCGTCGGCGGCGC
This sequence comes from Gemmatimonadaceae bacterium, assembly GCA_036741775.1. Lineage (GTDB taxonomy): Bacteria > Gemmatimonadota > Gemmatimonadetes > Gemmatimonadales > Gemmatimonadaceae > JAJKIV01. The sequence goes on along the minus strand of DAINRQ010000207.1, from coordinate 5,750 downwards.
GGTCGATGTCCGGGACCGGCCATCCGAGTTCGAGCAGCGCGACCCGATCCCCGTCTCGGAGCTCATCGACCGACTCGAGCAGACGATCATCGACGTGGACCGCGTGCTGGCGACGGTCTCGCCCGCGGACCTGCTGACGCGTCGCGTGATCCAGAGCAACGACGTGACCGTACTCGAGGCGATCTACCACGTCGTCGAGCATTTCTCGATGCACACCGGGCAGATCATCCTGCTCGCCAAAGCGGAACAGGGCGATCGCATCCAATTCTACGAGATGGTGGATGGCCACCCGCGACTCACTCCCGACTTTCATGGCCGGACGCCCGTACATCCTCGCTGAGACGACCTGGAAGGTCGTCCGCGACTCGCGGTATGATGTCGCGATTCTCCCCTGGGGCGCGACCGAAGCGCACAACTACCATCTCCCCTACGGCACCGACGTCATCGAGAGCGACGCCGTTGCGGCCGAGTCGGCGCGACGGGCGTGGGACCGTGGCGCGCGCGTGATCGTGTTGCCCTGCGTTCCCTTCGGGGCGAACACCGGGCAGCTCGACATTCCGTTCTGCCTCAATCTGAACCCTTCGACGCAGGCCGCTGTGCTGGCAGACCTGGTCGCGGTGCTCGACGCGCACGGTGTCGGGAAGCTCGTGATCCTGAACGGGCACGGCGGCAACGACTTCAAGCAGATGATCCGCGAGCTCCAGCCGAAGGTGCGACTGTTTCTCTGCACCGTGAACTGGTACGCCTGCCTCGACGCACGCCCGTTCTTCGTCGAACCGGGCGATCACGCCGGTGAGCTCGAGACGAGCCTCGTTCAGCACATCGCGCCCGACCTCGCGCTCCCGCTGGCAGAGGCGGGCGACGGGCGCGCGCGCCGGTTCACCGTCGCCGGGTTGCGTGAAGGGTGGGCCTGGGCGCCGCGCCGCTGGACCCAGGTCACGGACGACACAGGTACCGGCAACCCGGCCGCCGCAACACCCGACAAGGGTGCTCGCTACCTCGACGCCGTGGCGGAACGGCTCGCCGGTTTCTATGTCGACCTCGCCGCGGCGGACCCCGAGCACCTCTATGCCTAACGGGGCGGGAGCCGTGTCGCGGTGCGGCTGGGCACGGACGGAGCTCAGCATTCCATACCACGACGCGGAGTGGGGCAAGCCGCTCCACGACGACCGCGGCCTGTTCGAGTTCCTGATCCTCGAGGGGGCGCAGGCAGGGCTCAGCTGGGAGACGATCCTCAGGAAGCGCGACGCGTACCGCCGCGTGTTCGATGACTTCGACCCGGAGCGCGTCGCCCGCTACACGCCGAAGAAGGTCGAGCGGCTCCTTGCCGACCCGGGGATCGTTCGGAACCGCCTCAAAATCGAGTCGGCGATCACGAACGCGCGCGCATTCCTCGACGTCCGCGACGACGCCGGCTCCTTCGACGCGTACATCTGGCGGTTCGTCGGCGGGAAGCCCAGGGTCAATCGCTGGCGGTCGATGCGCGAAGTGCCGCCGAGAACACCGGAGTCCGACGCGATGAGCAAGGACCTCAAGCGACGCGGGTTCCGCTTCGTCGGCACGACGATCTGTTACGCCTTCATGCAGGCGACCGGCATGGTGAACGACCACACGACGGACTGCTTCCGGTACGGCGAGGTCGCTCGCGCCTGACGACGTCATTCCGAGCGGAGCCTGTCATTCCGAGCGTTAGCGAGGAATGACATAAGCGGGCGCGCCTTCACCGGCATCATAGGGGCATGCTGTGAAGCCCATCACCCGCCGAGAGCCGCGAATGAAGTCCGTGCTTTATGATGTTCGTGTGGGCGTCCGCGTATTGCGACGCAATCCCACGACGACCGCGGCGGTCGTCGGCACACTCGCGCTGGCAATCGGCGCCGGGGTCTCCACGTTCGCACTTGCGCAGGCGGCGCTCATCACGCCGCCACCATTTCCCGAGCCCGAGCGCATCGTTGTCGTCTTTACTACTCGCGTCGCGCCGGGCGACAGTCCGCGCCGGCTCCGCTGGTCGTACCCACGCTTTCGACTGCTCCAGAGCTCGCTGACGACGGCGGAGCACGTCGGAAGCTACGGGTTGGCCAGCGTGAACCTGTCCGGGCGAGGTGCGGGTGGCGAGCCGCTGACGCCCGAGCCCGTGCGCGCCGAACCCGTGGGCGGCGGCTACTTCTCGGCGCTTGGCGCACGACCGACGCGGGGTCGCCCGTTTTCTGCTCTGGAAGATCAGTCCCCTTCCGCTGCACCGGTTGCGCTGCTGAGTCACGATCTCTGGATGCGCCGGTACGCGGGAGCGCCGGACGTAGTCGGGCAGGTGCTGCGAGTGAACGGGCGCGATCTCACTATCGTGGGTGTCATGCCCGCGGGGTTCAGAGGACTCAGCGGACGTGCGGAACTCTGGTTCCCCGCGGTGCAGGCGCCGTCGGTCACCTACCCCGAGTATCTCACCACGAACCAGGACTTCATCAGCGTGGTGGCGAAGCTGCGTCCGGGCGCATCGATGACGTCGTTGCGCGCGGAGCTCGAGACGGTGGGTGCGGTCATCCAGCGGCAGCTCCCGAGCGAGAGTGAAAGGCCCGACGTGCGCTTCGGCGCCACCGCGGTTCCGCTCGCCGAGGTGCGCGTGAACGACGCGACTCGCCGCGCGCTGCTCGTGCTGCTTGGCGCCGGCGGCGTGGTCCTGTTGCTCGCGTGCGCGAACGTGAGCAGCCTCCTCATCGCGTCCGCCTCGGGCCGCCGGCGCGAGATGGCCGTACGGCTCTCACTCGGTGCGACGCGCGGGCGCCTCGCGCGGCAGCTCCTCACCGAGACGATGCTCCTCTCGTCGTTAGGCGGCGCGGCCGGGCTCGCGCTCGCGTGGGGGATCACACGCATCGTCGCGCCGCCGGAGGGGAGCATCGCGCCGGTCAACTTCTACGGAAACATCGGCGAGTTCGTGCGGCCGCGGGTCGACCCGGTGGTGCTCGCGTTCGCGGCGGGCGTGGTCGTCCTCACGACGCTCGTGTGCGGCCTCGCGCCGGCGCTGACGGCGGTGCGCGGCGGGCTGTCGACGTCGATGCGTCAGGGCGGCTCGGTCACACGCTCGGGCCACCGTACGCTGTCGCTCCGCGGAGTCGCCGTCGCTGCGGAAGTCGCCCTGGCTGTCGTGCTGCTCGTCGGCGGAAGTCTCATGCTGGCCACCCTCGCCCGCCTTCGCGGCGAGCCGCTCGGGTTCGATCCTGCCCGCGTGATCACATTCGCGGTTCGTGCGCCGGAAGCCCGATATCCCCCAGAGCAGGCGTCGGCGTTCATCGAGCGGCTCCTCACATCGATCGAGGCGATACCGGGCGTGATCGCCGCGACGGTCGACGGCTGCGCGCCCCTCGTCGCGTCGTGCGCACGGACCACCCTGCACATCACTGGCCGCCGACCGCCACGGCCGGGCGCGGCACCACTGGTCATGCGGCACTACGTAGGGCCCGATCACTTTCGAACGCTCGGCATTCCGCTCCGTGCGGGACGCGCGTTCACCCCCGGAGACCGTCGTGGGCGCGCGGGCGTCGCCATCGTGAACGAGGCCGCCGCGCGCGCGTTCTGGCCGGACGGGAATCCGATCGGCGCGCGCCTCTGGTTCGGTAGCATCTGGACCTCAGCGGATTCGACGGTCGAAGTGGTCGGTATCGTTGGTGACATTCCCTATCTCGAGGGCGACGAGCCATTCGTACGGCCGGCCGTGTATACGCCCTACCTTCAGTTCACGTATGCCGACCGGACGGTCATGGTGCGCACGGCGAGTACTCCGGAGGTTGCGCTCCGTGCCATTCGCGGCGCGGTGCAGGCAGTCGATCCCGATCTCGCGCTGCATGATGTGGGCGTGCTTACGCGCCAGTTGGGCGACGTGTGGCAGCGGCAGCAGTTCACGACGGGCGTGCTCGGAGCGTTCGCCGCGCTGGCGCTCGTGCTTGCGGCCACCGGCATTTTCGGAGTGGTGGCCAGTGCGGTGACCGACCGCACGCGCGAGATCGGCATCCGACTCGCGCTTGGCGCAACGCCGGGCGATGTCAGTCGCCTCATCGTGCGTCAGGGGATGATCCTGCCAGCCGTCGGGCTCGTGGTGGGAGCGGTGCTGGCATTTCCAGCGGCTGGGGCTCTGCGCGGGCTGCTCTACGGGGTGAGCGCAACCGATGCGCGTGTCTTTGGCTCCGTGCTGCTGGCCCTCCTGTCGGTTGCGTTCCTCGCCACACTGATTCCCGCCCGTCGGGCGACGAGGGTCGATCCACGGGTGGCGATGTCCGCCGAGTAGCGCTCCGAGCGTGATCGCGCCGTACACGCACCGCGACCGGTCCGGAACGGCAGGAGACGGGATGGGCACGATGGGCAGGATGACGAAGATGCCTCGGGCGGCGGCACGGTCGCTCGCGCCAGCGGCCTGAATGGGAAGAGGGTCCGGCCGCTCGGGACGCCACCGTCCCCGAGAGCCGTTCCCGTTCCCGGTTGCCTTCTCGCAGCCCGCCGCGGAGGTGACTATGTTGAGCCGACCATCAGCCAGACACGAGGAGACCGTTCCATGCGGCAGTCGTTTCCCCCGCGGTGCACGCTCGCGCGCCTGATCGTTTCGACCGTCACCACTGCCATCCTCGCCGCCTGCGGCGGCGCCGACGGCGCCGGGAGCGACGCGCGGCTCGTGCGGCCCGATCCGGCCACACTGTCCGCCCCGGCGCCGGACTCGTTCAAGGTCGCGGTCGAGACGAGCAAGGGGAACTTCACGATCGTCGCACGCCGCGACTGGGCGCCCCACGGCGTCGACCGGTTCTATCACCTCGTGCAGCTCGGGTTCTACGACGAGGCGCGGTTCTTCCGCGTGCTCAGCGGATTCATGGCGCAGTTCGGCCTTCACGGCGATCCGCGCATCAACGCTGCCTGGGAGCCGCTGAGCATTCCGGACGACCCGGTCAAGCAAACGAACAGGCGCGGAATGGTCTCGTACGCGATGGCCGGACCGAACACGCGGACCACGCAGCTCTTCATCAACTACGCTGACAACTCGAACCTCGACGGCATGGGCTTCGCGCCGATCGGGGAGGTCGTCGACGGGATGGCGACGGTCGACAGCCTCTACGCGAACTATGGCGAAGGGACCCCTGGCGGCAACGGGCCGGACCAGACACGCATCGCGACGCAGGGGAACGCGTACCTGACGCAGAACTTCCCGCGGCTCGACTTCATTCGTCGGGCGCGCGTCGTTCCCTTCTGACCCCACCGCGCCTAACGCGCATCCCGGGCCGATCGCGTCAGGGGTAGTGGGAGCGGGTCGTCCCACCGTTCGCCACTCGCCCTGCCGCCCCTGACGTGAGGCCGCAGCGTCGCTATTGTTAGCGGTCTATGCGACGGATTCTGATCGCTGTCCTGGGCCCCGGCGAAGGGGCTGGACAGAAAGAGATGGACGACGCCGCCCTGGTTGGCGAGATGGTGGCGAAGGCAGGGTGGGCCGTGCTCACTGGAGGACGCGTCGCCGGTGTCATGGGCGCGGCCGCGAAGGGCGCCCGCGGGGCTGGTGGTCTGACCATTGGCGTCCTCCCGACGCCCGACACGCTCGGTGCGTCCCCCGCGGTCGACGTCGTCCTCGCGACCGGCCTCGGCGAAGCACGCAATGCGGTGATCGCGCTCTCGGCCAATGCGTGCGTCGTCTGCGGCATGAACGCGGGGACGGCGTCCGAAGTGGCCCTCGCCGTTCGCGCGAAGAAGCCGGTCATCCTGCTCCGGGCGGATGAGGTGAC
>DAINRQ010000206.1:0-7849 GCA_036741775.1 Gemmatimonadaceae bacterium | reverse complement strand
TAGCTGATAGCTGATAGCTGATAGCTGATAGCTGATAGCTGATAGCTGATAGCTGTTCCCTCGCGATTGACTACTAGCGGTCATTCGCCCCGCGAATACCGTACGTTGGCGTCGCGATCCGGCAGGATTCGAGCGAGTGCCATCGTCCACGAGCCTTGGGTCACGATCAGCGCGAATCGAGTGGCGAATGAGCGTTCAGGCGGTCGAGCGGGTTCATTTTCTCGAAGAGCAGCGCCGCAACCGACGCCGCAGCAGGCGGTTCTCGGTCTTCGCCGTCGTCGCCGTGGCGCTGGCGGGTATTCCCCTCTGCGTGATTCTCGCGCCGCTCCTCTATGGCGTCGTCCTGGTCGCGGCGCATGGCGTCGACCTCGTGGCGCCGCTCCCCGCGCGGCAGTGGGAGTTGCTGCACGAGGTGGCGTTCGCGTTGCCAGCGGTGTGGAACGCGGTGCGCGGCGAGCCGACACGCGTCACGTTAGGTACGTTGGCGATGCTCTACATCGCTCCGGGCGCGTTGGCCATGCTCGTGGCCTGGCCGCTCGTCAGGCTCCTGGCACGCGCCGGTGGTGCGGGCACGGTGCTGCGCCGGATTCCTTCCCGCGAGCCGGATCCCGTGAGACTCTCCGAGCATCAGCTCCGGAACCTGGTTCAGGAGATCGCCGTCGCGGCCGGGGTGCGTCCCCCAGCGGTGCGGATCATCGACTCGGCGGCGGTGAACGCCGTCGCGATCGGGCTCACGACCGACGACGCAACCATCCTCGCGACCACCGGGTTCCTCCAGCGACTCGACCGCGATGAACGACAGGCCATCGTCGCTCACCTGGTGGGGTCCGTCGGGAATGGCGACCTCGAGATCGCGGCCACCATCCTGTCGGTGTTTCAGACCTGGGGCCTCATGGCGTTGCTACTCGAGACCCCACTCGATCCGAGCCGACGGGCCCTCGTCAGGCAGTTCGTGCACCTCTCCCGCGACGCCGTACGCGGACGCGCGCACCCCGACGCCGCGCGCGAGATGCTCGACGCGCTCCTCGCCAGCAGCGCGTTCGAGTTCGACGAGTTCTTCGAGAACCTGGATACCATCAGGCCGGAGTCGGTCGGCCACGCGTGCGCGGTCATCGTGATCCACATCCCGGTCATTGCCACGATCGGGCTCGCCTCGATTGCGGCAAAGCAGTCGATCACGCTCTTCACGAACCTCATCCTCGGGCCGTGGCTCGCGCCGATGTGGCGCGCGCGCCGCCGGCTCGCCGACGCGACGGCCGTGCAGCTCACGCGAAATCCGAATGCGCTGGCGCGCGCGGTTCGCGCTCTCGACGCGGCTGACGTGAGAGTGGAAGGCGGAGAGGCTGTGAACTTTCTCTTTCCCGTTTGGCCGGTCGTGAGCGAAAGGATGGTGAAGGACGCGACGGATGTCGCCACGTTCATCGTCGGGATGAACCTGGAGTCGACGCCGCGTCTCGCACGCCTGGCGAGGCTCGGCGCTTCGCCCGAGTTCGGAGCGAGCGACGCTCGTGCGCCGACGTCCGTTCGCATCCGCGACGCACTCGGCCCGTGGGAGGAGGTGCGAGCCATTCCATTGCTGGCCATCGTTGCGGTCCTCATGCTGGTCGTACTGATCGCGGTGACGCTCGCGGCCGCGTCGGTCCTGCTCATGGCGCTGTGGGTCGTCCTCGGCTGGATCACGGGACCGGTGCGGTGGCTGCGCGACGCATTCGTCGGGGTAGCCCAGTGAGTCGAGACCCGCAGTATCTCACGGGAGCGCGGTGTGCGAGGATGACGTGACGCCGCGCCTCCGGACGCCACGGACGTCGAGCCCGAAACGAGGGACTCATGGCTGATGACGTGTTGCTCGAGGACGTGAACCCGTACGGAAACATCCAGGCGGTCGTCGAGATTGCCGGTGACGCGTGCTACTTCTACCTCGTCGGTGCACCGGAGACCGAATTCGGAACGCGCAGTGTATGGGTGCGCAACCTCGTCGCGGCGCCGGACCGGCTGGACGTCGAGGCGATGCGACGCGACCGCGCGCCGCTCAACCCGCGCGCGCATACGCGTGAGCCGCGCGGAGCGCGCGCGCCGCGCGCCTCGGACCTGAGAGTCGTCTGGCTTCCCGAAGGAAACGGCGCCGCATTGTACGAGCGTGACGCGGTGCTCGCGATCATCCCGCCCTGGAGCGGGGCCGACGGGTTCCACGGCTACGCGGCGGGATGTATCGGAGAAGGCCCCCTCGCGTGGGAGATCCCGCCGGAGGGTGAGCTTGCTGCGCGGTTTCGGGATGCGGAACGATACTGGACCGCGTGGGACAACGGAGAGATCTGGCCTGGGGCGCACGACGGGCTGATGCAGTGGCTCAATTCCGCGCTCGGCCAGCACTCGAACTACTACGCTATCGATGGCGGCCACTGGCCGCCCAAAGCGGCGCTCCGCGTCCCGAGGCCCGATGCGACCGTCGTGGTAACCGCGGGGGTGAGTCTCGTGCCGCAGCCCAACGTCGAGATGTACACTGACGACTGGAAGGCGCTTCGCCGCATCGAGCTTGGCGTCGCGGTCCCGTTAGGCTGGCCCGACGAAGCAGTCAAGCGGTTCGGCGCGTACCTGAGCGCGCAGAGTGGCTTCCCGTGGCGTATCTACACCTGGCTCGGCCCGGGCCACACGATTCCCTGCGACGCGTGGCGGAACCGCGAGTTCACGGCGGCGCTCCTCGTTCGCGATCACCCCGCTGTCGGACCCATGCCCCCGGGCGAGCTGTTCGGTGACCCGGTATCCGTACTCTGGGTTCTCCCGATCAGCGAGGCGGAGCGGCAAGTGGCGATGAATGAAGGGTCAGCCGCCCTGCAAGCGCGACTCCCGCGCGACCGTTGGAGGCAAGCCTAACGCCGCGACGACCGCTAGTCGGGCACTGAATCAAGTAGCTACCTGACGTCCGCGACGCTGACCGCCGTCCCCGTTTCGCGGGCCTGCGTGGCGGCAACGCCTACGCGGAGCGCCTCCAGCCCGTCGTCGATCGTGATCGGTGCCGGCCTGTCCTCGAGCACGTTGCGCGCGAAGTTCTGGAGCTGATTCGTGTACGCATCCCGGAAGCGTTCCATGAAGTACGGCACGACATCGTGCGACACGCCGGTCCCCTTCGTCAGGATCGTGATGGGCGTCTCGCGCAGGTAGCCAATGCGAATGGTGCCCTCGAGTCCGAGGATCTCGGTCGCGATGTCGTAGCCGTAGATGCCGCTCCGCGTGAGATCGACGGCGCCGAGCTTACCGCTCTCGAACGTCAGGCTGACGATCGCGTTGTCGATGTCGCCGACCGTCGCGAGCTCGGGATACGCGATGGTCGCTCCGATGGCCGATACGGTTCGCACGTCGCCCATGAACCATCGGGCGAGGTCGAAGTCGTGGATGCCCATGTCGATCAACATGCCGCCGCTGCTCGCGGGGTTCGCGTACTCGAGGCTGGGCCGGAACGGATCGCGCGATGTGGCCTTGAACACGAGCGTCGTGCCGATCCGTCCGGCGTCGATCTGTTGTTTCGCGGCCGCGTAGCCCGGGTCGAACCGCCGCATGAAGCCCATCTGGAAGAACACCCCCGATCGCTCGATCGCCTGCTTCATCTGCGTCACTTCCTCGAGCGACAGAGCGGGCGGCTTCTCGCAGAAGGTCGGCTTCCGTCGATCGGCGGCGGCGAGCACATGCTCGCGATGGACGTGCGTCGGGGTCACGATGACGACGGCGTCGATGCTCGCGTCGTCGATGAGTGCCATAGGGTCGGAGTAGGCACGCGGCACGTCGAACTCGTCAGCGATGTCCTGAGCCAGCGTTCCCGCCGTGTCCGCGACGGCCGTGAGCCGTGTTTCGGGAATTCGCCCGGCGAGGTCACGCGCATAGACGCGACCCAGACGGCCCAAACCGATCAATCCGACGTTCAGACGTTTCATGGTCGGGAATGGTAGTGCCGGACGATGCGGAGATCGGTCGTCGTTGGCTAGATCACAAATGTGACGGCCCACATTTTGCCTCCAATCACGCGCAAGCGGCCAGGACGCGGCAGACCTTGGCAAGGAGGCGAGCATGTCACTGTGGGGGATGTCGTGGTTCGAGGCCATCGCGGTCACGCTCGCGATCCTCGGGTGGCACGTTCTCATCTGCCTCCTCGCCGAGCGGATTCTGGCGCGGCGACCAAACGGCAAGCTCGACGCTAGCAAGCCAGACAAAGGGAGCTCCGCCAGCGACGAGCACAAGCGCGCGGCCTGATCCGCGACCCGAGCCGAGGTCGGCACCGGTGGCCGCGTGCACGCCACATCATTGGTGCGCTGCACCATGCACACGTTAGGCTGCCGGTTGGAACCGACGCGCGCTACCTCCACTTGAGCCCGGCGGGGCGTGGCACTGCAGCGCATCGCGTGCCGACATCGGCGCCGGCGCAACCCCGCGCGACACAGTGCTCCGCGGCGTGTGGCTACCGCGCCACACCGGGCTGGCACCGGGTCCGTCAGGCTGCTCTTGCATCCGAGCGCGAGAGGATGCATCTGGAGCGGGACCATCCCAGCCATGAGGAGAGAGATGAATACACTCAGGTCGTTCCGCGCTGGAAGCATATTGCTACTGGCGGGTACCGTCGCATGTGCCGACGCGCCCGTCGCTCCCGTCACGCCGCCGAGCTCCGCGTCGCTGGTTAAGGCCGCCGCCGGTGGGTCCGAAGACAATGTGATCGTGAGCCCGCGCATCGCGGAGATCAATGCGACGCTCACGTCGCTCGGCGCGAAGGTACGCCTGTCGAAGGTCGAATTGCTGCGAGGTCCCGACTGGGACGGAAAATCAGCCACACTCATTATCGCCGATAACCGCGACAGAGGCATTGGCGCCGAATGGGTCAAGGGCGATCCGAATCGGGATGGGCGAGTCGGTGTCACATATCAGGTCGCGTCCCATCTCGGCGTTACGCCATTCGTGATCAACCCCGATCGTGCGACGGCGCGGTTTGCCACCTACGCCGAGCTCGAGGCCCTGATCGAAGAGTCGATGAGCGCATGGCGCAACGAGACGTGCTCCGACGCGCCGATCACCCGCGTCGCCATTCCTGCAGGCACGGACCCGACCTTCCTGGACAACATCTTCCTCGGCCAGGCCCCGTCGGCGAACTACGCGCAGACAGCCGACATTATCCAGGGGGGATGGTACCCGGCATCGTTCTTCCGCAACCTCGCAGTGTTCTTTGGCATGCCGCCGGAAGCCGGTAACGGCATCATCGGCGTCACCCTTACCTTCACGTACGTCGATCAGAACGGCAACCCGACCGACCTGGATCGGAACCGCAAGCTCGACATCGGACTCGCCGAGATCTACTACAACGCGGGCTTCGTCTACGACAACAGCGGACTCGTCGACCTGCGGGTCGTAGACTACTTCTCGGTCATCGCGCACGAGACGGGGCACGCGCTCGGCCTCGGCCACCTGGGCAAGATCTTCGTCACCAAGCCTGCGCAGGAAGACGGCATTTTCCTTTCCGAAGTGAAGTACGCGCCGTACGCACTCATGAACGCGTCGTACATCGCGGGCCAGAACTACATTGCCGGGCTGGACCGCTCGCAGTTCTGCCAGATCTGGTCGGGTCGATAGCCCAGTCTTGCACGGACCTCCACAGCCCCGCGCTCTCGGCGCGGGGCTGTTTGCATCGCGGCCCCCAATGCGCGACGACTACGTGCGCGGCGCAGGCACTGGCTGCACGGGAACGTGCCCGCGCTTGTACACCAGTATCGTCCGCCGGAACGTCATGATCACGGTGCCGTCCTGCTTGTAGCCTGTCGTCACGACCTCCACGATTCCCATGTGTGGGCGCGACTTCGACTCGCGCTTCGCCAGCACCTTCGATTCGGCGTAAACCGTGTCTCCCTCGAACAGCGGCGCCGGCATGCGGACCTCGTCCCAACCGAGGTTCACGGCGTTTCGCGAAACGTCCGCGACGGAGAGTCCGGTGACCAGCGCGATCGTGAACGCCGAGTTCACGAGTGGGCGGCCGAACTCCGTCTGCGACGAGTAATGCGCATCGAAATGAATCGGATTCGTGTTGACAGTGGTCAACGCGAACCAGCTGTTATCGGTTGCCGTGACGGTGCGGCCGAGCGAATGGCGCATCACGAGTCCGACCTCGAAGTCCTCGTAACACCGCCCCGTGTTCCCGACGTCTTCACTCATGTGCGGTCTCCAGCCTCTGTTGTGTAGCCCAGCTCGGCGAGAAGTTCCGTGGTATGCGCGCCTAACGCCGGAACGGCGCTCATGCGGGCCGGTGCCCCGGAGAGGTTGTGCGGCGGTAGCAACGCCGGAATGGTGCCCACCGGCGAATCCACGATCGTCCATCGCCCGCGCGCCGCAAGCTGAGGATGCTCGCTGACGGCGGGGACGTCGTTCAGAGTGCCGGTTGGAATATCCGCGGCCTCGAGCCACGCGGTCACCGCCTCACGCGGGTGGTGTTGAAATCGTTCCTCGATCAGCGCCTCGAGCTCCGCTCGGTTCCGTAGCCGGTCCACGTTCGTGGCGAAACGTGGGTCGTCGGCCAGCAACGGCACGTCCATCACCTGCGCACAGAAGCGACGCCACTCGCGGTCGGTCTGGATGGCGAACAGCACCACGCCGTCGGCGCACGCGTACGCGCCGTAGGGAACGATCATGTTATGCCTCACGCCAACGCGCGCGGGCACGGCACCGGTCCCTCGCCAGACATAGAGGGCCGGCGTCATCCACTCCGTGAGACACTCGAGCATCGAGATATCGATCCGCTCGCCCTGACCCGTCCGAGCACGGCGGAGCAGGGCAGCGAGGATGGATGAGTAGGCGTAGAAGCCCGACGCGATGTCGGCGATGGAGACCCCGACCTTCGCGGGCGCGTCCGCATTCCCGGTCACGGAAACGACGCCCGACTCCGCCTGCACGAGCATATCGTACGCCTTCCTGTCCCGGTACGGCCCGTCGGGCCCGTAACCGGAGATGCCGCACCAGACGATGCCGCGGTTCTTCGCCGCGAGCGCCTCGTAGCCGTACCCGAGACGCTCCACGGCACCGGGCGCGAGGTTGTGGATGAAGACGTCTGCCCGATCGAGCAACCGCGCACAAATCTCGTGGTCGCGCGGGCGCTTGAGGTCGAGCACCACACTCTTCTTCCCGCGATTCAGCCACGCGAAGTATGCGGAGAGCCCATTGAGCGCGCCGTCGTACGCGCGTGCGGAGTCGCCCTCGGGTCGTTCGATCTTGACGACGTCGGCGCCGAGGTCCGCGAGCTGTCGAGACGCGAATGGCGCCGCAACGGCCTGCTCGAGCGCGACGACGCGCACGCCGGCCAGCGGCAGACCCGCGCTGCCGTCATCCCGATCGGACTGAGGAATCGTGGTCATTAGCATGTCATTCCGAGCGGAGGCGCGTAGCGCCGCGAGTGCCCGCCGGAGGCGGGCGGATGAGGAATTGCCGTCGTCCCGGCAGAGGGGCCCCTCTCCGGCGATGCTCTGAGAAGACCAGACGCAGATTGACGCCGATTTCGCAGATTTCGCAGAAGCCCTCTATAGGGAGGGTTATAGGAGCGCGAGATCGAGGATCTATGGGTTTGCCGTGTCCCTCCCGGCCGCCGGCGGGAGTATCGAGCGTCCCGGTAGAGCGCTTCTGCGAAATCTGTGGAATCAGCGTCGATCTACGTTCATGTCTTGGCAGAAGGTCCCGGGAGAGGGAACAGCCCCTCTACTGCGAGGAGCGCGATTCCTCGACTTCGGCCCTTCGGGCCTCCGCTCGGAATGACAATATGCTCAAAACGACCTCGGTAGCCCGAGGATGTGCTCTCCAATGTAGGAGAGGATGAGGTTCGTCGAGACGGGCG
>DAINRQ010000205.1:0-7850 GCA_036741775.1 Gemmatimonadaceae bacterium | reverse complement strand
GCGGAGGACGCGGCAGCGGCGGACGCGGAAAGAGCCGCGGAGGACACCCCACGCGCGTCCAGTCCGGTGCGCGCGGTCGGTCGGAACCGCGATGACGCGGATGGGCCGGAAACGGCCGGATCGTTTGTCGAGAATCGAGAATCGGGAACGCGGGGGACGGCCGCCCGGGACGCTAGCGTCCCGGGCGGCCGTCCCCGTTCAATCCCGGCTCGTTGCGCGGCTCGGCGTCGATGCCGGCCGTCATCCCGGCCGTTTCCGCGTCATCCGTTCAATCGTAGTTCCGACCGGGCCCGCCACGCCGGGCCAGACGCGCCGCTGGTCCCCTCCCGGTCCCCCCTAGTTTCCGGCTCGGAACGTCTCCGTCCTCTGCTCGTACCGCCGCTTCTCTCCACCCAGAAGCCGAGTAGCCAGCGTCGAGATACCGCGGCCGAGGGCCGTTCCCGGGTTCCGCTTGCCTCGAACTGCCGGGCGAAGCTCGCCCCGCAGCCATCGCTCCAGCTCGTCCAGGTCCGACATCGACAGCACTTCGACCTCGAGCACCACATTGTAGTACTGGCGCGCTCGCGTCCGACGCGCGGGGAGTGGCGCAAGGTACGGCCGCGCGAGCGCCGTCTGCGCATCCTCGTACCGCTCGAAGCGGCCGATCGTCTCGACGCGATCGCCGAGATGCCGCGAGATGCGGTACGTCTTCGTCAGGGGCTCATAGCGGACAAACACGTCCCACTCGATCGACGACTCGACGTCATCGAACCACCCGCTCCGCGACCAGAGGTCCGCCCGGTAGTGCAGCCGAGCCGGAAACCCGTTCTGGAGCAGTGCCCTGAGCTCGCTATCCGCGATGACATTCGCCGTCCGAATCACCGGGCCCGCGAACACCGGCGCGGCGGACGCCGGCAGCGACACGTCGATCCCGGCCTTGGACTGCGCCGGCGGTGCCGTGCCCCGCGTGGTCTCGTCGCGACGCGCCGACGCCTGCGCGCGCGCGTCGGACGCGGCCACGACCGCGACGACAGCAAGAGCGAACGCGAGGCCTAACGTCCGCATGTGACTAGAAGCGACGCCCAACGCGGACGAAAAAGTTCGGAGGCTCATCCGAGTCCGAGACCGACTTCGCCACGAAGATCCCGATCAGCCCGGCGTCGAACCCCACCCCGATGTCCGTCTTGAACGTCGAGAGCGAGGGGAGCTTGTCTTTCGGGTACCGCATGTCACCCTGCCGCGGGCCCACGAGCCACCCGCGTCCCGCATCGGCGAACACCACCCATTGCGCGCGGTGACGCCACCCACCGCGCCGCCACGAATGGTCGAAATCCCCGAACAACGACATCCATAGATCACCGCGATACTCCGCCTGCACGAGCACCATGCGTTCGCACTGTGCCGGGACGCCTAACGGGATGTCGGTCCCGCTGCACTGTAACACGTCCTCGCCGGAGCCCGTGCGCCGGAAGGGATACCCGGGAAGCGAGCCGGGGCCGCCGAGCGACAGCCGTCGCTGAAGCGGGAGCTCGTCACCGTTGAGCCAGCCCCCCGCTACCAGCCGGAGGTTGAGTTGCCCTTCCGGCGACAGACGATTGTACCGGCGCATGTCGACGAAGCCACGCGCGTACGTCGTGAGTCCGTCGGCGTCCGGATCGCGCACGTCAGGCGACACGGTGCCGAACGACGTCGTCCGCCCCGACCCGCGCTCGTAATCGGCAATGATGTGCCACCCCGAGCGTGGGTCGTCCTCGTCCGTTCTCGTATCGACCTCGAGCGTCCCGTTCGCGATGTGGAACCGCCCCTCGTCCATCGACGGATTCGGCCGCCAGCCCTGGCCGTTCCGGAAGAGCGTGAAAGGGTCGAGCGTCTCGCGTGACGCCCATCGCTCGTCGCTCAGCGACGCCGTGAGCGACAGCCCTGGCGTGAACGTCAGTCGCACGAAGCCGGACCCGCCGTGCCGGTTGTAGTAATCGCGGAAATCCCGATGGAGGAAGAACGATGAGAGCCCGACTTCGACATCGCTCAGCTGCCACTCCTCCGGCGCATCGACGACGTCGAACAACCTGCCCCCAATCGCCAGCCCAGGCCCTCGCCCGAACGAGAGCTCGGCCTTCACGCTGTGCCCGATGTTCTCGGCGTTCCATTCGAGCCGCTCGCCAGTGCGAAAGACGCCGAATGCGTCGACGGAAAGCCGCCCGCCGCCGAAGCGATGCCCGAACGCGGGTCCGATGAAAATCGGAAGCCCCTCGACCCGGTTGTACGTCCGCGCCGACACGAGCCGAAGGTCACTGTAGCTGCGCGAGCGCCAGCGCTGCCGGCGGCGCCACCATCGCGCATCCTCCTCGCTCGAGCCCGATGCGATGAGCCGGTTTCCCTCGCGCCGGTACGTCAGCCGCTGCCGGTACGTGCGCACATCGCCGCCGATGAACGCGTCGTTCTTGCCATCGACGGTGCCGCCGACGACGAGAATCTGCCCTTCGACGCGCGCGCCGGGCTTGAGGATCACGTCCGAATTGATCGCGATCACTCGGCCATTCACCCGCCCGGCAATCGTCACCGGCCCGTTGAGCACGGCGACATCGTTGTCGATCACGCGGCCGCTGTCGATCTCGTACGCACCCGTCGCACGAATGGTGGTCGAGTCGTTGAACGCCTCGGTGACCTCGCGTTCGATCTCCGGCGGCAGCAGTCTGGTGTCGAGCACGGTGTCGCGGGGTGCGCCGCTCTGTTGCGCGCCCGCTGCCAGGGGAACGAGGACACACGCGAGCGTGGCCAGCCCGCGTGTCGCGAGGAGCTTCGTCATGCGATCTCCCAAGAAAGTGCGAGTCGCGCTCACGCTAGGCACCTCCCATACCGAGGTGTCGCCGCACGATACCACTAAACACCGCAACGAGTTCCGGATTTCGCAAGCGAGCCAGGTGCAACGGCCGTGTCCTTTTGCGAGGGCAGGGGTGTGTCAGCGTGCTACGGAGCCGATTCGGCACGCTCAGCGCGCTCAGCGCGGTCCGCACGATCAGACCGGTCGCCACGCTCGGCGTCCACGATCCCGAGCCGTTTCATCCGCCGATACAGGTTGGGGCGATCAGTCTGCAATCGCCGGGCGGCCTCGGCCACGTTCCCTCCCGCAACGGAGAGCGCTCGGGAAATGAGCACACGCTCGTAGTCGTCGAGCGTCTCCGTCAACGAGCTCTCGAGCCCGGTCGCGTTAGGGAGCGCCGCCGGTTCCGCAAAGCGCGGCGGGGCGACAGGCAGTACCTCTCGCACGTCCTCGGCGGAGACCTGATGGCCCGGGTGCAAGATGGCCAGGCGCTCCACGATGTTCGCCAGCTCACGGATGTTGCCCGGCCACCGGTGTCTCGCGAGGAGCTCGAGCGCCTCGGGCGTCCACGACGTCAACGGCTGCCCCGTGCGACCGCGATGCACGATGGAGAAATGGCGCACCAGCTCCGGAATGTCACCCGGACGCTCGCGGAGTGGCGGGATTGCGAGCGGAATCACGTTGAGCCGGAAGAACAGATCTTCGCGAAAGCTACCGTCGGCGACCGCGCGACTCAGATCTTTGTTCGTCGCCGACACGATGCGTACGTTCACGCGAATCGGTTTCCCACCTCCGACGCGCTCGATTTCACCGGACTCGATCGCGCGCAGGAGCTTCGCCTGTGCCTCGGCGCCGAGGTCCCCGACCTCATCCAGGAAAAGCGTGCCTTTGTCCGCCAACTCGAACCGACCGATGCGACGTTCCGTGGCGCCCGTGAACGCGCCCTTCTCGTGGCCGAACATCTCGCTCTCTACGAGATCGCGCGGGATCGCGGCGCAGTTCACGCGGACGAACGGACGATCCTTGCGAGGTCCGCCCGCGTGTATGGCTGCGGCAACGAGCTCCTTGCCCGTTCCCGACTCACCGGTGATGAGCACACGTGCATCGGAGGGCGCCACGCGCGCGATCATCTCGCGGACTCGCTTGAGTGCCGGGCTGGCCCCCACCATGTCCCCCGTGAGGCCGAGGTCGGCGCGCAACACTCGGGCGGCGCGGCGCGCCTGCCGCAGCTCCATCGCCGAGGCGAGTGCGAGCAACACACCTTCGGGCGTGAGCGGCTTCTCGAGGAAGTTGAAAGCGCCGAGCTTCGTTGCGCGTACCGCGTCGCTGAGCCCTGCGCGGCCGCTCATCATGACGACCGGTAATTCTGGCACGCGTTCGCGGAGTGCGGCGAGCACCGCCATGCCGTCGAGCTCGCCGGGGATCATGAGGTCGACCAGAGCGACGTCGGGCTCTGCCTCGAGAGCGAGCGCGATGCCGCGCGCGCCGTCTGGAGCTTCGCGCACCTCGTACCCCTCGGATGCGAGCAGCGCGCCCACCATCCGTCGGATGTTGGGCTCGTCGTCGACGATGAGAACCGAAGGCATCCCGCGGTCTGCCTAACGCCGCTCGCGGGCGCGCGGCATTGGCGCCGCGAGCGCGTCCGCCGGGTCGGGCTCCGGAAGCGCACGCAGGTCCGCGAGCACCTTGCTCGTGAACCGCTGTCCCTCGGAGATGCGTTCGACCTCGAGCGCGATCGCGTCCACGGCGTGCTCGATGCGCTCCAGCCGCATGCGCGAGTCACTATCGACTGGGGCCGCCGCTCCACGCTTGTCCATCCGCCGCGCGAACGCCCGCGCGATCGGGATGCCGATGGCGATGACCGCGCACATGATGAAGAAGGCGATCGAGATGACGACTGCCTCTGGCGGCACCGGCGAGCCGCCCGGGAACTCGCGCACCCATGGCGGTTGACTCGTCTGCGCCTCTCGCATCGCCTCGCGGGCTTCCAGCTGGGCTTCGCGGACCGCCTGCTGGGCTTCCCGCTGCGCCTGCTGCGCCTCGCGCTGGGCCTGCTGAATCTCCTGCTGCGCCTCGCGAAGCGCGCGCTCGACTTCGGCCTGGGCCTGCGCCCTCGCTTCGGCCGCCTGCTGCGCGGCGGCCCCTTGCTGCGGCGTGGTACCTACCAATGTGAATGTCATTGCCTCTATGCCTCCGTCACGTAGCCGGCAGGATCTCGTTTCCCGCGGCGCCGAGCGTCACGTGTCACGTCCGATTGCTGCCCGCGCGATTCGGTAGCGCGGCCCGGTCTTCCGATCCTTCGGTCATGAGCCGCGTCACGAACCGCTGCCCCTCGGCGATGCGCTCGACTTCGATGGACATCGCCTCGATCGCCTGCTCGATGCGTTCCAAACGGGCCGACGTATCCAACGGCATCGGCGACTGGAGACCCTGCCTGTCCCACCGGCGCACGAGACCTCGCACGAGCGGGATCCCGATCGCCATCACGATGGCGGTGATGAAAAACCCTACGATAAAGACAATGTCTTCGTCCACTGGGCCGGTCCTTTACTGGTTGGCTCGTTGATGCACTCGGGGCGGCGACGCGGGATCCGCGTCCGACCGTCCAGCGAGCAGCTTCGACGTGAATCGCTGCCCTTCGGCGATGCGCTCCACCTCCACGGCGATCGCATCGATCGCTTGCTCCATTCGCTCGAGCCGAGCGCCAACGTCGCTCGGCAGCTGGTTGCCGGCGCCGTTGGCGCCGCGCTCGATGCGTCGGCCGAGCGCGCGCGCGATGGGCGTCCCGATGATCGTCGCGGCGACACAGATGAACAGCACGATCGGTATCAGCTCACCGGGAACTCCCACTGGCAACCTCCGTTGCGTCGATGCCCGAGATGGGCAGCGTGAATCGAATTTCGGTCCCGTCGCCAACCGTGCTCGCGGCGTGAACCCTCCCGTTATGTGCGAGCACCGTCTGGCGCGCGATCGCGAGCCCCAGCCCCGTGCCTCCTGGCTTGTGGGTGACGTAGGGCTCCCAGATGCGCGCGAGGCGGTCGGGTGGAATGCCGCATCCCGAGTCGCGGACCGAGATCACGATACCATCGTCGCCGTTGTGCCGCTCGCGCGCGACCGTGACGCCGATGCGCGCGGGACGATCCGGTTGCGCTGTTTTCCCTGACCGACAGGCGTCGACCGCGTTGAGGAGTACGTTCGAGAGGGCGCGCGCGAGCGCGTCATGGTGGCCACGAACCATTGGGACGTCCCCGTCGACACGGACCTCCGCTTCGACGTCCGGCGGCACGGATACGCGGGTTGTGTAGCGAACGAGCTCCGCGAGATCCACGTCGGCCGGCGGGCCTTCCGGCAAGCGTCCGAATTGCGAGAAGCTTCTGGCCATTTCCTCGAGACGCCGCGATTCGGTGTCGAGAACGTCCACGACGTCGGCCAGGGAGTCGGGTGCCTCGCGGCGAAGCCGCGCCACGGCAAATCGGATGGGCGTGAGCGGGTTCTTGAGCTCGTGCGCCACCTGCCTCGCCGACTCGCGGAACGCGCGAAGTCGCTCCGCTTCGATCTCGCGTGCACGGGCGTCCCGTAGCTCGCGAGCCACCGCCCTCATGCGCGAGCGAAGCACGGCGAACTCGGGCGCGCCTTTCCGCGGCGGTCCGTCAGGAAGCGCTTCGCCGCGACCGAGCTTGTCGGTCCAGCCGACGAGCTCGTCGATCGGGCGGCTGAGCTGGCGACTGAGATGACCAGCGACTCTGGACGAGATGGCGATGAGCACACCCACGGCAATGACTGCGACCAGAACGATGACCGGGACGGCGCGTCGCGCGACGAATCCGAACCGGCGAGCCTGTGTGAGCGACTCCTGGAGCTCGATCTCGTGTGCCCGAAGAGCTGCCCGATCCTGCGCGGACAGTGGCGCGCGTTGCGCCGCCGCGATCGCGCGACCGCCTGTCGCGGCGGCCCGCTCCCAGGCGGAACTGCCACTCACGAGCGGCAGCGCTCTCGCGAACGACCCCCCCCACACGAGCGTGAGAACTATGGAGGGAAGCGTCGCGAACAGCGTGAGAATGAGAAACAGGCGCGTCCGGAAGCCGACTGGACTCACTCGGGCTCCTTACGGCATGGCCAAGAAGGTGGTTTCGTAGAAGATACGCGGCGGTCGGACCGCCCGCCTCCACTCCACCCACCGCCTCCATGAAGTTCCACACGACCTATCTGACCTTCGACACCAAGCGGCGCCAGGAGATCATCGACATCACCGACGAGGTGGAGCAGTGTCGCGCCGCGGCCGGCATCGAGGAAGGCATGGTCCTGGTGTCAGCCATGCACATCTCGGCGTCGGTGTTCGTGAACGACCACGAGCCGGGGCTGTGGAAGGACATCCTCGACTGGCTGGAGTCGCGGATCGCCCCGTGGTCGCCGGAGGAATATCGCCACAACAGCGGTACCGGTGAGGACAACGCCGCGGCGCACCTCCGATCGCTGACGGTGGGGCACGAGGTCATCGTGCCGGTGACGAAGGGCAAGCTGGATTTCGGACCGTGGCAGCGCGTCTTCTACGGGGAGTGGGATGGGCAGCGGCCGAAGCGGGTCATCATCAAGGCAATGGGCGACTAAACCTAGTCCCTAGTCCCTAGTCCCTATTAGTTTTACCTGATTCCCGGTTTCGGAGACTGATGGCGAACCTCTGGACGCTCGCGCAGGTGTTTCGCCGGAGTGCGCGCGAGCACCCCGAGCGAACCCTGGCGGTCGCAGGCGGAAGCAGGCAAACCTATGCGCAGTTCGACGCCAGATCGTCGGCGTTGGCTGCCGCCATGTCGGAACTGGGAATCGGGGCCGGGGATCGCATTGCGATCATCCTGCCTAATCGACCGGAATGGATCGTGAGTCTCCTGGCGTGTGCCAAGCTCGGAGCGATCGTGGTTCCGGTCAACCCGCGACTCAACTACCACGAGCTCAAGTATCAGCTGCGCCACGCGGAGGTGTCGGCCGCGGTCACGGCGGAGCAGTACGACGGCATCGACTTCCTCCAGTACTTCGAGGACGTGATCGCCGAGCT
>DAINRQ010000204.1:0-7970 GCA_036741775.1 Gemmatimonadaceae bacterium | reverse complement strand
ACCGAGGTCCCGCTCCTCAAGCAGCATCTCTCCGACCAGTTGTGGGCGCTACGCGGCGAGGGCGTCGAAGGCCGGCGCATCGACCGCCTGACGGGAGCGATGACGACGCTCACCGTCCGTCCCTCGGCCGCAACTACGCTCCGGCACGGGTTCGCGTCGGTCAGCCGTTTCTTTCCCGGCGCGCGCGACGTGCTGGCTGGCATCGACGACGAGATCGTGGCCGAAGTGGAGGGACCGGCGGTCTCCGGCAAGGCCGCGTGTTTCGAGGACCAGTACATCTCCACGGGCGGCCAGCTGTACGAGCTGATCGCCGGGCATGACCGGTTCATCGCGGACATCCGGCCGGTCGTCTCGCCTGTCCTCGCGTCGCGCGGGCTCCCGCGATCACTCTGCTGCCATCCGTACGACCTTTGCTCTTCGCTCGTGGCCGAGGAGGCGGGGGTCCGGCTCACGGATGCCGTGGGCGCGCCGCTCGACGCGCCGTTCGACCTCGACACCGACGTCTCGTGGGTCGGCTACGCGAACGACGCGCTCCGCGCTCGCGTCGAGCCGGCGCTGCTGGGCGCGCTCGCTCGGCGCGGCCTCGGGCCCGGCCGTAACCCCTGACTGTCTCGCATGACGCGGGTACGCACGATCGATGAGGTTCGCGCCGCGGGCGACCTGACCTGGTTCGCCCCGGCACTCGAGCGGTTGCGCGGGTTGCCCGGCGACGACCCCGTATCGGCGTTCCTCGCCCCGGATCGAACGGTGTCGGTCGCGCGAGCACCGGGACGCCTCGACGTGATGGGCGGCATCGCCGATTACAGCGGCTCGCTCGTACTCGAGATGCCGCTCGCGTGTGCGACGTTCGCGCTAGCGCAGGCGCAAGACGCGTGCAGACTCGATATCCTGTCACTGCGAGGCGGCAAGCCATTCACGTACGGTATGGACCTCGACGAGGTCATTCCGAGCGGAGCACCGAAGGCGCGGAGTCGAGGAATCGCACTCCTCCCGGCAGAGGGGCCCCTCTACCAGCAGCCCAACGATTCCTCAGCTGCGGCGCCTGACGGCACCTCCGCTCGGAACGACGATGCTCCGGTCGGCATGAGGGGATTGGCGACGTGGTTCGCGGAGCGGCCGGACGATCGGTGGGCCGCGTACGTCGTTGGCGCCGTGTACCGGTGCCTAACGATGCATGGCGTGACGCGGCCAGCACACGGGCTGCGCCTGCTCATCCTGTCCGACGTGCCCGAGGGCAAGGGCGTGAGCTCGTCGGCCGCCCTCGAGGTGGCAACCATGACCGCCACCGCCGCGTGTTACGGAGTGCGCATGACGGGCAGCGAGCTCGCCACGGCATGCCAGTGGGCGGAGAACCACATTGCGGGAGCGCCGTGCGGCATCATGGACCAGATGACGTCGGCGCTGGGAGAGCGCGACCGGCTGCTCAGGCTTCTCTGCCAACCCGCGACCGTCGAGGGACAGGTCCCGATCCCCGACGGCTATCGCTTCTATGGTATAGACAGCGGGATCCGACACGCCGTGACTGGCGCCGACTACGGAACGGTTCGCACGGCGGCGTTCATGGGATACCGCATGATCGCTGACCTCTCCGGGTTTCGAGCAGCGGTTGACGGTGGCCTGGCGCGCGTCGAGGACGACCGCTGGAACGGCTACCTCGCCAACATCTCCCCGGAAGAGTTCGCCGATCGCTTCGCGGATCGGCTACCCCTCCGAACGGAGGGCGGTGAGTTCCTGGCGAGGTACGGTGGCATTACGGACGCCGTGACGCGCGTGGATCCGCGCCGATCGTATCCGGTTCGTGTTGCGACCTCACATCCGGTGTACGAGCACAGCCGGGTCGAGCGTTTTGCCGAGCTGCTGGCAGCGCTGGACGGCAAACCCCGTGTTGCCCCAATGTTGGGTGACCTCATGCTCCAGTCTCACGCGAGTTATGGCGCGTGCGGGTTGGGGAGCGAGGGTACCGACCATCTCGTGGGGCTCGTGATGGATGCCGGGCCCGAGCGTGGCGTCTTCGGTGCCAAGATCACGGGCGGAGGGAGCGGTGGAACGGTGGCGGTGCTCGGGACGGACGCCGCGCGTGGTGCGGTGCACGAGATTGCACGTCAGTACGCCCAGGAGACCGGTCGCGACGCGTACGTCTTCGACGGCTCGAGCCCCGGAGCCCAGTCGATCGGTGTGCTGCAGCTGGAGGTGTGGCGTTAGGCGCGGCACGCCATCGGACAGGGGATCTCGGTCATTCCGAATGGTAGGTTCTTGACCCACCGATTCACGAGGCTTCGATGAAGAACGGCGTCTCCCGGCTGGACCTGCGACTCGGCTTCCGCATGCTCGCCAAGTATCCCGGCCTCACGGTGGTCGGCGGACTCGGGATGGCGGTCGCCATCGCCATCGGTGCGGGGTTTTTCGCCTTCCTCCACTCGCATCTGTACCCGAGGATCCCGCTGGAGGAGGGCGAGCGCATCATTGCGCTCGAGAACTGGGACGTTCAGGCGAACAACGAAGAGCGGCAGGCCGTCCATGATTTCGTCGCCTGGCGCGACGGGTTGAAGTCGGTGACCGACATAGCGGCTTTCCGTGACGTCCAGCACAACCTCATCACTGGCGAGGGACCGTCTGACCTCGTGCACGTCGCCGAGATGACCGCGGCCGGGTTTCGAGTCGCGCGGGTGCCCCCACTCCTCGGCCGGTACCTCGTCGAGGACGACGAAAGAGAAGGTGCACCGCGTGTCGTCGTGATCGGGCACGATGTGTGGCAGAACCGCTTTCAGGGTGACACGGCGATCGTCGGGCGAGTCGTCCGATTCGGGACGACCGCGCACACGGTGGTCGGCGTGATGCCCAGGGGCTTTGCCTTCCCGAGGGACCATCGCTTCTGGACGCCGATGCGAGTCGATCCGGCGAAGTACGAGCGCGGCCGCGGACCCGAGCTCTTCATCTTCGGTCGCCTCGTCCCCGGCTTCACGATCGACGACGCGCAAGCAGAGCTCAGCGCGATCGGTCGACGTACAGCCGCGGCGTTCCCGAAGACACACGAGCGGTTGCGACCGCAAGCGCTGCCGTACACCTATCCGCTGCTGGACATCCAGGACCCGGGCGGGATGTGGCAGTTCACGCTCATGCAGGTCATGGTGAGCCTCCTGCTCGTGGTGATCGCGCTGAACGTCGCGGTGCTCGTCTACGCGCGAACGGCGACGCGCCGAGGTGAGATCGCAGTGCGCATGGCGTTAGGGGCCAGCCGTCGTCGCATCGTCGCGCAGCTTTTCGTCGAAGCTCTCGTGCTCACCGCCGGTGCGGCCGCCGTGGGGTTGCCACTCGCGCAGTTCGGGCTGCGCCAGGGCAACCTCATCATGGAGCAGGAGGTGGGTGTTCCGTTCTGGACGGACTACGGCCTGCGTCCTGCGACGGTGCTCTACGTGGTCGGCCTCGCGGTGCTCGCGGCGGTCATCGTCGGTGTTCTCCCCGGGCTGCAGTCCACGGGGCGTCAGCTCCAGGCCGACCTCCGGCAGCTCGGTGGTGGCACGGGGATGCGGCTCGGGAAGACCTGGACGGCGTTGGTGGTGGCGCAGGTCGCGATCGCGGTTGCAGCGCTACCGAGCGCGGCTTCGATGGGGTGGGACTTCGTTCGCGGCGCGATGACGAAGCCGCTGTTTCCGGCGGAGCAGTTCCTGGTGGCCGCCGTTGGTCTCCCGGAGTCCGAGGTCCCTACGGCCGCGGACACCGCGGCGCACCAGCGCGAGATGGTAGCCCGTTTCGGGGCGCACCTCACCGAGCTCATGCGGCGCGTGCAAGCGGAGCCTAACGTTGCCGGCGTGACGTTTACGGGAAGCCTCCCCGGTCGTGGTGGCGTCGTCCGTGTGGAGGTGGACGGAGTTCCGGCACCGCCTGAATCGCCGTCGGGTCATGTGATCCGTTCCAGCGGGGTGGCCCCTGGCTTCCTCGATATCGTGGGCGCAAGGGTCCTCGCGGGACGTCGGTTCGCTGACGCGGACCTTCGCACCGACGCGACTGCCGTGATCGTCAACCGCACTTTTGTGCGGAAGGTTCTCGGCGGGGCAAGCGCGCTCGGCAAGCACGTCCGCTACGTCCCCGACGCCGCGGACGAGACGGCGAGCGCTGACGCCACGACACGCGGTCCCTGGTACGAGATCGTCGGCGTCGTCGAAGATCTCCAGTCCAACGCGCTGGACCCGGAGCTGGTTCCGGCGAACGTCTACTATCCCGTTTCGCCCGAACAGGTTCGGGGCGCGTCACTCGCCGTGCGGATGAGGGGACCGACGCCGCTGCGCTTCGGCCAGCGCCTCCGAGAGATCACGATCGGTGTGGACCCTACGCTGCGATTAGGCGCCGTGCGCTCAATGGCCGACGCCGACCGCCAGGCGGAGGTCGCCGCACGTTTGGTGGCGCTGGCGGTCGGGCTGATCATGGTCAGCGTCTTCCTGCTTTCGGCGGCGGGGGCTTACGCGCTCATGTCGTTCGCGGTCGCGCAGCGACGACGGGAGATTGGTATTCGGTCCGCCCTCGGGGCGCCTCGGAGTCAGGTGCTGCGGAGCATTTTCTCCCGGGCGGCGGGACAGATCGCGATTGGGCTCGTGTTGGGCGTCTCGGCGGCCGCGGTACTCGAACGGCTCAGCGGCGGAGAGCTCATGAGCGGGGAAGCTGCGATTCTCCTCCCGGGGGTTGCCGTGACGATGGCGATCGTGGGCCTCCTTGCGGCGCTCGGCCCTGCGCGGCGGGCGCTCGGAATTCAACCGACGGAAGCGTTACGAGCGGACGGATAGCGGTCGGAGTTCTGACCATTGCTCGTTTCGCGGCGGCATCCTATGTTAGGCAAGGCGACCCGATCGCGGCCGCCAAGGAGCCAATGATCCTGCGATGATACAACACCGCGTGCTTATCACCACCACCCGCCGTCTCGCGCCGATCTTCTTCGGCCTCATGGGCGCAGTGCGTCCACGAGGGTCGAAGTCGGCCGTTTACACGGCTCGAGGTCGAGCACCCTAGAATCGTAGGATCAGGTGTCGTGATCCGGCCTTTCGGGTGCAGCCAACCCGAAAGGCCTTTTTGCTGCCTCCCCGCCTCACCCGCAGCGGATCACGACAATGAATCACGAGATCATAACCCGATACATCGGCCAGCCGGCGAGTCTCCCCGGCGATCTCCGCATGACGCTCGAGCGTCTGTGGGGTGGCCTTCCAGTCCAGCTCTACGCGCTCGCGGACCTCGACAGCCGGCTCAAGCTGAGGGAGTCGTGGATCGTGTTAGGCGCCGCCCACGTGGCGGTCGCGCGACCTGACGCGAGTGGCACGTCGGACGCCCACCCGGTGTCCGGTGCGTGGGACATCGAGTCGGTGCCGCGCTCCCGCATCCGCGCGATTCGCGACGTCGCGGGGCTGAGCGCGAACACGCTCCTCATCCTCGGCGACGGCGACGCGCCGCTCATCGTCGTGCGCTACACGCAGCGGCAGCGCGCGGCGGTTGAGAACATCCGGTTCGTGCTCGAGGAGGCGCTCACCGGCCGTTCGGTGGCGCTCGACGACGCGGATCGGGTGTACGCGGACGCGATCGCTCGGCCGGTGCGCGACGCGCAGGCGCTCGTCGCGGGCAAGGAGTCCGCGGTGATGTTCCGTCTCCTGCGCTACCTCATGCCGTATCGCCGGCGGGTCATCATCGGCCTGTCGGCGGCGGCGGTGGTGACGCTGGCGAGCCTGGTCCCGCCGTACCTCGCGGGCTATGTGATCGACCGGGTCGTGCGGCCGTCGCAGGACGGCGTGCTCGCGCGCGACGTGGCCATGCGACTCGCGTGGATTGCGGTCGCGGCGATGGCGGCGCTGCACGTCGTGCGTCAGGCGGCGGCGCATCTCCGGCTCCGACTCATGTCGGTGCTCGGTGAGCTCGTCGCGCGAGACCTCCGGACGGAGCTGTACGCGCACATCCAGCGGTCGAGCCTCGCCTTCTTCTCGCGGAAGAAGACGGGCAGCCTCATCTCGCGCGTGACGGCGGACACGGACCGGCTCTGGGAGTTCATCGCGTTCGGCGTGGTGGACGTCTCGCTCTCGATCGTGATGCTGCTGGGACTCGGCGCCGTGTTGCTGACGCTCGACTGGCGGCTCGGCCTCGTCATGACGCTGCCGGTTCCGGTGTTCTGCTGGCTGATCTACCGGCACGGCGAGTCGCTCAACGGCCGCTTCATCCGTACGTGGCGGAAGTGGTCGCGTGTGACGGACGTGCTGTCGGACACGATCCCGGGCATTCGGGTGGTGAAGGCGTTCAACCAGGAGACGCGCGAGGTCGACCGGTTCGTCGAGCGCAATGACGACGTGACCGACGAGATCAACCGCATTCATGCCCTGTGGACGACGTTCTGGCCGCTCCTGATGTTCGCGGTGCACGCGACGACGGTGCTCGTGTGGGTACTGGCGGTGCCGAGGTTGTTGGGCAGTGGCCATCCGTTATCGGCGGGCGTGTTCGTGTCGTTCCTCCTGTACACGACCATGTTCGTCGCGCCGATCGAGGTGATCGGCCAGATGGTGCGCACGATCAACCGGGCGACGTCGTCCGCACATCGGGTGTTCGAGGTGCTGGACAGCGAGCCGGAGGTGAAGGACACGGCGGACGCGGTGCGGCTCTCACCGGTGAGGGGTCGGGTGACGTTCGACAACGTGACGTTCGCCTACGACGGCGTGCGTCAGGTGTTGAAGGGGGTGTCGTTCGACGTCGAGCCGGGCGAGCTGATCGGTCTCGTGGGCCCGAGTGGTGGCGGCAAGTCCACGGTGGTGAGTCTCATCGCCCGGTTCTACGACGTCACGGGCGGTGCGGTGCGCATTGATGGAATGGATGTACGTCAACTCGATGCCGGCCATTACCGCGAGCAGATCGGCATGGTGCTCCAGGACCCGTACCTGTTCCACGGCACGGTGCTGGAGAACATCCGGTACGGTCTGCCCGGCGCGTCGTTAGGTGCGGTGGTGGAGGCGGCGAAGGCGGCGAACGCGCACGACTTCATCTGCAAGCTCGGCCAGGGGTACGACACCGTGGTGGGTGAGCGGGGCCATACGCTGTCGGGCGGCGAGCGCCAGCGCATCTCGATCGCGCGGGCGATCCTGCACGACCCGAGGATTCTGATTCTCGACGAGGCCACGAGCGCGGTGGACACGGAGACGGAGCATCAGATCCAGGAGGCGCTCGACCGGCTCATTGCCGGCCGAACGGTCTTCGCGATCGCGCACCGGCTCTCGACGCTCCGCCGGGCGGCACGGTTGTTCGTGATCGCGCAGGGCAAGCTCGCGGAATCGGGCACCCACCGCGAGTTGTTAGGCAAGCCGGACGGCATCTACCGCCGGCTGTACGAGATGCAACTGCAACTGCAGTAATCGGTAATCGGGGTCAGATTCGAATTTCATCCTTTTGTTGCGGGGCCGGAGCAATTGGGCCCGGCCCCGTACAGGAGTGCAGGCCACATGATCAGTTCCATTGTCGAAGAAGGCACATCGGCCGCGCGTGGCCCGACGCTGCGAACGGCACCCGATGGCCGGCTCGTCATCATCGCCGACGACAGGCCGATCGCGGTGCGGCTGCGGCAGTGTTTCCCGTGGTCCGAGCCGGGGCTGCACCTGTCATTGCGCGATGACGAAGACCGCGAGGTTGCGATCGTCGACGACCCCGCGCAGCTCGATGATGAATCGCGACGTGCGCTCGAGCAGGCGATCGCCGAGGCGGGGTTCGTGCTCGAGGTGACGCGTGTGCTGTCGATCGAGGAGGAAGTGGAGATCCGTCAGTGGACCGTCGAAACCCAGCAGGGGGGTCGGTCGTTCCAGACTCACCTGGATGACTGGCCACGCATCCTGCCATCCGGCGGCCTGCTCATCCGGGACGTGGCGGGCGATCTCTATCGCTTCTCGTCGCCGAACACGATGGACAAGAAGAGTCGCGAGCTCCTCTGGGCCTTCGTCGACTAATCGGGGCTAATCGGG
>DAINRQ010000203.1:0-8027 GCA_036741775.1 Gemmatimonadaceae bacterium | reverse complement strand
CCCTGGCGTCCCCAATGTGGGCCCCTATGTTCATGGATCTCTCGTTCGACCGGGAGGCGAGACGGACACCGTTCGTGAGCTTCTCGAGCAATCGCTGAGCAGCACCTACCGCGTCGAGCGTGAGCTCGGCGGCGGCGGCATGGCGCGCGTATTCCTCGCCGAGGAGCGCGCGCTTGGCCGTCAGGTGGTGGTGAAGGTGCTGTCCCCGGAGCTCGCCCACGCGCTCTCGGCCGAGCGTTTCGCGCGTGAGGTCAAGCTCTCGGCTCGATTGCAACACCCGAACATTGTGCCGGTGCTCGCGGCCGGCGCCGTGGCGGATGTGCCCTATTACACGATGCCGTTCATCGACGGCGAGTCGCTGCGCGCTCGTCTCGACCGGCTCGGTGAGGGCGAGCGTCTCCCGATGGGGCAAGCGATCGACATCCTCCGCGACGTCGCACGAGCGCTCGCGTACGCGCACAGCGCCGGCGTCGTCCACCGCGACATCAAGCCGGACAACGTGCTCCTCGCGTACGACGCGGCGGTTGTTGCCGACTTCGGGATCGCGAAGGCGGTCCAGGTGGCGCGGACGGAAGCGCCGGGCACGCGAAGCACGACGCTCACGCAGGCGGGCATCGCGGTTGGCACTCCGGCGTACATGGCTCCCGAGCAGGCCGCTGGCGACGCCGGCGTGGATCATCGCGTGGACGTGTACGCGTGGGGGATCCTCGCCTACGAGCTGCTCGCGGGCGTGCACCCGTTCGCTGACCGGCATTCGGTGCAGGCGCTGGTGCTCGCGCATCTGACGGAGCAGCCGCGCCGGCTCGAGGAGCTCGCTCCCCGCTTGCCTGCGGCGATCAGCGCCCTGGTCATGCACTGCCTTGCGAAGGACCCGGCGGGTCGTCCGGCGAGCGCGCGTGAGATCGCCGACGCCCTCTCGACGGCCGTCGGTGACTCACCGTCGGGATCGCACACCTCGGAGGCGTTAGGCGTGAGCGCCACGCCACCGCTCCCAGCAACGCGACGCACGCGCGCGCGCCGGTTCGCGGTCGTCGGCATCGCTGCCGTCGGTCTCGCCGCGATCGCGACCATTGCGTACACGGTACTGCGCCCCAAATCGCCGGCCGAGGGCCTGGCAGCGGCTAACGCATCTATTCGAAGCGACGCGAGACCCACCAGCTCGGCCGCGTACGACGCCTACTTACGGGGCAAGGTCCGCTCGCGAAACGAGAACATCGTGGACAACGACACGGCGATCGCCGCGCTGCGTGAGGCCATCGCCCTCGATCCATCGTTCGCGCCCGCGTACGCCGAGCTCTCGCGCGTCCTTACCATCAGGGGCTTCTACTTCGCACGCGAAGCGGAGAAGCGGCAGGTGCGTCTGGACGCCGAGGTGATGATGGAAAAGGCGCTCGCGCTCGACCCGAACCTGGCCGCAGGCCACTTCGCTCGCGGGTTCCTGCTCTGGACCCCGGCGCGACGATTCCCGCACGAGCAGTCGATCCAGGCCTATCGGCGCGCGCTCGAGCTCGACCCGAAGATGGACGAGGCCCACCACCAGCTCGCACTCGTCTACCTGCACATCGGGCTCTTCGATCACGCGTGGGCACACATCGACTCGGCGCTCACGTTGAATCCGGGCAATACGCTCGCGCGCTTTCGATATGGGGTGATCCACCTCTACCGCGGCGAGTTCGATCGCGCCTATCGGATCTTCAACAGCACGGCGCTCGACCAGAACCCGTCGCTGTGGGCGTTCCAGGCGGCCACCGCGCTCTTCCGCCTCGGCCGCGAGCGTGAGGCGACGGCGCTGATCGACCGGTTCCTGCGCGACTATCCGACCGATGAGGGCGGCGTGGGCACGAGCGTTCGGGCGATGCTGCTCGCGAAAGCGGGACGGCGGCGTGAGGCAGAGGCGGCGATGGCACACGCGATCGAGCTGGGTCGGAACTTCGGCCACTTTCACCACACGGCGTACAATATCGCGTCGGCGCATGCATTGTTAGGCGACCACGAGCAGGCGATCCGCCTCCTGGAGGACGCGGCGGACAACGGCTTCCCGTGTTATCCGCTGTTTGCTGGGGATGCCCAGCTCGACGGGCTGCGGAAGGACCCGCGCTTCGTAGCGCTCCTGGCTCGGCTCGAGCGCGACTGGCAGGAGCGGAAGCGCACGCTCTAACCGCTCTGCATGCAACAGGTCTTGAAACCGGCGGCGCGAGCCGCAGGGACAGAGGTCATTGCGCCCGATCTTCTCGAGGAGTTCCTTGTCGCCATGCGCGACGCGATCGCCGCGTCCGACACGAGATTCGCTGGGAACCTCCGCCGTCGCTTGCTCGTGCGTTCAAAACGAGTCGAAGGTGTCGAGATCCAGATTCCTGTTCGGTGCCATACGGGCCTCCGCTTCGAGGGACCAGGAGCCTAACGCAGCCGTCCAGGTATGTGCAATGCGCGGTGCCACGTCCGACAACGCGTTTACGTGTGAGGTTACGTCATGATCCGATCGCTATTGCAGCTACGTCTCATGGGCGTGCTCGTGGCCGCACCGATGTGCGTCGTGGAGGGGCAATATCGCACGCCGAAAGTATTCGACGTTACGCTCGACTCGGTCGTTTCGCTCGACCAGCAGTGGCCGCGCCCTCGAGCCGCGGGACTTGCGGAAGGTCTCCTGCAGGCGAGCGAGCCGCGACACCGCCCGCCACGCGGACGCTACGTCGCCATTGGGGCCGCAGTTGGAGCGACCGTTGGCCTCACGATCGGGTTGGTGTCCAAGGCTCGATCATCGGAGTGCACCGACTGTATGATTCCGACCTCACTGATCCCGGTTGCGGGTGCCGTTGCCGGGGCGCTCGTCGGCGCCGTTGGTGGACTTTTCACCTATGCGAACCACGACGACGACGCTCGTAGCGCTCGATCTCGGCCGGCGCGTCTGGATACGCCCGCCAGTCATGCTATTGCCGAGCCGGGACCGCTTCCATGAGCAGCGCCTGCGCTCGGCGGAGGTCCGCCGCTCCCACACGCGACCCGATGTAGTGCCCCATGCGCACGATGACGAGCTTCCGCGACGGGATCACGTACGTGTCCTGCAGCCCCGCCCCGCGGAACGCGAACGCGTCGCGCGGCAACGCCGGCCACGCACCGCCGGCGTTCACCCACACCATCGCCCCGTACGCCGAGTCCTTCCACGCCGGCGCCGGCGTCGACACGAACTTCGTCCACCCCTCGGGC
Source organism: Gemmatimonadaceae bacterium (assembly GCA_036741775.1). Taxonomy (GTDB): domain Bacteria; phylum Gemmatimonadota; class Gemmatimonadetes; order Gemmatimonadales; family Gemmatimonadaceae; genus JAJKIV01. The sequence goes on along the minus strand of DAINRQ010000203.1, from coordinate 4,823 downwards.
AGGAGCCGCTCCCCGTCCCACACGCCGTCGTTGAGGTAGAGCATCCCCAGCCGCGCCCAGTTGCGGGCCGTCCCGTAATCGTAGCCCGGGATGAGGAAGTTGCCGTACGGGTCCGTCTCGAGCACCTGGCGGCGGATGCCTATCTTGTCGAACAGCGCCCGCTGCGGCCACGTGAGGTACTCCTCGCCGCGCTTGCGCACCGCGTCGCGGACGATCATGCCTAACGTGAGCGGGTCGGAGTTGCGATAACGCCCGAACGTGTTCGGCTCGAACTGCAGCGGCACCGACGTCGCAAACGCGTACGCGTCGATCGCGCCCGTGTAGCCCAGGTCGTGGTCGTGGTACCCGGGGAGGTCTTCAGGGCTGCCGCGGCTGTACCGCAGCCCGCTCGACATGCGCAGGAGGTCCACGACGCGGATCTTCGCGCGCGGGTCGCCGGGGGTCCGATGCCACTCGGGCACGGGGGCGGGCTCCTCGAGCTTCAGCACACCCTGGTGGATGAGCATCCCGATCCATGTGCCAGCGATGCTCTTCCCCATCGACCAGCTCTCGAGCTGCGTGTCCTTGTCCGCGCCGTGCGCGTACCGCTCGGCCACAATGCGCCCGTCGTGCACGACGACGAATGCCTGGGTGTACCCCTCCGGGCTCGCGAACGCGGCGTCGACTGCCTGGCGGAGCTTGGCCGTGTCGATCCCGGCGGGGAGCGGCGTGGTGGGGAGCACATCGCCCATGGGCCACGGCGTGGTGTTCGCGTCGGGCAGTGTGGTCGTGACGCGGACGGGTGTGAAGAAGACGGAGTCTCTGCCGGGTTGGTGGATGACGCAGCCCTGGTCGCCGTAGAGCTTCGCTTCGCGTGTGAGGCGGTCAGCGACCGTCAGGCGCACGAGCTTGCGGTTGCGGTCGATCTCGAATTTCGTGACCGAAGCGACCTTGGGGCCCAGGAAGTACGATGTGACGTGGTCGCGCGCGTCGGCGGAGTCGCGGTTGGAGACGAAGAGCGCGGAGCAGAGAATCTTCGCCGTGCCGGCGGTACGCCAGCTGTCTGGGTCGTTAGGCGGGAAAGCAGGTTGCGCGGACGCTGCGACAACCGGCACTCCAAGCACGAGCGCAAGGCGTGTCGCTCTACGGACGAACCAAACGGTGTTCATGACCTCGCTCGCCCCCAAGCGGAGTGCCGTAGTCGGGCGACAGGTAATGAATCCCAGAGATACGAATGGGCATCCTCGTCGCGTACCGACAGCAGAAATGCGTACCAAACCATCAGACTCGTGACCACCATTTCGCCACCGTCCTCGATGGTTCCCATTATCGCATACCCGGTCGATCCAAATCGGATGGCCGCATGCACCATATCGACGATCACGCCGAAGAAGACCAGGGCAAGGATCAACAGCAGCAGATCCCGGGACGTGGACCTGAAGGCCTGGGATCCACGCCAATAGGCCCACGCAACGAGGCCGAGTAGAATGGTTCCCGCCGCAGCCGTCACCGCCAGTTCTCCGAAGTCCTGGGGCCGGAGGCCGAACCGGGGCGTTAGGCCGAAAACCGATGCCAGGCGAAGTCCCACCGTCTGGTGGATGCTCAGTGCGTCGTCGCAAAGCAGGTAGGCGAACACGAGTGCCCACGAGACATACAGCAACGACCGTCGTCGTATCGACACGTATACCAGCAGGAGGACGATCCAGAACCACTTGACGTACTGGAATACGTCTCCATAGCCCTGTTCTTCCTCGAGCGAGAGGAGGCGGTTGTCGAGGAATGGAATCAGCTCATTCATCGAATGCAGCGCTATGAACACCGCGTCGGCAGAGAGAAGCAGTACCGCGACGATCGAGGCACCACGTTCGTTGATGTTGCTCATCTATTGGACGCCGTTGGCGGTGACGGTCCCGGAGAGTACGTGAGTCATGCTGATCCGCGCAATCGCCGTGCAACACGTTCGTCAGACGGCCGTCAGGTCGTCGAGGCGAGACCTCGACGAACGTCGCCTGCTTCGCGAGGGACGCTCGGTTCTCGCCGCCGGCCCGGTACTCGCCGTCCTCCACGGCATCTGGCATTTGGCGCTGTTCGGGCTAGAGTACACCCGTGACAACGTGATCCCCAGGATGCTCACGCTGACGGCGTACGATGTCATCACGGCGTGGCTGTATACCCGAACGGCAGGCAGCCTGCCGCGGCCAGCGCCCAAGTGCCTGTTCCTGCCACCCTTTCAGGGCAACGATGCCATCCGGCTGTACTGGATCTCGGCGGCGCTGTCGTGGGTGGCAGTGATGATCCCGTTCGCGCGCCTCCGAGGACGGCTGGGTACGTTCCGCGCTGCGGCGCTCGTAGCACTGATCGCGGCGATGTGGACCGCCGGCTGCGCGCGCCCCGCATCCACGATTCGTCAGGAGGGCAGCCGTATGGTCGCGACATCCAGAGACGGCACTCCCATCGCGTACCGGCGGAGCGGCTCCGGACCTCCGCTCGTCCTCGTCCACGGTACCACGGCCGACCACACGCGTTGGGCAGGCGTGTTACCGAGTCTCGAGCGGCACTTCACGGTCTACGCGATGGACCGCCGCGGCCGCGGTGGCAGCGGCGACGCCGACGGTTACGCGATCGAGCGAGAATTCGAGGATGTGGCAGCGGTGATCGAGGCCATCGGCGAGCCGGTGTTCCTCCTCGGCCACTCCTACGGCGCGGTCTGCAGCCTGGAGGCGTCGCGTCTGACGGACAAGGTCCGGCGGCTCATCCTCTACGAGCCGCCGATTCCCACCATTCACCCCTTGTATCCTCCTGGCGTCCCCGACCGAATCCAGGCGCTCGTGGATGCCGGCGACCCCGAGGCGGGGCTGGAGCTGTTCTTCCGCGAGGTCGTGCGAATGCCGGACGGCGAGTTCGAGCGTTATCGCGCCCTGCCTGTGTGGAAGGTGCGCGTCACGCTCGCGCCTACGATCCCGCGGGAGCTGGCTATCGATCGGAGGTACCGATTCCGCCCCGAGCGGTTCTCGGGTTTCGCGATCCCAACGTTGCTGCTTGTCGGAGGCGAGAGTCCTCCCGTGTTCCGCGAGGCGACCGACATGCTTGCCGCCACCCTGCCCGACAGTCGCGTCGCGGTCATGGCCGGGCAGCGGCACGTGGCGATGGACACCGCGCCGGAGCTGTTCCTGGCGGAGGTTGGCAAGTTCCTCGGCGTGCCGTAGCCGGTCGGGTTCGCGGAACGTAACGTATCCTCGTGGCGCCCGACGTCCCCACCGCTCGCTCCGCGCAAAGTCCGCCGCTCACGCAAGCGGCGCCGGGCACGATGCACGTGCCCGGCCCGGTCGACCGCGTTCACTTCCTCGACGAGCAGCGCCGCTATCGCCGAGCCTCCCGCCGCTTCACGGCGCTCGCCGCTCTCGCGGTTCTCATCACCGGCATCCCCGCGTGCATCGTCATAACGCCGCTGGTCTTCACCCTCCTGATGACCATCGGGCACATCGTCAACGCCATCTCGCCGATCTCGCCGGAGACACTTCAGGCGCTGCGCGAGTGGGGGCAGTCGCTGTCCAACGCGGCCGACACGCTCGAGGCCAGCCTCGACGCCAGCGCGATGCCCGCACAGGCGGCGCTGCTCCGGATCGCATTCCTGATCGCCGTCCTCGTCCTCCCCGGTGCGCTCGCGCTGTTCGCGCTCTGGATCGGCATCCGCCGAGTCCTCGGCCACGTCGCCGTTGGGCACGCGCTCGAAGCCGCCGGCACTCGGCAACCTAACGAGCGGGATCTCGAGGAGCGGCAGCTCACGAACGTCGTCGAGGAGATGGCCATCGCCGCGGGGGTGAAGCCGCCGAAGGTGCTCATCGTCGAGACCGACGCGGTGAACGCCGCCGCCATGGGGACGGAGATCGACGACGCGACAGTCCTCGTGACGCGCGGGCTCCTCGACAAGCTCGACCGCGACGAGACGCAGGCCGTGGTCGGGCACGTGATCGGGTCGGTGGGGAACGGCGACCTCAAGATCGCGTCGATCATCTTCTCGATCTACCAGACGTGGGGCGCGCTCACGCTGCTCATGAATGCCCCGTTCGGGCGCACCGCGCGTCGCGCCGTGTGGCGCGGCATCCGCACCGCGTTCCGCGGGCGCGCGCGCGCCGTGGACCAGTGGGAGGCGGAGTTCGTGAGCGAGACGTTTCTCCGTGGCGCGGTGGACTTCGAGGACCCGGACGTCAACCGGCGGATGAATCAGACGCGGAAAGGGCTGGCCGGGAAGTGGGACGCGTTCGTGAACATGCTCTCGCTCCCGCTGACGCTGGGCAGCTACGTGGTACAGTTCGCGGTGTTCTTCTCGTCGGTCGCGCTCATCGGTCCGATCATCTCGTTCATGTGGCGGACGCGGCGGCATCTCGCTGACGCCATGGCGGTGCAGCTCACGCGGAACCCGGACGCCCTCGCGCGTGCGCTCGCCCATCTCGCTAGGGAGAAGACCGTGGTCCCGAAGGGCGACGAGCTCTCGCTGCTGTTCGTCGTTTGGCCAGCGACCGTCGCGTCGAAGAACGCAGTGGTAGGGCAGTTCGCGCGCATGCACCCCAAGCCACACCAGCGGCAGCGGCGGCTGATAGCGTTAGGCGCGGAGCCGACGGTGATTCACAAGCCGCCGGGCATGTGGGCGGGCGTGCGCGACGCCCTCTCGCCAAGCAAATGGAACAAGCTGACGCCGGTTGCGGTCGTCATGATGTTCCTGTTCTTCATCGTCGTCCCGGCGCTGATGGCGGTGGCGCTGGTGCTCTCGGCGATTCTCGTCGTCATGCTGACGATGCTGTCGCTCATGCTCATGATGGTGCAGATGGTGGTCGTGTGGGCGG
>DAINRQ010000202.1:3976-8057 GCA_036741775.1 Gemmatimonadaceae bacterium | reverse complement strand
CCGACGCTCCAGCGATGCGGCATCACGACGCTTCCGTGGTTCGACACCCGCGGCACCGCTCGGCCGCGAACCAAGCCCTCTTCGACGTCGAAGAAAGCCACCGCCTCCACTCTGTCCTGCACGTCGTCCCCCGCCCAGACGGAGACGTCCACACAGTAACGTCCCGGTACCAGGAACAACTCCTCGATCTCGCAGCGGAACTCCGGCGCCGACCAGTCGCCCTGCAAATCCTCGTTTCCAACGAGGGTCGAATCGAAGTACGTCACCGGCCGCCCGAGCTGGTCGCGGATCGCGAACCAGCACGTCATGCCCGGCCGCACGCGATCCACCTCGAACACGAATCGCGCCGGTCGGCCAGTCGAGAGAATGCCCTGTGCCGAATCTCCAGTCCCAATGTCGCAGCGCACAATGCGAGACTGTCCCTCACCGGTACGCTCGGTGCGCGTTCGGAGGTCCTGCTTCGCGACTTCCTCGAGGCCACGCAGGTAGACCGCGACGGCATCGGCCGGGGACCCCGCCGCCGCGACCGCGCCTTCACGAAGGAGGATGGCGCGATTACAGAACGCCTGCACCGTGCCCATGTTGTGACTCACGAGCAGAACCGTTCGGCCGCCGTGTGCCACATCCTCCATCTTGCGCAGGCACTTCCGCTGGAACTCGACGTCGCCAACGGCCAGGACCTCATCGACGATCAGGATCTCGGGTTCGAGGTGAGCTGCCACCGCGAACGCGAGGCGCACATACATCCCGGAGGAGTAGCGCTTCACCGGCGTGTCGAGAAAGGCCTCCACTCCCGAGAAGGCCACGATCTCGTCGAACTTGCGATCGACCTCCGCTCGACGCATGCCGAGAATCGACCCGTTGAGGTAGACGTTTTCTCGCCCGGTCAGGTCGGGGTGGAATCCGGTTCCAACTTCGAGCAGGCTCCCGACGCGCCCGTACGCCTCCACTCGACCCGTCGTCGGCTCAGTGATGCGAGACAACACTTTGAGGAGGGTACTCTTGCCCGCACCGTTCGGACCGATGATGCCGAGTACCTCGCCCTCGTGGAGCTCGAACGAGACGTCGCGCAGTGCCCAGAACATCGACGTCGATGACCGCCCAGCACCCGTGCGAACGAGCCGGCGCACGGAGTCCTTGGCGAATCCCGTAACAGCCTCGCGAAGTGAATCGTGGCGCTCGGCCGCGCGACCGATTCGGTACTGCTTGCCCACTCGCTCGACCCGCACCATGGTGCCCACGCGCTACACCTCGTCGGCGAAAGTTGGCTCCATGCGGCGGAAATACACCAGGCCGCTCCCGAGCAACAGCGTAACGACGGCGATCGAGACGAACACGGACGGGTGCAGCGTCTCAGGCTTTCCGAGCAGCGCCCAACGGAACCCCTCGACGACGCCAACCATCGGGTTCAAGCCGTACACGAACCGCCAGCGTTCAGGAACCAGACTGGCCGGGTACGCGATGGGCGTCGCGAGCAGCCAGACCTGAATCAGGAACGGGATCGTGAGACGCACATCCCGATATCGAACGTTCAACGCCGACAGCCACAATCCGACGGCGAGGGCCGTGGCCGCCGCCAGGATGGCCAGGAGGGGCAGCGCGAGGAACGTCGGTCTTGGCGTCATGCCGTACATGGCGAGCATCACGAAAAACACCAGGAGCGAGAGGCCGAAGTCCACGAACCCCTCCAGCACCGCCGCAATCGGGACGACGAGCCGCGGGAAGTACACCTTCGTCAGGAGCCCCTGATTCGTGACGAGGCTGTTCCCGGACTGCGACACGGCGTGCGCGAAGAGCTGCCAGGGAATGAGGGCGGCGAACGTGTAGATCGGGTACGGTACTCCCTCGGATGGAATTCCCGCGAGGCGTCCGAAAAAGACCGTGAACAGCACCATCGTGAAAATGGGCTGCAGCACAACCCAAATGACGCCGAGTGCCGTCTGCTTGAACCGTGCTTTGACGTCGCGCCAGACGAGGAAGTACAACATCTCGCGGTAGCGCCACAGCTCGCCGAGCCCGAGCCGCACCCGGCCCGCTGACGGCTCGACCACGAAGTACGGAACGTCGGCACGCCTGGTCGCAGGCGCGGGGCCGTCAACCACGCGCGCCCTCGGCCCGTGTCGGGAAGCGGTCTTTGGGACGCGGGAAGTGCCGCTCGAACGAGTGCCAACTCATGACCGGGAGCCCGAGGGTGAGCGCGAGAATGACCAAACCGTACTCGATCGCCGCGCACGACCGATCCAGGTACCGGGGGAACGTCTCCCCCGCAGTTTGGACTGCGAAGTGTATCTCGGGACCCGGCCATACCGGAACGCGAATGGGCCTGCGAAAACGACAGCGAGGCAGACCCATTGGGTGAGATGCGTCATCTCCTCAGCTCGGCCGAGCGGTTTCCCGCTCAGCCCAGTGCGCGTCAGACGTGTGAGCCTGACCCGCCCGACATCCGGCCGCGGTCGACCGGGACGATCGGCGACATCTCGACTTCGGTATACTTACCCCGCGGGGACGGCTGAAACCAGCAATCCCAACGAACGGCTGGCGGGCATTCCCATGACAGTGCTCGTCCGCGCGTTGTGGCGCCGCCACACCCGGCGCATTCTGCACATTGCGCTCGCATTGGTGCTGGCTGCGGCGATGTGGCGGCTCGGCAACGAGTTGCCTCGTCTCATCGCCGCACCCGACGGCGCGTTCGACCTCGAGCTCCGGCATGGCGAGGTACGGCTGTGGTTCGCCGGGTGGCCGATCTACACCAAGGCAGCGCGCGGGGACTACCCGCCGGCGAGCTACACCATCCTGTGGCCCCTGCTCGGTTGGCTTCCCATCGGCGCCGCGCGATGGCTCTGGGCAGCGACCGCGGTCGCGGGACTCGCGTGGCTCGCGGCGATCGCCATGCGCGAAAGCTGCGCCGAAACCCGGTCCGAACGCCTCCTCATCTTCCTCGCGCCGTTCGCGACGTACTCCGCCAGTGCCGCCTTCGGCGTCGGGCAGCTGATCAACCACGTCCTGCCGCTGGTAGTCGCGGGCCTGCTGCTTCTCGCTCGCGGCCGGGGGACGTGGCGTGACGACCTCATGGCGACGGGACTCCTCGTTCCCGCGCTCGTCAAGCCGACCCTGTCGGCACCGTTCTTCTGGTTCGTATGCTTCGTGCCCCGTCGCGTACGCCCGATCGCCCTCGTCTCGGCCGCCTACATTCTGATCACCGCGTTCGCCGCCCTGTTTCAATCGGGCGATCTCGGAACCATTCTCTTCGGGTGGCTCGCTGAGGGGCCCCAACCGCTTCAGGGTCATGCGAACGTCAACAAAGTGCTGGCGCTCGCGGGGCTGCGAGCGTGGATGCTCCCTGTCTCGTTAGGTCTCCTGATCGCGCTCGGCGTGTGGGTTTTTCGCAACCGGAGCGCCGAGCGCTGGCTGCTGCTCGGCGTCATCGCGATCGTCGGACGGTTCTTCATTCATCATCGCCTGTACGACGACCTGCTGCTCTTCGTGCCCATGGTCACGCTGTTCCGGATCGCGAAGCGAGGGCCCGCCGACGGCAGTGACGTGACGGCGGGCCTTCTGTTCACGCTGATGCTGGGCTCGCTGGTTGCACCGGCTCAGCTCATAGGAGCTCGGGGCGCGTTGTCGCTGATCATGGAGGTTGGCCAGGCCGCCATCTGGTTAGGCGCGCTGGCATTCCTCGCGCGTCGCGTCCGCCAGGAACAGACGGCGGAAACGGCGCCGGTCGTCGTGCTCCCTGCGGCAGAAGCTGCATCCTGATGCGCCGCACGCCGGGTCGACAGTGAGCCGGCTCGCTTCCGTCCTTCGTGCCTCGTGGCGACAGCTCGGCACACCGATCATGGTGCTCGCCGCGCTGTACATGGCCATCACGGGGTTCCTGCGCCTTCGGTTCGGGTTCGTCGCGCTCGTCGAGCTCTCGTGGGGCGCGGTGGACCTGCGCTACCGCTTCGACGAAGTCACCCGCTGGTACGCCGGGTTACCGGTCTACGGGGCAATCGCCAACGCCGATTATCCACCGGCAGCGTACGCGACGCTCTGGCCGCTGCTCGGCTGGCTCCCGCTCGAGGCATCACGCGTGCTGTGG
>DAINRQ010000202.1:0-3876 GCA_036741775.1 Gemmatimonadaceae bacterium | reverse complement strand
GGCTCGACGCGTGGATGTTGCCGGCCTCGCTCCTCGCGTTCCTCGCGCTCGGTGCGTGGATCTACCGCCACCGACGCACCGAGCTATGGACCGTGCTGGCCGTGACGGCGCTCGTCGCGCGGCTCTGGTTTCACCACTGGGCGTACGACGACGTCCTGCTCATCCTGCCGATGGTTGCGCTGTATCGCATCGCCAGGCGCGGGCCCGCCGCCGACGGCCGGGACGTCGTCGCCGCGCTCTCGTTCGCGGCACTTTGGGCCATCGGCCTGGCGCCGGTGAGGGCCTTCAGCTTCGACGTCACTCCACCGGAATGGTTGCACTGGACCGTCGAAGTGTTACAGAGCACTGTCTGGCTGGCGACGCTCGCCTTCCTGCTGTACGTCGCCGAACGCCTGCGGGCCGAGTTGTCGTTAGGCGGCGACGCGGGTCAGAAGACCGGGACGCCGTCGCCGTCCGTCGACGGAGGGCATGTCGGACGCCCGGCGACACTCACCCCAGCGAAGTAGCTCCGTGCCGCCTCGGGACTCGCGAGCGTGAACGCGCGGGATGTCGGCAGGTGGTAGGCAATGAGACGCTCGCCGAACGGGTACACGTTGATCACGTCGTCGAAGAGCATCGTGCGGACGCCTTCGGGCGTGAGCTCCGAGTTCGGCTTGATGACGTCGCCACGCAGGGATCGCTGACCGTACTCGAGCTGCAGCATACCGGTGACGTCCCAGCTCGTCGCGAATACGACGGCAGGCCCCTCGAACGGACACAGGCCATCGAGGAGGACCGTCGCGTCCTGCGGAAGCGCGGGAAACTGCTCACGAAGCTGCGAGATGACCTCACGCTGTCGATACGCCGCACGCACCCAGAATTCGGCAACCGTGCCAGTGAGCAATGTGCCCGTTGCCGCCAGGAGTGCGACGAGTGCGGAGAAGGCTCGCCACCGCATCCGCTCCGTCGGCAACAGACTGCTGAGGAGTCCGAGCACACCGCAGAACGCCCATGCCACGCCAATCGCCGCGCCAATGGCGGTTCGGTTGTTCGTGCCTGTCACGTGAAAGCCGACCTCGTAGGTCATGAGTGCTACGCCGTACCCGGCAACGAAGAGCACTCCGCCCGCAATCATGACGGCGAGCCACGCGCGGTGCCCGGGAAACGACCCGCTGGCGCCGCGAAACGCGCGCATGAGGTACACCAGGACGACAAGGCCGACCACGACGCTCACGATGAGCACCATCGCGTTCGGGTAGTCGCGCAGCACGTCGCGCACGCGCAGCGGCAGTGCCAGGCCGTACTCGCCGAAGTGGACCGGTACTGCCTCTCTCACGATACGAGCGGCACGGGGCAGGTACCCGCCCGAGACCGTCGTGCGCTCCGTTGTCGTGAACTTGTAGGCGACGGCGAGCGCCAGGAACAGCACGTTGCTCGCGAGCGCCAGCGTGGTGGCGAGCGCAGGCCCTCGCGCCTCGGGCCCGCGTCGCAAGCGGGCGTGGATCCAGAGAACGACCACGTTCACCAGGAGGAGCACGCCCGTGACCTCGTACGCGAGCACGCTCCCGAGCAGCGCGAGCACGCCGAGGCCCTTCCAGAGCCACCGCCGCGAACCGGCCGAGCTCACGAACCGCAGGTCGGTGTAGAGACTCACGAAGTACAGGCAGATCGACAGGTTTGCCTGGAACGCCGCGATCCAGAACCGGTCCGTCGAGTAATGCGGGAGGAGCGCGAAGGTCAGTGGGACGACGATCGCAATGGCTCGCGGAAGCCCGAGCAGGCGGAGCGACTGGTAGAACAGCGCGACCGCGAGAGCGAGCACCGCCGTGTTCACGATGTGGTAGCCGAGCGGCTCGAGCCCGAACAGGGAGTAGAGGGCGACGAGTTCGACCGCCTGCATGGGCCGCGTCGTGAGCCCCATCGGCATGAGCACGTCGTACGTGCCACGGACCGATCCGCGCGCGTTCTGCATTTCCGAAAGGAACGCCCAATCGTCGCTGTACAGCCCCAGTCCGCCCAGGTACGGTAGACAGGAGAGCACGAGGATCGCGACGAGAAACAGCCTGTCGCTCGCGGCCGCGCGTGGCGGGATGACTGATCCGGGGGCTTCCCCGACGAACCATTTCATCGAACAATGCTCTCGAGCGAGTCCCAAGACCGCGAAGGCGCTGAATCTCACGCCGCGGGTGCCCTCTCGAAAGAGTTTGCGCCGGTTTACCTATTCAAGTCCGGAGCTGCGATGCCTTGGAACCCGAGTCGCGGGGCGAATGACTGACGGAGTGACAGAGGGAACGCTGCGGAGGTCCCCCCCCGTCGAAGGCGGCGTCGGGCCCGGTGGGTGGCCCCGGCGACATCGGCGTGCTTCCTAGTCCACGCGGAGTTCTGACGAGAGTCCGGGGGCGAGTCGAGCGCATCCTTCGCCCCGGCGGGCGGGCCATCGTGCTGTTGTACCACCGCGTTGGCGAGGACCTCGACTCGTACGGACTGTGCGTCACGCCCGACCATTTCGAGGAGCACCTTCAGGTGATTCGCCGCGTCGCGAGGGCAGCACGAATCTCCGAGGTGGCGGACGGTGTTCGGAGTGGCCGCGTGCCCGATCGGGCCGTCTGCGTCAGCTTCGACGACGGGTACGTCGACAACCTGTACGCGGCTGCGCCGATTCTCGAGCGGTACGACGTGCCCGCGACCGTGTTCGTGACGACGGGGCGTGGCGGGCGCGATCGCGAGTTCTGGTGGGACGAGCTCGAGCGCGCGTTCCTGGCGCCCGAGCACGTGCCCGACACGCTCGAGCTGGAGATCGCCGGGCAGCGACACGTCTGGGAGCTCGGGCCGGACGCGGTGCGGATGCCGCACGACGTGCGCTGGCACGAGCCCTGGCATCTCGACGACGAGACCGCGCCCACGCTGCGGCACGCCGCCTTTCGCGACGCGCATGCGGTCATCAAGCCGCTGCCCGAGCACGAGCGTACTCGCGTCCTCGACGCGCTGGCCGCGTGGTCGGGGGTCACCAGCGCGCACGTGCGACCCTCCCGTCGCGCCATGGAACCTAACGAGGTGGTCGATCTCGCGCGCGGCGGGCTGGTCGAAGTCGGGGCCCACACGGTGAGTCACCCGCAGCTCAGCGCGCATCCGGCTCCCGTGCAGCGTGAGGAGATCGGCCGGTCGAAGGCCGACCTCGAGACCTGGTTAGGCGCGCCGGTCAGCGGCCTGGCCTACCCGTACGGTGACTACGACGACGCCAGCATCGCCGCGGCGCGCGATGGCGGGTTCCAGTACGCCTGCTCGTGCATCTACCGGGCGGCTCGGCGCGGCGACAATCCGTACACGCTTCCGCGCGTCGAGGTACGGGACGTCGACGGTGACACGTTGGCAGATGCGCTGCGATGGCATCTGCGTTAGGCCGCGGAGTGCGTGTCGGTGCGGCGGGCTGCATCGCCCTCGCCATGCTCGTCCTCGTCGCCTGTTACGCCTGGCTGGCGGCGGAGCATCGAACCATCGCCCTGTGGGATGTCATTGTCCACGAGAGCGGGCGTTACACGCTTGGCGAGACCGTCCTCTACTTCGCCCACTTTCTGCGCGAGGTACCGACCGACATCGCGTACGCACTGTTTCTCCTCGGCGCCGGGGGCGGGGTCGCGCGAGTTTCGGACGCGACGCGCCCGGCGGAGCGCGGCCGCGCGAGTCTGGTCGGCTGGCTCGCGCTCGCCGTCGCAACGCTGCTCTTCGTCGGCGCAATCGTCGCCTCGGCGCGCCATGACGGTCTAGATTCGGCGCTACGCGACCTCCTTCAGTATCGCACCCGCGACGACCTGGTCGCGTACGGGTCGCACTGGCGCTTTCACTGGCTCAGTACCATCTGGTTCGGCGCAACAGTCATGGTCCTTGCGGCCATCGTCG
>DAINRQ010000201.1:0-8060 GCA_036741775.1 Gemmatimonadaceae bacterium | reverse complement strand
CCGTTTGTGTTGCCTCGTCCCCGCCCGCGTGCGGCCTCGGTTTCGGTTGCTGAGCGGCGCGATCGGCGTACGGCTCCGCCTCGGTGACACGACGCGTCGCGAACGCGATGTCCGTCCCGCGTCCGGCGACGTGTCCGAGATAGATGTTGAGTGCACCCATCGGCTCCAGCAATCGAGCGTTGCGAAGCGCCCCCGCATCGACAGCCTCGAAGCCCATGCTCTCGACGAGCGATCGCACCGATGACTTGGCCGATTCATCGTCGCCTGCGCAAAAGACCTGCACTCGCGCCCCGTTCTTGTCCGGCAGTTGCCCCAGTACCTGCGCGAACACCGTGTTGAATGCCTTCACCACTTTCGCGCCGGGTATCGCGCCCGCGACCTCTTCGGCGGCCGAGGTGGTGAACCCCACGGCAAGGGACATCTCCTCCGTCATCGGGTTCGAGATCTCGATGACGACTTGCCCGTCGAGGTTGCCACTCTCCTGGAGCGCCTCGGCCTGCTCGGGGTACGGCGTTGCAGCGATCAGCACGTCCGTGGCGCCTCCGAGTTGCTCTTGCGGGACAGCACGTACCTTCGCTCCCGTCGACTTCGCCACCTGCTCGGCCTCTTGTATGTCCCTGCTCGCAATGAGCACGTCGTGACCCGCCGCGCTGACGCGGCGCGCGACTGCGGAGCCCATGTTGCCCGCGCCGATGATGCCGACCTTCATATCTTCCTCGGGGTTCTGCGCATGAGGCAGATCGTGGTACAGTACTCTCGCTGTTTTGAACGCGTGGCAAGACGACTGCCCTGGCGGTTGCGCCGTGCAGAGCATCCGACCATCCGGAACGGGAACGCAGAATGACCGCGAGAGGTGAGCGTAAGCAGGACGCTGTCGTCGTTGGATCCGGCCCGAACGGCCTCGCCGCTGCGATCGTACTGGCGCGTAACGGGCGTCGCGTGGTGCTCCGCGAAGCGGCCGGAACCGTCGGCGGCGGGCTGCGATCGGCAGGGCTCACGCTGCCGGGGTTCACGCACGACATCTGTGCGGCGGTGCACCCGCTCGCCGCATCATCTCCGCTGTTTCGGAGCCTCCCTCTCGCGGAGCATGGTCTGGAGTGGGTGCATCCATCCGCGCCACTCGCGCATCCGTTCGACGACCGACCCGCCGCGGTCCTCGAGCGATCGCTGGCGGAGACTGCGCGCGCGCTGGACGCCGACGGTCGCGCCTGGACGGGGCTGCTCGAGCCGTTCGTGAACGGGTGGCCCGAGCTGGCCGCCGACGTGCTCGCTCCACTTCGCCTCCCGCGCCACCCGTTTCGGATGGCGCACTTCGGCATCTACGCCATTCAATCGGCGGCGGGGCTCGTTCGGCGTCGCTTCGACGGTGAGCGGGCGCAGGTGCTCATCGCCGGCAACGCCGCCCACGCGATGGTGCCGCTCACCCGCTCGCCAACAGCGGCGTTCGGTCTGACGCTGGTCTGTGCCGGCCATGCGGTGGGCTGGCCGGTGGCGCGCGGCGGATCGCAGCGCATCGCGGATGCGCTCGCCGAACACCTCCGCGCCCTGGGCGGCGACGTGGTCGTGGACGCACCCGTGACGCGGTTCGAGGAGGTGGAGGGCGCCGACACGATCCTGTTCGACGTGACGCCGCGACAGTTCCTCCGCATCGCCGGACACCGCCTAACGCCGAGCTACCGGCGCGCGCTGGAGCGGTTTCGCTACGGCTCGGGAGTCTTCAAGGTGGACTGGGCACTCTCCGAGCCGATCCCCTGGGCGGATCCCGCGTGTACCCGCGCCGGGACCGTGCATCTCGTCGGGACGATGACCGAGCTCCTCGGCGCCGAGCATGCGGCGTTTCACGATGAGCTTCCCGAGCGGCCGTTCGTGCTGCTCGGACAGCCGACGCTGGTCGATCCGTCGCGCGCGCCGGCGGGGCGGCACGTCGCGTGGGCGTACTGCCATGTGCCGCATGCGTCGCCGGTGGACATGACGCCCCGCATCGAGGCGCAGGTGGAACGTTATGCGCCGGGGTTCCGCGACCTCATTCTTGCCCGCCACGCCGCATCACCGGTCGCGCTCGAGGAGCATAACCCGAACCTGGTCGGCGGCGACATCAGCGCGGGGGTGATGGACCTTCGGCAACTGTTCTTCCGACCGGTCGCGCGACTCAACCCGTACAAGACGCCGCTCCGGGGGGTGTATCTGTGCTCGGCGTCGACGCCACCCGGCGGCGCGGTGCACGGCATGTGCGGCTACTATGCGGCTCGCTCCGCGCTCGGCCTGTCGCTCACCGCGCCGGAGAGCATTGACGAGCCGGTGGTCGAGCCGGAGCCGGTCGCGTAGTACGAGTTGTCATTCCGAGGGGAGCCGCGCAGCGGCGCAGTCGAGAAGGGCGATTACGCGGGTTCCGCGGACGCCCTTTTATTGGGGGAGAGTCGCGGGGCGCGAGAGCAAGGGCACGGACGATCCAGCATGGACGTCACGCCCTTGATCCCGCGGCAGGCATCCAGAAGGGGGGAACGGATGAGGGGATGACCGACATCATCCCCGGCGGGAGAAGGCTGGTCGCGCCGGACCATGAAATGGGGGGAACGGCTCCCCGGTGATGCCACTCATCCCCAAGGCCTTTCCCTCAGTTCACGGCCCCGGCGCGAGGGCGCGTGAGTGCTGAGGAGCGATCCCCAGCATCCCCCTCATCCCCTCATCCGTTCTCCCCTCGTTCTGGATGCCGGTCTCACAGCGGCACCTAACGGCACGTTCGGCCCGCCGCTCGGAATGACAACGTCGCGACGTTACCGGTAGCCCGCGAAGTCCGCGCGATACCCGGACTCCCGTTGGAGGCGCAGCAACTCTTCGCGCAAGCCGGGGAGGAGACTGTCGCCGGCCGGTGTGCCCATGAGGTTCTCGAGCTCGAACGGGTCCGCGTCGAGATCGTACAGCTCGTCCATGTCGGGCAGCTCGAGGTAGTCGATGTACTTGTGCCGCTCCGTACGCACTGCCTGATACGCCATGTTGACGATTCGCGGGAAGACGCGGTCGCTGAAGTACTCCATCAACACCGAGTGACGCCACGACGTTGGTGTTCCCTCGAGGAGCGGGACGAGTGATCGGCCCTGACGTGGTACCGTGTCCGCTGCTGCCGTGAGTGCGACGATCGTCGGGGCCAGGTCGATGACCTGTACGAGCTCCGACGGGGTAGATCCAGCGCGCGCGACACGCGGATAGCGGACGATGAGCGGGATACGCGCCGTTTCCTCGTACGCCAGGCGACGCTCCTCGTTCAACCCGTGCTCGCCGTAGAAGTATCCGTGATCACTCGTAACGATGAACACCGTGTTGTCGAGCTCCCCCATCTCGACCAGTGCGTCCCGGATCCGCTGAACGCTCTCGTCGACGGCCAGGAGCATTTCCAGCCGCTCGCGAACGTCCGCATCCGGCGTTCCGGTAGACGGAGTCAATGGGGGTAGGCCGGCGATCGTGCGCTGGAGCGCGGGCTTCCGCCGCACCGGCACGGTGGCGTTAGGCCTCCGGGGTACGACGGCCTGGGCGAACCGGCCGCGATGGCGTTCGGCCGGGACGAACCCTGCGCCCTGACCTGGCACCTCCGCGACGCTGCCGTCATCGCGCTGTCGCACGTTAGGGTGGAGTGCCTTGTGGGCGAGGAACACCATGAATGGCTGTCCCTGCGATCGCCGCATGAAGCGGAGCGCGTAGTCGGTCAGCACGTCGGTCACATACCCGCGGGCTTCGACGCGCTCGCCGTCCACGTTGAGCTTCGGGTCGGTCGCCTCGCCTTGCCCCTTCATGGCCACCCAGTGGGTCCAGCCGGGGCGCCGCCCATCGTCGTTCCCCATGTGCCACTTCCCGAAGAATCCGGTCTGATAGCCGGCCGTCGCCAGCGGAATCGCGAAGGTGCCGAGGCGGTGGCTGGCCGAGTCGCGCGCGGTGTTGTCGATGATGCCGTTCGTGTGCGCGTACTGGCCGGTGAGGATGGCGGCGCGACTCGGCGAACAGAGCGGCGTGGTCGCGAACGCGTTCAGGAACCGTGTGCCTTCGCGCGCCAGCTGATCGATGGCGGGCGTTTCGACGAACGGGTGCCCGGCGACGCCGAGGTCGTCCCAGCGGAGATCGTCGACGAGCACGAACACGACGTTAGGCGGACGAGTCGCTTCCCGGCGGGAACCCTGGCCTCGGCAGCCTGCCGCCGTGACCAGAGCGGCTGTCGCGATGGCCAGCAGAACGAGGTGTCTGGGATGGATGCGGTCCATCAAGGTGAGCTCCGGGGTCGAGACTGAACACCAAGATGCAGGGTGCTCGCCGGTTGCGATACCAGAAGCTCCTGCTCAGGATGATCGCACTCAATCCCTCCCCCAAGGTTGGAGGCGAATCCGGTGCAACAGATCTGCCATCGCAGTCTTCGCCGTCGGCGCCGGCGGGAGCGCACTCCGCTCCGCTTCGTCGGTCAGCCACTCGCGCAGACGGACATACTCACGATGATAGAAGGCGATGTCTCCATCCGACAGCGTCTTCTGCTCGCCCCCACCGACTTTCTGCGCGACGAGGTGGTCGATCCACGTTAGGCGTACCGTACCGAGTGCGGCGTTGCATTCGAGGAGGTTCGCGTTCACCTCGCCCGTCCGCATCATGTGAATGCCGGACAGCAACACGCGAAAGACGTACAGTAGTGGCTTGAGCCGGCGCGGTGACTCCTTCTCGAACAGCTGCCACTGGTTGACGGCGAATCCCAGATAGTGCCGCACGCATGCGCTCGTGATGCAACCGCGTGCGATGTGCTGGAGCTCCTCGTGCTCGGGTGTCGTGTGCACGACAAGCGGTGAGTAGAGCTGCTCCAGCACGTAGCCGTTGTTGCGAAGCAGCAGCGAAAAGAACTTGCGCACCTCGTGCGTCACGAGGTCCACGTCCGCGCCGTCCCGCACGTGTGATGACTTGATGGTCTCGGTCACGCGCTCCAGCCCGGTGAGCAGTGCGACGGGCGCGATGTGTGCGCCCCGCAGGTCGAAATCCGAGTCAGCGGACGGGAAGCCGTAGAGATGCGCACCGCTCACCGTCGCGAACAGCAGCGCGTGCGGATGTTCGGCGACTTCGGCCAGGAGACGCGGGTCTTTCATGCTCACTTCCGGCCGGGAGGCGTCAGAGGTCCTTTACCATGCTGCGTCGAGCGCGAACCAGGAAGTCGTTCGCGCGCTCGTAGTCCGGGCGCTCGGGGAGCGCGGTCGTCTGCAACGCGAGGTCGAATTCCTTGTGCAGGACGAGCCGCCACTCGTTCACCTGCGGCCACTCGACCTCTCCGCGCTTGATCGCGAGCAGTCTGTCACGATGCTCCTCCACGCGGACGGGAATGTGGCCCTCACGAAGTCCGGTCACGCCAGCGATGAGCAGGCGAATCAGATGCATCGCGTGCTTCCACTTGATCACGCCCGCGGTGCGAAGGTCCTGTTCGAGGCGCTTGAACTGGCTCAGCACGTAGCCGTTGTACGTCTGGTAGATCAGCTTCGACAGGAAGCTGCTCCGCATGGCGAGCAGCTCGTCGGCGATCGGCGTCGTCATCTCGACCACGGGCGTGTACAGACACTCGAGGATGTTCGGATTGGCCTTGAGGGCGAGCGTCACGAACTTCCGCATCTCCCAGTAGACCTCATCGCTCTCCTTGTCCTCGAGCTGTTCCGGCACGCCGAACAGCGACCAGTGGAGCTCCGCCGGCGGGAGGTAGATGCCGCGCCGGTCCGTGTCTGACGATTCATGCGCGAGTCCATACGCATGTGAGCCGAGCACGCAGCGGTACACCACGAACTCGTAGAGGTCGTAGTCCGCGAGGACCGCACCGGCGGCGTCGAGGTCCTCCTGCTGGACGTGTTTCCGGATCGAGAGCTCCTGCCTCCGAAGCGAGATTTCACGACCGTCGGGAAGCCGGACGCGATAGGAGTGCGTGGCATCGTCCGGAGAGCGGACTATGACCCCTGCCGCACCGACGGGGCATGTGACATTCCCCGCTGCATCGTGCACTTCGACGCGCGACACGACCTGTGTGCCGGTCGGGATGATGAGGTGGGTGCTGCGTGCCGCCTGGGCAGCGCGGTCCACCTGAGGAACATGGTGTTTTGGCATTTTCGTGCACGATTGCTGCTAACGTACGACTGTCATTCCGGGCGGGGGCGCCGAAGGCCCGAAGTCGAGGAATCGCCGCCGCCCCGGCAGAGGGGCCCCTCTACCGGCACCCCTGCGATTCCTCACTGCGTTCGGAATGACAGCCTACTCGGAATGAGAAAGGCAGTCCCGCCGCCGCTACCGGGTTCATCATAGAAGTTATCGCCAACCGATTCGAATGCCTCGCGAGTACGTAATGGGTGGCCGCGCTCCCCGAGGAGCAGCGTCGCCGCCGGGGGGCGGTATGCCGCCGCCGGGTCAGCGCTCGATCCGCGAACGGTTCGGCGCCCTGCGCAACCTGCCGCCGTTCCTCAGACTCGTCTGGGAGACCAGCCGCACGCTCACGATCACAACGCTGCTGCTGCGTCTCGTCCGCGCAGTGCTTCCCGTGGCGACGCTCTTCGTCGGCAAGCTCATCATCGATGAGGTCGTCGCGCTCGCCACCAGGCCTGGAACACCGTCCACACTGAACGGATGGTACGAGAGCGGACTCCTCGACCGTCTGATCTGGCTGCTCGTCGCGGAGTTCGCGCTCGCCGTCCTCTCCGACGTCCTCGGTCGAGTCGTCTCGCTGCTCGACTCGCTCCTCTCCGAGCAGTTCGCGAATACCACGAGCGTTCGCCTCATGGAGCACGCCGCGACGCTCGACCTCGAGGACTTCGAGGATAGCGAGCTGCAGGACCGACTCGACCGGGCGCGTCGTCAGGCATCCGGCCGCATAACGCTCCTGAGTCAACTCTTCGGCCAGGCGCAGGACATCATTACCATCGTGAGCTTCGCGGCGGGGCTCATTGTCTACGCGCCGTGGCTCATCCTGCTCCTCCTCATCGCGCTGATCCCCGCATTCCTCGGCGAAGCGCACTTCAACGCGCAGAGTTACGCCCTGACCTACGCGCGCACGCCCGAGCAGCGAGAGCTCGACTACGTTCGGCAGACCGGCGCGAGCGTGGAGACCGCGAAGGAAGTGAAGATCTTCGGGCTCAATCGCTTCCTCATCGATCGGTATCGCGAGCTCGCCACGAAGTTCTATCAGGGCAACCGTCAGCTCGCCATCCGCCGCGCGAGCTGGGGCAGTGTGCTCACCGCGCTTGGTACCGTGGGTTACTACTTCGCCTACGCCTACCTCGCGTGGCGCACGCTCGTCGGCCAGTTCACCATTGGTGACCTGACGTTTCTCGCGGGCTCGTTTCGCCGCCTTCGCACATTGCTCGAAGGGTTGCTGACGGGGTTCTCGCAGACGGCGGGGCAGGCGCTCTACCTCGACGATCTCTTCTCGTTCTTCGAGATCGAGCCCGAGATTCGCTCGCTGCCGAACGCGCGTCGCTTTCCGAAGCCCATCGTGCACGGCTTCACGTTCCGCGATGTCGGCTTCATCTATCCCGGCGCGGAGCGATGGGCGGTGCGGCATCTCGACTTCACCCTCAGGGCGGGCGAGGTGCTCGCGCTCGTGGGGGAGAACGGGGCGGGGAAGACGACGCTCGTGAAGCTGCTCGCGCGTCTCTACGACCCCGATGAGGGCCAGATCCTCCTCGACGGGCACGATCTGCGTGAGTACAACCTCGAGGAGCTGCGCGCGAACATCGGCGTGATCTTCCAGGACTTCGTGCGCTATCATCTGACGGCGGCGGAGAACATCGCGGTGGGCCGGATCGAGGCGCGGAACGATCGCGCACGCATCGAGTCGGCGGCCGAGCGGAGCCTCGCCAACGAGGTGATCGAGAAGCTCCCGTTAGGCTACGACCAGATCATCGGCAAGCGATTCAGGACGGGTGTGGACCTGTCGGGCGGTGAATGGCAGAAGGTGGCGATCGCCCGCGCCTATATGCGCGACGCGCAGGTGCTGATTCTCGACGAGCCCACGGCGGCGCTCGACGCGCGGTCGGAGTTCGAGGTGTTCAAGCGGTTCAAGGAGC
>DAINRQ010000200.1:0-8154 GCA_036741775.1 Gemmatimonadaceae bacterium | reverse complement strand
ACCGGACTCCTCGGCGGATGGCTCGTGAAGCGCCTGGTCGAGCTCGGTGCCGACGTCGTGTGCCTCGTCCGCGACTGGGTCCCGCAGAGCACGATCCTCCAGCCGGACCTCGCAAGCTGCCTGCGCGTCGTTCGCGGCGACGTGCGCAGCCAGGCACTCATGGAGCGCACGATCGGCGAGTACGAGATCGACGTCGTTTTTCACCTTGCCGCGCAGACCGTTGTCGGCGTAGCGAACCGGAACCCAGTCTCCACGCTCGACTCCAACATCCGCGGAACGTGGAGCGTGCTCGAGGCCTGTCGCCGGTCGCCTACCGTCGGTGCGATCATCCTCGCTTCGTCGGACAAGGCGTACGGGGATCAGCCGCAGCTACCGTACTCCGAGGAGACCCCATTGGAGGGTCGTCATCCGTACGACGTGAGCAAGTCGTGCGCGGACCTCATCGCCCAGGCGTACGCGAACACGTACGGCACGCCCGTCGGCATTACGCGATGTGGCAACTTCTACGGCGGCGGTGACCTGAACTGGAATCGGCTCGTGCCCGGGACGATCCGGTCGGTGCTGCGCGGACAGCGGCCCGTGATACGCTCGGACGGGTCACCGATCCGCGACTACTTCTACGTCGAGGACGGCGCAGCCGCCTATATCATGCTCGCCGAGGCGCTGCGCCAGCGAGCGGAGCTGCACGGCGAGGCGTTCAACTTCTCCAACGAGCTGCAGCTCACCGTCCTGGACCTCACCGCTCGCATCCTGAAGGCCATGGGCTCGACGCTCGAGCCGGACATCCGCGCCGACGCGACGGGCGAGATCAATCACCAGTGGTTGAGCGCCGCGAAGGCCCGCAGCACGCTCGGCTGGCAACCGATGTTCGATCTGGACTCGGGCCTCGCGCGTACGATCGCCTGGTACGAGGAGTACCTGTCGCGTGCCGCCTGACGCCGACGAGCTTCGGGCGCGGATACTCGGCCTCGTTGCCGAGTATCACGACGCGGCGTTCGCGCCGCAGCCGTTCGTGCCCGGTGAGACGCCCGTGCCCGTGTCCGGCCGAGTGTTCGGCGCGAACGACATCCGCTCCCTGGTGGACGCGTCCCTCGACTTCTGGCTCACGACCGGACGGTTCGCCGCGCAGTTCGAGCGCGCGTTCGCACGGGTCATGGAAGTGCGGCATGCGTTGCTCGTCAACTCGGGCTCGTCGGCCAATCTCGTCGCCGTCTCCACGCTCACCTCGCCCTCACTCGGCGATCGGCGCCTGCGGCCCGGGGATGAGGTGATCACGGTGGCCAGCGGCTTCCCGACCACGGTCAACCCCATCGTCCAGAACCGGCTCATCCCGGTGTTCGTGGACGTGGACATCCCGACGTACAACATCGACGTCAGTCAGCTCGATGCGGCGCTGAGCGACCGGACGCGCGCGATCGTCATCGCGCACACGTTAGGCAACCCGTTCGACCTCGCGGCGGTCACGGCGTTCGCCCGCAAGCATGACCTCCTCCTCGTGGAGGATTGCTGTGACGCGGTGGGTGCGCGTTACGACGGTCGGTCCGTCGGGACGTTCGGTGATCTCGCCACGGTGAGCTTCTACCCGGCGCACCACATCACGATGGGCGAGGGCGGCGCGGTGCTCACGCAGCGCCCGGCGCTCAAGCGCGTGATCGAGTCCTTCCGCGACTGGGGACGCGATTGTTGGTGCGATCCCGGGAAGGAGAACACGTGCGGGAAGCGGTTCGAGTGGCAGCTCGGCGACCTGCCTTACGGGTACGACCACAAGTACATCTACTCGCACATCGGGTACAACCTGAAGCTCACGGACATGCAGGCTGCCGTGGGCGTCGCGCAGCTCGCGCGCCTCGATGAGTTCATCGCCGCGAGGCGGCGCAACTTCGCGTGGCTACGCGAGGCGCTGGATGACCTGCAGGACGTGCTGGTTCTCCCGGAGCCGACGCCCAACAGCGAGCCGAGCTGGTTCGGCTTCCCGATGCTCGTGAGGGAGGGTGCGCCGTTCACCCGCAACGCGCTGGTCCAGCACCTGGAGCGGCGAAAGATCGCGACGCGACTCCTGTTCGGCGGTAACCTCGTGCGCCAGCCCGCGTACGCGGACGTCGAGTATCGCAAGGTCGGGACGCTGGCGAACGCCGATCGCATCATGCAGTCCTGCTTCTGGGTCGGCGTCTACCCGGGTCTCACGGAGGAGATGCTCGACTGGATCGCGCAGTCCGTCCGTGCGATGGTGACGTCGGTAAAGATCGGGTAGGGACGGGTAGTGAATGAGCGTGTGCGTCGGGCCGGGATGCTTCCTCGTGGACGGCACTCTGCTCCCGATAGAGTGCTCCCGAAGCGCGACCAAGCCCGCCCGGCATCCACACTCATTCACTGGCCGTCCCCCCCGGTACCGACTGCTCGCGCCATGGCCTCCCACGCAATGAGCGCACAGCGAACGCGCGTGGGGAACCGCGCTACCCCGGCAAGCGCCCGAGCCTGGCCGAGCGTCTGATCCTTCGCGGCCGACTCGTCGCCGCGAATCATCTCCGCGAACCGCTCCCCGAGTGCGCGGACTTCATCCGCCGTTCGCCCCTTCACGAGCTCCGTCATCATCGACGCTGACGCCTGCGAGATCGAGCAGCCGCGCCCGGCGAATTTCACGTCGGCCACGCGCCCGTCGTGAACCTCCACCTGCACGTCCACCTCGTCGCCGCAGAGGGGATTGCGGAGACTGGCCGACGCCGTAGGGGAGGGAAGCGTCCCCTTGTTCCGCGGCCGGCGATAGTGGTCGAGGATGAGCTCCTGGTAGAGCGCCGAGAGCTTCGCGTCGGACGGAGGTCCGGTCATGGCGCCGACTCCACAGGGCCCACGAGCACGCGCCCATCTTCGACCCGCACGGCGTAGCGTGTGAGCGGGTCGATCGCGGGCTCGCGCACCACCGCTCCCGTTAGGCACGCGAACCGCGCCCCGTGCCACACGCACTCGAGCGTCCCGTCGTCGTGCACCTCGCCGGCCGAGAGCGGGAAGGCCTGATGGGTACACTCGTCGGTAAAGGCGGACACCTGGCCGTTGAAACGCACAAGGCAAAGTGGTTCTCCGCTCGGGCCGGTCACGCCCAGGACGCCCTGCTCGGGGACATCATCGAATGCGGCCACGTCGAGGTACTCGTTGCTCATGCGTGGGGAAAGGCAGTGAATGAGTGTGCGTCGGGCGGGCTCGGTCGCGGGTGGAGGCCCCTCTATCGGGAGGCGCGTTTGCAGTCATCAGTAGCCAGTCATACAGTCGTCAGAATTCCAGTACGACTGTTCTACTGGCGACTACATGACTAGGTACTGATGACTGTAACCGCACTTCCCGGTAGAGGGGCCTCCACGCGCCACCCCCTCGCCGCGATGCCGTCTACGCAGAAAAGACACGCCGAACTTCATTCAACCCGTCGATGAGCGCATCGACGTCCTCCCGGGTGTTGTACGCCGCGAACGATGCCCGCGCCGTAGCTACCAGCCCGAGCCGCGCCATGAGCGGCTGCGCGCAATGATGCCCAGCGCGAATCGCTACCCCGTGCGAGGCGTCGAGAATCGTCCCGATGTCGTGCGGGTGCACCCCCTCCATCACGAACGACACTACCCCCGCCCGCTCGGACGGCGCGCCGATGATCGAGAGCCCGTGCACCTCGGGTAATCGCTCGAGCGCGTACGCCACGAGCTCCGCTTCGTGCGCCTCTATCCGCTCCCGCCCCACGGACTCGATCCAGCCTAACGCCGCGCCCAGTCCAACGACGCCCGCGATGTTCGGCGTCCCCGCCTCGAACTTGTTGGGGAGTGGCGCGTACGTGCTGCGCTCGATCGTCACCGTCTCGATCATGTCGCCGCCACCCTGATAGGGCGGGATCCGCTCGAGCCACTCGGCGCGCCCGTACAGGAGGCCGATGCCGGTCGGCCCGTACATCTTGTGTCCCGAGCAGACGAAGAAGTCGCAATCGAGCGCCCGCACGTCCACCGGTAGTCGCGACGCTGATTGCGCGCCGTCCACGAGTACCGGCACCCCGCGCGCGTGCGCGAGCTCCGTGATGGCCCGCACCGGGTTCACCGTCCCGAGCGCGTTCGAGAGGTGCGTCACGGCGACGAGTCGGGTGCGCGGGCCGATCAGCGCGTCGAGCGCATCGAGATCGAGCTCACCCGCAGGGGTCACACGCACCGCCCGAATCGTCGCCCCGCGTCGCTCCGCCATGAGCTGCCAGGGCACGAGATTCGAGTGGTGCTCCATCTCCGTGACGAGCACTTCTTCACCCGCCCGCACGAACGCCTCGCCGAAGCTCGACGCCACGAGGTTGATCCCGTCCGTCGTGCCGCGCGTGAAGATGACCTCGCGCGCCTCCTCGGCCCCGAGAAACCCCCGCGCCTGCTCGCGCACCGCGTCGTACGCGATGGTGACCTGCTCGCTCAGCCAGTGCACCCCGCGGTGGATGTTCGCGTTCTCCGCGGCATAGTACCTGGAGGTGGCGTCGATGACGACCTGCGGCTTCTGCGTGGTCGCGGCGTTGTCGAGGTACACGAGCCGCGGGCCACCCTCTCGAACTCGGTTCCAGAGAATCGGAAACTGTTCGCGGACCCGCATCTCCGGTCCCGCGTCCCTCGCCGTCCCGATTCGCGATTCCCCCCGCCCGCCCGCGGCGGGCACCCGCCCGATTCCCGACAGCGTCACGCGTGCCATTCCGCCGTATGCGTCTGAACTCCCGTGAACCGCTCCAGCGTCGCGCGCTCGAGACGCTCCCGCACCCGATCCACCTCGATCGTCTCGAGCACCTCCGCCGCGAAGGCGTAGGTGAGCAGCCGCCGAGCGAGCTGGTTGTTGATCCCGCGGCTCTTCATGTAGAAGAGCGCGTGCTGGTCGATCCGCCCCACCGTCGCACCGTGCGTGCACTTCACGTCGTCGGCGTAGATCTCGAGCTGGGGCTTCGTGTCCACCTGCGCGCGTTCCGACAGCAGCAGCACGTTGTTCGTCTGCTTGCCGTCTGTCTTCTGTGCGATCGGGTGGACGTACACCTTGCCGTTGAACACGCCGTGCGACGCGCCGTCGAGCACGCCCTTGTAGAGCTCTCGGCTGAAGCAGTTCGGCTGCGCGTGCTCGATGCTCGTCTGGTGATCGCAGTGCTGCTCGCCGTCGAGCATGTAGAGGCCGTTGAGCGTCGCCCCCGACCCTTCGCCGTCGAGCGTGGTGTAGATGTTCGTCCGCGAGAGCAGGGCACCCGTGGCGAACGAGAACGACTGGTAGTGGCTGTCGCGCTTCTGTTCGACCTCGATGGTCCCGACGTGGAACGCGCGCGGGCTCTCGCGCTGGATCTTCAAGTGCGAGAGGTTGGCGCCATCCTCGCACAGGACTTCGGTGACCGCGTTCGTGAAGTAACTCGCCTCGCTCGCCGACACGTAGCTCTCGATCACCGTCGCCTTCGAGTGCCGCTCGGCGATGATGAGCGTGCGCGGGTTGATCTGGCTCTTCGCCGCGACCGCATCGAACAGGTACAGGACGTGGATCGGCCGCTCGACGTCGAACTCCTTCGCGATCTGCACGACGGCGCCGTCGTGAATGAAGGCGCTGTTGAGTGCCGTAAACGCGTTGAGCTCGTAATCGGCGAGCTGCGACAGGTGGCGCTCGACGAGCGGATCGCCAGCGCGCACCGCCGCCGCGAGCGGATACACGCGCACGCCATGCGGCAGGCTCTCGAGCGACGACAGCTCCGCCGAGAACACGCCGTTCACGAACACGATGGTGGGCCAGTCGGTGGCGCCGAACGTGAACCCGCTGATGTCAGCGCGCGCGTTCTCCCCGGGCTCGGTGCGCGGCGGATACGCGGCCTCGACGATCGGCCCGACACTCGTGAAGTGCCAGTCCTCGTTCTTGGTGGTCGGGAACCCGACGGCCTCGAACCGGTCGAGCGCACACTGGCGGAGCGTGTTGAGCCACGCGGGCGACTCCTTTGCCGCGGCGCGCGCAAATGTCTGGTAGTGCGATCTGTAAGGTTTATCGCTCATATCAAGTGCACTCAGTCATCGGTGGCTGATGGCTGATGGCTGTTTGCTGCTACGCACCCACCCATTCGTAACCCTTCGATTCGAGTTCGAGCGCGAGCTCCTTCCCGCCGCTCTTCACGATGCGGCCGCCCGCGAGCACGTGCACGTAGTCGGGGATGATGTAGTTGAGCAGACGCTGATAGTGCGTGACGACGATCGTCGCGTTGTCCGGCCGGCGGAGCGAGTTCACCCCCTCGGCCACCACGCGCAGTGCGTCGATGTCGAGTCCCGAGTCCGTCTCGTCGAGAATCGCGAGCTTCGGGTCGAGCACCGCCATCTGCAGGATCTCGTTGCGCTTCTTCTCGCCGCCCGAGAACCCCGCGTTCACCGAGCGCTGCAGCATGTCATCGCTCATGTGGACCAGCTCGAGCCGCTTGTCCATGATCTCGAGGAAGTCGAGCGGGTCCACCTCTTCCTCGCCGCGTGCCTTGCGGAGCTCGTTGTACGCCGAGCGGAGGAAGTAGGCGTTGGAGACGCCGGGGATTTCCACGGGATATTGGAACGCGAGGAACACGCCCTTCTGGGCCCGCACTTCCGGGTCCATCTCGAGCAGGTTCTCTCCTTCGTAGTACACCTCGCCCGCGGTGACCTCGTACGCCGGATGCCCCGCGAGGACCTGGGCGAGCGTGCTCTTTCCAGACCCGTTAGGCCCCATCACGGCGTGCACTTCGCCGGCGTTCACCGTCAGGCTGATGCCGCGAAGAATGGGTTTCTCACCAGCGCTGGCGTGCAGATTTCTGATCTCGAGCATTTGTTGGGGTCAGATTCGAATTGCGTAGACGGCTGGGGTCAGATTCGAATTGCGTATGCCAAGGACTGGGTGCGACGCGAGGTGTGCGCAATTCGACTCTGACCCCGTGGCGGTAGTGGCTAGCCGACTGAACCTTCTAACGTAATCCCAAGGAGCTGCTGCGCCTCGAGCGCGAACTCCATGGGAAGCTCCTTGAAGACTTCTCGACAGAAGCCGGAGACGATCATGGAAACCGCCTGCTCGGCCGAGAGCCCACGCTGCTTCAGGTAGAAGATCTGGTCTTCCCCGATCTTCGACGTGGACGCCTCGTGCTCCACCGTTGCCGTGTTGTTGCCGACCTCGATGTACGGGAACGTGTGCGCGCCGCAGCGGTTGCCCACCAGCATCGAGTCGCACTGCGTG
Organism: Gemmatimonadaceae bacterium; assembly: GCA_036741775.1. Classification (GTDB taxonomy): domain Bacteria; phylum Gemmatimonadota; class Gemmatimonadetes; order Gemmatimonadales; family Gemmatimonadaceae; genus JAJKIV01. Next base: position 951 of record DAINRQ010000200.1, on the reverse strand, counting down.
TAGTTGCGCGCGCCATCCGCTTTCGGCAGCACCTTCACCTGGCCGCGGTAGGAGTTGTTGCCCTCGCCGGCCGAGATGCCCTTGGAGACGATGTTCGACTTCGTGTTCTTACCGATGTGGATCATCTTCGTCCCCGTGTCCGCCTGCTGCTTCCGGTTGACCACCGCGACCGAGTAGAACTCGCCCACGGAGTCGTCGCCCTGCAGGATCACGCTCGGGTACTTCCACGTGATGGCCGAGCCGGTCTCGACCTGCGTCCAGGAGATCTTGGAGCGGCGGCCTAACGCCTTGCCGCGCTTGGTGACAAAGTTGTAGACGCCGCCCTGGCCATCCTCGTCGCCGGAGTACCAGTTCTGCACCGTCGAGTACTTGACCGTCGCGTTCTCGAGCGCCACGAGCTCCACCACCGCGGCGTGCAGCTGGTTCTCGTCGCGCTTGGGCGCCGTGCACCCCTCGAGGTAGCTGACGTACGCGCCCTCGTCGGCAATGATGAGCGTGCGCTCGAACTGCCCCGTCCCGCTCGCGTTGATGCGGAAGTACGTGGACAGCTCCATGGGGCAGCGGACGCCCTTCGGCACGTACACGAACGAGCCGTCGGAGAACACCGCCGAGTTGAGCGAGGCGAAGAAGTTATCGGAGTAGGGAACCACCGAGCCCAGGTACTTCCGCACGAGCTCGGGGTGCTCGCGCACCGCCTCGCCGAACGAGCAGAAGATGATCCCGAGCTTCGCCAGCTCCTCCTTATAGGTTGTGCCGACCGACACCGAGTCGAACACCGCGTCCACCGCAACGCCGGCGAGGATCTTCTGCTCGGTGAGCGGGATCCCGAGCTTGTTGTACGTCTCGAGGATTTTCGGGTCCACTTCCTCCAGGCTGCCTAACGGCTTCTTCGTCCTCGGCGCCGAGTAGTAGCTGATGGCCTGGTAGTCGATGGGCCCGTAGGTGACGTTC
>DAINRQ010000199.1:0-8304 GCA_036741775.1 Gemmatimonadaceae bacterium | reverse complement strand
CAAGGCGGTGCCGCTGGGCCGCGCGACCGGTCAGCGCACCCGCCGGCCCCTCGAGTGAGGCGCCTCCGAAGAGCTTGAGGGAGAACAGCTTGGGATGCGGGAGAAACGGGTGACGGAAGCGGGAGAGCGGGGTGACGAGCGGCCCTAATATGCCGCGCGTCGACCGATCGGGCCACGACCCGAACTGCTCAAACGGAGGACCGTCTCATGCGTGCTTCACAGAGGATGATGGTAGTGCTGATCGCCGGGACATTCGCTGCAGGCTGTAACGACGGCTCGCCAACCTCGGCGAACGCGCGGCCGGGTGGTAAAGCCGTCGCGGACGTCGCTGTGCTTCCTATCGCCAGCGAGCCGCTGACGCAACGCCACGAATTCACCGACGACGTCTCCGTACAGGTTCGGTTGAAGCCCAGCGGCCGCTCGCGGGAGGTCGTCAACATCGACGATGCATCGCGGATGGCGGTGGTCAGATTCACCATCCAGCCGGGGGTGCGGTTCCCCTGGCACTCACACCCGGGCCTGGTCATGGTCGCGGTGACACAGGGCGAGCTGGTCTTCGTCTATGGCGACGACTGCGTCCAGCGCCACTACCCGACCGGAACTGCGTTCGTCGACCCCGGCTTCGGCAACGTGCACTACGCCTTCAACCCGACCGGTGTCGAGCTCGTCATCGTCGCCACCTTCCTCGGCGTGCCCAACGCGCCGGCGGCGCTGACGAACGCCGTGTCGCTCACCCAGGCGGCCGCACTCGACGCGAAGTGCGGAGCCGTCGCCGCGTCGGTGCACAGCCACTGAGGCCTGTTCGGCGGCTACCCGCTGCCGCCTCGGCGGCAGCGGACCGGCCGGCCGGGAAACGCAGGACGTCCCGAGTAGTCGTACGACGTCATGTCCGCGCCAGCTATCGAGTTCCGGTCATGACGCGAATCTCCGACTGCGGAGTCGTGCTCGGCAGCAGTTTCACGAGCAATCGGTCGTCGTGCCCCAGCTTGTAGGAGCGTCCCAGAAAATCGGCGAACGCGAACTCCACATACATCGTCGGCCTGCCGAGCGTCATCCGGTCACCAGCGACCGTGAGCGGCACCTGCATGACACCGCGGCCAACCCGGTAGAACAACCTGTCTCCTTTCGCCGAGAAGAAGGTCTCGAATGCGCTGCCATCATTCGGCACGGGAATCGGCCGACCGTCCGGGGGAAACCGTTCGATGTACATCCCCGACTGTCCGACGCCGTACTTGTCGTATGCCACCCACTTGCCGTCGGGGGACAGTGCCGGAACCACGAAGTCGCGGAGTGTGGTGAGCTCCTCGAACGGGCCCTGGCTCGTGCTGGCGTAGAGCTTCGCGCCCTGTCCCACGGTGAGATACCGATTCGGTGAACGCGTCGTCGAAACCTGGAGGACCGTCACCCGCCCGTCGCGCGAGACGGCATACCGATCGAGGCCACCCGGCATGATCGTATCGATCGAGGAACGACCATCCACCGGCACGCGAAGAATGCGCGCCGAGGCGATCCCGTTAGGCGCGACGGAAACCAGCGCCGAGCGACCATCGGCGCTCCACCCCGGCTGGCTGACGTCTCCAATACCGACATCGACCAAAGAGCTGGTGCCCCCGGCGATGTCGAACACGCGGATCTCTGTCGTTCCGCTGGAGTTGATCACCTTCGTGAGGAGCGAGCGACCGTCCGGCGAGAGGTCGAAGCCGGCGTAGTTCGCCGGTGGAAGCGCGAGTGTATCGACGCGACCCTTCGCGTCGAGCCAGGCGAGGTGGCCGATCGATGGATCAGCTCCGGCGACAAACACCACCGTGCCATCGTCGGCAACATCGAAGTCCGCTGCACCGAACAGGTCTCCGCGCACACCGGAGACGACCGGAGTCGGCTCCGATGTCAGCCGCGCTTCCTGAGCGTCGAAGGCGGCCGACAGGACCACATCCTGCTCCAGCCAGTACAGGCGACCGCCGACGACCCGCGGTGCTCCTCCGACGATCCCCGCTGTCGAATCGGTCACGTCGAAGGGACGGATCCGTCGGGTCGCACCATCGGTCAGTGAGGCCACGACCATAGGCCCCCCGCGCGACACCCCGACCGCGAACCGATCGCCGGGCACTGTTTCGGGGAAGTTCATCACGCCGGTCGAGTCCAGGGCGCTGCTGGTCGGGGCGGACACTCTCATCCGCCTGACGGAACCACCGCGCGCGATGACCGTCAGAACACCCGACTCGACGGCAACCAGAACGCTCCCGGCCGCCAGGTACACAGCTCCGTTGGGCCGCGAGAGGTCCCTGACGAGAACACGTGTCTCGCCGTTGGCGAGGTTCGTCTCCCGAAGCTCCCGGCCGATGAAGTATCCGAGCCGCGATCCATCGCCGGAGAGGAAAGGAGCGAACGCCCCTGCGGTTCCCGGTACGGGCCTGATCGTGTACGAGCTCAGGTCGCGTACGTACAGCTGCACATCAGTCGCGCGCGGGGTCGTTCCGATCCAGGCGATTCGGCGTCCGTCGCCGCTGATGGTCACCGAGCCCTGACCGCCGGGAGCGTCGACACTCCCCCTGAACGCGACGCGAATCGAGTCCGGCAAGTCGATCGCGAGCTGTCGCGCCGGCTCGGTCACTGCCGCGGGTTTCGCGAGCACTCGACCGAGCCCAACGCCCGCAGCCAGCGCTGCTGTGCCCACGGCGACCATCGGCCAGATGCGTTGCGATGGCTTTCCGCGCGGCCTCGTGCTGCGTGGCTTCGCCGCCGGAGCGTCGGCGAGCAATGCGGCCGCAAAGTCGGCGGCTCGTGAGTAACGATCGGCCGGGAGTTTCTCGAGGGCGCGCATGACCGCGCTCTCGACGCCCGCAGGCACTGCTCGGCGCTGAAGGGTGAGGCTGCGTGGCTCCTCGGCGAGGAGGCGCGCGACGATCGCCTGCACGTTGGGGCCGGTGAATGGCGGCTCACCGGCGAGCATCTCGTACGTGACGGCGCCCAGCGCGTAGACGTCGGAGCGTCCGTCGATGGCGCGCTCGCCCATTGCCTGCTCGGGCGACATGTACTGGGGCGTGCCTAACGACAACCCCGTCTGCGTCATGCGGGCGCCGCCGGCCGTCTGCACGGCGAGGGCGATGCCAAAATCGGCGACCAGCGCGTGCCCGTCGCGCAGCAGAATGTTCTCCGGCTTGATGTCGCGATGGATCACGCCCAGGCCATGGGCGTAGCCGAGCGCATCCGCCACCTCCCGGGCGATGGAGATGGCGTCGTCGATGGGTAGCTGCTGCTCGCGCTCGAGTCGGTCCCGGAGCGTCTCGCCAGTCACCAGCGGCATCACGTAGTACAACAGGCCATCGGCCTCGCCGCTGTCGAGCAGCGGCAGCACGTGCGGATGCTGCAGGCGTGCGGTGGTCCGGATTTCCGAAAGAAAGCGCTCGCTGCCGAGTGCCGCGCCGAGTTCGGGGTGCAGGACCTTGATGGCCACGTCGCGCTGATGCTTCACGTCGGTCGCGCGATATACGGTTGCCATCCCGCCGGCGCCCAACTCGCGCTGGACCTCGTAGCGGTCGGCGAGGGACCCGGCGAGGCGCGTCAGAACGTTGGTCATCGGCACCGAGGGAAGGATGGGCGGCGACGAGTCATTCGTCCGATGCGGGCGACGTCACGATCTCCCAATTCAGCCTGACGAAGCGGTGCATCAGTCGTCTCCGGTTCGCGGCAAATTCATCTGCTCCCGGAGCGTTCTCCATCTTGGATGCTGCCGAAGTGGTAGAGTGACGTCACCCATGGCGTACACGAGGCAGAACGGATCGCGATGGTCGATCATACGCTGGTACCAGTCCGCGGCGGCCTCGAGGTCGCGGGTATGCAGGTGATACAGCACCCGACCCCACAGCGGCATTGGTGCATCGCCAAGTGCCGACATGAGCTGCTCGGCCGCTGAACGCTCTCCGAGCTGCCAGAGCGTCACCGCGCGCCACCCGACAGCCACCGCGTTCCAGGGGGCCTGCCTGTGCGCCAACTCGAACCTCGGCACCGCCTCGGCTTTCCTACCGTTCGCCCACAGCGCTTCGCCGAGAAGATGTTGTGCGATGAAGTAATCCGGCTCCAGCTCCGTCGCCCTCATCGCCGCAGGAATCGCCTGCTCACGCCTCGGCGTGTCGATCAAATGCGCCGCGAGGATCGCATGCCACGTGGCATTGAGCGGATCCTGCTCGACGGCCCGCGCCATCTCATCGGATGACTCGTCGAAGCGTGCATAGCCACGAAGAAAGAGACTCGCGTAGATCCACCTGGCGTACGGAGACACGTCCTTTGCGCTCATTGACACTTCGAAGTGCGACGCCGCGGTGGGCCAGTCGAAGTCCTGCACCAGGGCGGTCGCGCCGAGGAGGAAACGCGGGCGCTGATCGCGTGGGTCGAGCGCCAGCGCGAGCTCGACTTCAGTGCGCACGCGCGGCGTGACCTCGAGCATCGGCCGCATGCCGCCCATGCCGCTGATGAAATGGCCGAGCGCGAGCTCCGCATGCGGGTCCGCGAAGTTCGGATCGAGCCGGATCGCCTGGTCGAAGTGCGTCCGGGCGCGGTGCCACGCATCCGGCGTGAACTGAATGAGGTGTGCTCGGCCACGGAGGAAGCTCTCGTAGGCGGCGAGCACGGGTGTGTAGTGTCGGGTGTCGACGCTGCTCCCACGCAGCTTCACCTGCAGCGCGCGGGTGATGGATTCGGCAATCTCGTCCTGCACCGCGAAGACATCGGTCGTCGGCCGGTCGAATCGCTCCGACCACACCTGCGTGCCGTCGGCAGCTGCAACGAGTTGTGCCGTGACGCGGATGCGCTCACCCGAACGGCGCACGCTTCCCTCGAGGACATGGGTGACGCCAAGCATTCCGGCGATGTGCCGCACGTCGACGTTCTTTCCCTTGAACGAGAACGCGGACGTCCGCGCAATGACCTTGAGACCATCGACGCGAGCCAGGGCGTTGATGATCTCCTCGGCGAGTCCATCCCCGAAGTATTCGTTTTCCTTGTCCGCGCTCACGCTGACGAAGGGGAGCACGGCGACGGACGTGGGCGTAGGCGCGTTAGGCGCGGCGGGTGCGACCGATGTACTCGGGCCTGCGCGGCGCTCGTCGACCTCGCCGGCCTCGACTCCCGCACGCCCCGCGAGCGCGTCGATCCACTCGGCGACGGTCGCGAAGCGGTCATCGGGTGCTTTCGCGAGTGCGCGAGTGATGGCGGCCGTGACGTGCGACGGCGTATCGGGGCGCGCCGCGTCGAGTCCCGGCGGCGCGTCCTTGAGATGCCGCATTACGATGGCCAGTGCGGTCGAGCCGGTGAATGGCGCCTCGCCAGCGAGCATCTCGTAGAGCACGCACGCGAGCGAGTAGAGGTCGCTGCGCGCGTCCACGCCGTCCTCAGCGAAGGCCTGCTCAGGACTCATGTAGTGCGGCGTCCCGAGTGACGTGCCCGTCGCCGTGATTCGTGCGTTCCCTGCTGCCGCCAACGCCCGCGCGATTCCGAAGTCCGCTACCACCGCGTGATCCCGGTCGAGCAGGATGTTCTCGGGCTTGATGTCGCGGTGAACCACGCCGCGCTCGTGCGCGTACGCGAGCGCGTCGCCGATTTCCGCGGTAAACCGCAGTGCGTCGCCCACGGTGAGGCGCCGTTGGCGGTCGAGGCGGTGACGGAGCGACTCGCCTTCGATGAACGGCATCACGTAGTAGAGGTAGCCCGCCGCTTCGCCCGAGTCGTACAGGGGCAGAATGTTCGGATGCCGGAGGTTGGCGGTCGTTTCGATCTCCCGAAGAAAGCGTTCCGTACCGAGCGAGCGCGCCAGGTCGGCATGCAGCACCTTGATGGCAACCGGTCGGCGATGCCTGAGGTCTCGCGCGAGAAACACCGCCGCCGACCCTCCGACGCCGAGCTCACGCTCGAGGACGTACCGCTCTGACAGGGCGGAGGCGAGGCGGTGATCGACGGCAGTCATTGGTCACATAATACGACTGCCGTTCGGACGCTCGGAAGGTGGGTACGGGTGCGCGCCGCAGTCATACCCGATGTTGAACTCGCGGAGTGTGCAGCGTGCCCAGGCGGAACGCAACTCGTCAGGCAACGCTTCGACGGCTCCGACCATCACCGCGATGTTTGCCTCCGGCTCGTGGTATTGCGTTTCGTCTCGAGCGCGGCGAACCAGACGCCGTCGTCGCCGAGGGTGACGTGCAGCGCGAACAGGTTGGCTGCCTCGAAGCCCGCAACGAGCGGTGCCAGGTCGTCCGCCGACTCAGCTCCAGATCGGTGTTGACGTACGTGATAGCTCGAGTCATGCAATATCGGGAATCGTCGTGAGAAGGCCGCGATTCGTGCCTGGCGCGCCGCGGTAGTTACGAGCCATCCCGTGTCATCTCAGCCTCCGCTCGACCCTCACCGATCGATAGTCCTCCGACGGATCCGACAGACGCCACGCGTTCCCGTCCTCCGAGACCTCCTCGATGAACTGCAGCGTGTCGCCCGACACAATGACGACCTGTCGCAGTCGAGACGGCGTGCCGGGTCGGTTGCTCTGCTGGTAGAACGTCCAGCGGCTCCCCTCCGGACGGCCGGCGTACCGCCAGACCTGGCCACCCGACAGAAACACCGTGAGCAGGTAGGTGGAATCCGAGCCGCGGTAGCTGTAGACCGCCATCTGTTCGGAGACGCCGCCCGGCCTGTCCGCGCGCAGCCGGCACACCATGTGTCGCCTCCCCTCCGGCAGCCATGCACACGTATCGACGACGGTGCGTCCAGCCGGCTCGCCGATCCGGCGCCACGTTCCCTCGAACGCCGTCAGGCGCTCGTGCGCGGCCCTCGGCGTCGATGGCGACGGCGCACGACCGGTCGAGGAGTCCTGCGCCCACGCGATCGCCATCGGTAGGAAGCAAAGCGGGAAGAGCCCCAGCGACAGCACGAGCCACTGCGCGTTTGCGTTCATGGCACCGGCGCGCTGTTCGCCCGTGCGGATTTCACTGAAGTCGTCCGGGCGTTTCACTCCATGCCGGAGGCACGGTTCCTCCATTTCGGACGGCCGGTTCACTGATGGCGGACACGGCGTGAGGAGTGCGGCGCTGGGAGATCAGTCGTCGGTCGTGGGTCGCGTCAGCCTTGAGGCGGCGGAGCGAGCCGCCGGTGAGGGTAATCCGGTGCGCGTGATGGATGAGCCGGTCGAGAATCGCGTCGCCAAACGTGGCGTCGCCCACGAGGCTCGTGCCAGTGGTCGACCGGGAGCTGACTGGTGACCAGCGTGGCGCGCCGCCTGCTGCGGTCCTCGATCACCTCGAGCAGATCGCGCCGCTCCCGATCGCCGAGGGGAGCCAGGCCCCAATCATCGAGGATGAGCAGATCGGTTTTCGCGAGCGTTGCATCAGCTTGCTGTACGAGCCATCGCTGCGGGCCACGGCGAGCTCGCCGAGCAGGCGCGGGAGGCGCACGTAGCGCACCGTGAAACCGTGACGACACGCCGCATGCCCAAGCGCACACGCCACGAAGGTCTTGCCCGTGCGGGCCGGCCCGGTCAGCAGGAGCGTGGTGTGCTGCCGGACCCACTCGCCCGACGCGAGGCGCAGGACGAGCGCGCGATCGAGGCCGCGATTGGCCCGGAAGTTCAGATCTTCGACACACGCGGCGAGCCGGAATCGCGCGACCTGGAGCAGCCGCGTCAGGCGCCGATTCTCGCGGGCCGATTTCTCGCGCTCGAGGGGGGCGAAGCGCTCGTCGAAGGCGAGGCTGGCCACATCGGGGATGCCTCGTTGCTCTTCGAGTGCCTCCGCCATCCCCGTGAGGCGGAGCGTATGCAGGAGGTCGAGCGTTTGCTGGGTCAGCATCACATCTCTCCGGGGGTGAGGGGAAGTTCGAGGACCGAGTCCGGCGCCGCATCGGATGTCCCGCCGGCGTCGCGGTAGTACGCCGCGCCGCGCACGTGTGTGCTCGGCAGGCGGGGCACCGGGAGCTCGGCGCGTGGAGGATCGTCGCGTCCACCACCGTCCCGCTCTTGAGCAACAACCCGCGGTGCTCGAGCAGGCGCCGCACGAGGTCGAACATCTGCTCGGTGAGCTGATGGCGCTCCAGGAGATGCCGGAAATGGAGGATGGTCGTCTCGTCGGGGATCGCGTCCTCGCCCAGTTCGACGCCGACGAAGCGCCGCATGGCATCGCAGTCGTAAATGGCGTCCTCGGCCGCCGGGTCCGACAGGTCGTACCAGTGCTGGAGGAAGTAGATGCGCAGCATCCGCTCGAGCGGCATCGCGCGCCGGCCGCCGGTGCCGGTCGGGTAGTGGGGCGCAATCAGGGCGTGCAACTC
>DAINRQ010000198.1:0-8370 GCA_036741775.1 Gemmatimonadaceae bacterium | reverse complement strand
TATCAAGCCGGACGGTTCGCGGCGCGCGGCGACCTGCTCGGTGAGGCCGTCCTCCGGGCAGGTACGCGGATCTGACGGATAGGGCGGATTCCGCGGATCATTTCGAGGTCGGGACGCGTCCTCGCCGCGAGGCGGATGAGGCAAGGGAACGGCCCTCCGGTGCGGTGGCGTCCCGGCGGCCGTTCCCCTTGCTCCCTTCGACCATGGCGCGAGGCGTTTTCCCTCGCGAGGAGTGGTTCGCCCGGTCCGTCCCCTCCGTCTGATCGCACATCCCTCGAGGCCGGCCGCCCGACATCACGTGATAGCTGATAGCTGATCCTATCGCACACTGAAGTATTCCACCCTCCCAGCCGTAAATCGCGGTACCGCGACCACGTTCCGCTTCGTATCGACACCCAGGTCCGCCGGCCCTTCAACGTTCGCGATCACCTTCGTCGCCGTCCCGTTCGAGATCGCGTGGACGGCCGAGTCGCTCCAGCTCGTGACGAGGATGCGCCCGTCTGCGAGCATCTCCACCCCGTCGTGACCGCCAGGGCCCATGGCCACCCGAGTAACCGTCGAATCACCATCCTTCCATGCCACCAGCGCGCTGTCGTTGAACATCACCACGATGAAGCGCGCGTTCGCGGCGTCCCACGTGATCCCGTTCGGCGCGGGCAACAACGAATCACTCCTGATCGCGATCGTACCGGTCCGACCACTCACCTTGAAGATCTGGTTCGGGCCTGGATGGGTCATCGCACCAGCGGCATCGAAGCTGAGACCCGTGTCGGTCACGTAGAGGGCGCCATCGGGACCAACGGCAATATCGTTGAGGAAGACGGCGCCGCGCGAACGCAGATCGACCGACGCGATCGGTGCCCCGGTCCGCTTGTTGAACGCGCGCACCGCATCGATATCGGTGACCCAGAGCGTGTCGCCCACGATCGCCATTCCCTTCGGCGCGTGGAGCGTGACACGGTTCTTGCCGCCTTCGATGAACTTCGTCATTGACGACGTGTTCGCCGCATCCACGCGCGCGATGAACCCGTTCCCGTCCTTCTGCGACGGGTTGCCGTTGATGTTCGAGACGAAGAACGCGTCCAGGTCGGCATCGTACCGCACCGATTCCGGCGTTTGCATGCTGTCGGTGGCGCCAGCGCTCGCGAACATCGCCGGAGCGGCCTCGGCAGCTGAGTCGGCTGCGGCCGCCGAGTCGGCGGTGGTGTCACCCGATGAACAGGCAGTGGCAGCGAGGGCGACGACCGCGAAGCCAATGATGCCTCCAGGACGAACGATGCGGCGCATTGCGGATCCTCCGGTCAGGGTTGAGCGCGAAGTGGCTCTGAACGTTATCGGGCTGTCAATCGCCCGCGCCAACTCGCACACCTCACCTTGCCCAGTCCGGGTCTCCCGGCTACATCGGAGCGTACTCGAGCAACCCCCGCTCGCGGTCATTCCGGGCGGAGTCGCGCGGCGGCGCGGTCGCGGACGGGTGTCATTCCGAGCGCAGGCCCGGAGGGCCGAAGTCGAGGAATCGCCACCGTCCCGCGAGAGGCGCCCGAGTCCCTCGGTCGGGACGATGAAGAAACCAAGACGCGGATTACGCCGGTTACGCAGAAGAACGCAGATTTTCCCTCTCCGATACAGTCGCTACTCTCGCGCGGCCGAGCTTCCTGATAGAGGGCTCCTGCGGAATCGGCGAAATCTGCGGCCATCTGCGTCTACCCTTCCCAGGTCATCCCGGCAGAGGGGCCCTCGCTCGGGACGACGGCGATTCCTCGACTGCGCGCCTTCGGCGCTCCGCTCGGAATGACAACGGCCACATCTCGGAGAATTGGAATGCGCCCCACTACCCGTTCGCTCACACTCGGCTTGGTCGGCTTGGTCGCCGTCACCGCGCTGGCCACGCCAGCCGAGTCCCAAGCGCCGTACGACACGTCGGCGTTCGCGGCACTTCGGTGGCGCGAGGTCGGACCCTACCGGGGTGGCCGGTCGGTCGCCGTCGCGGGGTCGGTGCAACGCCCGCAGGAATACTGGATGGGTACGACCGGTGGCGGCGTGTTCAAGACGACCGACGCGGGCATCAACTGGCAGCCGATGACCGACAAGCACTTTGGCGGCACCATCGGCGCGATCACGGTCGATCCGAAGAATCCCGACATCGTCTGGGTGGGCGGCGGCGAGACGTGCATTCGCGGCAACACGTCGCACGGCGAAGGTGTCTGGGTCACGCGCGATGGCGGCAAGACCTGGACGTCCGTCGGACTGAAGGAGACCGAGCACATTGCTTCCGTGGACGTCGACCCGCGCAACTCCGACGTCGTGTACGTCTCCGCGCTCGGCCCGGTGTTCACGACGAACGAGCACCGCGGGCTGTTCAAGACGACGGACGGCGGGAAGACGTGGAACAAGATCCTGTTCGTGAACGACTCCACTGGCGCGATCGACTTCCAGTTCGACCCGTCGAACCCCGACATCATTTACGTCGCGTTCTGGCAGGCTGGCCGAACGCCGTGGTCCATGTCCAGCGGTGGCGAAGGCAGCGGCTTGTACAAGAGCACGGATGCCGGGCGCACCTGGACCAACCTCACGAAGACCGCGAAAGGATTCCCACCGGGGATCTTCGGCAAGATCGGCATCGCCGTATCACCGGCGAAGCCGAGCCGCATCTGGGCGCTCGTGGAGCACGATTCGGGCGGCATCTATCGGTCCGACGACGCGGGCGCGACGTGGCAGTTCATCAACGGCGAGCGCAAGCTGCGCCAGCGGGCGTGGTATTACACGCACATCTACGCCGACCCGCGCGACACGAACATGGTGTACGCGCTCAACGTGCAGTTCTTCCGCTCCCGCGACGGCGGCAAGACGTTCCCCCAGAATATCGGCGTTCCGCACAGCGACAGCCACGACCTCTGGATCGCGCCGAACGACCCGCTGCGGTTGATCAACGCGAACGACGGGGGCGCGAACGTGTCGTTCAACCGGGGGCAGTCGTGGACGGATCAGGATTACGCCACGGCGCAGTTCTATCACGTCGCGACGACGAACGAGTTCCCATACAAGATCTGCGGCGCGCAGCAGGACAACTCGACGCTCTGCGGCCCGAGCCGCATCGAGGGCGGGATCCAGATGGAGCACTGGGCGGACGCTGGCGGCGGCGAGTCGGGTTATGTGACGCCGCATCCGACGAAGCCGGACATCGTCTTCGCCGGGAACTACGGCGGCCTCATGACGCGCAAGGACATGCGGACGGGGTTCGAGCGCAACGTCACCGTGTGGCCGAACAACCCGATGGGGTATTCGTCCGAGGACATCCCGATCCGGTTCCAGTGGACGTACCCCATCGTGTTCTCACGGCATTCGCCTAACGTGCTCTATGCGGCCGGCAATTTTCTGTACAGGTCAACCAACGAAGGTGAGAGCTGGGTTCGCGCGTCGCCGGATCTGTCGCGACGGGATCCGAAGACGATGGGGCCGTCCGGGGGGCCCATCACGAAGGATCAGACGGGCGTCGAGACGTACGCGCTCATCTTCGCGTTCGACGAATCACCCGTGACGCGCGGGCTGCTCTGGGCAGGCACCGACGATGGCTACGTCTGGGTCTCGCGCAACAACGGCGCGAACTGGACGAACGTCACCCCGACGGACATCGGCGACTTCACGCGCATCTCCATCATCGAGCCGTCGCGTTATGCATCGTGCGGTGCCTACCTCGCGGCGAATCGCTACCAGCAAGGTGACAAGCGGCCGATCCTCTACAGGACGGCCGATTGCGGCCGTACCTGGACGAAGATCGTGAATGGCATTGCCGAGACGGAGTTCACGCGCGTCATCCGCGAGGATCCCGTGCGGCGTGGGCTCCTGTTCACCGGCACCGAGCGCGGTGTGTGGGTGTCGTTCGACGACGGCGCGCGGTGGCAATCGCTGCAGCGCAACCTTCCGCCGGTGCCGGTGCACGACATGACGATCAAGGAGGGAGACCTGATCGTCGCCACGCACGGTCGCGGGTTCTACGTGATGGACGACCTCTCCGCGCTGCGGCAGCTCACGCCGGCGATCGCTTCGAAGAGCGCGCACCTCTTCAAGCCGCGCGACGCGTACCGCATCAACTGGGGCGGCGGCTTTGGCGGTGGTGGTGGCGGCGGAGGCGGGACGACGGGCGCGAACCCGCCGTCCGGTGCAACCGTCTACTACCACCTCAGCCGACCGAACCAGGTCGTGATGCTCGACTTCCTCGACGCGCGCGGCCAGGTGATCCGGACGTACACGAGCAACCCCGACTCGGCGACGCTCGCGGACAGCTTGCGCGGCGAGGAGCGCCGGAGCGCGCGCCGAGACAGCCTCACGCGCGCCGGGCTGATGCCCGACAGCATCGAGAAGCTCCTCGCAGTCGTGCCGGGAGAGGGAGGGCAGGAGGGCGGCGGTGGTGGCGGCCAGGGCGGTCCGCCTCGGCCACCTCGCGTGCCGAACAAGGCCGGGCTGAACACGTTCACATGGAACCTCCGCTACCCCGACGCCGTCCGGTTCGAGAACATCATCATGTGGGCGGCGAACACGAACGGCCCCATTGCTCCCCCGGGCACGTATCGCGTCAGGCTGCGCGTCGGCACTGAGACGCAGACGCAGTCGTTCGTCCTCCGGAAGGACCCGCGGTCCACGTCCACGCTCGCGGACTATCAGGAGCAGTTCCGGTTTCTGGTCAAAGTGCGTGATACGGTGAGTGCCGCGAACAACGCCGTGCGCACGGTGCGCAACGTCCGCTTCCAGGTGGATGACCGCCGCGAGAAGATCGCCGGCAAGCCCCAGGCGGCGGAGTACCAGCAGCTCGCCGGGCAACTCATGGAGCGTCTGAGCGCGGAGGAGCAGGAGATTTACCAGGTCCGGAACCAGAGTAACCAGGACCCGCTCAACTACCCGATCAAGCTGAATAACAAGATCGCGGCGCTCGCGAACGTGGCGAGCGGTGACTACCGGCCGACGAAGCAGACGTACGCGGTGTTCGACACGCTCGCGAAGCAGCTAGAGACGCGCCTCACGTCGGTGAAGACGTCGCTGGATGAGCTGCTGCCGAAGATCAACGCGGTGCTGAAGGCGGCGGGATTGGAAGCGATCGTTCCCGGGACGGCAGAGCTCAAGAAAGAACAGAAACCTGTAGTGACTACGTAACGGCGCAGGACCCTTAAAGGCGCAGGCCTGAACGGCGGGAGTAGGTCCCTGGACGCGGGGCGCTGAGCGCCCCGCGTTCGCCGCTCTTGTCGTCTGGGTCCTGCGCAGTCTGGGCCCTGCGCCGTTTGAAGTAGCATTGCCTTGACAGTCTAGGCATCATACGCAAAGTTAGACTGAAGCCCAGTCTATCTAGGTAACCCGATGCCCGTTGCCGCCAGAGACCTCCACGGCACGCTCGACGCGCTCATCCTCAAGACCCTCAGCTGGGGGCCACGCCATGGCTACGCCATCGCGCGTTGGCTCGAGGACACGAGCGGCGACGAGCTCGTGATCGAAGAAGGATCGCTCTACCCCGCACTCTATCGCATGGAGCGCAAAGGGTGGATCGAAGCCGAATGGGGCGAGTCCGAGCTCGGCCGAAAGGCCAAGCTCTATAGCCTCACCACCGTTGGAAAGCGACAGCTCCGCGCCGAGACCGAGGAGTGGGCGCGGTTTGCGGGCGCGGTCTCGCGGATTCTGCTCCCCGCCTGACGAGGCGGTGGACCCCAGCACACGAGCCCCCTATGCCACGGCCGGCCGCCTTCGGGCGGCAACTTCGCTCTCTCCTCTGGAAGGCGAGCGTCGCCGAAGAAGTCGACGCTGAGCTCGCGTTTCACGTCGAGATGCGCACGCGCGAGTACATCGCGCGCGGCCTGGACCCCGAGCTCGCGCGCGCGAAGGCCATCGGCCGGTTTGGAGATATACAACGAGTCAATGACACCTGTCGCCGCATTGGCGAAGGGAGAGATAGAGACATGCAACGTGCGGAATGGTTCCACGAGCTCGCGCAGGACGCGCGGTATGCCGTGCGCCAGCTGACGCGAATGCCCGGATTCACCGCGGTGGCCGCGCTCACGCTCGCCATCGGGATTGGCGCCACTACGGCCATCTTCAGCGTCGTGCACGCGGTCGTGCTCCGGCCGCTGCCGTTCGCCGATCCGGATCGATTGGTTCGGGTCTACTCGCATTCGCGTGGACGGGACGCGAGCGCCGCCGCGGCGAACTTCATCGCATGGCGCGAGCGGGCGCGGTCGTTCGAGCAGATCTCGCCGATCGAGTATCGCAACTTCACCCTCATCACCGGCGACCGGCCGCCCGAGCAGGTGACGGCGTCGCGCGTCTCTGCCGACTACTTCCCGATGCTCGGGATTCGCCCGACGATCGGCCGGGTCTTCTCGCCTGACGAGGACCAGGCCGGGCGCGGGAACGTCGTCGTGTTGAGCGACCGATTCTGGCGCGATCGCTTCGCCGCGGACTCATCGATGCTCGGCCAGCCGATCCGGCTCAATGGCGTCGAGCACGTGGTCGTCGGCGTGGTACCGGCGTCGGCGGACGCCATCGTGTCGGAGGCGCGCGTCTGGGTGCCGATCGCGTTTACCCCTGAGGAGAAAGCCGATTCGCGCAAAGGGTACCTCGACGTGATCGCCCGCCTGCGGCCGGGCGTCTCGCTCGCGCAGGCCCAACAGGAAATGTCCGCCATCGCGAAATCGCTCGAGACCGAGCTCGAGGAGAACCGGGGCAGGGGCGTTCGCCTCGCGTCGCTGACCGAGGTGTACGTCGGTCAGTACCGGTCGCGGCTGCTGATCCTGCTCGGCGCGGTCGGGTTCGTGTTACTCATCGCGTGCGTGAACGTCGCGAACCTGCTGCTGGCTCGTGGCGCCGGGCGAGGCAAGGAGATCGCGATCCGGGCGGCACTCGGTGCCGGGCGCGGTCGCGTCCTCCGACAACTGTTGACGGAGAGTCTGGTGCTCGGTGTGGTCGGCGGTACCGCCGGGCTAGTGCTCGCGTTCTGGGCGGTTCGCGCGTTACGGGCGGCGGCGCCGGAGAGCGTGCCGCGGCTCGATGAGGCCGGGTTGGATCCGATCACCCTGGCGTTCGCGTTAGGCGTGACGCTGCTGAGCAGCGTCGTCTTCGGGATCGTCCCCGCGTTCCGGACCGCGCGGGCGAACCTGCAGGGGACGCTGCGTGAAGGGGGGCGCGGTACCGGCGTCGCGACGCGCGACCGCGTCCGTCACTTGCTCGTTGCCGCCGAGGTGGCGCTGTCGCTGATGTTGCTCGTCGGGGCGGGGCTGCTGATTCGGAGCGCCATCCTGCTCGAACGGGTCGAGCCGGGCTTCAACCCCGACCGCGTGTTCAGCGCCTGGATCGCACTCCCCGAGGCGAGCTACGACAGCGTCGAGAGCGTCATCCGCGCCTACGACCGCATCGTCGCCGAGGTGTCCTCGGAGCCTGGGGTCGAGTCGGCGGCCGGGATCACCGTGCTCCCCGTAACGGGACTGTCCGCCGCGGCGTCGTTCGTGCCTGAGGGGCGCGCGGACGACCCGAGCAATTCGATCTCGTTCAACTTCCGCATCGCCACGCCCGGCGTGTTCCGGACGCTCGGCATCCCGATCAAGCAGGGGCGTGACTTCACCGACCGCGACGTGGCCGGCGCGCCGTGCGCCATCATCGTCAACGAGACGGCCGCACGCACCGCCTGGCCGAACGAGTCGGCACTCGGGAAGGTCATCCCCGGGGTCCGCGACGCGACGGGTGAGCGGATGAAGTGCGCTGTCGTGGGTGTCGTCGGTGACGCGCACGATGACGGACTGCGCGAACCGGTACGACCGCAGCTGTATTTCGCGAACGCCCAGACGCCTGCCGTCCTGTGGCGCGCCATGCAGCGGTCGATGTTCGTCATTGCTCGCACCACCGGCGACCCGCGCACGATGACCAAGCAGCTGCAGGCGGCCGTGGCGCGTGTCGACCCGACCCTCCCGCTGTTCGACGTGCGGTCGATGCCGGAACGCCTCGCCAGCTCGCTCGCGACCGGTCGTTTCAATACCATGCTGCTCACGGCCCTCGGCGTGATCGGGTTGGTGCTGGCCGCGGTGGGGATCTACGGCGTGGTCGCGTATTTCGTGACGCAACGGACGGGCGAGATCGGCCTCCGCATGGCGCTGGGTGCGACGCCGGGCGGCGTGCTGCGATTGGTCGTCGGGCAGGGGCTGCGACCGGTGGTCCTCGGCATCGTCGTCGGCGCCGTGCTGGCGCGTCTGGGAAGCCGGTTGCTCGGGAGCCTGGTGTACGGGATCGGGACGACGGACCCGGTGACGTTCGCGCTGGTACCGCTGGTGTTGGCGGCAGTGGCGCTGGCGGCGAGTGTGGTTCCGGCCCGCCGAGCGACGCGGGTGGAGCCGACGC
>DAINRQ010000197.1:0-8435 GCA_036741775.1 Gemmatimonadaceae bacterium | reverse complement strand
TACCGTTGCTCCGCGAACCGCCACTGCGTCTTGTAATCCCGCGTGAGCGCGACGTTCTGCAATCGAGCTCGGACCATCTCCACCGGCATCCGCCCGCCCTGCAGGATCGCGTCGTGGAACTGGCGGTTCGTCATGCGACCCGACCCCACGAGGTCGCGATGCAGCGCGCGAAACTGCAGGCCGCCGATCATGTAGGCGACCTGATACAGCGGCGGGTACGTCCCGTTGAACGAACGGCGCACCTCCGCCTCCGCATTCGCGCGCTCGTGTCCCACACGGTCCACCAGGAAATCCACCGCCTCCTGCGGCGTCATCGTGCCGAGATGGAAACGGAGCGAGAACATGATCCGCGCCGTGCGATGCATCCGCCAGAAGAGCATCCCCACCCGGTCCTCCGGCGACCGCGGGAAGCCCAGATCCCAGAGGAGCATCTCCCAGTACAGCGCCCACCCCTCGCCCCAGAACGGCGTGCTGAAGATCTGACGGTGGGGCATGTACCGGTCCGTCATGAATCCCTGGAGGTGGTGCCCCGGAATCAGCTCGTGATGCACTGTCGCGCGGGAGAAGTGCGGGTTGTTCCCCCGCATGCTCATGAGCTTCTCCTCGTGCGTCATCCCGTCCGTCGGATACGAGACGAGGATCGTCTCGCCGCCGAGGAAGAACGGGGCAACCCGCTGGCGCTCGGGGGTCATCATCTCCATCCGCCAGATCTCTTTCGCGAGCGGCGGCACCGTGACGAGCTCTCGACGCTCGACGAATTCCTCGGCCTCGCGAGCCAGGTCGCGAATGAGCTCCGGCTGTTTGCCGGGCGCGACGAACGTGTTCTTCACCTTCTCGACCGCCTTTCGCCACTCGTCGCCGAATCCCATCTCGCGCGACGCCTTCTTCATCTCCGCCTCGCACCACGCATACTCACGTTCGGCGATCGCGATGAGCTGGTCGGGTGTGTACGGCATCATCTCGTGCGCCAGATCCGCCGCGAGCCCCGCCGCGCCGATCGGGTCGCCGATGATGGGATCGGTGTCGCCCTCACGAATGCCGACGACGCGCTCGCGGAGCACCTTCCCATACGCCTTGAACGCCTCGTCCGCCTTCTTGTACGGCTCCGCGGCCCACCAGCTGTAGAGCGGGTCGTAGCCCGTGTAATAGCGATTCCACTGCGCGAGGGTGTTGCGAAGGTTCTCGACGAAGCCCGCGGTGCGAAAGCCGATGAACCGCACCGTGCGCAACGAGTCCCGCACGCGCGCGTTCGTGGTGTCTGCCTTTGCGCCCGCCGCGCGTTCCACCATCCGACGCACGCTGTCCACCTGCTTCGCCAGCTGTGCGAGGGTACGCCCGGCCTCCTGCTGGTTGATCGGCTCCAGTCGGCGCCGAGTCTCCATCAGATCGAACACCGTCGCGGCGAACGGCGTGTACGACTGCATCTCGGTCAGGTGCTGGCGTTCCCGGCCGAGTTGGTACTGCACGTACTCGAGCTCGTTCCGCAACAGGACGTAATCGATGCGTCCTTCCTGCGACAGCTCATCGAACTCGAGGTCCCGCAGGCGGGAGAGCCACTCCCTGGTGAACGCGTCCATCCGCTCGAGGCGCGCGGGCGAGTACTGCACGCCGTATCGTCTCCCTAACGCCTGGCGGTCCTCCGCGTACCGCGCCACGATCTCGGCGAGCTCGCTCGGCCGCGCTGCCACGAGCGGTCCGAGTGCCGGAACGACCGCCGACTCGACGGTCGGACGCGCGAGCGCACCATTGCGCGCGCCCTGAGCGCTCAGCGCATTGGACGTCCCGGCGATCGAGACGAGGACGATGGCAATACGAAGGAAAGCCGCGTCAGCCGAGGGCGCCATGGTCGTTGAGGTTTCAAGGTGTTGTGTCGAGTGCCGCTGTCATTCAGAGCCCGTCATTCCGAGCCGGGCACCCGCGAAGCGGGTGATGAGGAATCCTCGGCCTCACGCAGAGGGACTGGCCCCTCTCTACCGGGAAGACCTGAGAAGACCTGACGCAGATGGCCGCAGTTTTCGCCGATTCCGCAGAATCCCTCTGTCAGGAAGCTCGGCCGCGCAAGAGTAGCAACTCTCCTGGTAAAGGGAGAATCTGCGTACTTCTGCGAAATCCGCGTAATCGGCGTCCTGGTTCCTTCCCCTTCCCGTAACGGGACCAGACCATCTACCGGGATGACCGCGATTCCTCGACTTCGGCCCGGCGGGCCTCCGCTCGGAATGACCAGCGGGCCCAACATACAGAACGAGCTCGTCGCACGCTAAAGTGGCGTGAACGCAGGTCATTTCCGCCGCTTCGCTGGCCCGTGCTGCCCCTGGTACGTCCCCATGAGCTCCGCCTGCTCGATGATGTGCCCGCG
This sequence comes from Gemmatimonadaceae bacterium, assembly GCA_036741775.1. GTDB lineage: Bacteria > Gemmatimonadota > Gemmatimonadetes > Gemmatimonadales > Gemmatimonadaceae > JAJKIV01. Next base: position 6,079 of record DAINRQ010000197.1, on the reverse strand, counting down.
CATGGCAGCCTCCAGGTCCGCCTTCGTCGGCGTACCGAGGTCGCCGAGCGTGGTGTCGAGCGCATAGAGCTTGAAGAAGTAGCGATGCCGTCCGATCGGCGGGCACGGCCCCATGTAGCCGATCGAGCCCCCGTCGTTCTTCCCTTCCCGCGCGCCGCTCAACAGCCGCGACCGGGTCGCGCCCTCGTCGAGCCCAGACGTCGTGGGCGGCACGTCGTGCAGGACCCAGTGCACGTACACGCGCTTCGGCGCCGCGGGGTCGGGGGCGTCCGGGTCGTCGGCAATGAGCGCGAGGCTCTTCGTCCCGTGCGGAACTCCGGACCACTCGAGTGGCGGCGACAGGTCATCGGCCTCGCACGTGTACTTGATGGGAATCGGGCCGTTGTGCGTGAACGCACGCGATGTGATCACGAGCGCCATATCGAACCTCGCTGTTGATGCCGTCAGCGAACGGCGTGAAATCGAGCCGGTCCTGACCCATGCCCGGCGTCGCGTTGGGCATACGCGTTGCGGCGCGCCAGCGATGACCAGAACGTGCGGCCGGTGTGAAGCGAGCGCGGCCCATGCGATGACAATCGAGCTCGACTGACGAGGAACACAATGCCACGTGGAGACAAGAGCTCATACACGGACAAGCAGAAACGGCAGGCTGAACACATTGAAGAAGGGTACGAGAGGAGTGGCGTCCCCGAGCGTGAGGCGGAGCGCCGTGCGTGGGCGACCGTGAACGCGATGACCCACGGCGGCAAGAAGTCGGGGTCGGGGCGCGGCCGCGCGGAGAATCACGAGCCGGCGCGTCGCGGTGGTCGGAAGGGTGGTGAGAGCGTGTCGCACGCGGAGCGCAGCCGCGCAGCGAGGAAGGGATGGGAGACTCGGCGTCGACACGAGAGCTGACCGGCCACGTCCGGGAGGTCAGCGTTCCCATCGAAGGCGTCGTGCTCGACGGATCGCTTGGCGTCCCGGACGGCGCCCGCGGCGTGGTGCTCTTCGCACACGGTAGTGGGAGCAGCCGACACAGTCCTCGAAATCGTTATGTGGCGGATGAGCTGCGACGCGGTGGGCTCGCTACGCTGCTTGTGGATCTCCTTACGCCCGACGAGGAGGTCCGGGACGACCGCACACGCGAACTGCGATTCGACATCGGGCTCCTGGCGGACCGTCTCGTCGGCGCGATCGGTTGGCTCGCGCGCGAAGAGGCAACGCGTCAATTACCGGTAGGACTGTTCGGGGCGAGCACTGGTGGCGGCGCGGCGCTCGTTGCGGCGGCACTCGAGCCGGAGCGGGTCGGCGCCGTGGTCTCGCGCGGTGGCCGTCCCGATCTCGCGGGAAAGGCGCTCGCGATCGTTCGTGCACCGACGCTGCTCATCGTCGGCGAGCGTGACGAGCCGGTGGTCGAGCTGAACGAGCAGGCTATGGCTCAGCTCCGATCGCGCGTGCGTCTGGAAATCATCCCCGGAGCGACGCACCTGTTCGAGGAACCCGGCGCGCTGGAGATGGTAGCGCAGCTCGCGACGGACTGGTTCCGCCAGAATCTCATTGATCGACGCCAGCCCTGAGCAGCACGACGCGCGTGATCACGCCCTTGCGGTGTGATACCGAACGGGTGCGCCTGACGACTACGGCCAGTCGGAGAAGACGGCTTCCCCCGGACCGACGAACGCGGCGTACAGCTCGTCATCGAACGTGCGGTAGCGCGCCCCGAACGCCTTCTCGAAATGGGCCCCCCAGTCGGGACGCGACCCGTCGGCGTCGGTGAAGCCGTACTCGTGCGCGAGCGTCCACGACGCGAAGACTTTCCCGGACTTCGTCTTCACGTTCGGGTCCGAGGCGAGCGCGGCCACCGCGCGCCCGACATAGAGCGGCGTCTCGGACGCGAGGAAGTGCGGGTCCTTCTTCCCGCCGTCGCGCCAGTTCTCCTCGGAGACGCCGAAATGCTGCAGCATCATCTCCGATCGCAGGAACCCCGGCGTGACCGCCACAGCTGCCACGTCCTGCCTGCGCAGCTCGCGAGCCTGAATGAATGCCAGCCTGATCACCGTGGACTTCACGAGGTCGTAGAAGATGTTGCCGCGGTAGCCGTAGAAGTCGCCGTCGGTGACCTCGACGATGAGTCCCGAGCCGCGGTCGCCGCGGTCGAACATGAGCGGCGCCGCGTAGTGGCTCGTGACGATGTGGGACCAGATAGCCTGATCGAGCAGCTTGCGCCCGTTGGCGACGTTCACTTCCCAGAACGTCTTCCCGAACTCGACGAGCGCGTCGCCGCCCCAGACATCATTCACGAGCACGTCGAGTTGCCCGTGGTCGCGCTTCACGCGGTCACACAGCGCACGGACTTCTTCATCGACCGTGTGGTCGACGCGGACGGCAATGCCCTTCCCCCCGGCGGCCGTCACACGCTCGGCCGTTTCTTCTATCGTCTCCGGCCGGTCGGGGCCACTGGCGAGCTGGCCGCGTACCGAGCGGCCAGTGCAGTAGACGGTGGCTCCGCGTTCACCGAGCGCGACGGCGATGCCGCGCCCCGCTCCACGCGTGGCGCCCGCGACGATGGCAACGTGTCCCTCGAGCGTTCTCATAGGTCCCCTCACGTTCGTCGCGAGGGACTATAAACGAACGGCCGTTCACAATCAATCGCCGTCGCTGCCGGTCATTTCAGTCGTGCGGCGAGCCAGTCGGCGATCCCCGTTGCGAGGTCGGGGTGCGTCACGAGGATGTCCGAGGCGTGCGCAGCGCCGTCCAGTTCCGTGATGGACGCCGACCGGCTGCGCTCGCGCACCGCAGCGACGACGCCGCGCAGGAAGCGCTCGTTCTTCGACACGGCGATGAGCCATGGTACGGTGCCAAGGTCGATACCGGCGATCGTCTCCTCGCTGAGCGAGCCCGGTGACAATGCCACGTACGCTCGCGCGCCGTCTCCCGCGCGCGCCGCCACAGCCATCGCCTCACCAGAGTAGCTCGCCCCGACGACGCCGATGCGCGTCGAGTCGACGAGCTGGTGGGCACGCAACCACCGCAACGCCGCGGCGACATCGCGCTCCTCACCTTCGCTGGCGGCGTTCGCGAGACCCGGCACGAACGTCGCGAGATTCGTGCTCTCACCGTGCCCTCGAAGGTCGAGGCGAAGCGACGACACGCCACGACGTGCGAGCTCGCGCGCGAGCCGGGCGTACACGCGCCGGTCACCGTTCGCCTTGTTGAGCAGGAGCACGGCGGCCGTGCGAGCACCGGTCGCTGGCCGAACCATGTTTCCGATCAGCCGCCATCCGTCACTCGCGATGACGACCGTGTCATCCACGAACGAGGTCGCCGCGGTAGCGGACACACCGCGCCCCGGCCCGTGCCGGCTGAACGTCACCGGAGTCGCCCGGCCGCTTGGCTGCCTAACGTATCGCGCCCCGGCGAGCGAGCCGTCTCCCGGCGCTCCCTGAAGAACCTTGTCGAGCAACGTGAGTACGGACCGCGCGATGGTCTGATACCCTCCTCGAGCCGCTGGACTGCCTTCGGACCAGGGCTGCACGGCGGTGATACCGACCAGCTCGGGAAGCAGGCCCTCGAGCACGTTGAAGTTGCCGTGCGCGAGCGTCGGGAACGTCACGCGAAACACTTTCCCCGGCAGGCGATCGAAATATCGCGGCGGCTCGCGCAATCGTCCGCGCGTGGCGCCGGACTCCTCGAGCATCAGGACGTCGAGTCGAGGCGGCACCGAGTCGAGTGAGGCGGCAACGTTCACCGACGGGCGATACGGCCAGGTAAAGGCGCTCGAGCTCAGGCTCACGAGCGCGCGCAGGCGCGGCGTGCGCTGCGCAAGGAGGGTGGCGGGCTCACCGCCGTAACTCCACGCGGCCACCGCCATACGCGTCGAATCCACGGCCGGGTGCGCCGCGAGCGCCCGCAGCGCGAATTGCATGTCGGCGACGTGTGCCTCGAGCACCTCTACCTTCCGTTGTGGCGACACACCGTCGTACGGTAGAGAGAGCGAGTCACGCCCCGCGTACCGTGTCCACGCGACGACGTACCCGTGACTGGCGAGCAGCTCCGACAACACCGATTGCGCCGCAGGCGTGGCGTGACGCGTACTCCAGAGCACGAGCGGCGACCGCTCGGCGATCGGAGTGGCGCCCTCGACGGCGAACATCGGTGCGTCCAGCACGCGCTCGACGACACTGGCATCCACGGAGTCAGGCGTCCGTGCCATGGATGCCGCCAGCCATCGTCGCCGGGCGTCGAGGGACGCTCCCGCGCCTGTCCCGACCATCGCGCCCATGGAGAGATCCACGTAGCGCGCGAAGGTCAGCGGAGACCGCGTTAGGTGCGGGCGGGCGGGAGTCCAGACCACGAGCTCGAGCGGTCGAAGGCCGACCGTGCCAGCGGCCGATGGCTCTCGTCGGGCCGAGTCGAACACTGTAATCGTCTCGAGCCCGACTGCATGCGGACCCGGTGCGAGCCCTCCCCAGAGCCACGGGGCTTCGCCTGCCGGCGGCGGGCCGCCTCGCGCTGCCGGCGAGCCGGCGCAGCCGACGATGCCGATGAGGAAACCGAATGCGGCCACGCGCATGCGTGACCGCACGCTGAGGCGATGACATACACCGTGGATCATGATTCCAACCTGTAAACCGCGACACGAGGTCATCCCGGCGACGGGGGGATCAACACGACCTCCGCGGGGCGAGAGGTAGCGCGTGACGCTGGCATTGGCGCGCCCACTGGGACGGACTCCGGGCAGCCGGGACGCGGACACGCGGGGCGGGGTGAAGGTCGCGCCGCACGGTGACCGACGGTACTTTTTCGCCGACCAGACGCAGCGCTGCGCGACAAGGAGATCGTGGAATGCAGAATCAGTCTCGTTCGACCGTGTATGACGTGGTCATCGTCGGCTCGGGGGCCGGGGGCGGAATGGCGGCCTACATGCTCACGAAAGCCGGCGCTCGCGTGGCGCTGCTCGAGGCGGGCGCGATGTGGGACCCCGTGAAGGACGGCGCCATGATGAAGTGGCCGTACGACTCGCCTCGGCGCGGCGCGGCCACGCGTGAGCGCCCGTTCGGTGAGTTCGACGGCTGCATCGGCGGCTGGCAGATCGACGGGGAACCGTACACCACGGCGCCCGGCACGCAGTTCGACTGGTGGCGTGCCCGCATGCTCGGCGGCCGCACGAACCACTGGGGGCGCATCTCACTGCGCTTCGGCCCGTACGACTTCCGCCGCAAGAGTCTCGACGGACTCGGCGACGACTGGCCCATCACCTACGACGACGTCAAGCCGTGGTACGACGAGGTGGACAAGCTCGTGGGAATCTTCGGAAGCGTCGAAGGGCTGGCGAACGAGCCGGATGGCATCTTCCACACCCCGCCGGTGCCGCGATGCTACGAGCGCCTCGCGACCGCTGCGGCGCGAAAGCTGGGGCTTACCGTGGTTCCATCGCGCCTGTCGATCATCACGAAGCCGCACAACGGGCGCGCGCCGTGCCACTACTGCGGGCAGTGCAATCGCGGCTGCATGACGAACTCGAACTTCTCGTCCACGGGCGTCCTGGTCGCGCCGGCGCTCAAAACGGGGCGTCTGACGCTCATGACGAACGCCATGGTGCGCGAAGTGACGTTAGGCACGGACGGGCTCGCGAACGGTGTCAGCTACGTGGACACGCGTACGCGGCGCGACGCTCACGTCGCTGGGCGCATCGTCGTGCTCGCCGCCAGCGCCTGCGAGACCGCGCGGCTCCTCCTCAACTCCAGGTCGTCGCTCTTTCCGAACGGACTCGCGAACTCCAGCGGGACCGTCGGGAAGTACCTCACCGACACGACCGGGACCGACGTCGCGGGCTTCATCCCGAAGATGATGGACATGCCGGCGCATAACGAAGACGGCGTGGGCGGCATGCACATCTACATGCCCTGGTGGCTCGACAACGCGAAGCTCGACTTCCCGCGCGGCTATCACATCGAGACATGGGGCGGGCGAGGAATGCCGAGCGCCGGTTTCATGGGCGGGATTCACCGCTACCCGAGCGGTGGCGGCTACGGCACGACGCTCAAGGATGACTACCGCCGCTACTACGGCTCGACCATCGGCTTCAGCGGTCGTGGCG
>DAINRQ010000196.1:0-8491 GCA_036741775.1 Gemmatimonadaceae bacterium | reverse complement strand
CTCGTGGACGACGAGCGGCTTGCCCGGCTCGAGCTGCGGACGCTGCTCGAGGAGGCGCACGCCGATCAGGTGCGCGTCGTGGGCGAGGCCGCCTCGGTGTCCGACGCCGCGCGCCTCGTGCACGCCACGGACGCCGACGTGGTGTTCCTCGACATCCAGCTCGCGGGTGAGACGGGGATGGAGCTGCTGCCGCTGCTGGGCGCGGACGTGGACGTCGTGTTCGTGACCGCGTTCGATGAATACACCCTCCGCGCGTTCGAGGTGAACGCCCTCGATTACCTGCTCAAACCCGTGGTGCCCGAGCGGCTCGCCGTGACGGTGAACCGACTTGCGGCCGCGCAGCCGCCGGCGCCCACCCGCGAGTCGCTCACCTACGATGACCGGCTGTTCCTGCGCCTCGGCCACGAGCGCGCCTTCGTCCGTGTGCGCGACATCGTGGCCATCGAGGCGGAGGGCGACGGTTCGGCGCTGTTCCTGGCACCGCACATGGCGCGCAAGCTGTCGGCGAAATCGCTCCGGGAATGGGAGCAGCGCCTCCCCGACCGGCAGTTCGTGCGCATCCACCGCTCCACGATCGTGAACCTCGAGTACGTCGAGCGGCTGGAGCCGTGGTCGCACGCCAGCCAGCTCGTGTACCTGCGCGGCCTGCCGGAACCCATGACCATGAGCCGGCGGTTCGGGGCCAGGGTGAGGGACCGGTTCGGGTGATGGGAGTGGGGCGCTGTGCTGCCTCCTCTTGACGGCTACAGGAGCAGGCTGCATTTTCCCTCGACAGCTACAGAAACCCTCCCGCCGGAGCCCGCCGTGGCCACCCGATCCCAGACCGACGCCCTCCGGGGCTCGCTCGACCTGCTGGTCCTCAAGACGCTATCCCTCGCACCCATGCATGGGTGGGGGATCAGCCAGCGTGTCCAGCAGATCTCCGACGGCGTGCTCGAGGTGAACCAGGGCTCCCTCTACCCGGCGCTGCAGCGCCTCGAGAAGGACGGCCTGATCACGAGCGAGTGGGGCACCACCGACAACAACCGGCGCGCCCGCTACTACCGGATCACCGCGTCGGGGCGCAAGGCGTTAGGCGACGAGCTCGAGAACTGGCGACGCTTCGCCGCCGGCCTCGAAGCCGTGCTGCGCACATCCTGAGTCGTACGACTAAACCGGGGTCGCGGTATCCTGATGCGCCGCGGCCTTTGATCTGGAGTATCCCATGAGCTGGTTCGACGCGGCGCGCACTCGCGCGCGTTTGCTTCTATCCCACGGCGCGACCGAGTCGCGCACGGACGAGGAGTTCCGCTTCCACCTCGACATGGAGACGGACCGACTCGCGCGGAATACCGGCCTCCCGCGCGACGAGGCTCGTCGCCGGGCGCTCGCCGCGTTCGGCGGCGTGCAGAACCACCGTGAGTCCATGCGTGACGGCCGAGGACTCGCGTGGCTGTCGGGCCTCTCGCTCGATTTCAAGCTGGGGTTCCGGATGCTCGTGAAGTTTCCCGGGCTCACGCTCATCGGCGGCCTCGCGATGGCGTTCGGCATCTGGTTTGGCGCGGTCACCTTCCAGATGTTCGGCATGCTGACGGGCACCAAGCTCCCGCTCCCGGACGGCGACCGCATCGTGAAGATCCAGAACTGGGATACGAAGACGCTGAAGGACGAGGACCGCGTCCTGTACGACTACCAATACTGGCGGTCAGCGCGGTCGATTACCGACCTCGGCGCGTACCGCAACGCGAGCGTCAACCTGGTCGGCTCGGACGGCGGCGCGCAGCCCGAGGCGGCGGCGGAGATCACCGCATCGGCGTTCCGCATCGCGCCGGATCGCCCCCTGCTCGGCCGCGTGCTCGACGAGTCGGACGAGCGCGCCGGCGCGCCGCCGGTCGTGGTGCTCGGCCACGATGTGTGGGCCGAGCGCTTCGAACGCGACCCGCAGATTGTCGGGCGCACCGTGAAGATCGGGACGGGCTTCGCGACGGTCGTCGGGGTGATGCCAAAAGGCTTCACGTTCCCCATGGCGCACGAGCTGTGGCTGCCGCTGCGGACGGATGTCGCCGGCGTGGAACCGCGAGCCGGCCTCCCCGTCACCGTCTTCGGCCGCCTCGCGCCCGGCATGTCGTTCGAGAACGCCCGGGCGGAGCTGACCGCGTTAGGCAAGCGGCTCGCCGCGGAACATCCGACGACGCACGCGCAGCTCCAGTCGCACGTGCTCCCGTACGCACAGATGTCGGTCAACGACAACGAGATGACGCAGGTGAAGGCGCTGAGCTACTTCTTCGTCGTCGTGCTCGTGATGGTGGTGTGCAGCACCGTGGCGCTGCTCCTGTTCGCGCGTGCCGCGTCACGGGAGACGGAGATCCTCGTGCGCAGCGCGTTAGGTGCGAGCCGCCGCCGGATCGTCGCGCAGCTCTTCGCCGAGGCGCTGGTGCTCGCCGGTGTGGCGGCGGTGGTGGGGCTGGCGGCGGCGCAGTTCGCACTGACGCGCCTGGGCAAGCCATACCTCATGATGGCGTACGAAACCACGATGCTTCCCTTCTGGTTCGACCTCGATCTGTCGCCCACCGCGATCATCTACGCGCTTGCGCTCGCGGTGGTCGGTGCAGCGGTGGCGGGGGTGATGCCGGCGCGAAAGATCACCCGCGGGCTCGGCACGCGGCTCCGCGCGGGCACCGCCGGCGGCGGGGGCGTGAGCTTCGGCGGCGTGTGGACCGCGGTGATCGTGGTGCAGGTCGCGCTCACCGTCGCGTTGCCGTCGGTCGTGATGCTCGTGCGCGGAGAGATTAAGCGCGTCGCGTCGTACGACTTCGGCTTTCCAGCTGAGCAGTACCTCGCCGTGACACTTGGCGTCGATGATGCCGGGGACGAAGCGATGACGCCCGAGGCGCGCGCCGCGATGGGTGCTCGCCTCAGTACGTCGATCGAGGCGCTGCGCCAGCGGCTGGAAGCCGAGCCTGGAGTCGCCGGCGCGACATTGGTCGATGAGTTGCCGGGAGAACATCACAACTACCGGCGTCTCGACGTGGTGTCCATGGCGGGGAGTGCACCCTCGTGGGTGGCGACCGCTTCGATCCATCCTTCCTACTTCGACGTCCTGCAGGCGCCGGTACGCACGGGGCGCGCGTTCACCGACACCGATCGTTCTTCCGACGCTCGCGTCGTGATCGTCGATCAGGCCTTCGTGGACTCCGTGATGCTCGGACGGAATCCGATTGGTCATCGCGTGCGCATTGGCACGCGGGCGCAGATCGACTCGACCGGAGCCGGTTTGCCGCAGTACGAGATCGTGGGCGTCGTGAAGGATCTCGGCATGTCGAGCATCTCGATGCCCCAACGGTGGGCTGGCGTGTACCTGCCATCCGATCCGGGAAGCCAGAGCTCTCCCAAGCTGATCGTGCACACTCGGGGCGACCCCATGTCGATGGCGCCACGCGTCCGCGACCTGGCAACGGCGGTCGACGCGTCGGTTCGGGTAGAGCAGGTGAACCGTCTCGACCAAATGGCGGCGTCACAGCTCTGGATGCTCGGGCTGTGGAGGCGGATCATCCTCGGCCTGACGGCGGTCGCGCTCGTGCTTTCGCTGGCCGGCATCTACTCCGTGCTGTCGTACATCGTCGCCCGCCGTACGCGGGAGATCGGCGTGCGCGTGGCACTGGGGGCGGGCGCACGTCGGGTGATCACGTCGATCTTCAGGCGCCCGCTCATTCAGGTCACCCTGGGTGTGATCGCGGGAGCCGTGCTCATTGCCGTCGCCGCGATCGGCGTGGGGAAAACAACGCAGTTCGAGGGGACGGGGATCGGGGGGCTGACGTTAGGCGACATCCCGCTGCTGGTCGGGTACGCGATCGTCATGCTCGGTGTGTGCACGCTCGCCTGCGTCGTGCCCACCCGCCGCGCCCTCCGGGTGCAGCCGACGGAGGCGTTACGGGCGGAATAACTCGTTCATGCGCGTCGCGGCACGCCGCCGCAATCCTGAGCGTCGGCCGTGTCATCCTGGGCGTCAGCGAAGGATTTTGCGTCCGTGATTCGTGGCAAGTCCGGCCACGAAGTCTGTACAGAAACTCCCTCGCTGACGCTCGGGATAACGACGCCTAACGCCCGGCGCTGCGCAACTCCCGCGCCCACGCGCGGCTCACACGCACTCGCGTGCCACCACGCGATGCCATGGAGCGGCCAACGAGCACGAACGGTGCACGTGATGCGTTCAGCCGAGTCGCCGCGCGGCGCGCTCGACGAGCACGCGCCGCTCGGCGAGGGTACCCTGACTCGCGTGCGCGACGGCGGCGCAAATATCCGGGGGCGCCGTGCGTGGGGACCCGCTGTCGAACGGCGGCGCGGGGTCGTACTCGATCGCGAGTTGGATGCGCTGAGCCTCGGCCGAGCCGAACAGCATCGCTGCCAGCGTCAGCCCGAGCTCGATCCCCGCAGTAACGCCGGCGGCGGTGATCCGATTGCCGTCATGCACCACGCGCGACGCGACGGCTTCGGCACCGAGGAGTGGCAGCAACTCCAGCGAGAGCCAGTGTGTGGTCGCACGGTAGCCGCGGAGCAGGCCGGCGGCGCCGAGCAGTAGTGCGCCGCTGCACACCGACGTGACGTAGCGGGCGCGCTCGCCGCGCGCGCGCAGAAACTCGAGCAACGTGTCGTCCGCCAGGCGCGCGCTCACACTCCATCCACCGGGCACGCAGAGGACGTCGATCGGTGGAGCGTCGTCGAACATGGCGTCCGGCACGATGGACATCCCCCACTCGCTTCTCACGGGGGCAAGGCTCGCCGCCACGAGATGCACTCGCGTATCAGGCATGCGGGCGAGTACCTCATAGGGGCCTGTAAGGTCGAGCTGGGTGAGCCCGTCGAACAGCACGAATCCGACCGAGAGCTGAGTCTGCATGTGCGGCAGGAGTAGGGTGGGCGAATAACTCGCGTGGAAGATCGCGCAGCAGACCCGACCGCTCTTGCACCGAACGCGCGTTCTGGAACGAAGCGGGCGTCTGCGTCGGTCGGGCCCGCGTCGGTTCGCCTGGCGCGCGCGTATCCGGGCGACGCATACTGAGAGCGATGACCGCGCCCATTGGGATCGGAAAGTTTGTCGGAACGCCCTTGCGGGCCCACGCCTTCGAGGGGGTCTCGCTCGCGGAGCACACGTACGCCGCCGGCCTTCGGGTCGCGACGCACACGCACGACGCCCCGCTCCTGAGTCTCGTGCTCCGGGGGAGCGCGACCGAGGAGGTCGGCGCCCGATCGCGTGAGCTCGGCGTGAACAGTCTGCTCTACACGCCGTCGCACGAGGCGCATGGCCACCGATTCCTCACGCCCGGCCGGTGGCTCAACATCCAGTTCACCGCTGCCTGGTTCGCGCGTGTCGGTGTCGGCGAGGGGATCCTCCCGACGGCACCGCAGCTCGTGCGTGGCACGGCGGTCAACTGGGCGTCGCGACTCGGCGCTGAGTTGCGCGAGCCAGATTCGGTCTCACGGTTCGCGATCGAAGGTGCGCTGCTGCTCCTTCTGTCCGATCTCTCGCGCTTGCCGAAGCTCGGCGAGCCACGACGCCCGCGATGGCTGAGCGCCGTGGAGGAAGCGATCGAGGCGTCCGGCGTGGACTTGCCGGCAGTGTCCGAGCTTGCCGCGCTCGCGGGCGTCCACGCGTCGCATCTGCTGCGCACGTTCCGCCGCTACCACGGCACGACGGTGGCGAACTACGCCCGCCGCCGGCGCGTCGAGCGCGCGCGGGTCGAGATTGCCACCACCAGACGTCCGCTGTCGGTCATCGCGCTCGAGTGCGGCTTCGCCGACCAGTCGCACTTCACGCGGGTGTTCCGGCAGGCGTTCGGTGAGACACCGGGACAATACGCCCGGTCGTTGCGCGTCCGTTAGGTCGTTGTCAGGCACGCGGCGCACCACGCGTGCCTAACGCAGTCGCCGGTCAGCGCACGACCTCGAAGTGGCCCATCATCCCGCTCGCGTGGTGCTCGAGGATGTGGCAGTGATACATCCACTCACCCGGGCGGTCGTCGGGCAGCCAGGCAATGCGCACGGTGCTCTTCGGCGGCACGTTCACCGTATCCTCCCACGACAGGAACGACGGTGCGTCGCCGTTCACTGACACGACCTGGAAGAAGAAGCCGTGCAGGTGGAACGGGTGATCCATCATCGTGTCGTTCATGACGTCCCACACCTGCAGCTCGCCGACGCGCACGGGTCGATCGCGGTGGTGCTGCTCGTTGTTGACGAAGAAGTCCACGCCGTGCCGGAGGCTCAACTTCTCGCCGAGGTGCACCTCGCGGGTCGGCGTGACCGGCGCTGTCACCAGCGGCTGGATGTCCCGCAGGCGCGCCGGGATTTCGGCTACCGAAGGCTTCGCCGCGTCGACGCGCAGCGTGGCGAAGCGCTCGGCCTTCTTCTGACTGTTCGTGCTCTTCCGGTCGTACGGCAGCGACTCGATCGTGAGTGTCTCCCCCTCGGCGAAGGGTCCGACGGCGAGCTCCGCCCGATCGGAGGGCGGCAGCAGCACCTCGGTCACCGTCACGGGCGCCGTGAGCAGCCCGCCGTCAGTGCCGATCAGCGTGAACGGCTGGCCGCCTAGCGAAAGCCTGACGAAGCGCGCGCTTGCGGCGTTCACGATGCGCCAGCGCTCGATCTGCCCGGCCGCCATCGTGAGTTCGGGCTCCTGCCGCCCGTTGACGAGCCGCGTGCTCCCCTGACGGCCATCGTGCTGCTCGATCCACCAGCCGGGCGGCTTGATCTGCCCCTTCCGGTCCAGCGCTACGTCGTCAAGGACGAGCACCCGCTCGGCATCCAGGCGCGGCTCGTCCGGGCCGCGCACGACGAGCGCACCGTAGAGGCCACGCTCCATCTGAACGCGCTCGTTCGAGTGCGAGTGATACCAGAACGTGCCGGCGTCGGGGAGCGTGAAGCGGTACGTGAATGTCTCGCCCGGCGCGACGGGGTGCTGCACCATGTCGGTGCCGTCCATCGGGGCGGGGAGTCGCAGCCCGTGCCAGTGGATGGTGGTCGGTTCGGAGAGCCGGTTCGTCAGGCGCACCTCGAACACGTCGCCGACGTTCGCCTCGAGCACGGGACCGGGCACCTGGCCGTTGTAGCCCCAGGCGCGGCTCGCCTGACCGGGCGAGAACTCCCAGTCGAATTCGGCGGCCTCGAGGTCGACCGTGACGACCCGGCCGCCGGGTGCAGGCTGTGCCGCGTCGTGCGCCTTCGTGTACGCGCCGGGTGCGTCGGCTGCGGGCGCGTGATGCACGGAGCCGTCCGCGTGGTGATGGTGCGTGCCGTGGCCGTGATGCGAGTGGTCCGACATGGGGCTCTCCAGGTTGAGTACGGGCTCCCGCCGACGGCCGCAGGCTCGTCTCGTGAGCGTGGGCATACGGTACGCACTTCCCACGGGGCCGCGCTTGAACGGAGCGGCTGTCTTGGTACAAATCGGGAAGCGGTTTACCGGCTTTACGCCGTCTCGCGGTACGCCGCCGCGACGCCTAACGCCCAGCGCTGCGCAGCTCCTGTGCGCGCGCGCGACTGACCGGCACCCGCGTGCCGTCCACCAGCTCCGCCTCCAGCCCGCCACGATCGTCGGGACGGAACGCCCGCACGTAATCGAGGTTGACGATGTAGGCGCGATGCACACGGGTGAACTTCTGCGCGTCGAGACGCTGCTCCAGCCGGCTCAGCGCCAGATGCAACGTGTGTCGGGACGTACCCGCGTGCGCGATGACGTAGTCACCATCCGCCTCGAACCACGACACGCGCTCTACCGCCAACGGGACAATGGCACTGCCGACACGCACGAACAGGCGCGTGATGGGCCCGCCAGCGAGTGCACCACTCAGCCGCTCGACGGCGTCGGTAGACACCGGCTCACCGATCGACGCGCGTACTCGTTCCATGGCCGCGGCGAGGCGCGCCGGACCGAAGGGCTTCAAGAGATAGTCCACAGCCCCCAGTTCGAACGCCGTGACCGCATGCTCGGAGTACGCCGTCGTGAACAGGACGAATGGCTGGTGTTCAATGCGGCGGAACACATCGGTGCCGAGCATACCGGGCATCTGCACGTCGAGAAAGACCAGCTCCGGCTTTAGCGCGCGGATTCCCTGTACCGCGGATTCGCCGTCGCCGGCCTCACCGATGACCTGGACCCACTCGAACGCGCGCAACATGCCGCGGAGACCATTACGTGCGACCGGCTCGTCGTCGGCAATGAACGCGGTGACCTTCATGCCCGCGAGACACGCGAAAGCGGGACCACGAGCAGCGCTTCGTACCCACCCTCCGCCAGCGGCCGCGTCGTCAGTGTCGCAGCGTCACCATAAAGCACCGCGAGTCGCTCCCGCAGTCGCGTTAGGCCCGTACCGTTGCCTGCGCCGTTCGTCGAGGGCTTGGCGTCGCCGGTGTTGCGCACGGCGAGGGTCAATGCATTCGGACCGCTTACGGCCGAAACGACGATCTCCGTCGGCGCCACACGCGGAGTCGCCCCGTGCTGCACCGCGTTCTCCACGAG
>DAINRQ010000195.1:7153-8545 GCA_036741775.1 Gemmatimonadaceae bacterium | reverse complement strand
GGGGGAGCGTTGGTCTCGCCACGCCCAAAGAGATGAGGGGAACAGCCTGCGGGGATGTGGCGTCCCGGGCGGCTGTTCCCCTCTCTCCTTCCGGTTGCGCGAGGGCGCATCCGGGTCTCGGAGCGATCCGACGATCCGCCCATCTGTCAGATCCGGATCACCCCGTCACGGGCGGTAGCCCGGCCGAGCGGGTCGCCGCGCGCCTCGAACATCCGCGGTGATCCCATGCCTATCGAAACCACTGTGATTGCCTACTAGCGGTTCGATCGAGAAGCCGCATTTTTCCGCCGCGTCGAGCCGGGGGGTGGAGATCCGTCTACCTCCAGGTGCATTGACTCTTTGCGACACGAGGTCACCCATGTCGATGTGGAGGGAGTTCAAGGCGTTTCTGCTCAAGGAGAACGTACTCGCGCTCGCGATCGCGGTCGTGGTGGGCACCGCGCTCAACGCGCTCGTGACCGCGGTCGTCGAGGACCTCATCATGCCGATCATTGCGGCCGTGACGCCGGATCCCACGACGTGGCAGACGGCCGTGACGCCGGGCCCGATCCCGTTCAAGATCGGTCACCTGGGGGGCGCACTCCTCAACTTCCTCATCATCGGATTGGTCGCGTGGCGGATCAGCAAGATGTTCATCCGTCCGTCGCCCGCGGCCGCACCGGCCACGAAGCCGTGCCCGTTCTGCAAGATGAACATCGACGCCGCCGCGACGCGGTGCGCACATTGTACGAGCCAGCTGTGAGGCTGGCTGCGCGTTGAGGTTTTCAATGGCTGACGACTATCGTGGTGGCGGGATGCCCCTGTGGGGCTGGGTGCTCATCCTCGCGGCGCTGGCGATGTTAGCCGGGGTGCTCTACCGATCGCTCTCGACCGGCGGCTACAACTGACCGTTAGGTGATCGTTAGGGGTCAGCGTCCTGAGGATACGTAAGGGGTCAGAGTCCTAACACATCGTTTGATCGCATCGCGCCATCGGGCGGACGCGGCAGAACCGGACGCGGGAAGGCCCGCGGCGCGCGCCTCGCGTGTGTCCAGTCCGGGGCGCGAGGGCCGGTCGGAACGACGATGTCGCGGAAACGGCGGGAACGGCCGGATGAGGGGACGGGTCTCGCGCCAGGTCAGGCATCCAGAAGAGGAAGAATGGATGAGGGGATGAGCGACATCCTCCCGTGCGACTGAAAGCTCCTCCCGCCGGAACGTGAATGAAGGGGAACGGCTTCCTCGCGGACGCCACTTACCCGGGGAGCAGTTTCAATCGATCACGGCCCGGCGCCGGGGCGCGGGGCGCGGGGGCGCGTGAGTGCTGAGGAGCGATCCCTCTCGTCCCCTTCATCCCCGCATCCGTCTGCCCCCTCCGTTCTGGATGTCGGAGGGTTCGCGGCCTCTCGCCACG
>DAINRQ010000195.1:0-7053 GCA_036741775.1 Gemmatimonadaceae bacterium | reverse complement strand
CATCCGTCTGCCCCCTCCGTTCTGGATGTCGGAGGGTTCGCGGCCTCTCGCCACGCGGCGTCGTCAGTGCGGAGCCGTCATCCGGCCGTTTCGGCCGCCCTTTTCCGCGTCATCGTCGTTCCGACCGGCCCGGGCGCGCTGAACCGGACGCGCGGCGGCCTGCGGGCATAGCGGACGTGAACGGTCGACACCCTCTCGGCGGCACGTTCCGCGTCCGTTGCTGTCGCGTCTGCGGTTCCCGCGTCCTCCGCGTCGGGAAGTGTTCAAAATACGCAGCCGCTCCGCCGCGGGATGACGATCGCGACGCCGCCCGAATCGGCGCGCGGCGCGGCACAGATGCCGAGGGCATCCGCCGGCAGCGAGGCCACCGGCAGCCGTACCGTGACCGACGTGGTGTCGTTGTTCAGCGCAACAACCGTTCGGCCTCGGCGATACACGAACGCCTGCTCGCTGGCGTGGAGGTGCTCCATCCGAGCGTGACGGAGATCGCGCCGCGACGCGCGCAGCCGAAGCATCCGCTGGACATGCGACCACACGTCCTGCTCGGCGGCCGTGCGTCCTGGCGCCTCGAACGCGTTCCGCTCGCCCGGCCAGCCGCCAGGGAAATCGCGGCGATTGTCCGGATCCGGACCGCCCGGCAGCGCGACTTCGTCGCCGTAATAGAGTAGTGGCGTGCCGCGCACCGTCAGCAGGAACGTGTACGCGAGCTTGAGCCCGTCCGTCGTCGCGCCGGGCTCGTTCATGAAGCGCTGCACGTCGTGGTTGCCCAGGAACGGCACGAGTGACGACGGATTGCGATAGAGGTGATCGCGGCCAAGCATCTGCGCGACTTCTCGGAGCTGGCGCCCCTCGGCGAATGCGCGACGAAGTGGGAAGAGCAGCGGGAAGTCGAAGAGCGCATCCACTCGGGTGTCGATACCGTCCCACTGCCGGCGCCCGCCCTCGAAGAACGCGAGGAGCGCCGGGTCGCCGTCGAACACCTCGCCGACGACCTTCAGCGTGGGGTATTCGCGCTTGATCGCCGTCATCCACTCGCGCCAGAACGTGCGCGGCACGTACGGCCATGTGTCCTGCCGGATGCCGTCGACCCCTGTCATCGCCACCCACCAGAGCGTGTTCTGGTTGATGTAGCGGGCGACCTCGGGATCGTTCTGGTTGAGGTCAGGGAGAATGTCGATGAACCAGCCGTCGAGCGTGGCATTCCGCATCTCGGGCGTCGAGTACGGGTCCGCGAGCGTCCAGACCTGCCACGTGTTGGCGACGTGCCGCTCGCGGGTACCGTTATACCATGTGGGGGTCGGAGGGTCCTCGACCCACGCGTGGTACGGTCCCGTGTGATTCGCGACCATGTCGAGGATGATCTTGATCCCCGATCGGTGCGCCTCGTCCACGAGCTGGCGAAGCTCGGCCATCGTGCCGAAGTGCTCGTCCACGCCGTAGAAGTCCACGGCGCCGTACCCGTGATAGTCGGTGATCGGCTGGCCGTCGTACACCTCGCGCTCGTTCAGGCGGTCGTTGTTGTCGTAGACCGGGTTGAACCAGAGCGCCGTCACGCCTAACGAGTCGAGGTACGGGAGCCGCTGGCGGATCCCCGCGAGGTCGCCGCCGTGGTAATACCGCGCGCGCTGGCGGTCGATCAGTCCCGGCGACTTCGCCGGCCGGTCGTTCGTCGTGTCGCCGTTCGCGAACCGGTCGGGCATGATGAGGTAGATCACGTCGTCGAGCCCGAAGCCCTGGAAGCGGCCGGAGCGCGCGAGCGGCGCTGACACCGTGAACGGCACGGAGACTGTCCCACCGGCGGTTCGCAGCGTGAGCGGATACGCCCCCGGGCGCGTGCCTGTTGGAATCGTCACGTCGACGAACGCGTACGTCCCGCGCGCATTCACCTTGGGACTCGCGCACCTGAGCCGCTGGCACGCCACGCGCGCGCCGACGAGGTTCGTGCCGCGGATCAACAAGCGCACGGGATTGATCGAGTGGCCCGCCCACCAGTTCGGTGGCTCGACCTTCGCGACCGTGGGGGCCTGTAACGTGGCTGACGCGGCCTGGCCAGCTGTCGTTCCGAGCGCAGCCGCTGTGTCAATCCGAGCGGAGGCGCGAAGCGCCGCAGTCGAGGATTCGCAGTCCTCCCGGCAGAGGGGCCCCTCTTCCGGCACCCCTGCGATTCCTCGACTTGCTGCGCTCGCTCGGAATGACGAGCTCTCTGCCGGGACGACGGCGATTCCTCGACTCCGCGCGTGCTGCGCACGCGCTCCGCTCGGAACGACAAGGTCCGCTCGGAATGACACCGCCGCCGCGAGCAGCGCGGCTATGCTCCAGAGTCTCACGCGACCGCCCCGCCGCTTACCGCCGCCGGCTGCGCGGCCGGCACGACCGCCGGCGCGGCGCTCGGATCGCGGACGCGCAGCACGAGCAGTGCCGCGATGAAGAGGAACACGCCTCCCACCACCACCGCGGCGAGCCGGTTGTTATCGAGCAGGTTCCCCATGACCCACCCGAAGCCTAACGACGCGGCGATCTCGGGAATGACGATGAAGAAGTTGAAGATCCCCATGTAGACGCCCATGCGCTCGCGCGGCAGCGAACCGGCCAGGATCGCGTACGGCATCGACAGGATGCTCGCCCACGCAATGCCCACCCCGACCATCGAGAGGAGCAGCAGGGAGGGCTGGCGGATCACGGTCACCGAGAGCAGACCGGCCGCACCGGCCATGAGGCAGAGCGCGTGGGCGCGCGTGCGCCCCACCGCTCGCGAAAGAGATGGCAGCACGAACGCGAACGCGAAGCACACCGCGGAGTACGCGCCGAAGCAGAGACCCGCCCACTCGATGCCTTCCTGGTAGAGCGGCGAGTTCTGGTCGGGTGCGCCGAAGACGTTGCGCGCGACCGCGACCGGGAAGTAGAGCCACATGCAGAAAAGGCCGAGCCACGTCGCGAGCTGAACGAACGCAAGCTGCTTCATGGTCGACGGCATCTGGCGCGCGGCCGACATGATCTCGCGCGCGCTCGCGGCGAATCCCGCGCTCTTCGCCTTCCGACGCCGGAACTCCTCGAGGTCCTCCGGCGGATGCTCCTTCGTCGTCAGCACCGTATAGAGCACCGCCCCGAAGAACGCCGCCGAGCCGACGTAAAACGACAACTTCACCGTCGTCGGGATCGTCCCCGGCGTGCTTGGCGCGACACCGAACCAGTTCGTCAGCATCCACGGCATCGCCGACGCGATCACCGCGCCGAGCCCGATGAACAGGCTCTGCGTCGCGAAGCCGCGCGTTCGGTCCTCGGCCGGCAGAATGTCGGCGACGAACGCGCGGAACGGCTCCATGGAGATGTTGATGGACGCATCCAGGATCCACAGCAGCCCCGCCGCCATCCAGAGCGCGCTGGAGTTCGGCATCGCGATCAGCGCGAGCGAGCTGAGGATCGCGCCGACGAGGAAGTACGGACGCCGCCGCCCGAATCTCGGCGACCACGTGTTGTCGCTCAGCTGACCGATGATGGGCTGCACGATCAGCCCGGTCAGCGGCGCCGCGAGCCACAGCATCGGGATCTGATCCGCCGTCGCGCCGAGGTACTCGTAGATGGCGCTCATGTTCGCCATCTGCAGCCCCCAGCCGAACTGAATCCCGAGGAACCCGAAGCTCATGTTCCAGATCGTGAGGAACGGCGTCGGGGAATAGGCGTGGGGCGAGGGGGAGGCGCGCTCG
The DNA here is from genome assembly GCA_036741775.1 of Gemmatimonadaceae bacterium. Taxonomy (GTDB): domain Bacteria; phylum Gemmatimonadota; class Gemmatimonadetes; order Gemmatimonadales; family Gemmatimonadaceae; genus JAJKIV01. The sequence continues at coordinate 3,349 of DAINRQ010000195.1, read as the reverse complement.
GGAGCAGCCATGTCGCGGTCCGGGTTAGCGGTCGTAGATGCGCACCAGCGTCTTGAGCCGCTGGACGACGTCGGACGTGAGTTGGTCCCACGAGAAGCGGAAGCGCCAGTTCCCGGACGCTCGGCCCGGCAGGTTCATGCGCGCCTCGCTCCCCAGACCGAGCACGTCCTGCATGGGGATGATGACGGTGTTCGCGACCGATGCGAGGCCGGCCCGGATGAGCGTCCAGTTCATCTCGCGTCCGTCGGTGTCGAGATACTGTAGCGCGAAAGCCTTCTCGCGCGCCACATCCGCGGCGGCACGGGTCGAGTCGCCCTCGCCCGTCGAGCTCCACCACCCGAGCGTCGTGTCGTTATCGTGCGTCCCGGTGTACACCACGCGCGACCGCGGGAAGTTGTGGGGAAGGAAGTCATTCCCCTGCGGGTCGCTGCCGAACGCGAACTGCAGGATGCTCATCCCCGGGTAGCCGAACTGCTCGCGGATCGCCTCGACCTCGGGGGTGATGACCCCGAGGTTCTCCGCGACGATCGGAAGGGGCCCGAGCGCCTTTGTCACCGCGTCGAAGAGCTCCGCGCCGGGGCCCTTCACCCAGCGGCCGTTGATGGCGGTCGTGTCTTCGCCCGGAACCTCCCAGTACGCCTCGAAGCCGCGGAAGTGATCGATGCGGACGATGTCGTAGAGCTCGAACGCGGCGCGCAGGCGTCGGATCCACCACGCGTACCCGTTCGCGCGCATCGCGTCCCAGTCGTAGATGGGGTTTCCCCAGAGCTGCCCGGTGGCACTGAAGTAGTCGGGCGGCACCCCTGCCTGGACGAGCGGATGTCCGTCTTCGCGCAGCTTGAACGTGCCGCGGTCCGCCCAGACGTCGGCGGAATCGTGGGCGACGTAGATGGGGAGGTCGCCCATGATGCTGATGCCGCGTGATCTGGCGGCCTTGTGGAGCGCGCCCCACTGGGAGTAAAAGAGGTACTGCTCGACGCGATAGTGCTCGATGGAGGCGGCGAGCTGCTCGCGCGAGCGTGCAAGGGCGTCGGGGTCACGCGATGCCGCCCCGCGCTCCCAATCGGTCCACGCAGAGCCACCGTGCGCCTGCTTCAGCGCCATGAACAGCGCGTAGTCGTCGAGCCACCCGGCGTGAGAGTCGATGAAGGCACGGTAGCCATCGTCGGGCTTCCACGCGGCCACGGCCTTCCGGAGAAGCCCTCGCTTGTGCGGAATGACGTGCTCGAAGTCCACCGCGTGCGGCGGGAACGCGCGGTCTATGCTTCCAACGGCGACGAGCAGGGGATTGCCCGCGAACGCGGAGAATGTTTGATACGGTGAGTCCCCGTACCCGGTGGGTCCGAGCGGGAGCACCTGCCAGATCTTCATGCCGGTTTCGGCGAGGAAGTCGAGGAACCGATAGGCGTCGTCACCGAGCTCGCCGATGCCGTTCGGTCCCGGGAGCGAGGTCGGGTGCAGGAGAATGCCGGCGGCGCGGGAGAGCGTCATCTCGCGTAATTGGGGTCAGAGTCAAATAACATCATTCCATTGCACGTCCGTGGCGAACCGATGCCTAATGTAGCGCGTGTGCTTCTCGGGACGCTGGGCCTGGCGCTCGCATCGTGCCAGGCGCCGGCGACGTCCCGCGCGGACGACACGGCGCAAGCAACCGCCGCGCTTCCGGCCGATTGGCGTCGTGGAGCAACGTGCTACGAGGTGTTCGTCCGTTCGTTCGCCGACAGCGACGGCGACGGCATCGGCGACCTGCGAGGGCTCACCGCCAGGCTCGACTACATCAACGACGGTGACCCCGCGACCCGGACGGACCTCGGGGCGCGCTGCGTCTGGCTCATGCCTATCGTCGAGTCACCGACGTATCACGGCTACGACGCCACGAACTACTACCGGGTCGATCCCGACTACGGCACGAACGAGGACTTTCGGCGGTTCGTGGCCGAAGCGCACCGGCGCGGCATTGCCGTCATCACCGACATGGTGTTGAATCACCTGTCGAGCGAGCATCCGTACTTTCAGAACGCGTTAGGCGGGCCAGGCGCGCGGTACCGTGAGTGGTTCCGCTGGGCATCGCCGAAGCCGGCCGAGCCGGGCCCGTGGGGCCAGAATGCCTGGCATCGGTCGCCGCGAGGCGACGAGTACTACTACGGCGTCTTCTGGCACACGATGCCCGATCTCGACTACGCCACGCCAGCGGTGCGCGCGGAGGCGAAGAAGATCGCGACGTTCTGGCTGACCGACATGGGTGTGGACGGCTTTCGCCTTGACGCCGTGCCCTACCTGGTGGAGGAGGGAAGCCTGCTGATCGGCGCGCCGGGGACGCACGCCTTCCTGCGCGAGTACGCGGCGCACGTTCGAAGCGTCGCACCTAACGCCTTCACGGTGGGTGAGGTGTGGGACGGGCTCGACCGGATGCTGCCGTACTACCCGGACCAGCTCGAGACGTACTTCGCGTTCGACCTCTCGGACGCGCTGATCGACGCGGTGCAGACGGGCTCCGGGGAAAAGTTGCTCGCGCTGTACATGCGATTTCAGGACGCGGTCCCGGACGGGCGCTGGGCGACCTTCCTCCGCAACCACGACCAGACTCGCACGGTAACCGCGCTCGGAGGCGGCTCGAGCGATAGCATGAGCCTGGCGGTTGCGCGCGCGAAGCTGGGCGTGACGCTGTTGCTCACGCTCCCGGGGTTGCCGTTCGTCTACTACGGCGAAGAGATCGGGATGACCGGCGATAAGCCCGACGAGCGGATCCGAACACCCCTGCAGTGGACCGCGGACCAGAATGCAGGATTCACGACCGGGACGCCGTGGCAGCCGCTGCAATCCGACTGGCAAACGACGAACGTAGCCGCGCAGGAGGGTGACTCGACATCGCTGCTCGCGCTCCACCGGCGGCTCATTCGACTCCGCCTCTCGCACGACGCGTTAGGCGCCGGCGATCTCGTTCCGCTCACGACGAGCCACGACGCGGTCACGGCGTACGTCCGGCGCACGGCGGGGCAATCCGTGCTCGTGGTCGCGAATCTCGGCAACGCACCGGTCGCGAACCCCGCGCTGACGATCGGCGATTCGGTTCTGGCACCGGGGCAGTACTCCGTGAGAAGTCTTCTCGCGGGGGCGGACGCATCGCCCCTCGTCGTGGGCACGAGCGACCGTGTCCGCGGCTACGTTCCGGTGGCTACCCTTGGACCGTTGGAAGCGCGCATCTTCGAGCTGGTGCGGTGACCGCGCCGGCAGTGATTCCGAGTGCAGCGAGGAATCGCGCTCCTCGCGGGGAGGGCCTACCCCTCTACCGGGACGGTGGAGAAGACCTGACGCAGATGGCCGCAGATGGCCGCAGATGGCCGCAGAT
>DAINRQ010000194.1:0-8599 GCA_036741775.1 Gemmatimonadaceae bacterium | reverse complement strand
ACGCGCGTGTCGAGTCCCTTGCGCTCCAGGACGTCCTGGAGCGCAAGGGCGTTGATGACCGTGCCGAGCATTCCCATGTAGTCCGCTGTGACGCGGTCCATACCATTGCGCGACAGCTGTGATCCGCGAACGATGTTGCCACCGCCGATGACGAGGCCGACGCCAACCCCCATGTCGGCAATGTCCTTGATCTCGTCACAGAACCGGTTCACCCGCTCGAAATCGAAAACCGATCCCTTGTCGCCGGCGAGCGCTTCGCCCGACAGCTTGAGCAGTACGCGCGAGTACGCGACGGCGGTGGCGGTCACCGGCCCGTCACTCCTCACCCATCTGGAAGCGCACGAAGCGCCGGACCGCCAGCGTCGCGCCGGCTTCCTTACCGGCTTCCGTCACGAGCTGCCGAATCGACTTCGACTCGTCACGGACCCATTTCTGGTCGAGCAGCGTGTTGTCCTCGTAGAACTTGTTGACCTGTCCATCAACGATCTTGCCGAGAATGGTCTCCGGCTTCCCGGAGTTGCGCGCCTGCTCCTCGTAGATCCGCCGCTCACGGTCGACGAGCTCGGTCGGAATCTGCTCGCGGGTGATGCCGAGCGGGACCTTCGGAACGCCGGCCGCAATGTGCTGCGCGACCGACCGGGCGAGCTCGACAACCGCCGGCCCGCTACCGCCAGTCACGTCCACCAGGACTGCCACCCGCCCGTTGTGGTGCACATAGGACCCGATCACCCCGTCCGTCTTGAGTCGGGCATAGCGACGCAGGACGACGTTTTCGCCGGTCTTGCCTGAGGCTTCCTTCACGGCATCGGCGACCGTCTTGCCGGCATCCTTGTGCCAGGCCTGCTTCATGAGCTCGCCTTCCTGCGCGACTGTCACAACGCCGTCGAAGGCGGCATCACCGAAGACCTGCGTGGCGACGTCCTGAGCGAGCCCCCGGAACTCTTCGTTTCGGGCCACGAAGTCCGTCTCGCTGTTCACCTCGACGATCGCGGCCGTCCTGGCGTCGTCGCTCACGAGCGCGACGATCGCACCCTCGGACGCCGCGCGATCTGCGCGCTTCTCGGCCTTGGCGATGCCCTTCTTCCGGAGATACTCGACGGCCTTTTCGACGTCGCCGCCGGTCTCCTCGAGTGCTTTCTTGCAGTCCATCATGCCGGCGCCGGTTCGCTGGCGCAGCACCTGGACATCTTTTGCGGTTACGGTGGTGCCCATGGTCGTGTCCTTCGTTTCGTGGAAACGCCGCCGGCACGGCGCCGGCGGCGTTATGATTGTAGACGGTCGGTGGGGCGTGTAACAGGGGGAGCGGTCAGGCTTCGGTATCCCCGGCGTCATCGGCGTCGCCGCCCTCACCCACCTCGGCGCCCTCGGCGCCCTCGCCACCGCTCTTGAGTCGCGCGGCAATCGCCTCGGGCTTCGCCCGGCGGCGGCGCGGCCGACGCCGGCGGCGACGCTCATCCTCCCCGCCACCCGCCGCGGCGGCTTCCATGCCGCGGTCGGAGCTGTACGTGCTCTCTTCGCCCTCTTCCTCCTGCGGGCGTGCCGGCGCTTCGCGGCGCGCCTCGCTGATCGCCTCGGAGATGGCGCGCGTGATCAGTTCGACGGAGCGGATCGCGTCGTCGTTGCCGGCGATCGGGACGCTGATGAGGTCCGGATCGGAGTTCGTGTCGCAGATGGCGACGATCGGGATGCCGAGCTTGTTCGCCTCGCTCACCGCGATGCGCTCCTTCTTGGCGTCGATCACGAACATGAGCCCGGGGAGGCGCGTCATGTTCTTGATGCCGGAGAGGTTCTTGGACAGCTTGTCGCGCTGCCGCGCCATGAGGAGCTGTTCTTTCTTCGTGTAGTTCTCGAACTCACCACCGGCCTCGGTGCCGGCCTCGAGGTCCTTGAGCCGTCGGATCTGCTTCTTGACGGTCTGGAAGTTCGTGAGGAGGCCGCCCAGCCACCGTTCAGTGACGTGCATGGCGTCGCACCGCACGGCTTCGCTCTGCACGATGGCGGCGAGCTGGCGCTTGGTGCAGACGAAGAGGACGTTCTCGCCGCGCATGACGACGTCGCGCACGAGTTTCTGCGCCAGCTCGAGCTGCCGCAGCGTCTTCTGGAGGTCGATGATGTGAATGCCGTTTCGCTCCGCGAAGATGAAGCGACGCATCTTCGGGTTCCAACGGCGAGTCTGGTGGCCGAAATGAACACCGGCCTCGAGGAGCTGCTGAAGACTGGGCTGCATGTGTGAGACGTGCCTCTTGGGTTTGATCGTCCGCCACCGTCATCGCCGCATTATCGACTGGCAACGCCAGCACCCGAAAGCGGCTCGGGAAGCGTGTGGGTTGTGCAGCCTTCAGCAGACTGCCCTCAGCCGACTGATGGCTGATGGCTGATGGCTGATAGCTGTGAAGCCAAGCGCGCTAGCGCTTGCTGAACTGGAACCGCTTTCGTGCCTTCGGTCGACCCGGCTTCTTCCGCTCGACCGCGCGGGCGTCGCGCGTGAGGAGCCCGAGGTCGCGAAGCTTGCGACGATGGGACTCATCGATCGAGACGAGCGCACGAGCGACGGCCAGACGAAGCGCGCCTGCCTGCCCCGTCTGTCCACCACCGTCCACGTTGGCGCGGACATCGAACCGGCCGAGCGTGTCCGTGGCCGTGAATGGCTGCTGAATGGCCGACACCAGTGCGGCGCGCGGGAAGTAGTCACCTAACGTGCGACCGTTGACGTCCCACTTGCCGGAGCCGGGGCGGATGTAGACGCGGCACACCGCTTCCTTGCGGCGACCGACGGCGTGCGTCACGGAACTGTCAGCCATTTACTTCGTCTCGTTGGTGCGGGCGTTGAGCTTGAGCACAGCGGGCTGCTGCGCCACGTGCGGGTGGTCGGCCGTCGCGTAGACCCGCAGCTTGCGGCGCAACGTCTGGCGACCGAGGGCGGTCTTGGGCAGCATGCCGTACACGGCCTTTTCGATCATGCGCTCGGGGTGCTTCGCGAGCATCGACGCGGCCGGCGTGAACTTCTCGTGCCCCATGTAACCGGTATGCGAGAAGTACCGCTTCTGCTCCATCTTGCGGCCCGTGAGCTTCACCTTCGCGGCGTTGATCACGATGACGTTGTCGCCGGTGTCCATGTGCGGCGTGTACATCGGCTTGTGTTTGCCGCGCAGGATCTTCGCGACCTCGGCGGCGAGACGCCCGAGGACCATGCCGTCGGCATCGACGATGAACCAGCGATGCTCGATGTCCTTCGGTGTCGCGGTGTAGGTGCTCATTGAGATACGTATCCGAAACGTGAACGCCCGCTCGCAGACGCAAGGCGCCCGCGGCGGTCGAAAGACGGCCCTAATTTTGGCAGACACGTAAGCTAGACAAGCATTTACGCCTTGTCAACCGAGTTCCACGAGCGTCGCCCCGCGCTCCACGGCCGTTCCCGGAGCGACGCGCACGGCCTTCACCACCCCGGCCGCCGCGGCCCGCAACTCGTTCTCCATCTTCATGGCCTCCATCACTACGAGGCCCTGCCCGGCCTTCACCGTATCACCAGCGGCGACGTTCACCCGCACGATGAGGCCAGGCATTGGCGCGACCAGCGGCGCCGGACCCGCCGGCGGCGCGGCAGCCGCCGAGAGTTGGCGAATGGCGTGCGTGCGCTCATCGAGGGCCTCGACCTCGAAGCGGCGCCCGTCGATCGACAGCGTGTACTTCCCGCGACTCGAGCCGCGTCCCACCCCGACCCGACGGACGACGTCGCCAACAGTCAGCAGTGCGAGCGGCGTCCCGGGGAGGTCAGTGAGTGCGACTCGGAGCTCGACCCCGTCCACACGCGCCGTCTCGCCGTCCAGCTCGACCACCACGGAGCGCCCCCCAACATCGACGACGTACTTCATGCGGCCTCCGGGACCAGCTCGCATACCGTCTCGACGTGCGCCGTCTGCGGGAACATGTCGAACGCGCGCATCGAGGCCATTCGATACCTTGGCAGCCGCGCGAGATCGCGTGCCAGGGTCGCGGGATTGCAGCTCACGTACACGATCGTCCGTATCGCCGCTGCCTCACGGAGCACGGTCGCTACGCGCTCGTCAACGCCGCCGCGCGGAGGGTTCAGGACTACCGTGTCGGCGGGAAGCGATTCGGCGAGCGCGTCCTCGACGCGCGCGGCGACGGCGCGGGACGGAGGCGGCAAACGATCGCTCATCCACCGCACGGCGGCGCGGTCGAGCTCGATCGCGACCACCACCGCGCCCTGCGCCGCGAGCGGCAACGCGGTCGCTCCAGCCCCGGCGTACGCATCGACGACCGTTCGCGGTGCGTGGGCCATCACCGTCGCCACGACGTGCTCGCGTAACAACTGCGCCGAGCCGGGGTTGATCTGCGCGAACGATGCGTCCGGTGATGTGACCGGCCGCCGATCCACCACGAGTCGCCGTCGGCCATGCTCCGGATTCCACCAGACGGTCGTCAGCCCGGCGACTCGCTCGGCGAAGGCCACCGCCTGCGGCCAGCGAGATCCCCCCTCGAGCACGAACGCGGCGCCGTCGTCGGTCACGCGGACGGACGCCCGAAGGCGCGGCACCCGTGGGAACAACGCCGCCGCGCGGAACACGGCGCGCCAGATCTCGACGACGCGCCTGTCGGTGATGAGGCACTCCTCCAGCTGAAAGACGCGCTCCGGATCGTCATAGGGATGAAGTCCGGCAACCCACTCGCCTCCGCGCCATCGCAGCGCGAGCGTGAGCTTGGTGCGGTACTCCCACTCGCGCGGACTCGCACGCACGTCGATGTCGGACGCATCACGGCGGCCGATTCGCTGGAGGGCGTCGCGAATGATGCGACTTTTCGCGGCGAGCTGGGCATCGTACCGCAGATGCTGGATCTGACAGCCCCCGCATCGGTCGCGGGTATAGTGCACGCACGGCGGGTCTACCCGGTCGGGTGCCGGCTCCACGACCGCCGTTAGGCGGCCGCGCGCGAACCGGCCGCGGGTCTCGAGTACGGCGTCGACGACGTCACCAGGCGCGGTCCGTGGGACGAAGACGGCCAGCCCGTCGCTGTGCGCGACTCCGTCCCCACCAGCCGCGATGGACTCGATGCGCAGGCGGGTCGTCGCCATCAGTCGCGAATCGCCTCGCGCCGCGCCGCCTGCTTCCAGCCGTCACCCGCGCCGGCGCCGTCGCGATGCGTCCCCGTCACTGGTGCGTCCGGCGGGTGGCCGTTCACGTGCGCGACCACTCGCCCCGTGCGATCTCGGAGCGCAAGCAACGCGCCGGCGACCGCGGCCACGCGAACCGCATCCTCGGTCGGGGGCGTTCCGAGGATCTCGGACAAGCGACGTTCGAGCCATTGAATCTCGATGTCGCCGCGACGGAACTCGGCGTCCTCCATCACCCGCAAGTGAAACTCGCGCGACGTCTCAACGCCATCGATCGTCAGCTCGAGCAACGCCCGATGCATCCGGGCCACGGCCTCATCGCGGGTGGGCGCCCAGACGATGAGCTTCGCCAGCATCGGGTCGTAGTGCAGCCCGATCTCGCTTCCCGTCTCGATGCCGCCGTCCCACCGGACACCGGGCCCGCTCGGAAGACGGAGATACTCCACTCGCCCGGTCGACGGCAGGAATCCATTGGCAGCGTCTTCGCTCGTAATGCGGCATTCCATGGCCCAACCGCGCGGCGCGATGGACTCCTGCGCGAACGGGAGCCGCTCGCCAGCGGCAACGCGCAATTGCCACTGCACGAGATCGATCCCCGTCACGAGCTCGGTGACCGGATGCTCGACCTGCAGCCGCGTATTCATCTCGAGGAAGTAGAAACGCCCATCGCGGTCGAGGAGAAACTCACATGTGCCAGCGTTGACGTACCCGGCTGCCCTCGCGGCGCGGACGGCCGTCCCACCCATCTCCGCGCGCAGCGTTGGCGACACAGCCACGCTCGGCGCTTCCTCGATCATCTTCTGGTGGCGGCGCTGGACCGAGCACTCACGCTCGCCTAGCGACAGCATGGTGCCGTGGTGGTCGCCGAGCACCTGAATCTCGATGTGCCGCGGTCCGACGATGTACTTCTCGACGTACACGGCGTCATCGCCGAACGCGTTGCGTGCTTCGCGCCGAGCGGCGTCGAGTGCGCCCGGCATCTCGTCAGCCGTTCGCACGATGCGCATCCCCTTCCCCCCGCCGCCGGCGGCCGCTTTCAGGAGCACCGGATAGCCGAATTCTTCGGCGATGCGTCCCGCCTCAAGCACATCCGCGACCGCCGACGTCGTTCCCGGCACGACCGGGACACCAGCGGCGGTCACCAGCTCACGCGCGGCCGTCTTGCTCCCCATCGCGGCGATGGCCTCGGCCGGCGGGCCGACGAACACGAGCCCCTCGTCGCGTACGAGGCGCGCGAACCACTCACGCTCCGACAGAAACCCGTACCCCGGATGAATCGCCTCGGCGCCACAGCGCTTCGCCGCGTCGACGATACGCTCGCCACGCAGGTAGCTCTCCGCGGACGGTGCCGGTCCGATGTGAATGGCCTCGTCGGCCTCGCGCACGTGCGGCGCGCGCGCGTCGGCGTCGCTATACACGGCGACGGACCGCGCACCGAGCTCGCGGCACGCACGAATCACGCGCAACGCGATCTCACCGCGGTTCGCGATCAGAACCTTGGAGAACATTACAGTGGGATGTTCCCGTGCTTCTTCGGAGGGTTGCGGTCACGCTTGCGCTCGAGCGTCTGCAGTGCGTCGATCAGACGCGGGCGGGTATCGCGCGGATCGATGATGTCGTCGACGTATCCGCGACTCGCGGCGACATACGGGTTTGCGAACTTCTCGCTGTATTCCCTCACCTTGGCGTCGGTCGCCGCGACCGCGTCGCCGCTCTCCGAGATCTCGCGGCGAAAGAGAATCTCCACTGCCCCCTTCGGTCCCATGACGGCGATCTCGGCGGTCGGCCACGCGACGTTGAAATCGCCACGGATGTGCTTCGAGCTCATGACATCGTACGCCCCGCCGTAGGCTTTGCGCGTAATGACCGTGAGCTTCGGCACCGTGGCCTCGCAGTACGCGAAGAGGAGCTTGGCCCCGTGCCGGATGATGCCGTTGTGCTCCTGCGTGACCCCGGGGAGGAAGCCCGGGACGTCCTCGAACGTCACGATGGGGATGTTGAAGGCATCGCAGAACCGAACGAATCGCGCGGCCTTCACCGACGCGTTGATATCGAGAACTCCCGCGAGCACCGCGGGCTGATTCGCGACGATGCCAACGCTGTAGCCGCCGAGGTGCGCGAAGCCGCAGAGGATGTTTCCGGCGTACGCGCTGTGCACCTCATAAAATTCGCCGTCGTCGACGACACGCGTGATGACGTCGTGCATGTCGTACGGCTTGTTCGCGTTGTCGGGCACGACATCGAGGAGCGACTCATCACGGCGATTCGGAGGATCGTTCCCGGGTCCGCGTGGCGGATCGCTCAGGTTGTTCGATGGAACGAACCGAAACAGCTCGCGAATCGCCTGGAGCGACGCGAGCTCGGAGTCGTGGGCGAAATGAGCGACTCCAGACGTCGCCGCATGCGTGTCGGCCCCGCCGAGCCGCTCCATGGTGACGTCCTCGTGCGTCACCGTTTTCACGACGTTCGGTCCCGTCACGAACATGTACGACGTGCCACGCACCATGTACGTGAAGTCGGTGATGGCGGGTGAATACACCGCCCCGCCGGCGCACGGACCCAGGATGGCGGAGATCTGCGGAATCACGCCTGACGCGAGCGTGTTTCGGAGGAAGATGTCCGCGTAGCCGCCGAGCGAGACCACGCCTTCCTGGATGCGCGCGCCGCCGGAGTCGTTGAGCCCGATCACGGGTGCGCCGTTGCGCAGCGCGAGATCCATGACCTTACAGATTTTCTCGGCGAACGCTTCGGACAGGGACCCGCCGAACACAGTGAAGTCCTGCGAGAACACGTAAACGAGCCGGCCGTCGATGCGCCCATATCCAGTAACGACACCGTCCCCGTAGATCTTCTGTCGGTCCAACCCGAAGTCGGTAGAGCGGTGGGTCACGAACCGGTCGAACTCGACGAAGGTCCCTTCATCGAGCAGCACGTCGAGCCGCTCGCGCGCCGAGAGCTTGCCCTTCTCGTGCTGCGCCTTGATGCGTGCAGCACCGCCACCCTGCTCGGACTCCGCCCGCCGGCGTTCGAGCAGCTCGAGCTTGTCGCGCATGGTCATAAGGGGGACAAGCTAACGGAGCTAACAGCTATCAGCTATCAGCAAAGCGAGAACCCTCGGGATGCCTCTCTCACCAGGAGAAGCGTCCCGAGGGTTCCGTCTTGCTGATAGCTGCTAGCTGCTAGCTGCTAGCTGCTAGCTGCTAGCTGCTAGCTGATCTCTTGCTCCACGATATCCGAATCGTCCGTGTGCACCGTTGGCGGCGTTTCCGGTCGCGGCGGCTGCTCGGCCGGAATGTCGGTCACGGTCAGCACGATGCGGCGGTGGATCGGATCAACCTCGAGGACTCGCATGTCGAGGTTCATCCCCTCGTACGCGATGTCCGCCGGGTTCGACACCGTGCGCATCGGCGACAGCTGGCTCACCGGAACGAAGCCCTCGATGTCGTTGCCGACGTCGACGACGAC
>DAINRQ010000193.1:0-8677 GCA_036741775.1 Gemmatimonadaceae bacterium | reverse complement strand
GACTGGCTACTGATGACTCTGACCGCGCCTCCCGATAGAGGGGCTTCCATCAACCACCAAGCCCGCCCGACGCACACACTCATTCACTGGCTGTCTATTGTCGCGGTCCGTCCAACACAATTTCAGCTGGCGGCTAACGACTGACAGGTGATCCACCGTTTCGACCTGGGCTCTCGAGGCTCGACCGCTCCCGCCGAGATTCGTGGCGGCGTCACGACGTTCCTGACGATGGCGTACATCCTGTTCGCCAACCCCACGATCCTTTCGGCCGCCGGGGTGCCGGTAGGACCCGCCGTCGCGGCGACGGCGGCAGCGGCTGCGATCTGCTCGATCATGATGGGCGTGGTCGCGAACTTCCCAGTCGCGCTGGCATCAGGCATGGGGCTCAACGCCATCGTCGCGTATCAGATCGCGCCGGTCGCCGGCAGCTGGCAGACCGCCATGGGGCTGGTGGTGCTCGATGGATTGCTCGCGTTCCTGCTCGTGCTGGCGGGGTTCCGGGAGGCGGTCATGAACGCCATCCCGCGCGATTTACGGCGCGCCATCGGTGTAGGGATCGGGCTCTTCATCGCATTCATTGGGCTCGTGAACGCTCGGCTGGTAGTAGTGCCGCCGGGGACGGTTGGTGTGCTGGCCGGCAACCCGCTCGCTGTGATGCCACCGGTGACGTACGGTTCGCTGCGCACGGCCGAAGCAACGGTCGCATTCGTCGGATTGCTCATCACTGCCGCGCTCATCGCCCGTCGCGTCACCGGCGCCCTTGTGCTGGGGATCATCGCGAGCACGATGCTCGCGGTATCGTTAGGTGCCGCGTCGCTCCCCACGAGTGCGTGGGTATCGCTTCCGTCGTTCGCGACTGTCGGACAGGCCGACGTCATGTCCGCCCTCGCGCCGAGGCTGCTACCGCTCCTCCTGCCACTTCTCATCGTCGATTTCTTCGATTCGATCGGCACGGTGACGGCGGTGGCTGAGGAGGCGGGGCTACACGACGACCACGGCCGAATTCCCGGCATCCGTCGCGTGCTGGCCGTCGACTCGGCGAGTGCGGCGGTGGGAGGATTCTTCGGGGCGAGCTCGGTGACGAGCTATGTCGAGTCGGCGGCAGGCGTCGCCGAGGGCGCGCGCACCGGGCTGCACTCTGTGGTGGTGGGACTACTGTTCGCTGCCGCGTTATTCCTGACGCCGGTAGTCGGCATCGTCCCGTCGGCCGCAACGGCGCCGGCCCTCATCGCCGTGGGGTTTCTCATGTGCCGGCAGGTGGTGCGAATCGACTTTCGCGAGCTCGACACCGCGATCCCGGCATTCGTGCTCCTCGTGACGATTCCGTTGACCTACTCGATCTCGCACGGGATCGGGTACGGGTTCATCACGTTCGTCGTCATCAAGGTACTGTCGGCGAAGTGGCGGGACGTGCATCCGCTGATGTACGCGACGGCGACGGGGTTCGGGGCATACTTCGTGTTTGGCTGACGCCCACAGTTCACCCTCGCATCGCGCGTTCGGCTCGCCGAGCTTGTCGATCACCGCGCAAACTCAACCCTCTCGGAAACCCCATTGTTTTTCGTCGTGGCGCTCCTCGCCCCCGCACTTGGTGTGATCGTGATCGACGCGTGGCTGAACCGTCGGTCATAGCCTGTCGTCGATGTACACCGGTCACGTAGCAATCGCGCTCGCCGCCCGGAGGCTGCGCACTGATCTACCACTGATTGTTCTCGTGTTTGCTTCCCAGGCATGTGACTGGGTCGAAATCGTGGCGCGCTTGTTCGTCTCGCGCGCACTGGCGGAGGTGTATTCTCACGCGTTTCCCTTCATTCTGCTCGCCGCCAGCGCAGTCGCCGTTCTGGTGTGGCTACGGTTGCGGTCGGTGGGTGCCGCACTCACTGTGATGGCGGTCTACCTGTCTCATGCCGCTGCCGACTATGTCACCGGGCTCAAGCCACTTTGGTCTGGTGGCCCGAGTGTCGGATTGCAGTTGGTCGAGCGGCCTGTCGCGGACTTTTTCGTCCAGGCTTCGCTCTGCGTTGTCGGAGTCGCCCTGTATTCTCGATCATTCCCGGCCGGGCGGGCACGGCTCCGCCGGTTGGCCATCGCCCTGCCGCTCGTACTGCTCATTTCCCTTCAGGCCCTCGCGGACGTCGTACTGGAAGTCATTCGACTACGTCGCGATCGCGGCGTCAACACGACCCAGGTCGAGGTGACTGCCCGTAGAGCCTGACGCATTGCCAGAAGCCGAAGATTGAGTGCGATGCCGTTCCAACTCGCGGTCAGTCCGAGCGTAATGCGACCATCGGATCGATCCGGACGGCGCGGCGGGCAGGCAGAACGGCCGCGATTACAGCGACGATCAAGAGCACGCCCGCCGCGAGCGCGAACGCCATCGGCTCGCGCGTGGACGTCCGGTAGAGGAGCGGCGCGATCGCCGGCCCCGCCGCGATCGCGATCGCGGACCCGACCGCCAGCCCGAACGCGACGACCTTCAGCGCCCGCACGACCACCATGCGGCCCACGTCCGCGCGTCGCGCACCGAGCGCGACGCGGATCCCGAGCTCGCGGGTCCGACGAGATACGTCGTACGCGAGCACGCTGTAAAGGCCCAGCGCTGCCACGACGACCGCCAGCGCGCCGAAGAGCCCGAACATCGTCGCCCCCAATCGCCACGAACGCGTCTGCGGGTTCACGAGCGTCTCCATGGCGCTCACCTCGAGGTATGGCGCGTCGGGCACGCGAGCCTGGAGCGCACGCCGCAGCGACTCCGATGCCTTCGCCGCATCGCCCGTCGTCCGCACGAAGAGCACGCGAGCGTCGGCCCACACAGGCGCCTGCTCGAGCGGGATGAAGAACTGCACTGACGGGTCCTCGATGAGCGATTGGCGTCTCGCGTTCTCGGCCACGCCGACGATCTGCGCGCAGGGCATGGTGTCGCCACCGATCTTCATGCAATGGCCGATGGCTTCCTCGTTAGGCCACCACAGGCTCGCGAGCGTCTCGTTTACCACGACCACCGGGGCCGCGCCTCCACGGTCGGCCTCGGTCAGCCCGCGCCCGCGGAGAATGCGCATCCCCATCGTACGGAAGAAGTCGCCCGTCACGGCATTGAAGTACGGGCCGCCTGAACGCGTCAGCGGCATCGAGTCGCGCCCGGGCACCGTCACCTCCTCCGCCCACGTCGTCGCGAAGGGAAGGCCGACACTCAGCGCAGCACCTTCCACTCCCGGCGCCGTGCGCGCGGCGTCCATGAGCCTCCGATAGAGTGCGTCCCTCGTGGCAGCGTCGTAGTCCAGTCCGGTCGTTCGTGCCGAAACGTACAGGACGCGGTGTGGGTCCATGCCGAGCGGGAGCGATCGCACCTGCTGGAGGCTGCGCACGAACAGCGTCGTCCCGATGAGAAAGACGACAGTCAGCGCGGCCTGTACGATGAGCAGCGCGCCACGAGTACCAGAGCGCGCCGGTCCGCCCGCTCGAGCGCCCGCGCGCAGCGCGTCGGCGATCTCGGGGCGACTGGCCTGGATTGCGGGAATGATTCCACTCACGATTCCGGCGGCGACCGCGGCCAGCGCCGTGTAGACAACCGATCGTGCATCCAGCGGGGTGTAGATCGTGAGGTCCGAGGTGAGGATCACGCGCCGCACGATCCCGCTCCCCCATATCGCTACGACGGTCGCCGCTGCGCCGGCCGCCAGGCCGAGCAGTACCGTTTCGAGCACGAGCTGCCTGACGAGTCGCGCGCGGTCGATGCCGAGCGCGATGCGCACGGCGACCTCGCGCTGGCGCGCGACGGCACGTGCCAGCTGCAGGTTCGCGACGTTCGCGCATGCGATGAGCAGCACGAGCACCGAGACGGCACCGAGAAGCACCGCCACCTTCGCGTCAGCGGTGTGCGCCCGCGCTTCGCGCGGCAAGACCGATACGAGACGCGCAGTCGGCGCCGTGGCCGCGATGCGAGCCTGGGGCACTCCATCGCGGAGCGCACCGGCGCGCAACGCCGCGGTCGCGATCGTCGAGGCCTGCTGGATAGACACACCATCGCGGACGCGCCCGACGATCCGAAGCCAGTATCCCTGGCGACTGGTCAGCCACCCCTGGTACTGAATGGGCGTCAGATCCGCCGTGAGCGGAACCCAGACATCCACCGGGCTGTTGCCGACGCCGATGAAGCCGTCGGGAGCCACGCCAACGATGGTGTACGTGGCGTTCCCGATGGTGAGCGTGCCGCCGATTGCCGTTCGCGCACCCTGAAAGTGGCGTTGCCAGAACCCGTGTCCGAGCACGGCAACGGCCGGGGCGACCGGGTCACCATCCTCCTCGGGGAGGAAGAAGCGTCCGGCGGCGGGACGCACGCCGAGTGCGGCGAAGTAGTTCGCGCTGACGCGCATCCCGCTCAGCTCGCGGGCTTCGCGCCCTCGGCCAATTGTCATGTCGGCTGACGAGTAGGTGGCGACGGACTCGAATGCCTGGCTGGCGGAGCGGAGATCCTGATAGACGGGGTACGACAACACGCGCTGGAGACTCTCCTCGCCGTCGCGGGTCTGTCCCATGGCGACGCTCACGAGGCGCGCGGGTTCGGTGACGTGCGCTGGGGAACGGAGGAGCAGCCGATCGATCACGCCGAACATCGTGACGTTGGCGCCGATGCCTAACGCGAGCACCACGATGACCACGGCGGCGAAACCGGGCTGCGTGCGGAGCGAGCGGGCCGAGTACGCGACGTCCTGGCCGAGCGTTTCCCACCAGCGCACTCGACGTTCCCGCGTCAGGCGTCTCCGGTCCACGCGGGCGAGCTCTGCTCGCGCCTCGGTGACGTCCCCGAACTCGCGGTCCGCGATGTCGCGGGCGAGTGCGGGCGACGTGCCCCCGGCCACGAGCTCCGCGACGCGGGTCTCGATGTGGAAACGGATCTCGTCATCGACGTCGCGCTGCAGCGTTCGGGGCGACGGTGGCAGGTTCAGCAGGCGGCGAATGCCGCCTACCCGCGTCTCGCGGCTCATGGACGCGCCCTCCCTTCAGTCGACTGAAGGATCCGGAAAACGGCTTCGACATAGCGCGTCCAGCTCGCTTCCTTGCTTTGCAGCTGCCGCTTGCCTGCGGCGGTCAGCTGGTAGTAGCGCGCGCGTCGGTTGTTGTCGGAGAGTCCCCACTCGCTCTCGACGAGGCCGGCCTCCTCGAGCCGGTGGAGTGCGAGGTAGAGCGCGCGGTCTTCGACGAGGATGACGTCCTTACTGGTTTCGCGGATCCATCGTGCGACGGCGTAGCCGTGCCTGGATCCCCAGGCGAGGGTGCGGAGGACGAGCAGGTCGAGCGTCCCCTGCAACAGCATGGGCTCGGCGGCAGGCGGCATCTTCGGTCTCCCCGGAGTAGCTCCGGGGACTATTACATCGGGCCAGCCCCCACGCAAGGCAGAACTACAGAACAGCGCTGGTAGCTGTTAGCTGGTGCTGGTTGCTGCAGGGTGTGAAACGGCGAGAACCCTCGGGAGGCCTCCCTGTCCTGAAGGGGCTTCCCGAGGGTTTCCGCCTCTAAACCCTGCAGCAACCAGTTCCAGCTAACAGCAATCCAGCGTAGTTCTTGTAGTCCTGCCGCGACCAGTTCCAGCGAACAGCTACAGCGCGGTTCTAGGTTACCTGTTGAATAGCCTGCCTCAATATCGGGAGGACTTGCTCGATGTCGGCCATGGAGACCGCCCCGACGGAGAGACGGAACCAGCCCGTGTCCTCCGTGACGCCGAAGGCCTGGAACGGCACCACCGCGAAACCCGCGGCCTTGAGGAGGTAGCGCCGCACGTCGTCGTTCGTGCGGAGCACCTGGCCGTCCGGCGTCCGCTTGCCGTTGAGCGCGACGCGCGCGCTGAGGTAGATCGCGCCCATGGGTTCCGTGGCGTCCACCGGGAGACCGTCTGCGCGCATGGCCAAGATCCCCGCGTACAGCGCATCGAGCCGCTGGCGCACGCCCGTCTTCAGGTTCGCCGAGTACTCTGCGACCTCGTTAGGCGCGTTCAGCAGCTTCGCCGTCGCGACCTGTTCGGCGCGCGGCGCCCAGGTGCCCACGTGGCCGAGGAAGTGGTTCATCGAGGTTGCGATGTCCTGCGGGGCCGCGACCCAGCCGACGCGCACACCGGTCGCCGCGAATGCCTTCGAGATGCCGTCCACGTAGATGGTGTACGGCGCCATGTCCGGCCGCAGCGACACGGGGTCCACGTGTCGCGTGTCGCCGAACGTCAGCATCCAGTACACCTGGTCGTACATGAGGTACAGCGGCCGCTCCGAGGCCGACCGGCGCGCGTTCTCCTCGAGCACGAGGTCGCAGATGCCGCCGAGCGCGTCGGGCGAGAACGCGGTGCCCGTCGGGTTGAGCGGCGAGTTGAGCGCGATGAGCCGCGCGTCGCGGATCACCGGCTCGAGCAGCTCGCGCGTTGGGAGAAACGCATCCGCGCTCGACGTGACGACGGGAACGGCAACCGCACCCGTGAGGTGGCAGTAGTGATTGTTGTTCCACGACGGCACCGCGAAGATCACGCGGTCACCCGGATCGACGAGGGTCCGGTACGTTCCATAGATGCCCGGGCGGGAGCCTGACGTCACGACCACCGACGCGGGCGTGTAGCGCAATCCCGACGACCGCTCGTAAAACCGGGAGATGGCTTCACGAAGCGACGCGATGCCGTTCGACGGCGGGTAGTTCGTCTCGCCTCGCCCGAGCGCCTCCGCGATCTCGCGCTCGAGCACGCGCGGAATCCGAAACTCCGTCGGTGAGAAGTCGCCGACCGTGAGATTGCACACACGCTGGCCCGCTTCGGTCATCGCGCGGATCTCGCCGGCAATGCGAAGGATCTCCGAGCCAGACATGCCCTCGGCCATCGCCGACACGCGGCTGGCTACGACGGGCGACGCATTCACCGTGTCGAGCGTTCCTGCTGCAGATCCTGGTTCGAACATGACGGCCTCGGTAGAGTGGCAGCGCGTGGACTCCACGAAACTTATCGATGCGGCGGCGCTACGTGAACGCGGCCACAGCCGTCCGGCGTCACAGTCCGAGAATGGCGGCGGTCACGCGAGAATCGCGACCATGCGTTCGGTCGTCCATGAGCAGGGCCAGTCGATAGCTGCTGAGCCGGTAGGCAGATACCGGCGGCTGGCCGCGAACCTCCCGCCCCGCTCAATCTTGGCCGATCCGATCGTTCGGCACCTCGTCCCGACGGACGGTGTGCCCGTCCCCCTCCCTGGCGCGCCCGCCGCGCCAGACACCGGAGCCCGCCTCGCGACGGCGCTGCTCGCGTACATGGCCATCGTGACGGCGGTGGTGACGCTCCTCCCGTTCGAGTTCGCCGTCCCGACGGAACCTCGCGTGATGTTGAGCGGTGGCGTCGTCGACGTGTTGGCGAACGTCGTGATGTTCGTGCCGCTGGGGTTCCTCTATGCCGTGTCACGCGCCGGCAGGCCCATGCCCGCATCGCGGATTTTCATGGTGGGGCTCGTGGCGAGCGCGGCGATCGAGACGCTGCAGCTGTTCGAGGTCTCACGATACGCTGCCCTCTCGGACGTTCTCGCGAACGGCACCGGTGCGTACCTCGGTGCGGTCATGCAGCGGCGCCTGGCACGGCGCATCTCGATGGATGCTCGCACCGTCGGGAAGCTCTCGCTGGAGCTTCCGGTCATGGGCCTCGTCTATCTGCTCGTACCGTTGCTCTGGCTCGATGGATTGGCGGGCACCGGTTCCTCGACGACCGTCTGGCCGTTGCTTGCACTCGGGCTTTTCGGCGCGAGCCTCCTCGCCGCGGTCCAGCGCCATCATTTCGGGCCGAACCGATTGCTCTCGCGCGGCACGATGGCCGCCGCGGCGAGCCTGTGGTTCCTCGTCGGGGCGTTTCCAGGGTTGGCGCCCCGGGCGTCGATCGTGCTCGTGGTGATGCTCGCCGCCGTCGGTGCGTTCGTTTGGACGCGATCCGCGGACCGGAGCGGCGCGCGATCGATCAATCGCCGATTCGAGTCGAGGGCGCTCACCGAAGCCGCGCCGTTCTACGTGGCGTACCTGCTGCTCCTCGTCGCGCCGGTTGCGGGCGCGACGGAGTCATCCTGGAGCGTGACCGTTGGCTTCGCGGCTGCCATGGGTGTCTGGGCCGCCGGGTCGGTACTGCACGTGGTGGAGTTGGTTGCGGCATTCACGTTGCTCGGGTACATGCTGGCGGAGTTCCGTGGTCGCCGCGAAAGCCGGTTCCGCGCGGGAGCGCGATACGTCGCCGCCTGGGCCGCCGGCGCCGCGGTGGTGTGCGAGGCGCTCGAGGGGTTTCATCCGGACGGAAGCGCGAGCCTCGCGCGCCTAACGCTGCTGGTAGTGGCCGCGCTCTACGGCGCGTGGTTGTACCACCTGCAGCGGGCGCACGTCAGGCGCCTGCTGGGTCGAGGGTAGGCGAGGTTTGGGGTCAGGGGCCTAATAGCAGCTATCAGCGCTATCAGCTCTCAGCTGAGACCAGCTCGGCGCGTATAGCCCGGCGCGCCCGGGCCGGTCGGAACTACGATGGGACGGATGACGCGGAAACGGCCGGATGACGGCTCTGCAGCGATGCCGAGCCGCGCAACGAGCCGGGATCGAAGGGAACGGCCGCTCGGGACGCCACCGTCCCGAGGGCCGTTCCCGATTCCCGATTCCCGATTCCCGATTCCCGATTCCCGATTCCCGATTCCCG
>DAINRQ010000192.1:7004-8722 GCA_036741775.1 Gemmatimonadaceae bacterium | reverse complement strand
CGGAGACCACGACGCGCCGGACCGAGCGCACCGATGACCGCAACCACGGCCATCAGCACACCGAAGATGGGAATGAGGACACGTCCGTGTCCCCCCAGCAGCTCTCCGCCCGAGCCTGCCTCGAGCGCGATCACCGCCGCGATGCCTAACGCCAGCCCGAGCGCCACCTGACGCGCGACGCCAGCGAAGACGCCGAGCAGCACCTGTCGCGGATGTGCTCCGAGCGCGGTGCGGATCCCGATCTCGCGCCGGCGACGCGTCACCGTGAACGACGTGAGCGCGTACACACCGGCCGCCGACAACAGAAACACGCTCACGACGATGAGACCCACCACCAACCCCGCCAGACGGACGGCGGCCTGATTCTCCCGTTGCACATCGCCCATGGAGTACGTGCGGCCGAGTCTCAGCGCCGGATCGACCGCCGCCGCGACCCGACGCAGCGTCGGAACGAAGTCGGCCGGCGTCGTCGGCTTCCGAAGCCGCACCTGGACGTCCACCGCCTGCGCAAGGTGGGCCTGGTTCGGCGCCATGGCGTACCACACGGCGGGCTTGACGAGCGTGGGATCGAGCCGATTGACCTCGAAGTCGGCGCGCACGCCGACGATCTCGAACCAGCGGCCCGGCCGGGCGGTATCCGCGCTCGCTTTGTTCCATTTCGCGAAGCGAAGCCGGTGGCCGAGGGCATTCCCGCCTCCGAGCACCTGCCTGACGAATGCTTCGTTGACGATGACGGCCGTCGACGCCGTGTCCGTATCAGCCGGCTGGAAGCCTCGCCCGGCGAGGCTGCGGCTACCGAACGCGTCGAAGTATCCCGGTCCCGTTCCGATGGACTTGACGAGATGCCCGATCGACGAGCCCACCGGAGCCGGTACACCCTCCACCTCCACGTAGGAGCCGCGTCCGGGAAGCGAGGCCGCGAACGTCGCGCGCATCACTTCCGGTTGATCCTCGAGTCGCCGCAGCAGGTCGCCGACCCAGCCATCGAATCGCGCCGCCCTCGCACTGGCACCCGTCGCGGAATCACCCTCGCTGGGCTCCATCCCCAGCCGGGCCACTACGACGTCCTCGAACGGGTACGTGGGGCGTGTCGCCGAGCTGATGATCTGACCCCAACCGATGCCGCCGGCGGCGGGGAGCCCAACGACCGCGATCGCCACCTGCGCCACGATCAGCGCGGTCCAGGTCTTTCCGAGACGTACCCCGGTGCCACCACCCATCTGGCGGATGTCATGCTGGAGCCGCTTCCCTGTCGCCTGTAGCGCGGGGAGAACGCCGATGATCGCGGCCGTGATGACGGTGATACCGATCGTGAAGAGCACCGCCGACGGCTGCAGGCTGTAGTCCGCCCAGAACGGCGTCCCGAACTCGGTCTCGTACACCTGGCTGCCCAGCCGAGCGCCAACGAGGGAGATGGCCAGTCCTACCGCCGCCGATGCCGCCGAGAGCACGAGCGCTTCGATGAAAAGTTGCATGACGACGCGGCGGCGGCTCGCTCCGAGCGCCGTGCGCACCGCGATCTCTCCCTGCCGCATCGCCGTTCGAGCGTAGATGAGCACGGCCACGTTCAGCGCGACCACGACCAGCAGCATGCTCGTCATGAGCTGCAACGCAAGGACCTCCAGCAGCGAGCTGTCCGACATGTCGGTGACCGAGTGCACGTAGCGCCTGACCATCGGCCGCAGCGTCGCGTGCGTCTTCGGGAGCTCGGCCGCGGC
>DAINRQ010000192.1:0-6904 GCA_036741775.1 Gemmatimonadaceae bacterium | reverse complement strand
CCGATCACCAGCACGAGCGGCGCCCCTGTACGCTCGTCGTCGTCAACGAGGTAGCGCCCGAGGATCGGCGCGACACGCGCAACGCGGAATCCCGCCGCCGTCATCTCCGCGACCTTGACCGGCTCCGCCACCGCGTCGCCCATGCGCAGATTACGCTCTACGGTCCGGAACGCGGTGAGCTCCTTCACGGATTGGAGCTCGTTGCGCCACGAGAGAAAGTCGTGCGCGACACGCCGGTCCTCGCTGTTCAACTCGATGTCTCGATTCTCGAGCGCGACGATCCGGTCGCCTTCGTCGAGGGGGAGCGTCGGGTTGATGTTCTGCTGAACGAACGTGAAGAACCCGGTGGTCACCGCGATGCCGACCGCGATCCCGAGCCCGCCGACGATCGTCAGGGCGGGATACTTGACCAGCATCCGAAGCCCGAGGACGAAATCGAGGCGCATGCCGGCGAGCCAGTCGAGCCCGCGCGCGTCGCGCACTTCTTCCTTGAAGCGCTCGACGCCGCCGAACGCGACCCTCGCGCGACGTCGGGCTTCCTCGCGACTCGTTCCGTCGGCGCGCGTGATCTTCGCCGCTTCCATCTCGAGGTGGAAGCGCAGCTCCTCGTCCATGTCGGCCTCGGCGCTGCGGCGCCGGAAGACCGTGCGGAGGCGCTCGCGCGCTGCCCAGTAGACCTTCGAGAGTTTCGAGAGCGGACTCACGCGGACCTCCCATCCCAGGCGAGGACCCAGTTCAGCGCCGTCGACGCCCGTTCCCATTGTGCCCGCTCGCGAGCCAGCTCGCCTGCGCCGGCGCGCGTGAGCACGTAGTAGCGCGCCCGCCGGTTGTTCTCGGTCGTTCGCCACTCGGCGCGGACGAGGCCGCGCGACGTCAGGCGCTGGAGCGCGGGATACAGGCTCCCCTGGTTGACCTGAAATACGTCGCGCGATGTCTGCTGGATGCGCTGGGTGATGCCCCAGCCGTGCATCGGCTCGACGGAAAGTGTCTTGAGGATCATGAGCTCCAGGGTGCCCTGGAGCAGGTCCGATTGATCGTGCGCCACTTGGCTTTCTCTTGGTGGTCTACAGAAGTACAGTACGATGATTTCTGTAGACCGTCAAGAGAAGGGCCGCGGGCGGACTGCTGGTCCATCGACCAGCTGAGCCGTCAATCCGTTCGCAGCGCTTCCGTCGGCTGGATGCGTAGCGCGCGGCGTGCCGGGCCAAACGCGGCAGCGACGCCAACCGCCGACATGAACACGGCGACACTCAGGAGCACCATGAAGCCGGCGGTGTCGTCCTTGTCCACACCCATTCCCACGAGCGTTCCCCCGGCAACCACGGTACCGATGACGATCCCAAGCGCAATCTGACCGGCAGCCTTCCGCAGCACTCCCACGAGAACGCTGCGCGGCCCCGCACCTAACGCGGACCGAATACCGATCTCCCGCCGTCGACGCGCAATCGTGAATGACATGAGAGCGTAGATCCCCGCCGACGAGAGCAGAATCACACTCGCGGTCACCAACACGATCGCGAGGAAGATGTACCGGTTCCCCACCTGCTCGAGACTCTGCGCGTTGTCGAGCACACGGACGTCCGCGAGCCTGAGCATCGGATCGACCCCGACCGCGACCTCGCGCAGCCGTCCACCGAACGCCACCGGCGCCGCGCCCTTCACCCTCACGGCAATGGTGACATCCTCGGCCGTCTTCGGATCGAGCGGCCGATAGATTCGTGGCGCGATCGACGCCAGCTCGCTGTCCTTGCTCGGGAAATCGGCGACGACACCCACGATCTCGTTCCACGGCCCGGCGGGAGTTGCTCCCGGATCACCTTCCCGACCGCGAGCCGCCTCGCGGACTCGGCGGCCAAGCGGGTCGGCACCGGCGAAGAAGGCCTTGACGAACGACTGGTTGACAATGACGACGTTTGACCCGCTCGCTAGGTCGCCAGCCTGAAACCCGCGTCCGGCGAACAGCGGCACGCCGAACGCACGGAAGAAGTCGACCTCGACGCGCGCCGCCGCGACGGGATTGGTGACGGGCATCGTGTCGCGGCCGTCGTTCGGCCTCCTGGGTGCCGTCTCCACCTCGAACTGTGTCCGTCGATCGTCGCCCGGAGCAGCCGACGCGAGAACGACGTCGGCGACGCCCGGCTCGACACTCACGCGGCGGATCATCTCCGCCACCACCGACGCATAACGAGCTGAGGACCTGGCGTCGTTTTCCGGGAAGTCGTCCGTACCGACCGTCTCGCGATCGAGTCGAAGCGATGCCGTCACCCAATCCCTCGTCGGAATCTCGGGCCCGGCGGGTGCCTGGTTCCTCGTGGCCTGCACGACCACTCCATAGACGACCACCGGCAACAGTGCGACGGCGACCGCAACCTGCGCGACGATGAGGACCGTCCACGTTCGCCCCAACCTGATTCCCAAGCCACCGCTGCCGAGGTGTTGCAGCGTCAGGTGCACTCGGCGCTGTGTCGCCTTGAGTGCGGGTAGAACGCCCACGATCGCCGCGGCCAGAACCGCGAGTCCGATCACGTAGAGCACCGTACCGAGCGAGATCCCGAACTTCCACCAGAACGGCGTCTGGTCGCCGCCCACCTGCGTGATGTACGTGCCGACTTCGCGGAGCGCATACCAGGCGCCGGCGAGCCCGACCGCGGATGCCATGGTCGTGAGCACGAGTGCTTCAGCGAACAGCTGGGCGACGATGCGCCGGCGGCTCGCACCTAACGCCGTCCGCACCGCAATCTCGCCGGTGCGGCTCGCCGTGCGCGCGTACACGAGAATCGCGACGTTCGTCCCGATCACCACGAGCAGCATGGTGACGAGCACCTGGGCGAGGTAGAACCCCCAGGCGATCTGCGGCTGCTCGACGAACACGCGCGCGTACGTCGTCACCCACGTGCGCACGTGCGCGTGCGTCGCTGGATACGCGGACGCCATGCGCAGCGCGATCGTCTCGGCTTGGCTCTGTGCGTCGCCGAGCGTCGCGCCCGGCGCGAGCCGGCCAAAGACGTAGAGCGCCGGCGCCTTTCCGCGCTCGTAGTCGGCGGCATCGAGCTTGAGCGGCGTCCAGATCTTGTTGTTGATCGGGAACGCGAAGCCCTCGGGCATGACGCCGATCACGACGTGCTGCGTTGCGCCGAGTCGGAGCGTCCGGCCGATGACGGCGGAGTCTCCGGAGAACCGGTTCTGCCAGACGTTGTAGCCGATGACGACAACAGGCGGCGCACCTTTGCGCTCATCCTCGTCGTCGAAGTAACGGCCGATGAGAGGCGGCACACGCGCGATCCGGAACCCGGACGCGGTCATTTCGGCGATCCGAACCGGCTCAGGACGCCCCTCAAGCGTGATGAGGTTCCGGTCGAGGGTGCGGTATGCGCCGATGGTGCCGACCGCTCGAAGGTCGGCGCGCCACGTCGTCAGGTCGTGAAGGTGCAGTGGCCGACCGCGATCGTCGCTGCCGCTGTTGAGATTCTGAATCGCGACGATGCGGTCGCCTTCGTCGAGCGGCAGCGATCCGGCGATGAAGTTGCTGATGATGCCGAATGCGGCGGCACCGATGGCGACGGCGACGGACAACCCGAGTACGCCTATCAATGTCAGCCCGGGGGACTTGAGCATCATCCGGAGCCCGAGCTTGAGATCGAGCGACATTCCGGCGAGCCAGGCGAGGCCGCGGTCGCTGCGGAGCGCCTCCTTGTGATTCTCCACCCCGCCGAACGCCGCCAATGCCCGGCGTCGCGCCTCGCCAGGCTCGAGACCGTGCTCACGCACGAGGCGCTCGGCCTCCATATCCAGATGGAACGCGAACTCCTCGGTCATGCGCGATTCCGCAGCACCGCGGGCGAACAGGAGGCGTGCGCGTGTTCGCGCGGCGTGGAACCATCTCATGTGGTAGGGAAGATGCGAGCGGTTCCTTTAGCTGTCAACAGGAGTCGCCGGCGCGACTCGCCTAGACTTCACGGACGCGCCGACGCCAATCGCACCATCGAGATTCAGACGCCATGACCGTTCCCTTCCCCTTCGAATCACGACTGCGCACTGCCCTACAGGACGTCGCGATCGTCCGCGCGACGATCGTCGCCATCGGTCTCGCCCTCGGCGGCACCGTGGCCTTCTCGATGCTGATCGCGCTGTCGCATGCCATTCAGGGGAAGGACCCGTCGCTCGGCGGCACGCTGATCCGGGCCGCGCCGGCGTGCGGGCTGCTCGCCATCCTCTCCATTCCCGCCATCGCCCTCGCGCGGCGCGCCGCGCCCGATCGCGTCGGCACGTGGCGATCGATGCTGACGCACGCCGCGCTCGGGTTGACATTCGCCGCCGCGTACACCGTGCTTCGCGCCCTGGTCGACCTCGGACTTGGGCCAACGGGGTCGCCCAACCTCGCCGATGGCGTCCAGAACCATTTCGTGCGCGGGTTCGGTGTCGCCGTGCTGGTCTATGCGACGATCGTCACGACGACCTGGCTGATCGACCGCCAGCGTCCGCCATCCGTGCCTCGAGTCGACGCTCCGGCGGAATCGGCATCGGAAACCGGCGCGCCCACCACGTTCGTGGTCCGCACGGGCTCGCGCACGTACGTCGTTCCGCTCGACCGCGTCGATTGGATCGAGGCCCAGGGTAACTACGTCGCCCTCCACGCCGATGGGCGGTCGCACCTCGTGCGCCATACCATGAAATCGCTCAGCGCCGCCCTCGACCAGACGTTCGTGCGCGTCGAGCGCTCGGCCCTCGTGCGAGTCAGCGCGATTCGCGAAGTCCGCTCGAGCGGCGGCAGCCACCTCGTCATCCTGCGCGATGGCTCCGCCCTGAAAGTCAGCCGTCGCATGCGCGAGGCGGTCATCTCGGCCATGACGACGACGCACTGAGCGCTAGGAGCGCACGCCGCCGCGCGCTACGCTCATCCCGCCGATCGACCGCTCGTCACGGAACGCCTTTGGCCGAGCAGCGCGCCGCGATAGTGTCGCGTGGTCACGCCCGACCACCGCTCGCGACCAGCCCATGCCGCCCACAACATCTTCGCCGCGAACCAACCCGAGCAGTCGCTCCCTCCCCCGCAGTCGCTCGCTGCTCGCGGGCGCGACCGTGACAATCGCCCTCGCCGGCTGCGCCGCGAACCGGATGCCTGCCGGAACAGCCGCCACAGTGCCCGGCATCATCGAAACCGGCACGCTGAGGACCTTCGCCGAGGGGGCGATCTCCGCCGGTGACGCGTCCTGCCCCGCGTTCACGCCCGATGGTCGCACCGTCTACTTCATGCGCGAGTCGACGACGTCGAGGCGACATCCGCTCGACTACGCCATCATGCAGTCGACCTACGCCGACGGCCGATGGTCCGAACCGGTGGTCGCTCCGTTCGCTGGACGGCACCTCGACATCGACCCGTTCCTGTCACGGGATGGGAGGCAGCTGCTCTTCGCTTCGCGTCGGCCACTGCAGCCGGGCGGCGCGGAGCAGAGCGAATTCCAGATGTGGTCCGTCACCCGCCAAGGTGACGGCTGGAGCGAGCCGCGTCTGTTCGGGCCGCCGGTGGATACCACGGTCGGCCGTTTCTTCAGCACGATGACGGCGGCGGGAACCGTCTACTTCACGCAACGTCGCGACGACGGCAACGACATCTACCGCTCCCGTTTGGGACCCGCAGGCTACGAGCCACCCGAACCGGTCACCCCGGTCAACACCAGGTTCTCCGATTCCAATCCGCTCGTGTCGCCGGACGAGCGCGTGTTGATCTTCTTCTCCGCGCGTCCTGGCGGATTCGGGCAGGCGGATCTCTACGTGAGCCGGCGCGTGGACGGAGAGTGGAGCGAGCCGCGTAACCTCGGCGCCGGCATCAACACATCGGACGCCGAGAACTGCCCGTCGTTTTCGCCGGATGGGCGTCAGCTCTTCTTCGCGCGGGGGAAGCGGAACGCCGACGGGCAGGTCGAGTCGCGGCACATCTACTACGTGTCCTTCGACAGCGTGCTCGCCCGGCCTCGCTGATCCGCGTTAGGGCACCGACGTCTCAGTGTCTCAGTCCGACCCGCCTCTCGATCGCTGCCCAACGTGGATCGGTCTCCAGCATCCTCGGCGAGCTGGAAAGAAGCACCGGCACGAATTGCACGCTCCGCGTCTCGATCGCCCTGTCGAGCCGCGCAAATGCGCTATCGCGCTCACCCGCAGCCGCAAACGTCCACGCCACCACCCCATCGCCCCGCACAGCTCCGGTCGCCAACAGACGTACGATGCTCCGCGTCGTGTCTCGGCCGCTCATGATTGCGGCGACGACATCTCGAGTCAACTTCGCGCCATCCTTCCGCATCTCCGCCAGGCGGTCGGAGACGCCGCCACTGTCCCCTCGTGTGAAGTAGATCCGATCGCCGCCCGGAGCCCACGTCGGCGTGTAGTCATAGACACCAGCCGGCGTTAGGCGATGTTCCGAGCCGTCTGCGAGATCGATCCGATAGATGGCGCGCCCAGGTCCGTCTCCGCGCACGAATACCACGTGCCGGCGATCGCGCGAACACCGCGGCTGGCGGTCTGCGGCGGTATCCGTCGTGAGTCGCCGCAAGCCCGTTCCGTCTGCGTTCGCGAGATAGATGTCGGTGTTTCCGCGGCGCGTCGATGCAAAGACGATGCGCTCGACCGGTTCCCGGCGAACGCTCGCCAGGCAACCGGTCGCGAACACCACGGCGGCGACGACCAGTCCTCGATTCATGAACAAGGGAGATGGCGTTACGGATGTCGGCTCATACGCCCGACGGGTGCGATAACGCTCACCCCGAACCGCGCAGCACGCTTGGACGGGATTGACCTGCGAGGAGATGCCCGTTGTCACGCGGCGGTGAGCGCAACCGACTTCTGCTCGCTCGGCTGTTCACGCGGTCGTTCAACGTGCTGGTGCTCGACGAGCCGACGAACGACCTCG
>DAINRQ010000191.1:6500-8779 GCA_036741775.1 Gemmatimonadaceae bacterium | reverse complement strand
CCCAGCCACGCCTGCAGCTGCTCGTTGAGCCACCAGGTGGCCTCCATCCCCGCCATGATCGCCTGCATGCTTTGCGGATCGGACAGGAGCCGCCTCAGCTCCTGGATGTCGGCCAGGATGAAGTCCAACCGCGCCGGTCCGGACGTCGTCCGGATGTCGCGTTTCAAGGCAGCGAGGGAGGTCTGGGTGCGCGCGATCAACTCGGCGACGATCGCCGGATCGGTTTCGATGGCGGAAGGGACTCCGCCACCAGGCGGTACCCACCTGGGCCCGTCGTCAGACAGCGTCGGAATGAAGTCGCCGCGCTCGAGGATGGTATCGAGCGCGTCCCGGATGAGCGGGTCGGATTTTTCCGCGAGCCCGAGCAGGCTTGCGCGGCTCGTCGGCGACGCCAGGGCCCGCGTGACATCGACGAAGAGCCTCCCGCCGGCTTCGGCCATGGGCCGGAGGGCTGTCATCTGCCAGAAGGAAAGCCCGAGCGGCTTCATCGGGTCGGTCATCATCTGCTGATGGCCGACGGAGATGTAGACGTGGTTCTCCTCGTCGCCGGCGTCGGGGATGGGGAAGAGCGTGGTAATCGGCCGGCTCTGGACGATCTGGAAGTCGTCGTCGACCAGGCACCACTCGATGTCCTGCGGGTGGCCGAAGTGGGCCTCGATCCGCCGGCCGAGCTGCGCGAGCCGCACGACCTGAGGCTCGGTCAGCGCTGGCTGCTCCTGCCGATCCGGCTCGATCGCCTGATGCTGCGTTCCGCCTAACGGCGACGCGAGGACGGCCACCTGCTTGCTGGCGACTGTCTTCGCGATGACCTCGCCGTCCTGCGCCTTGTAGACGTCCGCGTTCACGAGGCCGGAGACCAGCGCCTCGCCGAGGCCGAAGCTCGCCTCCACTGAAGCGACCTTGCGATTCCCCGTGACGGGGTCGGCCGTGAACAGGATCCCGGCCACCTGCGGGAAGACCATTCGCTGCACGACCACTGCCATCTGGACCTTCCGTTGGTCGATCCCGTTCCGAAGGCGGTAAGTCACCGCTCGCTCGGTGAAGAGCGACGCCCAGCACCTGCGAACGTGCTCCAGAATCGCGGTACGCCCCACGACGTTCAGATAGGTGTCCTGCTGGCCGGCGAACGAGGCTGTTGGCAAGTCCTCCGCGGTCGCGCTGGATCGGACGGCGTAGGCATCCTGGGCGCCAAGTTGCGCGAGCGCGTCGCCGACCGCCGTCGCCAGCTCGTCGGGGACAGCGATCCCTTCGAGAGTCCGGCGGATTCCCAGGCTGAGCGCGCGGATCGTCTCCCGATCATCTGGCGTTAGGCGTGACAGCCGGTCGACCTGTTCGCCTAACGCTGATGCCTCCGCCATGATCCGGCGGAAGGCGTCCGTCGTCACGCAAAAGCCTTCGGGTACGCGGATGCCCTCGATCCGCGAAAGCTCCCCCAGGTGCGCACCCTTGCCACCAACGACTGCGACCTGCGTCTGGTCGATGTCGTGAAAAGGCAATACGTAGTAGCCCATTCGCTCCCGTCCCCTCGTTGCCAAAGAGTGCCGGAGCGTAAGGGGCTACCCCGGGCTTGCCACAAGTCCCCGGACGCACTACAAGTTGGAAGTGGCGAGGAGGGAGTACTCTCCTTTCTGAACGAGGCGTCACCCTCGTCGGGTTCACCGGTCCCGGAGCCCGACGCGCCGGAGTAGTCCGACGTAGCGCGGGTCGCTCTCGAGGCGCTCGAACGCCGGGCCGCCGATGACCCGGATCTGTGGCACCCGCTCGCGAAAAGACTGCTCGAGCCACGCGATCGCGCCGTCGTCGTCTCCGATCGCCAGGAACGCCGTGGCCACGCCCGGCTGGTGAATCCCGACGCGGTTGGCCTCTTCGCGTAGCTCGGCGAGCATCCCCCGGGCCTCGTCCTGCCGCCCTGTGCGCGCCAGGATGCGGACGAGACCTGTCCTGACGTTCGCGTCGGTGCCCGCGAGCGCGATGGCTCTACGATACGCCGACTCGGCCTCGTCGAGCCGTCCGAGCGTCTCGTAGAGAGCGCCGAGGCTCGTGTGGGCCCGCCAGAACGTCGAGTCCAGCTCGATGGCGCCCCGATACGCCTCGAACGCCGCCGCGAAGTGCCCAGCGCGCGCCAGCGTGTGGCCAAGCGATTCGCTCAGCACGGGCGCTAGTGGATCCAGATCGACCGCCTTCCGCTTATGGACGAGCGCCTCGTCGAAGCGCCCCGCCGCCGTGAGGAAGTTGCCGTACCAGTGATGCGCGGTCGCGTAACTCGGATCCAGCTGGAT
>DAINRQ010000191.1:0-6400 GCA_036741775.1 Gemmatimonadaceae bacterium | reverse complement strand
CTGGATGGCGAGGAGGTCGGTCCCCTGGCGTTCGTACGTCTCTGCCCAGAGGTGGAAGCCGTCCGCAGCGTCGATCAGCTGCGCCGTCACGCGTACGCGCCCACCTTCCCTGCGCACGCTGCCCTCGAGCAGTGTGCCCACATCGAGCGCTTGGCCGATCGCGCGGATGTCCCGGTTCTCATCCTTGAAGGCGAACGCGGAGGTGCGCGCAACCACTCGTAAGGCTCGCACACCGGAGAGCGCGGTGGTCAGCTCCTCAGTGAGACCGTCGCTGAAATAGTCGTCCTCGCGGTCGCCGCTCAGGTTGGTAAAGGGGAGGACCGCGATCTTCCGGGACGAGCGAACAGGCGCCGATCGCGCGGCCGTCGCGTGACTCGCCTCCCCACCAGCGGTCGTCGGAGACCGCTCCGGGGCGGAGCGATTCGTGAGCTTCGCCGATCCAAGGCTGATCGTGACTGCTAATATCAGGATTACGGTCACCGCCAGCGGGAGGCTTGGCGCTCCCCGGCGATAACCTCCAATCCCGTTCCAACGCGGACCATCGTCGACGACTCGACCCGGCGCTTGGTGCTGGTGCTCGACACCGGCGTCATCGGGTCGCTCCGCCGATACCGGATCGTCGCCGACCGGAACTGACCTGGCACCATTCGTCGTATCCCGCGTCTCGCGACGTGCGCGGAGAACCTCCATGGCAGCGCGCACCTCGGGGGACGGCTCGAGGTCGAGCTCTTGCCGCAAGAGCCGCTCGTGCGTTGCAGCGTGCTGGAGCGCGCCGGCAGGATTGCCACTCGACTCGAGTACCTGCATCAGCCGGAGCGCGACGCGCGAATCATAGGGGTCGTGAGCGGCTCGCGCCTTCCACCACTCCACCGCCCTTCCGGGATCTCCCTCTCGCTGCGCCAGCTCGGCAAGCAGCTCCAACGCTCTCGCGTATTCCCCGGCCAGTCGCGCGCGCTCCCGCTCCACCCACCGCTCGAGCTCCGGCGAGGCAGCGAGGAAAAAGCCATCCAGGAAGCAGCCAGTGTAGAGCTCGACCGCTCGCGACAGGTCACCCATCGCGATCGCCCGCTGAAAACCCACCACGTCGCACGCGACCACGTTCGCGTTGAAGCGCAGGTCGTCGCCCGCGGCCAGGATCACGTCCTCGCCGAGCGTTTTGCGCAGCACATACACAGCCTGGCTGAGAAGATTGCGCGCGTGCTCGGCATCGCGCTCCGGCCAGAGGTAGGCGGTGAGCTTGTCGCGCGGAACGGCAGCCGGATGGGCGGCCGCGAGCACGGCGAGCAGCGCAAGGCGATGGCGATGGACGGCCGGCCCGGTCAACGGGCGACCATCGGTCTCGAGTGAGGCGCCAGCGAAGAGCTTGAGGCAGACCATCGCCCGCTTCTTACCGCTGTTGATCGAGAGTTGAGGCACGGTACACCCCGAGTACACCCGCTGCGGCCATTGTACCCCCGCACCACTGCCGGAGCAAGCAACCCGGAACTGTGGACACTGGCCCGACCGTACAGCGCGCTCGCGGATCCGCACGCGCTCGGCGGCCCGGCAACTCGAGACGCCAATGCCACCTCGCCTCCATCGCTCCGTTCCGTCACCCGAGGCGCGCGTACCGGACCTCACCAAAGGAGGTATTCATGACGTTCACTCCCGCTCGAGCGACGACTCTGACCTGTGCGCGAGTTCGCGGCCTCAAGAAACGGCTCCGGTGCTCGACCGCCGCGGCGGTCCCGCTGGGCATCGCGCTGATCGCCTGCTCCGACGCTCCGACCGCCACGCACTCAGACCCGCGCCCTGCGTTGGCGAGAGCCGTCAAGTTCTGGGAAGCGAACGCCGCCGTCCACTGGAATGGCGTGGCTCGCGACATGGTCGTGGCGCACCGCTCTCCAGCGCCGTTCGCTATCCGCGGCTACGCGATCGTAAGCCTCGCGCAATACAACGCTGCTGTGACAGCGGCGCAGGAGAGAGTGCGGAACGGGCACCCGTCGGTGCACGCGGCAATCGCTAGTGCATCCGTGACCGCCCTCGCCTACCTCTATCCGGCGGAGGCACCGGCTCTCGAGAACATGCTTGCCGAGTACCTCGCCGGTCCGTCCTGGTCCGGCGACAAAAACCGCGACGTGGCGGCCGGAGTGGCGATCGGGCGAACGGTCGGTGAGCAGGTCGTCGCCCGCGCGCGAACCGACAACTTCTTCGCACCCGGGACGGTGCCGGCGCCGATCGGCCCATGCCTGTGGTCCAGCAGTTCGCCGCCAGTGGGCGCGCTATGGGGGAG
This sequence comes from Gemmatimonadaceae bacterium, assembly GCA_036741775.1. Classification (GTDB taxonomy): domain Bacteria; phylum Gemmatimonadota; class Gemmatimonadetes; order Gemmatimonadales; family Gemmatimonadaceae; genus JAJKIV01. The sequence goes on along the minus strand of DAINRQ010000191.1, from coordinate 4,128 downwards.
GGCGAAGACGTTCCTGCTGCTATCCGGCGACCAGTTCCGGCCTCCGCCACCCCCATCGTGTGGCTCGTCCGCGTTCGGCGCGGCACTCGCCGAGGTCCGCCAGATCGCCGAGACGCGGACTGCCGAGCAGGACGCCAATGCCAAGTTCTGGGATTTTCCGCCCGGAACGCACACGCCGCCCGGCTACTGGAACGAGGAGGCCGCGCGGCTGTTGATGAGGAACCGTCGGGGCGAACGAGAGTCCGCGCACGTTTTCGCCCTGATAAACATGGCCTCGTTCGATGCCATCGTGGCCTCGCACGAGGCGAAATTTTTCTACTGGCTGCTCCGCCCGTCGATGGCCGACCCGTTGATCACGTTGTCAATCCCGCTGCCCAACTTCCCGTCGTATCCGTCGAACCATGCGGCCGTGTCCGCCGCCATGGCGCGCGTTCTCGGGCATGCGTTCCCGGCGGAGCGAACGCGTCTCGACGCGCTGGCCGACGAGGCAGCCTTGTCGCGGGTGCTGGGAGGCATCCACTACCGTTTCGACGGCGAGGCCGGCCTGGTTCTGGGCCGTCAGATCGCCGCATGGGCGCTGGCGAACGATGTGCGCGGCCACGAGCCGTTCGTGTTGAGGTAGGTGGCGAGGGATATTCGTTCGGAGAAAGCGGAGGCACATCTGGAGCACGAAAAATTAGAACGGGGCTCGGAAGGGCGCCGTTTCAGCAACATCCCTCGTCGGCGCGTTAGGGGTGCAACAGGCGCCGTATCACCTCGACCATCGCCTGCGGCAACGTATGCGCGCGCCGGAGCACCGTGTACGAGCCTGCCCCGAAGAGCCGCGGCAGATACGACGGGGCCTCGCGGTCCACCGTTAGGCAGAAGGCGGAGATCCCCTGCAGGCGCGCCTCGGCCACCGCCTGCCGCGTGTCCTCAATGCCGTACCGCCCTTCATACAGGTCCACGTCGTTCGGCTTGCCGTCGGTGAGGAGGATGAGCAGCCGGTGACGTGCGAGCTCTCGGCAGAGGAGCGCGGTGGTGTGGCGCAGCGCGGCGCCCATCCGGGTGTACCGGTCATGCTCGAGCCCCGCGATCCGGAGCCGCACCGCCGTGCCATGACGCTCCTCGAATTGCTTGACGGGATACACCGCCACGCCGCTCGGGCCCTCGCCGGAGAACGCGGCGACCGCGTATCGGTCGCCGAGCGCGTCCAGCGCCTCGCAGACCAGAAGGAGCGCTTCCTTCTCGACGTCGATGATGCGCCGCTGATCGGAGAGCCAACTGTCGGTCGAACCGCTCACGTCGATGAGCAGGCTGACGGCGATGTCCCGCCGAGCGGGGCGTACGGCTTCGTACAGCCGGTCCTCGCTCCCGCAGCCCGCCCGCATGTCGGCATGCGTTTCGGTATACGCCGTGATGTCCACGTCATCGCCATCGAGTTGGCGGCCGAAACGTTGGCGCTGCGGGCGCAACCGCTCGAACCGACGGCGTACCTGCTCCACTTCATGCGCGTGACGATGCAGGACGGCCTGGACCCACTGCGCGTCCCCCGGCGGCACCGGCAGCTCGCGCACCACGGCGTGTGCAGGGAGGTACGCGGCGATGCGGTGGTCCCACTCGGGATAGGCGATCCCAACGCGCTGACCCACAGCGCTCGGCTGGAGCAAGGAGCGCGGTGGCGGGTCGTCACTCGCCAACACTTCGGCCGGCGTACCAGGCGCGGTGACGAGTCGCGCTTCCGGGAGCTCGGAGAGCGAATCCGCCAGCTCCTCCGCATCCTTCTCCGCGTCCTGATCCGCGGGGCGCTGCAGCCCCATCGGGTCCTCGACGTGCTCCTGCGGGTCGTCGAGCTGGATCATCCACATCCCCGGCTGCCCGTCGTCCTCATCATCGGGCGTCGGTCTGACACGCGGCCGGCGACGCAGCGTGCGGACGCGCTCCTCGGCAAGCTGTGCCTCGCGACGTCCCTCCGTGGCGTCGCGTCGTGTCGGGCGCGCGTCGGATGCCAGCGGCTCCGCGCGTCCCCAGAGCGTCACCGGCGGGAGTCCGCGATAGCGGCCCGGAAGTGTTGCGAGCAATGTCGCGACATGTTCGCGCGCCCAGGCGCGCGAGATCTCCGGCCCGGGGCTTATCGGCAATTCGCGCGGCGGGTGCTCAGGGCGGGCGTCGAGCAGTGTGCGGACGAGCCGCTCGACGGCCTGCTCGCACGGCGTGAGTGCTGACAGCGCCGGGCGCTCGGCGAGCGCGCGGCGCCGCGCGGCGCGGAGCTCCCCCGCCAGCCCGGGAAGCTCCGTGACGAGCCAGCGGTCTACCGCCGCAGCTTCGCAGAGCTCGAAGAGGTCCCGCTGCATCGCCGTGAGCGCCCGTGACGGAGCGTTAGGCACGGCGGCGGGCGTGCCACGGGCAGCGCGCGCCGCCTGTTCGATGGCGAGCAGCCGGTACGTGGCGACAGCCTGGTCGCGCGAGACGATCGCCGCGGAATCTTTCCGGCCTACGGCGAGCGCGCGCGGCAGACGGATCCGCGCTCCATCGGTGGAGGCGTGGGCGCGGTCGTCGAGGAGGTGGCGCGGAATGCGCCGCGCGATCCGCCCGAAAAACGACGGCAACGCCGGCGGCTCCGCCGGAACGATCGGTGGCGCACTGCCGAAGATCCCGCCGATGATCAACTCGAGACGCGAGCGTACGTCGGCGAGCTCGACGCGCGCCGGCCCGGGCGAGTGACGACGCCAGAGCCTCGCGGCGAACGTGGTCGCGGTGTGCGCACCCTCGAGGATGACGTCTTCCGGCTCTGCCACGCGATACTACCGAACGCGGCGTGGCGCGTCGCGCGCCGCGTCACTCATCCCAGCACTGCGGCAGTCAGGTCGTGCATCGCGCCCAGGAGCTCGGGGTCGTCGGTGAGCGGCGAGATGAGCGCCGATCGACACGCCTTCACCGGAGGGATCCCGTCGGCGATCAGTCGCGCCGTCGCGACGAGCACACGGGTGCTCGGCACCTCGGCCAGACCACGGTCGCGGAGGTTGCGCAACCGCGCTGCGAGCGAGATGAGCGCCTGCGCCGTCGCCGCGTCCACCATCCCTTCGTGCTCCACGATGCGTGCTTCCAGCTCCGGTCGCGGGAACTCGAACTCGATTCCCACGAACCGCTGTCGAGTACTCGGCTTCAGGTCCTTGAGGACGTGCTGGTAGCCCGGGTTGTAGGAGATGACGAGCTGAAAGCCCGGTGCCGCCTCCACGAGCTCGCCGGCCTTGTCGAGTGGGAGGATGCGCCTGTCGTCGGTCAGCGGGTGAATGACGACAATCGTGTCCTGTCGTGCCTCCACGATCTCATCGAGATAGCAGATCGCGCCAAGTCGCACCGCCAGCGCGAGAGGGCCGTCCTGCCAGATCGTTTCCCCACCCCGCACGAGCCAGCGGCCAGTCAGGTCACTTGCCGAGAGGTCGTCGTGGCAGGCGACGGTCACGACCGGTCTCGCCAGACGCCACGCCATGTACTCGACGAAGCGCGTCTTCCCGCAGCCAGTGGGTCCCTTGAGCATCACCGCGAGGCCGCGCGCGTGGCATCGCTCGAACACTTCGATCTCGTCGTCAACGGGTAGGTAGTAGGGCTCGAGATCGAGATAGCGGAGCGCCCGATGGCGCCCCACGGATTGCGCGGCGGCGAGGTCGGGGGTCGTGTGCGAGCGAACGGGCGCATCGCCGCGCCCCTCGCCCGGGCGCGCGGGCGGGATCGCGGGGATCGCCGTCATGTGGCCGGCACCGGTTCGGATTCGGCGGGTATCGCGAGAGACGGAGCACGCAGCGGCGCGACGCGGAAGAAGTCCCACAGGAACGCGCCCACCCCCGCCGTGAAGATCGCGCCGGTCGCGATCAGCATGATGAAGTGGACCTGGATCTTGTGCTGCGTCTCCAGATACCCCAGCCCCATGACTCGTTCGAGGTACGTCTGCGCGATGCCGGCGGTACCGAACGCGAGCGTCATGCCGAACATGCCCGCGGTCATCAGCCAGAAGGCCCAGAAGCCGAGTGTGTTCGAGCGTCGCTCCTCCCCTCTCCCGGTGAACTGAGGCATCGCGTAAGAGATGATCGCCAGGTTGATCATCACGTAGGCGCCGAAGAAGGCCGAGTGGCCGTGCATCGGCGTGAT
>DAINRQ010000190.1:1663-9007 GCA_036741775.1 Gemmatimonadaceae bacterium | reverse complement strand
CGTTGCTCTATTCGTAATCGTTACGTCGAGCAGTCGTGTCGCGGCGCACCGTCGTATCGCGGCGCACCGTCGTGTCACTGCCCAGAGAGTCGCGACGGAGCAGGCTGTCGCGTCGAAGTGCCGAATCACGTCGCGCGCGGACGTCCGCGCGGTACGTGGTGTCCGGGCGAATCACCGGGGGCAAGACAGTCGTGTCGCGTCGCGGCGGTTCCGCCGCGGGAGCTGGCGCCGGTGGTCTCGCGAAGCTGACGTTGAGCGCCGTGAGCACTGTCTCGAGGTCGGTCGTCGCCACGTTATGCTTGCCACCGAAGCACTCGATCCCGCGCAGCGTACGTGGCCCGACCATCCCGTCGATCGTTCCGACATCGCATCCCACGCGCGTCAGCGCTTGCTGCAGCTCCATCGCCTGCTCGGCGGTGAGTCCGTAGTTCGGTAGCTCCGGGCGGAAACGCACGCCAAATCGCGTGGCGTCGATTTCACCGCGCGCCTCCGACTGGACTCGGCGCGCGCTGTCCTGCGGTAGCGGCGCCCGAGTGGTGTCCCGGCGTGTCGTGTCTGTCTGTGCGGTTGCGATCGCCGGTAGCGCCGTGAGCGCCGTGAGCGCCGTGAGTGCCAGAAGCACGAGCGTAGTCCGGGACATCGTCACCTCCTGCCTTTGCCCTGCGTCCCTACGACCCTTCAGCCGAGGCTCCAGAGCATCGACCTGAGTGCGACGCCGTCGCAAACTGTACGCCGTGTGGGAATAAGCGAGCCCGAGTGCCTGGGGCCGGATGAACTCACTGGATGTCCACGTCCCCGCCACCGCGCGCAGAAGGGGTTGCGGTCGTGGTCGACTCGCCGGTCCCGTCGACGTGGCGAGCGACCGTCGCCGTCTGGTCTCATGTGGTAGCAGTCTCCTGGCTGCCGCGCGGCCCGCCTAACGATTCGCTCGAGCCGCCCTCCTATCGGCGACACCGCTGAGGGAGCGAATTGCCGTTCGACGCCCCTGCGCGACGCGGCGCGAATCAGGGATGCATCACCCGAACGACCGGCTCGGGCGCTCGAACCACAGTCGTATCGGAAGCGCGAAAGGTGAGCGGCGATTGGCAAGTGTGCACGCCGCCGCCCATCGTCGCCATGCGCGCCTCCTCTTCACTGCACGTCAGCCCTCGTGCGAACTCCGCATGCGCGACCTGCGTTTCGCTCCTGAGGGTGGCACGAGGATCGCCGCTCCGCGCTATCGAATCAGGAGTGCCAGGATCCAGCCCACAATGCCAAGGGCGACGATCGTGTACGCGACGTGGTCGAGGTTGGTCGGATCGGGACGCGGTTTCACGGCGCAAGGTATCGGGAATGGGTTCCGCCGCCTGAACACGGCGGGCGCGCCGCTGAGTGCTGGGCGCATGCCGGAGTGTATCGTCCGCCGTACCCCCATGGCTGTCGGTGCATCCTTGGCCCCATGTCGGCGAAAGCCTGTCAGTGCCCGTCCGCCGTCACCGTCAATGCCCTCACGGCGCGATCGCGAGCACGATACCGAAGGGGCTGCATTCTAGGTTCCGAGGCGACGCCGGAATGAATCGTGCGACCGCGGCGCAACTGTATCGACAGCGCGAGCAACGCACGTGGCGCATCCGCAGCACCGGTCACTCTCCGGCGACGGCCGTTCAGTGTACGGCTCGCCCGTGGCGCCTGTCCCCTCCGGTCCACGACGCACGTCGGGGCTGATCGCGCTCGTTCTCCTCATGGCGTGCGGCACCGGTGAAGAGACAGGGCGGGCCGCCGGCTCGACCGCTGCCTCCCCCGCAGGCCCCGCAGCGACGAGCGCTGCGCAAACCGGCACTGTCGCCGCCGGTGGCACGACGCCCGACGACGGCCAGTGGACGATGCCCGCGAAGAATTACCAGTCCACGCGGTTCAGCGGGCTCACCGACATCGACACCGCGAGCGTGCGGCGGCTCGAGCTCGCGTGGACGTTTTCGACAGGCACGACGCGCGGATTCGAGGCGGGGCCGCTCGTGGTGGGCAACACGATGTACATCGTCACGCCCTACCCGAATTACCTCTACGCGCTCGACCTCACGCCGCCCGGCGGCGCGCTCAAGTGGAAGTACGACCCGAAGGCCGACCGCGCATCGCAGGGTGTGGCCTGCTGCGACGTCGTGAATCGCGGGGCTGCGTACGCAGACGGCAAGGTCTTCTTCAACACGCTGGACGGCCACGCCATTGCCGTGGACGCCCAGACGGGCCGCGAAGTCTGGAAGACCAAGCTCGGGGACATCAACCGCGGCGAAACCATCACCATGGCGCCGCTCGTGGTGAAGGGAAAGGTGCTCGTCGGCAACAGCGGCGGCGAGATGGGCGTGCGCGGCTGGCTGACCGCGCTCGACGCGAACACCGGAGCCATCGCCTGGCGCGCCTACAGCACGGGCCCCGATGCGGAAGTGCTCATTGGCTCGAACTTCCGGCCGTTCTACGAAGCGTATCGCGGAAAGGATCTCGGCATGTCGACGTGGCCGCCGGAGCAATGGAAGGTCGGCGGCGGGACGGTGTGGGGGTGGATCTCGTACGATCCCGAGCTCGACCTCATCTACTACGGCACGGGCAACCCCGGCGTGTGGAATCCAGCACAACGGCCGGGCGACAACCTGTGGGCGTCGTCGATCTTCGCGCGCGATCCGGACACGGGCGAGGCACGATGGGCATATCAATGGACGCCGCACGACGAGCACGACTTCGATGGCATAAACGAGCAGATCCTCCTCGATCTCCCGATCGGTGGGACCACGCGGAAGGTGCTCGTGCGCCCCGAGCGCAACGGCTTCGTGTATGTCATGGATCGCGAGACCGGCGAGGTGCTCTCCGCGGACCCGTTCGGCCCGGTGACGTGGTCGACGGGGATCGACCTGAAGACGGGGCGCCCGACATTGAATCCCGACAAGGCCACCGGGAATCGCATTGCGCGCAACGTGTGCCCCGCGTCGCCGGGGATGAAGGACTGGCAACCATCGGCGTACTCGCCGCGCACCGGCTTGCTCTACATCCCCCATAACAACCTCTGTATGGACTACCAGGGGATGGAGACTGGCTACATCGCGGGGACGCCGTACGTCGGCGCGAACGTGCGGATGTACGCCGGCCCCGGCGGACACCGCGGCGTGTTCAAGGCGTGGGATCCCGTTGGGCGACGCGCGGTGTGGGAGATCAAGGAACGGTTCCCCGCGTGGAGCGGAGCGTTGGTCACGGCCGGCGACGTCGTGTTCTACGGGACGATGGACCGCTGGTTCAAGGCGGTGCACGCGCGCACGGGTGAGGTGCTGTGGCAGTTCCAGGTGGGGAGCGGGATCATCGGCCAGCCGGTGACGTACCGAGGGCCTGACGGCAAGCAGTACGTGGCCATCGCGTCAGGCGTCGGTGGATGGTCGGGCGCGGTGGTGTTCGGCCTCATGCCCGAAGTGGACCCCTACATCGCCCTCGGCTTCGCCAACGCGATGACCGACCTGCCTGACCACACCGCTCCGGGCGGCACGCTCTATGTCTTCGCGCTACCGGATTGAGCGCGTGGCGCGAGTCCTCGCGTGCGTGCTCGCCGGTGCGGTCGTCGGCGGGTGCTCGCGCGATGAAAACCCGCAGCTCATCCCGCCCGCCGGGATGACACAGCAGGGCACGCCGGTCCGCACCAGTACGCTCCGCGCCGGCGCGACCGCCGTGGATGTCGCGGCGAAGAACCCGTACGAGGGCGACGACCGAGCGGTAGCCGAGGGCAGGCGGCTTTACGGCGCGATGAACTGTCTCGGATGCCACGGGGGCGCCGGCGGAGGAGGCATGGGACCTCCGTTCGCTGACGCCGAGTGGATCTACGGGAGCAATCCCGAGAACATCGTGCAGTCCATCCTCCAGGGACGGCCTAACGGGATGCCGGCGTTCGGTGGAAGGCTCCCGGAGTCGGAGGCGTGGAAGATCGCGGCGTTCGTGCGGAGTCTCGACAAGACCGCAACCAGCGCGGGGGCGGGCGCAGGCACCGGGCAGGCCGGGTCACGCAAAGGGCAGACGGAGGGAGAGCGGTGATCGCGGGCGCCGTGCTGCGAGCGCTCGCGCAGCCAGTCGCGGTAGCGGAGCAGTCGGCGCTGCGGCCGGCGAGCCGCGAAGCGTCGCGCATTGGCGACCTGTGGGACCTGATGCTCGTGCTCAGCACGATCATCACCATCGCGGTGCTGCTCGGACTCGCGTACGCGCTCTTTCGGCGGCGCGGCGACGAAGTACCGGAAGCTGACCGGCCGGCGGACGCGCGCGGAGAACAGCATAACGCGGAGGGTGGCGGACGCGGGCTCGAGGACAAAGGACGCCCTCGGAGCGAGCGGATCGGAGTGCGGTGGATGGTGGGTGGCGGTATCGTGCTCCCCGTCGTCGCGCTCCTCCCAGTGCTCATCATGACGATGCACACGCTCAACGCGGTGTCGCTCCCGTCACGGACGGTCGCGAGCATCGACGAGCCGCCCGAGCCGGGGGAGTTCGTCATCGAGATCACGGGGCGGCAGTTCTGGTGGGAGGTGCGGTACCGCGACGCGCAGCCGCACCTCGAGTTCGAGACGGCAAACGAGCTGCACGTACCGGTGGGCCGTCGCGTCATCGTGCGGCTGCGCTCGTCCGACGTGATTCACAGCTTCTGGGTGCCGGGACTTCAGGGAAAGATGGACCTCGTCCCGGGCCGCACGAACGCGCTCGCGTTCACCGTGGAGCGGCCGGGCACGTGGCGGGGCCAGTGCGCCGAGTACTGCGGGGTGCAGCACGCGATGATGGCGTTCACGGTGGTCGCCGAGCCCCCGGCGCAGTACGAGGCGTGGGCGGAGCGCCAGCGAGCGTCCGCCGCGGTGCCTCGCGACTCGGCGGCCCTCGCGGACCAGGCGACGTTCCTCGCGTCGGGGTGCGTGCTCTGTCACGCGGTGCGCGGCACCCCGGCGCGGGGCGACGCGGGGCCGGACCTCACGCACCTGGCGAGTCGCCTAACGCTGGCTGCCGGGGTCTTGCCGAACAATGCAGGCCACATGCACGGGTGGGTAGGGAACCCACAGGCCATCAAGCCGGGAAGCCTCATGCCGGTCGTCCCGCTCGAGCAACGGGAGTTGCACGCCATCGTTCGCTACCTCGGCACGCTGGAGTAGCCCGGTGACACCGCGATGTCCAAGCTGATCTCCGGTCCCGGCGACCCAGCAGAGGCTGGCGAGGGGGTCGTGGCGCACAGCCGGCTCGAGCGGCGGAAGAAGGAGTTCAACGTCACGTGGGATCAGCCGAAAGGATTCCTCGGCACCTTCCAGACGATCGACAACATCCCCATCGCCGTGCGCTACATGGCGACGAGCTTCGCGTTCTTCCTCGCGGGCGGGCTGCTCGCGGTGGGGATGCGACTCCAGCTCGCGCGCCCGGACGGTGGCGTGCTCGACGCGCAGACCTACAACCAGTTCTTCACCATGCACGGGACGACGATGATGTTCCTCTTCGTCATCCCGTTCCTCGAGGCGTTCGCGAACTATCTCATCCCGCTGATGACCGGTACGCGCGACCTGCCATTCCCCCGCCTGACGGCGCTGTCGTACTGGACGTACCTGTTCGGCGGGATCTACATCTACACGTCGTTCCTGTTCGGCCTCGCCCCGGACGGCGGCTGGTTCGCCTACGTGCCGCTGAATCTGAAAGAGTATTCCCCCGGGCTGAACATGGACTTCTGGGACATCGGCCTGAGCGTGGCCGAGGTCGCGGCGATCGGCGCGGCAGCGGAGATGCTCGTGGGCATTCTGCGCATGCGGGCGCCCGGGATGTCGCTCAACCGCATGCCGCTCTTCTGCTGGGCGATGCTCGTGACGAGCGCGATGATCGTGTTCGCGTTCACGCCGCTCATCGTGGGCACGGCGATGCTCGAGCTCGACCGCAAGGAGCTGACGCGCTTCTTCGACGCGAACTACGGCGGCGACCCGATGCTCTGGCAGCACATCTTCTGGGTGTTCGGGCACCCCGAGGTGTACATCATGTTCATCCCGGCGGTCGGCATCCTCACACACATCGTGCAGGCGTTCGCGCGGCGGCCGGTGACGAGCTACACGCTCATGGTCGTCGCCCTGCTCGCGACCGCGTTCATCAGCTTCGGGCTGTGGGTGCACCACATGTTCACGAGCGGGCTCTCGCCGGTGGGCATGGGCTTTTTCGCCGCGGCGAGCATGTTGATCGCCATCCCTAACGGGATCCAGGTGTTCGGGTGGATCACGACGCTCTGGGCGGGCAAACCCGTGTGGCGAGCGCCGCTGGCCTTCGGGATGGGCGGGCTCGTGATCTTTCTCATCGGTGGCATGACGGGCGTCATGGTGGCTGCGGTGCCGTTCGATTGGCAGGTGCACGACACCTTCTTCGTCGTCGCGCACTTCCACTATGTGCTCATCGGCGGCGTGATCTTCCCGATCTTCGGCGGGCTCCATTACTGGGTCCCGAAGTTCTCGGGGCGCATGATGGGCGAGCGGCTCGGATGGTGGACGTTCGGGTTGATGTTCGTCGGTTTCAACGTGGCCTTCTTCCCCATGCACCTCGCCGGCCTCGAGGGAATGCCACGTCGCGTGTACACCTATCCGGCCGGCCTCGGCCTCGAGATGTACAATCTCATCTCCACCATCGGGGCGGCGGTGTTCGTGTCAGGCGTGCTCCTGTTTCTCGTGAATCTCGCGCTGTCGCTGCGGCATGGGCGCAAGGCGGGGAACGATCCGTGGAAAGGCGACACGCTCGAGTGGAGCGAGGCGTCGCCGCCGGTGAACGCGCAGTTCGGGCGCATCCCGGTGGTTCGCAGCCGTCATCCGATGTGGGACCAGGCGACGCTCATGCCCGTCGAAGGCGACGACATCGATGTCGTGAGCGCCGCGCGCCAGCTGGACCACGCCCCGTCGCGCTGGCGCGGCTCGCTGATCGTTGGCGTGCTGGACGGCCGTCCGCTCGCGCTCGCGCATCTGCCGCGCCGGAGTCCGTGGCCCTTCATCATGTCGCTCGGGTTCACCACGCTCTTCATCGCGGCGCTGGTGGAGACCATGTGGGTCGCACTCCTCGGACTCGGCATCACCGCGGTCTCGCTGGTCGGGTGGTTCTGGCCGGTGGACACGGAACAGACTGCCATCGATGAGCTGTACGAGCCGCACGGGAAAGGACCTGGTGGTGGGAGCGGAGCGATGCCAACGGACGCGCCAGCGCCGGACACCGACGATGACAGTGAGCTTCCGCCGAGCACGGTGCGTCTCCCACTCGCGATCGGTGACCGCTCCGCGAACGGGTACTGGGGAACGGGCGTCCTCGTTGCGATCATCACGGTCGCACTCGGAACGCTCGTGGCGGCGT
>DAINRQ010000190.1:0-1563 GCA_036741775.1 Gemmatimonadaceae bacterium | reverse complement strand
ACGGGCGTCCTCGTTGCGATCATCACGGTCGCACTCGGAACGCTCGTGGCGGCGTACTTCTACCTGGGGAGTGACCCGTCGCCAGTGGATCGGAGCAATGCGCCCCCGCTCCGGGTTGCGGTCTGGGCGGCCGTTGGCGCGGTCGTCGCGGCTGCGGCGACGCGGTGGCTCACGTACACCATCGATCACAGTCGCAACCCGGCCGCACGCCGGTGGCCGCTCCTCGTCACCTTTCTGCTGTTCGCCGGCCTAACGTGGGTGGTCTTTCCGGCGTGGTCGGAGTTCGGACGCGACGCAGCGCAGAGCGGGTATGCGTCGAGTGTGCTCGGCCTCCTCGGGTACGCCAGTCTCGTGGCGCTCGGGGCGGCCGGGATGCTCTTCGCGGGGCAGCTGTGGGCGTGGCTGCGTCCGCAGGATCCGCGTGGGCGAGGGGTCGCGCTGAACGCGTCGCTCGTGTGCTACACGTCGGCAGTCACCTGGCTGGTGGTGATTGCGGTGGTTCACGTCTGGCCTCGGCTCGCTGCATGACCACCCGTGCGCAGGTAACCGCAAAGGGCGACATCGAGCGCGCCGACGCACAGGCGGGTACGCGTGACGACGCTGGCACACCCGGTGGCTGGACACTCCTGTGGGCGCTGCTCGGTGGCGCTGTCGTGTGGTCGGTGCATCTGCTCGTGACGTACATTGTGCTGGCGTACGCCTGCACGACCGGGTGGAGCGCCGGGCCGCGAACGACGCTTGCTGTCATTAGTGCGGTCGGCGTGGCCCTCACGGCGTGGTCGGGATGGGTCGCGTGGCGGCGCTGGCACATCGCGCGCGAGATCGATCGGCCGGATGACGACGCGTGGGACGCACGCATGGGCGAACGCACGGCGCGCGTGAGTTTCCTCATGGTCGTCGGCCTCATCTCGGCGATCATCTTCGGGATTGGAATCGTGTACGAGGCGATCACGATCTGGTTCGTGCCCCTCTGCGAGCCGGGAGTATCCGTGTGAGGCAGTGCGCTCTCGTACTCGGCGTTGCGGCCGTGATCGCGGCGGGCGGGGCCTGTCGCGACGGCGGCGTCGTCCCGCGCCAGATGGTCGTGGGAGGCAATCCGGCGAACGGGCCGCGCGTGCTGGCGGCATACGGGTGCGGAAGTTGCCACGTGATTCCCGGCGTTCGCGCCGCGACGGGCCGCGTCGGCCCGCCACTCACCGATTTCGCGGATCGCGGGTACATTGCGGGCCGGGTTCGAAACGAGCCTAACGCGCTGGTGTCGTGGATCCGCGAGCCGCAGGCGACCGACCCCGAGACCGTGATGCCCAACCTCGGTGTTCCGGACCAGGACGCGCGTGACATGGCGGCGTATCTGTACACGCTGAGCTCGGACCCGCTCGGCCCTCCGCACGTCATATCGCCGCGCGTACTGCCTAGTCACTGAGACAGCTATCAGCTAGCAGCAAAGCGAGAACCCTCGGGAGGCCCCTCTCCGATAGGGAGGCATCCCGAGGGTTTGGCTTTGCTGCTAGCTGATAGCTGATAGCTGATAGCTGATAGCTGATAGCTGATAGCTGATAGCTG
>DAINRQ010000189.1:0-9015 GCA_036741775.1 Gemmatimonadaceae bacterium | reverse complement strand
TCAGGTTCGTGAGGCGAAATCGGGGTCAGATTCGAATATCACCATTCCAACGCCGACGGCGTTGGAATGGTGATATTCGAATCTGACCCCAATTCGCACTGACGGGAGGCTCGATTGCCGATCCGCCGATTCGCCGCGCGCGCGCTCGCCGCGGTCGCCTCGTTCGTGGGACTCAACTGCGCGAAAGCGCCGCCGGGTCGCTACGCGCTGGAGGTCGATCCCGGTGCTCGCCTGCGGACGGAGTACGTGCGCGACCGCGTCTCCAGACGCTGGGCGTATCGCGAGTTCGAGGTCCGCGTCGACACCACCCGTGCTCTCCCCGAGCCACTCAGGCATCCGGACCACGGGGACGCGCTCTCGATCCAGCTCTTCAAGCCTGGGTCTGCGCAGACGGGCGGCTTGAGGTCGATCGTCCCGAGGATCGACGACCGATACCGCGTCTGGTCGGGGGCGGACATGATCGGGCGTCCCGATGTCGAAGGGCGCGTCGGGTACGGTGTCGCGGTGAAGTGGTATCGGGATGGAGCGGAAACGCGCTACGAGCCCATGGAGGTCTTTCCGCTGCCTCCGGTCGGCGACGCCGAACCGGAGGAGTGGTCGCCGTGGTTCAGCGCGGCCACCCTCCGACCCGGCGCGTTCGGCTGGTGGGCCGAGGTGCACGGCACGCCGGTGGATTCGATTCCGAAGCCGGACCTCCCATTCGAGCTGCGGTGGCGAACGATGCTCACCGACGTCGCCGGGCTGGTGCCCTGACCGCGTTAGGCACCAGCGGCGCGCGCAGCCATCGCTGCGCCGCCTCGTAGCGCGGTGCGACCGTCGGGTCCGCCCGCCGCCACGCCCGCTCCACCAGCGCGTAATGCGCTGCCGCGCTGTCACGCTGCCCGCTCGCATCGAACAACCGCGCGAGCAGCTCGTGCATCTCCGTGCGCGTGACGTACAGCCCCGACCCCTCGATCCCGCCGCGCAGCGCCGCCTGCACCACAGGAATCGCCTCGGACGGGCGGCCGAGCTTCATCAAGAGCTCACCGAGCTCGTAGTTGATCCGGGTGTACCCGAACGTGGGCGAGTGCATCGCCAGGCGAAATTCCCGGAGCGCGGCGTCGTGCTCACCAGCGCGCGAGTGAAGCAGCCCGCGCACGAAATGGTGAAGCAGCGGGTCGCGCGCGAACAAGCTGCGACGGCCGCTGACCTCGATGCTGTCCACGAGCCGACGCGCGCGAGCGGTGTCGCCGCCGGCAATTGCCGCCGAAGCCGAGAGCGTGAGCAGCCATGTGGTGTGGCGCGCGCGGATCCCCTCGGGAACGTCCGCGGCGCCATTGCCCTCACGACCGAGCGCGAGGAACGCGTTGGCCGCGGGCCCGCCGAGGCCCATTTCCATCTGCACGATCGCCGTCTGGTACGCGTCGGGCGCCAGATCCCGCCTGACGAGTGCCTTCTGCGGGAAACGCCCGTCGCGCGCGAGCGCTAGCGCCTCCCCATAGCGCCCCTGCATGCGCAGCTTGATGGTACAGTACCAGCGATACCGCGCGAACTCCGTCTCGTCGGAGGTCCCGAGTCCTTCGTCGCAGGCGCGATCGGCCACAGCCAGGTCATCGAGCCGCAGCGCGTTTATGAGGGTCCCCATGTGCACCCCGGTCCGCGTCCCGCCGAGCGCATCGTAGCGTCTCACTGCGGCTTCCGCCTCGACGCGACGCCCGAGCCCGACAAGCCGGTCGGCCTCGAGCGCCCACGGCGTGGCGTCGTTAGGTCGCAACGCACGCCATCGTGATAGCGTGCGCTCCACCGCCGCGCTGGAGTCGGCCCACCCGTAGCGCGTCGTCAGCTGGCCCAGCGCCTCGCACATCCGGCACAGCGCGGACGCGCGAAGGGTGCCGGCGGAGTCGATGGCAATCGCCCGGTCGAGCAGCTCGACCGCCCTCGCGAAATCGACCACGACCTCGCCGGCGCGCACGAGCGCTTCCGGGTCGCGCGGGTACTCCGTCGCAAGCGTCTCGGCCGCCGCGATCGCTCGCAGGTCGGACCGCTCGGCGCCCACGTGAGTCATGATCAGCAGCCGGTCGCGCCGTGGCGCACGCGACGCCAGCGACACTGCCCGGGCGGCGAGCGTCGCCTCGTCGCGCTCTCCGGTCGCCCTGGCCGTGCGCCACGCGTAGTACGTCGCCATCGGGAACGTCGAATCTTCGCGGATCGCCGCTCGGAACAGCCGGCTCGCCGCATAGGCGTCGTATCGGTAAAGCGCGCGAAGTCCCTCCTCGTAGAAGCGGTACGCGACGACCGACCGCGAGCTCACCTCGCCGAGTGAGCCCCCCGGTGCCGTGACGTCGAGATCCGCAGCGATCAGCGCCGTGACGCTGTCCACCAGCGCGACGCGGTCGTTCCCCGCGACGCGATAGCCGCGACGCACGAGCCCGCGCTCGACGTCCACGCGTCGCGCGTCGAGCCGAAACTGTCCCTGGGCGAGCGGGGTCAGCTCTCCCTCGATGATCTCCGTCGCGCCGGCGCGGCGTGCGGCCTCAGTGAACGCGGTGCGCGAGGTGTCGGCGTCGCGCGGCGTCAGTTCCAGCATCCGCGAGCTCGTGATCACCCCAACATCGCCGAGCCGGCCGAGACTGGTCGCGAGCATCTCGCTCGACACCGCGCCGAGCGCCGCCGAGTCGGGTGTCGCGAGGTCTCGAATGCGGCCGACTGCCAGGATGGGTCTGACATCTCCGGCTGCCTCCTGTAGTCCGCTGGCCGAGCGCGAGCCGAGGGCGGCAATCAGGGCGATTCCCGCCACACTCGCCCCGATCAGGGCCCGCCCGCCTAACGGCGCGCGTTGTCCCGTGAGGTGCGCCGGCCCGGTCAGCGAGGCAGATCGCCCTCCCGAGCGCGTTCCGAGTGTGGATAGGGCGGCCACCGCCGCCGCCGCAGCGTCTTCCGACGCGCGCTCGCCCTGAGTGTCATTGCGAGTGGAGCCGGCGTCGGGAGGTGAGTGAGCGCGCCGAAGGCGCCCAGCGAGGGAGTCGCTGTTCTCCCGGTGGAGCGGTTCCGGGCGATCATGCGGCGTCTCGCGCAGGCGAGCGACCAGTCGCCCAACGACGGGGTGCGCGTCGACCTCCAACTCGCGGCGTACCAGCTCGGCATGCGCCCGCCCATGCGCGATCGCGGCGGTGCGGTCGCCGAGCGCGGCCAGCGCTTCCATGTAGGATGCCGCGATCCGGGGGTCTGCGGGCTCGATGCGCGTGAGGCGGTGCCAGTACTCGGCCGCCTCTTCGAGCCGCCCGGCCTCGGCGCTTGCTCTGGCGACGATCTCGATTGCCCGGATCGCATTAGTCGTGAGCGATGCGCGTTCCGACTCCACCCACCGCTCGAACTCCGGGGCATCGGTGAGGTGGAAGTGATCGAGAAACGGCCCGGCGTACAGCGCGGCCGCGTCGGCCCAGCGTCTGGCCGTGACGGCAGCGCGGAAGTCTGCGAGGTCCGTGCGAATCCGGTCGGGGTCCAGGCGCAGGACAGGCGTGGTGAGGACGACGTCGGTGCCCAGGTCGCGGCGGAGGCTGTACAGCGTCTGCGAGAGCGCGTGCCGGGCTCGCTCTTCGTCGGTCTCCGGCCAGAGGATGCCGATGGCACGGTCGCGGCTCGTACCCTTTGTCCCGGCCGCCGCAAGGATCGCGAGCAGTGCGTGCCCGCGTGGGCGTGGCGCCACGCCCGGACCGGATTCCGGATTCTCGATCCACAGACCGCCGAAGGTTCTGAGCCGCAATGACTTGCACCTCGATGACGTCGCGATGATGGGGCGTGGAGAGCGCGGGGACGTGGGCCGGTGAGATTGGCCCGACGCGATCGCCGCTGGCGCGTCGCGCACCAGGAAGAACGATGGCTAGCCGGCACCGATCTCACATCACACATGAGGAATCCACTGTGTCCATATTGTCATTGGCGCCTGTGCGCCTTCGAGATTTTCGGGCGATGCCCGGGCGCTCGTTTCCCATCAACCAGCGTGGGCTTCACGGAGCGGTTTCGGTCCTCGCGCTCGTCGTCACGGCTGCATGCCGCGATGGTGCGCCGACGGGCACCACGTCCGTTCCGCCGGAGGCTACCGTCGCCAGCGCCGTATCAGCCGCGAAGGGAAAGCCGGCGGCCGCCGCGCCCAATGGGAAAGGGATCGGCACGCTGCAGCAGACGGGCGTGCAGCGGACCCGTTACCGCGTCGAATACCACCTGGGCCAGGTCATGACGGGCACGTCGAACGTCTACCTCATCTGGTACGGCAACTGGACCAACGAGCCGGCCCCGACGATCATACGGGATCTCGTCATCGGTCTTGGCGGGTCGCCTTACTTCAGGATCAACACCCTGTACCCGGACGCGAGTGGCGCCGCGCCCAGCGGCGGGCTCATTTTCGGCGGGGCGGTCAACGACCTCTACTCGCGTGGCCCAACGCTCTCCGATCAGGACATCAAGGACATCGTGCTGGAACAGATGGCGGTGCAATCGATTCCGGTGGATCCCCGAGGGATCTACGTCGTGCTGACCACCCCCGACGTGACGGCGAGCTCGGGCTGGGCGGAGAGCTACTGCGCGTTCCACGACTTCGTGATGCGGAATGGGGGTTCGCACAAGATTGTCTACATTGGCAGCCCTCGGCGGTCGCCGACGAGGTGCGCGCCGCAGCTCATCGGCCCGAACGGAGACTACAACGCCGACGGCATGGCGTCGCTCGTCGCGGCCGAGCTGTTCAATGCGACGGTGGACCCGGTGTTCAACGCGTACTACGACAAGCTGGGACTGGAGCCGGCGGACAAATGCGCGTGGAGCTACGGCGCGACGTACACGACGCCTAACGGGGCTCAGGCCAACGTCCGTCTTGGCAACCGCGACTTTCTCCTTCAGCAGCTCTGGGTGCCCACGAAGAAGGGCGGCCAGTGCGCGCTCGCGCTTCCATGATAAATCCTCGATCGCCCGTCGTGGCCGCGGTGTTTGCGGCGAACGTGCTCGCGGTCCTGACGGCGTGTGCCGCCAGACAAGTGCCTCCGCCGCCGAGTGCGGCGGTGGCACGCGCGATCGAGCTGCCGGCGAAGTTCATCGCGGACCGCATCTTCGTGCTGGTCCCCGTTCAGAGCGGCGATACGTTGAACCTCTATACCGACACGGGCGGCGGACTGTTCGTTCTGCGCAGCGCCGCGGCCCGTGTCGGGTGGCGTGACACGTCGGTGATCTCACTCCGTGAGATCGCCACCGACGGCCAGTTCCCCATGCCACTGGGCGGCCAGGCGGGCAAGATGCCGATTCTCGCCCCGCCGCCGAACCGCGCGCTGGAATTCGACGGCATGCTTGGCCAGGCCTGGTTTGCGGACCGGGTATGGACGTTCGACTATGCCGCGCAGCGGCTCCTGCTGCACCCGGAAGCTCCCCCGTCGACGCCCGGAGCGCGCAGCGTTCCGCTGGGATTCCAGACCGACTCGAGCGGCAGGCGAGCCACGTCGTTCCCGCGGATCAGCGTGGTCGTGGACGACGACACCCTGCATCTGCTGTTCGACACGGGCGCGACCGGAGCACTTCCGCCGACGGCCGTGGCAGCGTTAGGCGACACGCTCCCGCCGGTCCGTGCGACCAGTTTCATCACGACTGAGGTGCTGAATCGGTGGCGCGAGCGTCATCCGGAGTGGCGGATACTGGCCAACGCAGACGAAACCGTTCGGGGCATGCGAATGATCGAGGTCCCGGAGGTCTCGATTGCCGGGTTTCGTGTCGGGCCGGTGTGGTTCACGGAACGTCCCGATCCCAATTTCCACCAGTACATGTCCCAGTGGATGGACCGCCGAGTGGATGGTGCGTTAGGCGGGAACGCGTTGCGGTTCTTCCGAGTGACCGTGGATTATCCTGCCGCGGTCGCGCATTTCGTTCCCGTTACGGACAGGTGACTCGCGCCTTCTGGCTCATCACCAGCGCATCCAATGACCCGACCAGATCGCCGCTCGATCGACGAACAGCCCTTCGGGGATCGCCGTGAGCGTGGACCGCACGTCACGTGCGGTGATCGTCAGGGCGTTGAGTCGCTCGATGAGCTCCTGCTGGCTCAGGTACACGTTCGATGCGATGAGCAGCAGGTAGCGCCCCGACGCCTCCGGCGCCCTGGTCACGGGGCGCGTACGCTGGTTGATGTACCGCTCACACCGCCGCTCGGCCTCGATCTCCAGGGACATGTCTTCAACCTCGTTCGTCGGGATCGAGACCGTCTTTCCCGTGCTGTCGGTCCTCACGACTCGCCGTTTCGGCAAGCGTCGCCGCGCGTTGTTCACGCACTGCTCGTGGTCCCTGTAGTCCATGGAGTCCCACTGTCGTGGGCCTCGAGTCGGCAACGATGGCCGACCGACGGCGACCGCGATCTGGGCTGCGTGTGAACCGGCCGGCGTTACCTCATCGCGAGCCGCGAGCCCGATGACGGGTTCGATGCTCCGCCCCGGCACGACGTTGAGCAGGATCACGTACGCAGGCGCCGCGAGCTCGTACGTCACACGTGAGCCCAGCACGTTGTAGTCGAGAAGGCGCGGCCCGAACGCGGTGGAGTCGCCGATCGACTGACCGCGTCGCGGCTGCGCCGCGAGCAGATCCGGTTCCGGCGCGCGATGGCACGCGGCAATGCAGCTGAGAACAACGACAGCAAAAGCACACCGTCGAATCGAGTTCGTCATGATGCCGCGCGCCTTGGTTCGTGCGTCAAAACGATGTGTTAGGACTCTGACCCCTAAACCATCGTTTTGTTGCTTTGCTGATAGCTGATAGCTGATGGCTAATCGCTCGTGCGGTGAGGGCGCGAAGCGCCCTCACGCATGTGGCGCCCACGCCTTCTCCCCGGGCGCGTACGGCGCGCACGGATCGAATCGGCCCGGCGATTCCACGTAGCGCTGCGCCTGATTGCAGCCGATCTCCGACGTGAAGTAGCCGAGCAGCGCGAGCTCTTTCATCATCCGGAAGTAATGCGTCGGCGTGTCGGCGGTGATGGCCGTCGCTGCTCCCGCCTGGGCGCCCGGAGACGCCTCCTGCCGCTGGCCCGGGAGGAACCGCTCCGCCGTCGCCGTGTCGGCCTTCGTCGTGTCCGTCGCCGCCGTGTCTACCCTCGTGCCGGCGGCTTTCGTCGTCGTGTCGCGCTTCGCCGCCTCGCGCGCCGCATTGCGGGCGTCCATGTGCTCCTTCGCCTCGCGATCGAGCGTCTCGAGCAACGTCGTGCGTTGCTCGGGCGTCGCCTGCATGAACGCAACGTTATGCATCTGGCGGCTCCGCTCGTCGAGTGCGCGCATGCCGTCGCGGAATATCTTCTGGTCCTCGGGCTTGTACGTGTCCGTCACCATCAGCGCCATGAACGCGCCCGTCTGCGCCGCTTTCGCGCCGGGGGTGGACGTTTCGGGAAGGATCGTCTCGGCGACTTCATCGAGGAACGCGACGTCGTCGGTGGTGAATTCTCCGACCGCCGAGCTCCCCGCGGCCCCGGAACGCTCCCGCTCGCACGCCGTGAGCAGCGAGGTTCCGCCCACGAACGCGATCCCACCGAGGAGTGCGCTCACGCGCCGTACGGCCTCGCGGCGGCTGATCACGCCGCTCATCTCGACTCCGTCGGTCGTCACTTCATGTTCGGGCATGGTCGAATCTCCGATCACAGATTGCGGCGGTTGATCTCGTTCACGGCGTGGTCCGCGGCACGCGCGGTCAGCGCCATGTAGGTCAGTGACGGGTTCTGACACGCCGCGGACGCCATGCAGGACCCGTCGGTCACGAAGACGTTCGGCGCATCCCACACCTGGTTCCACTTGTTGAGGACCGAGTTCCGCGGGCTCGTCCCCATCCGTGCCGTACCCATCTCGTGAATCCCCATACCCGGGAAGTACTCGTTGTCGAACGTCTTCACGTTCTTGACGCCGCACGCCTCGAGCATCTCGGCCATGTCGTTCATCATGTCGCGGCGCATGAGGCGCTCGTTCTCGCCCGTCGCGCAGTCGATCTTGAGCACCGGCATTCCCCACTTGTCCGTCTTCGTGGTGTCGAGCGAGATCCTGTTGTCATGGTTCGGGACCATCTCGCCGAACGCCGTCGCGCCGATGCCCCACGCGCCCGGTTGCGACATGCGATCCTTGAACGCGCCACCCACGCCGAGCTCGGCGACCGCGCGCGACCAGCCGTCGCGCCCCGCACCGCCCTGATAGCCGAACCCGCGGAGGTACGGTCGCTTGTCGCCGGACAGGTTTCGGTAGCGTGGGATGTAGAAGCCCGTCGGTCGCCGGCCAAAGATGTACTTGTCGTCCAATCCCTCGATGTCACCCTCCGCGCCACAGCGGAAATGGTGATCCATGAGGTTGTGCCCCAACTGGCCGGAACTGCTTCCAAGACCGCCGGGCCAGACGTCCGTCGCCGACCGCATGAGGAGCCACGTGGAGTTCAGGCTCGACGCGCAGAGGAAGACGATCTTCGCCGTGTAGTCCGTCGTCTGGTTATTCGTCGCGTCCGTTACGCGGACGCCGGTCGCCCGTTTGCGGTCCTTGTCGTACAGCACCTCGCTCACGATCGCGAACGGCTTGAGCGTCAGGCGTCCGGTGGCCGCCGCGGCGGGGAGCGTGGACGACTGGGTGCTGAAGTACGCGCCGTACGGGCAGCCTAACCAGCACGCGTTCCGGTACTGGCACGCGGCGCGATTGCCGATCGCCTGAGTGAGATTGGCGGTGCGGCCGGGGATGATCCGGCGGCGGCCGCCAAACTGCTTCTTGAGACGCTCCGCGACGAGCTCTTCGGCGCAGTTCAGTGGCATCGGCGGTTGGAACTGCCCGTCAGGGAGCTGAGGGAGTCCCTCGACCGAGCCCGAGATGCCCGCATGGCGCTCGACGAGATCGTACCACGGCGCGATGTCACGGTAGCGGATGGGCCAGTCGGTGCCGAGTCCCTCTCGGGCGTTCGCCTCGAAGTCGATGTCGCCCAGGCGATAGCTCTGTCGTCCCCACATGAGGGAGCGCCCGCCGACCTGGTAGCCGCGGTACCAGTCGAACC
>DAINRQ010000188.1:0-9031 GCA_036741775.1 Gemmatimonadaceae bacterium | reverse complement strand
AGCAGCTGCGCCTACTACACCGCCGGCCACCACGTGCTGATCCTCAAGCCGGAATGGTCGAACGGAAAGCAGCGCGCCGCCCAGCTCCGCGCCGACGACGCACTGCTGTACTCGATCGCGCAGGACCCCGACGCGGAGATGGCAGACACGCTCGATGGGCCGTGGGAGGACGTCGTGATCGGACTCGCCGGCCGGATAGGGTTCCTGACGGGCGATCGGTTCCTTCAGGTCGCTTACCTCACGTCATCGACCGATGCGGCGGGAGCCGTTAGGCTCGCGCGAATCGCGATTGACCGCCTTGCCGCGTCGTCGCCACCTCGATAGGGGACCTCCCATCACCGTGACACCCCGTCATGCGCATCCGAATCCTTCGCCTTCCCATCGGGCCCGACGCACATCCCTGACGAAAGGAGACCGACATGTCGACGATCACGCCTGTCACGATCTTAACCCTGCTGGTGCCTAACGCCGTATCGGCCCTCCTGCTGGGGGGCGCCCTGTCGGCACGCGTGCCAGCCGCTCCTCACCGTCCGGAAAGCGTCGCGCGGGCCGAGGAGGTGGACCGTCTCCGCGAGCGGATCGACGTGATGGCGCAGCGTCTGAATGATCTGGAAGAGAGGCTCGCGGCGAAGGAGCTCGGGATGGCGAACCAGGTCAAGGCGCCGTTCGACGTGGTCGACGGGAGAGGAAAGCCGATTCTCCGGGTCCAGGACGCCCGGCCCGGAACCGGCCGCGGCATCCAGTTGTTCTCAGCCTCGGGGGCAGCGGTCGCGCTGATTTCCGCGCTCCCCGAAGGTGGGTTCTTCAAGGCGAAGTCAGAGTCGGGGTTTCCCGAGATCGTGATGGGCGTCACGACGGGACTGGGAGCGCTCGTCGTGCGGGACGCCGACTCGAAGGCGCGCGCGACTCTGGGATTGATCAACGGGAAGCCAAGCATCGAGTTCACGAACGAGAACTATGTCGGCATCGCCACGATTGGGCAGGGTACGACGGGGGGAGGCTTCCTGCAGCTCGGTGACGCGGAGGGCAACGCCAGGGTCGACGGCGGGGTGAACGTCAAGGGGTGTGGGGTCGTTCGGACTCACCCTCTCGGAAATGCGGGGGTTGGCCTCGTGGGGATGCCCGGCACGTTTCTGCTCGGACGCTGCTGAGTTGCGCCGGCGGCGACGACGAATCTCATTGGCTCTCTTCAGGGAGGTATCCCGTGCGAGGCATTACTCGAATTTCGTTAGGCATCATGGCAGCGGTGTTCACGTCGGCGGCCCCGTCGCCGATGGGTGCGCAAGCGAGCGCCGGCGCTGACGTCTGTGCGCTCATCGACGCCGCCGAGGTGGTGAGGATAACGGGCAGGACGCCACGCAATGGGCAGGGACCCGAGGCGAACGACGCGTCCGATTTCAAGAGGGGCGAGCGCGGATGCCACTTCGTCGATCTGCAATTCGTCCTCGTCACTCCCGAGACGCGGGAATCGTTCGCCAGCACGCGCAAGATTCACGAGGGTGTGCGTCAGCAGTTCAAGACGCAGACGGTCGCGGGGCTGGGCGACGAGGCGTATCTGACGTGGGACCCCACCCCCGGGAAGTACCGGCCGGTGATGGTCGCGTTTCGGTTGGGCAATAAGAAGGTCGCGATCGAGGACCAGACCTCGTCTGATTCGGTCGAGGTGATGAAGAAGGTGCTCGTTTCGATCGCGAAGACAGTCGTCCCACGGATGAAGTAATCGGAGGAATAAACTCTCATGTCGCATCATTACTTGCTGAGCCTTGGATCCGCGGGCCGCACGATCGTCGTCGCCGCCTGCCTAACAATTACCGGTCTCGTGGCCACGGCGTCGCCGGTGGACGCGCAAGGGCCTGCGACGCTCCGGGCGATCGGCGAGTACCGCCTCACAATGCCCACGCTCCGGAAGCTCATCGCCGCAGGCAAGGCGGTGAATACGGCGCCGGACGCCAAGGCGATCAACGCAGCCTTAGGCCAGCCCGCGATGAGCATCGAGGACGTGACGGGCACGATCGCCCGCTACCCCGCAGCCAAGCAGGCCGTGTCCGCAAGCGGGCTCTCCCCCAAGGAGTTCGCCACGGCCTACCTCGCGTACTTCTATACGGTGCGCTACCTGGCGGACGCGGAGATGCGGAAGGCGCAGGGGCAGACGGTAGGTCCGCCGGCGCACGTGAGGCCGGACAACGTACAGCTGATCCGGGACAATCAGGCTGAGCTGGCGCGCCTCTCCGACTCTCGCTGACGACTGCTCGCCGGGTAACCTTCAGTCCGTCGTGTCGTACTCGGGCGTTTCCGGCTCGTGCACGGCCGGCAGCTCGACGCGCCGGTAGATCTCGTCGAGGGTCAGGTTCACGTCGAGACACGGAACGGGAATGGGCGTCTGCGACTCAGCGGCGATCTCCGCACGAAGCCACGGGCCACCGGGCGAATCCCGCCAATGGCGCTCGACGCGCCGGCGGCGGTGGTCGACGATCAGATATGCGCGCAACGCCGGAATGGCTCGATACGCGACGAGCTTCTCGCCGCGGTCGATACGCGCCGTGCTCTGTGACGTGACCTCGACGACGACACAGGGGCCGCGGGCGACGACGTCGAGCTCGGCGAGTGGCGTGCAGATCACGGCAACGTCCGGGTAGTAGTACCGGTCCTCGGCTACCTGCACCCGCATATCGCTCATTAACACCCGGCACGGGCTCCGCTCGGCGCCGAGGAGGGCGCTGAAGATCGTGCCGGCGATGAGGTTGTGACGCGCCGTCGCGCCCGACATCGCGTACACCTCACCCGCGACGTACTCGTGCTTGATTGGGGAGCGCTCCTCGAAGCGGAAATACTCCTCGACCGTCATCGTGGGCAGCGCCGACGCGTCTCGCATGTCCTCACGGTACGCTCGGCGGCTCTGGACACGCAACCGAAAGCGCGCCGAGGGTGGCAGGAAACGTCGTTGTCACGCAAGGTTCATCTTCGCGAGCAGCGCCGTGAACCGCGGATGCGAACGCAGCGGCGCAAACGCGTACGACCCCTTGATGCCGTAGATCGCCCCCGCCCCCTCGGCGAACGCCTGCTCGAGGCAATCCATCGCCCGGTCGTGCTCCCCGAGCCCCGTGTGCACGTACGCGAAGTGGTACGGCGCGACGTACCGTGTTCGCGACAGCTCCCGCAACTGCGTCAGGATCTCGCGCGCCTGGTCAGTCTGGCCGACGAGCGCGTACACCTCGGCAGCCTGCGCGAGGTACATCGTGTCGCCCGGGGCGAGCGACGCTGCCCGCTCGATCTCCAGGACCGCTTCATCGGCGCGTCCTCGCAACAGGTACGCCCACCCGAGCACCCCGCGCGATCGGGCATAGTTCGGGTTGAAGTCGATGGAGCGCGATGCTTCGGCAATCGCCTCGTCCACGCGCCCCGCGCGCAGGAGCGTCGACGCGAGGTCCGACAGGTGCGCCAGCGGATCGAGCTCCTGCGCGCGCTTCGCCATCGCGATGGCCTCGTCCCACCGCGCGAGCGCACTCAGCATCCATGAATAGTGATCGTGGATGTCGGCACTCCCGGGGTTCAGCTCCAACGCGAGCCGGAACTCCTGCTCGGCGCCTGTCCAATCGTAGTCGCACACGAACTTGAGCAGCGCGAGCACCGCGTGTGCCTCGCCGAGTCGCGGGTCGAGCGCGAGCGCCCGCGCGACCGCCTCCTTTGCCAGCGCGAACGTGGACTCGGGTCTCGACGTCGGGCTTCCCACGGGTGTCTCGGCGTGGACGAGGGCGACTCCGGTGTGCGCCAGCGCGAAGCCGGGGTCCACGGCGATCGCCTGTTCGAAGTATCCGATCGCCCGGCGCATGCCCTCGTCCGTGTACTGATTCCGCCAGTGACGGCCCTGCAGGTAGAGCTGGTACGCCTGGACGTTGCTCGTCGGCTCCTGCCGAATCCGCGAGCGTTCGGCCGAGCTGAGCTCCGCCTGCAGGGAGGCGGCGATCTGCAGGGCGACGTCGGTCTGGATCTCGAAGATGTCCGTCAGCCGG
The DNA here is from genome assembly GCA_036741775.1 of Gemmatimonadaceae bacterium. Taxonomy (GTDB): domain Bacteria; phylum Gemmatimonadota; class Gemmatimonadetes; order Gemmatimonadales; family Gemmatimonadaceae; genus JAJKIV01. The sequence goes on along the minus strand of DAINRQ010000188.1, from coordinate 5,021 downwards.
CGGTCGTACGTCTCGACCCAGAGATGCTCGTCGGACTCGGCGTCGATGAGCTGGGCGACGATCCGCACCCGATCGCCGGCGCGCCGGACGCTCCCTTCGACGATCGTCGCCACGCCTAACGTCGCGCTGATCTGTTTGAGGCTTTGCTCCCGCTTCTTGAACGGCATCACCGAGGTGCGCGAGATGACCTTGAGCGCGCGGATCTTCGAGAGGTGGGCGATGACGTCCTCGGTAATGCCGTCCGCGAAGAACTCGTTTTCGGGATCGGTGCTGAGATTGAGAAACGGAAGTACCGCAACCGACGGCGCGCGCGCCCCCGGCGCGTCCGGGCGCAGCAGCGCCGCCGCGAACTCGGCCGCGGAGGCGAACCGGTCCGCCGGCGATCGCTCGAGCGCCCGGGCGAGGGCGCGGTCCACGGCGACGGGCACGGTGCTCCGGACCCGCCGGATCGCGGGGGCCGAGTCGATGAAGCGTTTCGCGATGGTCGCCTGGACTGTGGGGCCGGTGAACGGCGGCTCGCCGGCGAGCATCTCGTAGAGCACGCAGCCTAACGAGTAAAGATCGCTGCGGGCGTCCAGCGTGCGCTCGCCCGACGCCTGTTCGGGGCTCACGTAGGCGGGAGTGCCGACCAGCATGCCCGTGCCCGTGAGCCGATCGGCCGGCGCGGCGTCGGCGGCGAGCGCGATCCCGAAGTCCGTGATCAGGGCCGAGCCTTCGTGCAGGAGGATGTTCTCCGGCTTGAGGTCGCGGTGGATGATCCCCTGCGCGTGGGCGTGCTCGAGCGCGGACGCGACCTGCGTCGTGATGCGCACCGCCTCGTCCACGGGGAGCTGCTGCTCGCGGTCGAGCCGTTGGCGGAGCGACTCGCCTCGGACGTACGGCATGACGTAGTAGAACAGGCCCTCGTCCTGCGCGGACGCGGGGGCCTGCCCCGAGTCGAGGAGGGGGAGGATGTGCGGGTGGTTCAGGCCCGCGGCCGTGCGGATCTCCCGCTGGAAACGGTCGGCGCCGTGAGCGGAGATGAGGTCTCGACGGAGGACCTTGATCGCGACCTTGCGCGCGTGCTTGACGTCGTCCGCGAGGTACACCGTGGCCATGCCGCCGGCGCCGATTTCCCGCTCGATGGCGTAGCGACCCGCGAGGGTGATGCCGAGGCTCTCGAGCGAGTCGGAGCGCATGGGGTTGGGGCGTGACTCCAATATCCGGACGGGTTGCACGGCGTCGACGGTCGGGTGCCGTGCGTCGATAATCCACCGCCGTGCCGGCGTCCACAAGGAGGAGGATGACGTGGTCCTTCGCGGTCTCGAGCCACGCATGGCTCGATCTGGCGGTGCACTGCGCCTACTGAGGCGCAGACACCCACATCAACCAGCGAAGGAGCCATTCCATGCAGGCGTATCTCTCGCGAGCCGGCCGCTTGCCGCTCGCACTCACATTCGTGTTCCTCGGCGCCTGTGCCGATGACACGACCGCCCCGACGTTCTCCGTCCCCCTCAGGCCCAATGCCGCAGCGGGTGACGTGTACCTCGTCACCACCCCCAACGACGACGGCGCGATCGGATCGCTGCGCTGGGCGCTCAAGTTCAGCACCGGAGGCGAGACCATTCGGTTCGACCCCAGTCTCGCCGGTCAGACGATCTTCGTCGACTCGACGATCTACATCAACGAACCGGTCACGATCGAAGGACCCGCGGGCGAAGGCGTCACCATCAGCGGGAGAGGCACGGTGCGGATGTTCCACGGTAACTACGATGGGACGCTGACCCTCCGGAACCTCACGGTCACGGGCGGTTACTCCGATGGGACCGTCGGCCCGGTTCTCTTGACTGACGGGGATCTCGTCGCCGAGAACAGCACCTTCTCGGGCAACCACGGCCCGGCCGGCACCGTGATCTATGCGGGCAACATCACGATGACCAACAGCACCGTCAGCGACAACATCGCGACGAGCATCGCCGCCGCGCAGCAATACGGGGCGGTACAGGGTACCACCATCCTGCTCGTCAACAGCACGGTCGCGAACAATGGAGACGCCGGCGTCGTCGCCGGGACCGGTCGCATTACGCTCCGGAACTCCATCGTGGCGGGTCACCCCCGCGACAACTGTCACAGGTACCTCACCACCGGTGTAATCGAGCGAGAGGGTACGAACATCTCGGACGATGACAAGTGTGGTGGCCCCGGCGAGATCATCATCGCGGACCCGAAGCTCGCGCCGCTGGCGGACAACGGCGGTCCGACGATGACCCGCGCGCTGCTCGCCGGCAGTCCCGCGATCAACGCCGGCACAGGATGCAGTGTGAGCGTGGACCAGCGTTACTTCCCGCGTGATGCCCAGTGCGACATCGGCCCGTTCGAGTTCGCCGATTTCACGACCGTCACGATCACGATCGACCCGACGACCATCGTCAAGAACAGCACAGGGTGGGCGGTTCTCACCGGCACGGTGACGTGCAGTCGCGACGAGACGTTCGAGCTCGCGCTCGAGCTCGCGCAGACGCAGAACAAGAAGAAGGCCGGGGGCGAAGTCCACTCGGCCGCGACGGTGCCGGTGCAGTGCACGACGACGCCGCGGATGTGGAGCGGGTCGATGGCGCTGACGGCGGGTGAGTTCCAGGCGGGAGCGGCGACGGCGAAGGCCTTCACGCTCAATGCGGAGAAGTGGGTGGCGCCGGCGCAGGCGTCGAGAGAGGTGAAGCTCTTCCGCAGCAAGTAGCCGTCGACGGTGAACGTCGCTCGCGGGTGCTCTGGCCAGATCTGGCCAGAGCACCCGCCGAGCCCGTCACCCACGGATAACGCAGCGCAGCGTCACTCCGGCGACGCCTACAGCCTACCATGCGCGCGATCAAACGGTCTCACTCAGGAGGCCCACAAGGTTTACCGGCGTCACCGTATGGGGCAGGCCCGAACCGATGCTTCGGCTTGCGTCCCGAAGAGCCGTGCGCATATTTGCCTAGGTACCGTGCGCACACAGGATCCTATGGCGAAACCGACTCGACGACGACCGAAAAACCTTCTACTGGATCCTGAGGCCGTTGCGCGAGGCGAGCGATACAGCCGGCGCCACGGCACGAACCTCTCGCGCCTCGTTGGAGACTTCCTGCGGGCACTTCCACTGGCGACGAGCGACGAAGCACTGACGCCCGCAGTTCGGCGCTTGTGGGGTGTTGCACGCGATGCGAACGCCGACCGCGAGACATATCGCGACCATCTCGTCAGGAAATACGGAGTGCGCTGAGGCGTGCCTCGCAGATCGGTACGAGAACGCCCACCGGCGGAGCGTACGCCGACTGGGGGAGGTCCGACCCCGGGGGCGGGCCGGAGTGATCGGCCCATTCTCGTCGTAGACACGAATGTGGTGCTCGATGTGCTGCTCGCTCGCGCGCCGTGGGACGCCGAGGCGGCGGCGCTGCTCGATGCGATCGCTCGGGGACGCGCGCGAGGGTTCGTCGCGGCGCACACGCTGACGACCATCTACTACATCGTCGAACGAGCGAAGAACCGAACCGCCGCGGTGACGGCGGTCGGCGACCTTCTGCTCGTGATGGACGTGGTTCCGCTCGACGCCGCTGACTTTCAGAGAGCGCTCGCACTCGGCCTTCGCGACTACGAGGACGCGGTGCAGGTCGCCGCGTGCCTGCGGGTGGGTGCCCACTTCCTCGTCACGCGCAATCCGCGCGACTTCAAGGGCGCCCCGGTGGCGACTCGGTCGGCGGGAGAAGTGCTGGCGCTGTTGACGGGTTCGGCGCCCGAGTAGCTGTCATTCCGAGCGAAGGCCCGAACGCATGTCATTGCTCGACTCCACCGCCGCTCCGCGTCGGCTCCGCTCGGAATGACTCCACGGTACGTGTCGGGTTTTTCCCGGGTAATCCGCATGACTGAGCGCGTCGCATTCGCCCACCAGCATCCTCCCGGTGGGCACGACCGCCCTTTCACCCGAGCGGAGAACCCATGCTCCTCCGAGACGACCGGCCGCGACTCCGCGAAGGAGCTCTCAGGCGGCTCACGCTGACGGCGATGCTCACTCTCGTGGCGGCGGCATGCACCGACCAGCCGCTCCCCACCGGTACGCCGGCGCCCGCCGGTCCGCGCGCGTTCCCTCGAACACCGAACGCGACCGAGAATCCCTACGCCGACCGGCGTGTCGGCGCCATCCAGATCAGCGTTGGCTATCTGCCGCATGCCTGTGCGCTCGAGGGCGACGGCCAGGTGGTGTGCTGGGGCTCGATCGGCAACCCGCCGCTGACGCGGTTCCCCGGACCGTACAGGGCGGTCTCGGCGGGCGCGGCCGACGACTGCGCCATTCGCGTGAACGGCACGATTCATTGCTTCCGGGGAGTCCTGACCCCGCCCGCCGGCACGTTCACCCAGCTGTCCGTAGGTACGAACCACGCATGCGCCGTTCGCGCCGACGACCAGACCGTCGCCTGTTGGCACGGCGTGTGGGAGAAGGGCCAGGATTGGGGGCAGGCCGACCCGCCGGCGGGCACGTTCCTCATGGTCGACGCCGGTGGCGAGCACACGTGTGGCGTCCGCACCGACAACACCCACGAATGCTGGGGGAACGCAGCCTATAGCGACATCAACCCCGATTCGGAAGAATCGGTACCGGACTGGCCGGGAACCTTCTGGCGCGTTTCCGCGGGCAACTCGCACGCATGCGGCGTCACCACGAATTTCACGCTGCGCTGCGGCGGCAGTGACAGCAACGGGCAATCCTCCCCCCCACCGCTCACGTCGGTGCTCGAGGTCAGTGCCGGGGCCTTTCACAGCTGCGCGATCAACAACTTGCACGCCATGTTCTGCTGGGGGTTCGACAGCTCCGACGAGACGGAGCCGCCGAGCGGCACGTATCTCTTCGTGGCGGCGGGCACGTTTTTCACCTGCGCGATCACGGAGCAGTTGAACGTCAGGTGCTGGGGATCGGACAACTTTCGCATCCAGAGCGTCCCGTACGAGCTCAGCGAGCCGCTGGCCACCGAAACCTCGATCGAGATCGACCCGCGACCGTCCACGTTCGG
>DAINRQ010000187.1:0-9153 GCA_036741775.1 Gemmatimonadaceae bacterium | reverse complement strand
ATTTCTCCGACCAGGGCGCGTGGGACGCGATCATCGCGGAGATGGCCAAACCCGTCGACGGGTTCTATCCCTACGTGAACCTCGTCGACGATCCTGCGTACGATGGGCTGACGAAGACGCAGATCCTCGAGCTCTTCCGGAACGAGAAGCACTACTTCGTCATCGTCGCCGATCGGAAGGCCATGGAGGATCCGGAGCACCCGCTGCTGGTGGTTCACCTCGCTGACGAAGCGGGGCAGGAGTTCCGGACGCTCCCCCGGGGGGTGCAGTCGATCGAGAACAACCTCTCGCTCCGCAACATGGACTTCGAGGAATTCGCGGACGCCGCCGGCGAGGACGGTGTGTTTCGCGGCTTTCCCCGGTACTGAGGCCGGGCTCCGCTATAGCGGGCGCAGGGCGCCTAACGTGTACATCGTCCCGGCGTCGTTCGCGAGCGTGCCGATCTCGATGCGGGCGGGGAACCCGTGCGTCGTGTCATAGGCGACCGAGACGTGCCCCCCACCGGATCGCGTCTCGATCGCACGGTCGAATAGCGCGGTGATCGATGGGTAGGGTGCGAGGTCGGTCAGCGGTTGCCCCGTCTCGAGGTCCCACCCCTTCGCGACCACGTTCTTTCGCACCTCGAGCAGCACCGGCCGACGGACCGCCTCGACGCAGAAGCAGACGATCTGGAGCTGCACGTGGTACTCGTCGATCCCGCTCGCAAGCCATGCGGCGCGGCGCTGCTGGAGCTCGGCGAGCTCGCCAGTACCCGCTACGGTGTCGGCAGAGACGCTGAGCTGGGTGGCGCCGAGGCCCACGGGAGTGGTGTCGTTGTTGGACGCGCAGGCGGTGGTTGCCGCGACGATCGCGAGAGCAACCAGAAGCCGCAGGGTAGATTGCCGAATCGTAGTCATACCAGCCCAACCCGGAATCGTCACGGTTCGTCACAGTTGCCATTCCGAGTGGAGGCGCCGTCAGGCGTCGCAGTCGAGGAATCGCGCTCCTCCCGGTAGAGAGGCCCCTGGTCGGGACGACAGCGATTCCTCGACTACGCCGCTGCGCGGCTCCGCTCGGAATGACGGGTGCACTCGGGCTGGCCGGTTCTCACGCGGGTTGTCACGCGGCGGTTCGCGCGAGCGGCGCCCAGTCGATATTGTGGACGGCGTCAACGCCACCTCACAGGATTCGAGACATGATCCCGCCTGCTTGCACTGCCCTTGGCCTCGCGCTCGGCGCCGTTCTCGGCGGACCGCTTGTCGCACAGACTCCGACCGTAGAGCAGGCGGTCGGGCGATCCGGCATGGTCAGCACGGGACACCCGCTCGCTACCGAAGCCGGACTCGATGTTCTCGCCGCCGGCGGCAACGCATTCGACGCGGCGGTCGCCATCGCCGCCGCCCTCAACGTCGTGGAGCCGATGATGTCCGGCATCGGCGGGTACGGGACCATTCTCGTCTACGATGCGAAGTCGAAGCGCGTTCGCTTCCTGAACTCGAGCGGGCGGATCCCGAAGGCGGTGAACTCCGACGTGTACCGCGCGCCGACGCCGGGGTACATGGAGAATCGCCGCGGCGCGAAGGCCGTCTCGACGCCCGGGAACCTCCACGCGTGGGAAGCCATGTGGAAGGAGTACGGGTCGAGGGAGTGGCGTACGCTGTTTACGCCGGCCATTCGGCTCGCGGACGATGGGTTCACGTTAGGCCCGCGGAACGCGGGACTGATCCGCGACGCGTACGCGAGCTTCGCTCCGCACGCGAAGGCCATCTATGGTAGTGGCAGTGCTCCGCTTGGGGTTGGGCAACGGCTCGTGCAGAAGGACCTCGCGCGATCGTTCCGCCAGATCGCCGACAGCGGCGCGCGCGTGTTCTACGGTGGGTCGATCGGCCAGGCGGTCGATCGCGCGATGCGGGAGGCCGGTGGATTTCTCGCGTTGTCCGACCTGACCTCGGACAAGGCGGAGTGGTGGGATCCAATAGCGATCCAGTACCGCGGGCTCGAGGTGCTCACCGCGTCGCCGCCGGCGAACTCGTTCGACGCCCTCGCGCGGTTGGGCATCATGGAGCGGTTCGACGCGAAGGCGCTGGGGCACAACAGCGCGGAGTACCTGCATCGGTTCGCCGAGGCGACGAAGATCGGGTTCTGGATGCGGTTGAGGTTCGCGGGCGATCCAGAGATCTCGCCACCGCCGGTCGATCGGCTGTTCTCGAAGGCGTACCTCGATAGCCTGGCGGCGAGCATCGACCCGGCGCGGGCGCGCCCTTTCGTGCCGCCGGGTGTATCGGCGACGACGGGAACCAACACGACGCATTTCGTCGTCGCCGACCAGCACGGCAACGTCGTCTCGGCGACGCAGACGTTAGGCAACTCGTTCGGCGCGCGGATCATGGTGCCGGGGACGGGGATCTGGCTCAACAACTCGCTCGCGTACTCGACGTTCGAGCCGAAGGGCAATCCCATGGATGCGTTCGGCGGGCGGCGGAAGCTCTCGGGCGACGTGCCGGCGATCGTGATGCGTGACGGGCGGCCGTGGATCGCGATCGGCACGCCGGGCGGTCACACGATCGGGCAGACGGTGCCGCAGATGCTCATGAACGTGATCGACTTCGACATGGACATTCAGCGGGCGATCGCGGCGCCGCGGGTGAGCTTCTTCGAGCCGGATTCGTTGCTGGTGGAGCCGGGTGTGCCGGAGGGGGTGCGCGCCGCGCTCGCGGCGCGCGGGCACAAGATCCGCGTGCCGGCGCGGGCGTCGCTGGGTGACGCGCACGGCCTGATGATCGAGTACGACGCGCAAGGGAGGCCGGTGCGGTTCACCGGCGGGACGGATCCGCGCGGGGAGGGGTTGGCGAGAGGACACTAGGCGAGGGTCGGGTGAGCACGCAGGTGTTTTCGGTCGGCGAGAGCGCGCAGGCGGCTGGCAAGCGATCTGCGGTTGTGGCTACGCCGCAACGGTGATGGGTCGCTTGCAGCAGAACTTGGCCTTAGGCCGCAGGTCTGTCACTGTGGCGGCTGCGGCTGGCTACGAGAACGAATGAGAGAAGGAAATGAAAGCTGTGTTTCGCGTCGGTCTGGCAACACTCGCGCTCCTCGTTCTATGGGCCGTTGTCGTGTTCGTTGGGACCTCCGAAGGCTGGTGGAAGCAGACACTCGCTCCTCGTGGTGACACCGCCGGGTTCATGAACGCCGCTGCCACGCTCGTCGATTCTACCAACAGGGGCAACGCCGTGTTCGCCCTGATCGAGGATGGCTCTGTCCACGGCGCCCATGCCGTCTCCGTCGGCGAAGCCGTGGATGTGTATACCGTGTTCCAAACTGCTTCTCTCAGCAAGTGGATCACCGCCTGGGGTGTCATGGCGCTTGTCCAAGCGGGAAAGCTCGACCTGGACGCACCCGTGAGCACCTACCTGACTCGGTGGGCGCTCCCCGAAGGCAAGTTCGACAACAATGAGGTGACGGTGCGGCGGCTGCTGAGTCACACCGCCGGGCTCACCGACGGACTTGGCTACGCCGGCTTCCCGCCTAACGCAGCGGTCCAGTCCCTGGAAGCGTCCCTCACGCACCCCGCGGATGCGTCTCCCGGGGCCAGCGGCATCATAAAGGTTGGATACGAGCCCGGATCCGAGTGGCGGTACTCGGGAGGTGGCTATGCAATCCTTCAGCTCCTGATCGAGGAAGTGAGCGGCGAATCGTTCGAGGGCTTCATGCATCGCGTCATCTTCCGGCCGTTGGGTATGGTTCGTTCGTCATACAAGTGGACACCTGCAGCGGGATCGACTCTCGCGACATCCTTCGATGTGGACTCGAAACCCTCGACTCACTATCGTTTTTCGGCCGTGGCGGCGACGTCGCTCTACACGTCGGTGTCCGATCTCACGCGTTTTCTTCAGGCCCACCTCCCGGGAAAGAACGGCGAGCCGATTGGGCGCGGCGTGCTGGCCCCGGCGACCATCACCGAGATGTGGCGGCCGCATGCATCGAAGTTCGGCGAAGACATCTGGGGTCTTGGCACGATCCTGTACGCAAGCAACAATGCAGGCGGGTCTGTTGTCGGTCATGACGGCAACAACGAGCCGGCAATCAACACGTCCGCACGTCTCAACCCGGCCACCGGCGATGGCATCGTGATTCTCGAGACCGGTACGCCCCTCCTCGCTACGCGGCTGGCCGGCGAGTGGGTCTTCTGGGACACGGGCAACGTGGACGTCCTCGCGTTCACGATCGCGATGCCGGGGATGCTTCGTCTGATCGGTCTCGGCAGCGTCGTGATTCTCCTGGCGGTACCAACGGTTGCTTGGTCGATGCGACGCAAGCGCCGGAGTGGAGCTATCCATGCCAGCGCCGCCTAACGACCTGTTACAGTGGACGCCGCTGCGCACCGCCGCTGAACCGTAGCGTTAGGCAGCATAGCACGGTCGGCGCTGGTGCAAGACGGTAGCTTGGCTTCTCCTCGCTGGGAGGCGGCATGTTTGCGATCAATCACGCGGCGACGGCGCTGCTCCTCAAGCGTCGCTACTCGGCGATGCCGCTCGTACCGCTCCTCCTGTCCGTTCAGGCGATGGAGTTCGCTTGGGTTCTGCTGAACTACCTGGGCGTCGAGCGGACGACGACCGAGCCGGCCGTGCGCTATGTCGGCGACATCCATCTGGCCTACATGCCCTTCTCGCACTCCGTGCTCACGGTGCTCGCTGCCGCGCTCGTGGTGTGGGCCCTGGGCGCCCTCGCTGGCCGGGCGCGGCTCGGTGCGGTCCTCGGCCTCGGGATCCTCTCGCACCTCCTCCTCGATCTCCTGACGCACAACGGCGACATCGCGCTGGGTCCGTTTCCTGACGCGCCAAAGTACGGAACCTTCCTTTACGGTCGACTGCCGTTCATAGCCTTTCTGTTGGAGCTGGGCTACGGCCTGCTGTGCTGGCGAGTCTTCCGCGGCGGCGGTGCGTTGCTGGCCGTCATCGTTGGCTTCAACCTCGCCAACCTTTCCCTGTTCTTCCGCGCGATACCGGGCCCTGAGGAGGCGCTGGCGGGCCGCCCGTTACTCCTCGTCACCGTGATCCTCGCGCAGATCGTCGTGACGCTGTGGGCAGTCTGGTGGGGCGCGGCGAAGTCCCCCAACCCTGAGCGGCATGACGCGGCCGGCGCCGCAGTCCCGGACGCCTAACCACCCGTTGCAGGAGACGAAGCGGCGCACTCATCTTCTACACCCAGCCGCACACTCGACACTCTGAAAAACGAGATGTTGCCCGCTGATCCCAGCGACCGACTCAGCCAGGTGCGCAGCGCGCGGGCGCGGCTTTTTGCAGAGGGTCCGGCATATCGCCGACCGATCGATGGCGACTTCGAAAGCGTCGCTCTCCCCGCGTCGGACGGCGACCACCTGCGCGATGCGCTGGTCGGGCAGGCGGCTCGGGTCGTGATCGAGATCGGACTTGCGTATGGGAGCTCGGCCCTGGCCATCGGCGAGGCACTGCTTACCACCCACGGTTCAGACTCCCGACACATCATCATCGACGCGTTTCAGCCGACGGCATTCTCCAACGTCGGCTGGCAAACGCTGCTGGCCGCGGGGCTCGCGGATCAGTCCAGGTTGATCACCGAGTCCTCATCGATGGCGCTGCCTCAGCTCGTCGCAGAAGGCGTTGTCGCCGATGCCGCGTTTGTGGATGGCAGCCATCGTTTTCACGAAGTCTTCGTCGACTTGTACTTCCTACGAAAGCTCGTGCGCCCAGGCGGATTGATCATTCTCGACGACACTGCGTGGCCCTCGGTCGCGGCCGCCCTCCGCTATTATGATGTCAATCTGGACTGGCAGCCGGTGCATATCGGCGGACGATTGGTCGGGCGGCGCATGCCTGACTCGCCTCACGAGCCAATGTTCTACGAGTTCAGGCCCTTCTGACGCACTCGCCGATGCGTACGGACTTCGCACTTCTCGCAATGGATATGCTGGTCGCGATCCGGCGCTATCGACTCGTCGCTCAGTGGACACTCGGCACTCGCGATTTTATGCGGCGGCCCACGCCGCAATAAACGCCACCTGTGGCCGGACCAAATCATAACGCGGTGTCCTTACAGCGCTTCGCGGGCACGTCCCGCGATCAGCATGCGAGCGCCGCTTTATGCGGCGTGCGGGTGGTGGACAACTGATCGGTCGCAGGCCTATCTCTGTTAAGCACAAAGGGCCTAATTCGAGTAAGGTGGCGACACGTATTCTCGGACAGGAGGGTCTGTGGCAAACATTACTGAGCGCGTCCGCCGCTTCCCACGTTGCCGCGCCTGCCACCTTCCAAGCGGTGAAGATCGGCGGCTGATCGCCGGCCCCGCCGTCTATATCTGTGAGTCGTGTATCGCACTGCTCGCCACGCAGGAGTCTGCCGCCGCCGCTGCCGAGCGGTGCTCGTTCTGTTCGCGGCGCGACGTGCCGATCGCCGGCGCGTGGCCGTCATTCGCCATCTGTGCGGCATGCCTCGAACTCGCACGTGGCGTTCTGGCCGAGAACGATCCGGCGTCCCGACCCGCCACCTAACGTGCGTTGGAGCTGCCGGAGCGACGGGCATCCGGTTGTGCGCGTGGTGACATCCGGGTACAGTCAACATCACAGCGCCCGCCGCCAAGGCGCTCCGCAGCTCAAGTTCTGGCGTTAGGCTGCAACAGCCAACTCTACTCGCAAGCTTGGATACCAGCGCTTTTCCGCGCCCATTCTGGAACGACGGCGGCCCGCTCCTCGTCCTGCCGCAGGACGCCGAGGCGGCTTGGGAGGGCAGCGATCCGCCGCGCGACGGCTGCACCGTCGTTGCGGTCTCCCGTGCCGGCAATTCCAACGGTGTCGCGACCGACTACGACCGGGCGTGCGACATCGACCCCGAGAGCCCGGGCACGCTCGACGTGGGCAATAGTTGGGGCCTCGTGCTCGGCACCGCAGCCGCCCAGTCGGCGCTCTGTCTTCCGGGCGACATTCCCGGCGAATTCTACCTCGTCGGCATCGAGACCGCGGACGACTCCAGCCCCACCCGACTTCGCCGCCTGGCCGCCACGCAACCTTCTGCGGCGTGGCGCCCGCTGCGGCTACAGGCGCCCGTTGGGCCGAACGGCCTACTCCTCGCGCACGCCGCGTGTCGCCCCGCCGAGGTAAGGGAGTTGCCGGCTTTGGATCCACCGGGGACGGAAGACTCTCTCGGAGCGCTAATCGGCGACGGCTTGCGATATCCGGCGCCGCCCGGTACGTACACGATCCGTGCGTGCGACGTCCAGAGCGCAGCAGGAGAGTATTTCACGTTCGTGCGGTTCGAGATCAGCGTCGCTGCAGCCTAACGTCCGTTGGAGCTGTCAAGGGCGGTATGGTCGCGGCGGCTGCGCCGCCGCATTTTGTTAGGTGCCCTTGCAGGTGAACTTCGGGCGTTAGCCAGCAACCGGACTCCGAGTTACCTTAACGACATGCAACTCCAACTCACCGCAGTGTTTCGGAAAGTTCCGGAAGGGTACATCGGTTTCGTCGAGGAGCTACCCGGCGCGAACTCGCAGGGGACCACCCTCGAGGAGGCCCGAGCGAACCTCCGGGAAGCGGTCGCCTTGACCTTCGAGGCCAACCGCGCTCTCGCCGAGGAGGACCTCCGCGGCGCCGACGTGATCCGCGAGCCGCTCCGCCTCACGGCGTGAAGCGCGCCGATCTCGTTCGCCACTTGGAGCAGCACGGCTGCCTCCTCCTCCGCGAGGGTGGCAGCCATTCCGTTTACGTCAATCGCGCAGCCCGGAAGACCTCGACCGTCCCGCGGCACCGCGAGATCAATGACTACCTCGCCCGCAAGATCTGTCGCGACCTCGAGGTCCCAGCCCCGTAGCGGCCATCTCGGCCTGCTGGCTAACGTATCGTTGCTGCTGACAAGCGATCTTTGGAAGCGGCTGCGCCGCAACGGTGGTAGCTCGCTTGCAGCAGAACTCGGGCGTTAGCCAGCGAATGCCCTTGATGTGACTGACCGGCCGTCACGGGGTCTCTTCCCGGTGCGCGCCAGCCCCTCCTCAGGATCGTGACCATGGCCGAGACCTCGCCCAAACAGCTCGCCTCAAGGCGATCGAGGACCTACCCGCCGACGCCACCATCGAGGACGCGATGGAACGCCTGTACTTCCTCGCGAAGGTCCATCGCGGGCTCGCTGAGGCCGACGCCGGACAGTTCGTCTCGCACGAGGACGTCCGGGCCCGCTTCGGGCTCCGCTAGCTCCGCCCGCTCTGGCGCACGTGGCGGCGGTCAAGCTCATCTGGACGCCGGGCGCCGTCCGTGATCTCGAGCAGATCCACGCCTACATCGCCGCTGACACGCCGCGGTACGCGGACGTCGTCGTCGCCCGTATCGTCGAGGCGTGCGAACGCCTGGCCGACTTCCCACAGTCTGGACGCGTCGTGCCCGAACTGGGCCGCGGCGATGTTCGGGAACTGATTCACGGTGCCTACCGTCTCGTGTACCAACTCCGAGCGATCGCGCGGAAATCCTCGCCATCCATCACGGCGCGCGCCGCTTTCCGGACCTCAGGCTCACTGAATAGGCGATCGCGCTCGCGGTGCCGCGGGCTAACGGACGTTGGAGCAGACGAGCGATCTGTGGAAGCGGCTACGCCGCGATCGTGATACTTCGCTCGCAGCAGAACTTCAGGCGTTAGACGCCAAGGAGGCATCGTGACGGTCAAGCGTATGGACAATGTCGGCATCGTAGTGGAAGACATCGATGCTGCCATCGAGTTCTTTGCCGAACTCGGACTTACCCTCGAAGGCCGCATGCCCATCGAAGGCGAATGGGCCGGCCGCGTCACCGGAGTGCGCGGCCAGCGCGTCGAGGTCGCCATGATGCGCACCCCCGATGGCCACAGTCGCCTCGAGCTCTCGCGCTTCACCGCCCCCGCCATCGCTTCCGATCACCGCACAGCCCCCGTCAACTCGTTGGGATACCTGCGCGTCATGTTCACGGTCGAGGACATCGACGACACCCTCGCCCGCCTCAGCAAGCTCGGTGCGACGGTGGTCGATGAAGTCGTCAATTACGAAGACATCTACCGGCTCTGCTACCTCCGGGGTCCCGAGGGAATTCTCATTGGGCTCGCCCAACAGCTCGGGCAGCAGACCTCCCGAGAGAATCCCATGGAACGTGAGCAGTGAGGCGTTGGGTCTCGCGTGCGCTGGACGCGC
>DAINRQ010000186.1:0-9200 GCA_036741775.1 Gemmatimonadaceae bacterium | reverse complement strand
AGCTCCTTGCTCGAGCTGCTCGAGGCTCGGCGCGCTCGCGCGGAGACGTTGACCGCGGCGCTCCGATGGGTCGCAGACGTCCGCATTGCCCACATCGACCTGCTGCGCGCCCTCGGCGCGTCCCCACTCGACTCGCTTGCGATACCATGAGCACCGATACCCTTACGGCCGGCGGCAACGAGAGCGGACGCCGTGCCCCGAGCCCTGGCGTGGCGGCGTCGCCTGCTGTTAGCCGATCACGCGTCGCGATCGCTCTGGCGCTGCTGCTCGTGCTGTCGTCGGCGGCAGCATGCGGCGGCGACGAGCGCGCCGAGGTCCCTGCACCGGCGGCGGAAGTGCGCGACACGGCGCTGCTCTCGTCCGACGCGGCGCGCCTTGCGGGGCTCGTCATCGCCCCGGCCGAATCACTACCGTGGCGTGACACGTGGTCTGCGCCGGCTCGCCTGGTCCTCGACCCCGTGGCGACACAGTCTCTTGGTGCCATCGCCGAAGGGCGAGTGACGCGCGTGCTGGCGCACATCGGCGACGGCGTGCGAAAGGGTCAGGTGCTCGTGGCCGTGCATAGCCACGAGATGATGGACGCGGTGAGCGCGCTCGCGAAGGCGACGGCGGCGGATGTGGAGGCGGCCGCCGAGCGCGCGCTTGCCGAGAGTGCTGCGGCGCGGGCGGAGCGGCTGTACGCCATCAAGGCGCTGTCGCTCGGGGACATGGAGCGGGCGCGGACCGCGCTGGCCCAGGCACGCTCGATGGAGACGCAGGCTCGCGCGGAGCTCGACCGTGTTCGCGCCGTGCGCAGCCATCTCGTTGGTGCTGGTGCAGTGCCGGCGGGCACCGACGAGCACGAGGTGCTGGTGCGCTCGCCCATCGACGGTGTGGTCGTGAGTATCGCGGCACGAGCGGGCGAGGTGGTGCTCGTTGGCGCCCCGCTCGTGACGGTGAGCCAAACGACGTCGCTCGTGTTGCAGATGCAGTTGCCGGAGCGGGCACTGGGCCTGGTGGAGCCAGGCGCGTCGGTGCAGTTTCGCGTCCCCGCGTTCCCCGGCGAAGTCTTCGCCGCCCACGTCACGCGCGTCGCCCCGACGCTCGACTCGGCGACGCGCACGCTGGGGGTGCAGGCGCAGGTGGACGCGCCCGCGGCACGATTACGCGCCGAGATGTATGCCACGGCGGAGCTGATCGGTCAGCCTAACGCTGCGACATTGACCATTCCGGCCGCGGCGGTCCAGGCGTTCGACGGTGACACGGTGGTGATCACGGCGCGTGACCGACCAGGTGGCGTGGAGCTCGAGGCCGTTCGGGTTCGCGTGGGACGTCGCACCGGTGACCGCGCCGAGATCCTCGCCGGCCTGGAGTGCGGCGCGCCGGTGGTCACCACCGGTGCCGCGGTGGCGAAAGCCGAGCTGCTGCGACGGCGGGGAGGTGCCTGACGATGCGTGCTCTCATCACGTTCGCGCTTCGCCAGCGCGTGTTTATTGTCGGCGGCGTGCTGACGCTCGTCGCGGCCGGGCTCTTTGCCGTGATGCGCGTGCCGTTCGACGCATTTCCCGATCTCACCGGCACGCGCGTCGAAGTGATCACGACCGCACCGGGGCTCGCCCCGGAGGAAGTAGAGCGCCTCGTTACGTATCCGCTCGAGTCGTCGCTCATGGGATTGCCTGGCGCCGAGGGTGTGCGGTCGGTGTCGAAGGCGGGACTGTCGCTCATCACGGTTCCGTTTCCCGACAAGATGGACATCTACTTCGCGCGCACGCTGGTGCAGCAGCGTCTGAACGACGCGGCGAGCTCGCTGCCCGACGGCGTCGCGCCGTCGCTCGGCCCCGTGTCAACGCCCATGGGGGAGCTGTATCAGTACACGGTCACGAGCGATTCCATGTCGCTCGCCGAGCTCAAGACGCTGCACGACTACGTGATTCGCCCGCGTCTCAGAACGGTCGCCGGCGTATCGGATGTGAACTCGTGGGGCGGGCACACCGAACAGATCCACGTCGAGGTGGACCCGACGCAGCTTGCGGCGCATGGCCTGACGCTCGATGACGTGAGCCGCGCGCTGGCCGACAACAACCTCACGTTCGGCGGCGCGTACGTGGAGCGTGGCGGCGAGCGCTATACCATCCGCGGGCTCGGGCGAATTGCGTCGGCGGACGAGCTGAGCTCGATCGTGTTGCGCGCGACTGGTGGCACCGCGGTGCGTGTGGCCGATGTGGCGACAGTGCGCTCGGGTGCGCTGCCGAGGCAGGGGGCGGTCACGCAGGATGGGCGGGGTGAAGTCGTGGCGGGGATGGTGCTCAAGCTCAAGGGCGCCGACTCCCGCCGCGTGATCGCCGCGGTGCGCGAGCGGATGGCCGAAATCGAAACGGCATTGCCGTCGCACGTTCGCGTCACGCCATTCTACGACCAGACCGAGCTCGTCGCGCGCACGACACATACGATCGTCAAGAACCTGCTCGAGGGCGGACTCCTGGTGATCGCCGTGCTGTTCCTGTTTCTCCGGAACGTGCGCGCGTCGCTGATCGTAGCGTCGGTCATCCCGCTTTCGATGCTCGCCGCCTTCGCCGGGATGTATCTGTTCGGCTACTCCGCGAACCTCATGAGCCTGGGGGCGCTCGACTTCGGGCTGATGGTGGATGCCTCGGTGGTGATGGTCGAGAACTTCATTCGGCGGCTCGAAAAGGAGCCTCCGAATGCCCACGAGGAGCGGCTCGCGCTCTTCCGCAACGCGGCCATCGAGGTCGGCCGGCCGGTGCTGTTCGGCATCGCGATCATCGTTGCCGTGTACATCCCGATCTTCGCGCTGGACGGGATGGAAGGGCGAATGTTCAAGCCGATGGCGTTCACCGTCGTCTGCGCCGTCCTCGGCTCGCTGCTCCTGGCGCTCACGTATGTGCCGGCCGCTTCCGCGTGGCTGCTGCGCCACGCGCACGAGCGGCCAAGCCGAATGCAGGAGGCGTTGCGCGAGTGGTATCGACGCGCGCTGGAGTGGGCGCTCGCTCACGGGCGCGTCGTCGTCGGAGCCGCGGCCGTATTGGTCGTGGCCGCGGTCGGCTCGTTAGGGCTCATCGGCAGCGAGTTCATGCCGAAGCTCGACGAGGGGTCGATTCTGATCAATACGCGCCGGTTGCCGAGCGTCGCACTGGGTGACGCGACGCGGCTTTCGCTGCAGGCTGAACGCATCGTGCGGCGATTCCCGGAGGTGAAGACCGTCGTCACGAAGGA
This sequence comes from Gemmatimonadaceae bacterium, assembly GCA_036741775.1. Classification (GTDB taxonomy): domain Bacteria; phylum Gemmatimonadota; class Gemmatimonadetes; order Gemmatimonadales; family Gemmatimonadaceae; genus JAJKIV01. The sequence continues at coordinate 5,987 of DAINRQ010000186.1, read as the reverse complement.
GGGACGCCCCGACCTCGCGACCGAAGCCATGGGGCTCTTCGAGGGAGACATGTACGTCATCCTGAAGCCTCGCGACGAGTGGACGACGGCGCGCGATCGTGAGGGGCTCGTGGCGGCATTCGACTCCGCGTTGCGCGTCGTGCCGGGGCTCTGGGTGTCCTTCACGCAGCCACTGGCGATGCGGCTCGACGAGGCCGAGAGCGGGATCCGCACCGATCTCGGGATCAAGGTGGTGGGGCCCGATCTCGAGCGGAACCGGGCGACCGCAGAGGGCATCAGGCGTGTCGTCGCGGGTGTGCGTGGCGCGGCGGACGTCGCAGTCGAGGTGAGCGAAGGGACCGGACAGATCGGGATCGATGTCAAGCGTGACGCGCTCGCTCGCCACGGGGTGTCGGTGGCCGACGTGCGAAGCGCGGTGAATCTGACGCTTGGCACCGAGACCGCGACCGAGCTCATTGACGGCGCGCGCCGCATTGGCGTGGCGGTCCGCCTGCCGGAGCACCTCCGCGGCGACGTGACCGAGCTGGCGCGGCTCACCATCCGCACGCCATCCGGCGGACTCGTGCCCCTGGGTGAGCTGGCCGACGTGACGTCGTCCTCGGCGCCCGAGCTCATCGGGCACGAGAACGCGCAGCGGCGAACGCTGGTTCTCGCGAACGTGCGTGGCCGGGACCTCGGCGGCTTTGCGCAGGAGGTGCGCGCGCGTGTCGCGGCGACTGTGCGGCTCCCGTCCGGGGTGTTTCTCGAGTGGGGTGGGCAGTACGAGAATCAGACACGAGCCATGGGACGGCTCCGGCTCGTGGTACCGGCGTCGCTGGTGCTGATCTACCTCTTGCTCTTCGCGTCGTTCCGGTCGGTCCCGCAGGCGATGCTCGTGCTGCTCAACGTGCCGTTCGCGCTCGTGGGCGGCATTGCCGTGCTCTGGGCACGCGGGCTCAACCTGAGTCTATCGGCGAGTGTCGGTTTCATTGCACTGTTCGGGATCGCGGTGCTCAACGGCGTGGTCCTCGTGGCTCACGTCAACGCGCTGCGTACTGGCGGCGCCACGCTCGAGGATGCGGTCCGCATGGGCGCAGCCGATCGTCTCCGGCCAGTGCTCATGACCGCACTCGTCGCGAGCCTGGGCTTCGTGCCCATGGCGCTGTCCACGTCGCCGGGGAGCGAGGTGCAGCGTCCGCTCGCCAGCGTGGTCATCGGCGGCTTGCTGACGTCGACGGTGTTGACGCTGTTCGTGCTGCCGGTGCTGTATCGGGCGCTGGCGCGGTGGCAGGCCCGCCATGCGGACCAGGAGGAGGAATCCGCGTTAGGCCCCGAGGAGCTGGGTGGCGAGAGCGTGCTCGTGCCGGTTTGAGAGCGAGGCCGATCGATTGTCCCTGACGAAGAGCCCGGATGCCGACATGCGCCGCGCCCCCTGTGCCGGTTTGCGCTGGCGACTCGCCGAGGCACGCGCGAACGCCGTCGGCGTGACGGACCGGCTTTGCGTATATATTCTGCGCGGTCGGAAAGGATCAGCGCTTCCATGCGTCACGTCATCACGTCCCGAGGGTCGCATGCGTCCTCTAGCCATTGGTCTGGTCGCCAGCGTGGTGCTCACGTCCTTCGCTCGGACCGCGAGTGCGATCACGATTCCCGCGTTCGCGCGGAAGTATCGAACGACGTGTGCGACGTGTCACTCGCCCGTTCCGCGACTGAACGCGTTCGGCGAGCAGTTTGCCGCGAACGGATTCGAGTTCCCCGGAGCGCCGCCGCCCGATACCATCCCCACCGGGGACCCACTGCTTCGACTCCAGAATTCGCTGCCGCTCGCGGTGCGCATCGACGCGTACATGGTGGCCTACGCACGCGCGCGAGGCGCGCAGGTCGCCGCGGACCAGCAGATCCCATGGGTGCTGAAGCTGCTGAGCGGCGGGCAAGTTGCGGACAAGATCAGCTACTACATGTACTTCCTGCTGAGCGAACGCGGTGAGGTGGCCGGGCTCGAGGATGCGTACGTGCAGTTCACGGACATCGGCGGGAGTGGGGTGAGCGTCCTGGCGGGGCAGTTCCAGGTGTCCGACCCGATGTTCAAGCGTGAGCTGCGGCTCGAGTACGAGGACTATCAGCCGTACCGGGTGCGCGTCGGTGACACGCGCGCGGACCTCACGTATGACCGCGGGCTCATGGCGACATGGTCGCCGCGAGACGGGACCGATCTCGTCTTCGAGGTCGTGAACGGACAGGGGCTCTCAGCAGCCGATAACAACCGGCAGTACGATCGCGATGACTTCAAGAACGTGGCGCTCCGGCTGTCGCAGGACATTGGCCCGGTGCGCCTTGGCGCGTTCGGCTACTACGGCCGCGAGCAGGCGGAGGGAACGAAGAGCTATATCCGCGTGTTCGGTCCGGACGGTACTATCCCGTTAGGCACCGTCGGGGAGCTCAACGTCCAACTGTTACGTCGATGGGACGACGACCCCTTCCTCGGAAGCTGCTCCATTGCCTCACCGTGCCCGGGCGGCGCAACTCGGCCGTTCTCCACGACGTCCGATGCCGCAATGGCGGAACTGCTGTACTGGCCCACCGGGCCCGGAGGACGCTGGTGGATGACGGGCCTCTGGACCTGGATCGACGCGGACGCTCCAGTGCTGTCCCTTCGGCTCGGCGAGCAGGACGAGGGCCCAGGCTTCCTCTCGCGGTATCACACGGGAGGCGTGGGCGTGCACTACATCCTTCGGCGCAACGTCCGTCTGCTCGGGGAAGTGCTGCACGACTTCGAGCGAGAGCAGTCGCGGTTCGTGGGCGGGTTCAGTCTCGCGTTCTGACAGACACGATATGTCAACTATGATCCGCTTCTCACTGTCGTGTGCGATGACGGCGACGGCGATCGCCGTCGCGCCTCTCGCTGCCCAGGTCACGGGGCGTCCCTCCGTCGAGGTTCACGAGGCGACGATCACCGAGCTCCAGAGCGCCATGGCGGGCGGACGGACGTCGTCGGTCCAGCTCGTGGACGCGTACCTCGCGCGTATCGCGGCGTACGATCGTCAGGGGCCGGCGCTCAACGCGATGGTGCGGCTCAACCCGAACGCGCGCGCCCATGCGCGGCGCATGGATGAGGAGCGACGACAGGGGCGCGTGCGCGGGCCGATGCACGGCATCCCGATCATCCTGAAGGACAACTTCGACACGGCCGACATGCCGACGAGCGGCGGGTCACTCGCGCTCGCGGATCACCAGACGCCTGACGACGCGTTCGTCGTGCGCAAGCTGCGTGAGGCCGGCGCCGTCATCATCGGCAAGTCGAACATGCACGAGCTGGCGGCCGGCATCACGACGATCGGCTCACTCGTCGGACAGACGCGAAATCCGTACGACCCGCGTCGATGTCCCGGCGGCTCGAGCGGCGGCACCGGCGCCGCCATCGCCGCGAGCTTCGCCGCGGTCGGATGGGGATCGGACACCTGTGGGTCGATTCGCATCCCATCCGCCTTCGGGAATCTCGCCGGGCTCCGACCGACCCAGGGACTCGTGAGCCGTACGGGGATCCAGCCGCTCTCGCACACGCAGGACATCGCTGGGCCACTCGCGCGTACGGTCACCGACCTCGCGATCGCGCTCGATGTCTCGGTGGGAGTCGATCCGTCGGACTCCGTAACGCGCGTCCTGGCCAGCCGCCCCGTTCCGCGCTTCACCGACTCGCTGTCGAAGGACGCGTTGCGCGGCGCGCGGATCGGCATCCTAATGAATTACTTCACCGATGCCGACGGCGAAATTCTCGACACGATTCGATCGGCTGTTCGCGCAATGAAGGCCGCGGGGGCGGACACGGTCCGCGTGACGATTGCCGACTTCGACAGCCTGCTCGCGAACACGAGCGTCATCAACTTCGAGCACAAGTACGACATGATCGACTACCTCGCTCGCACGCCGAACGCGCGCGTCACGTCGATCGCGGACATGCTCGCCACGGGACTCGAGAGTGGCGCGCTCGAGGCGCGGTTCCGACTGGCGGACAGCGTGGGCACGCGCGATAGCGAACGGTATCGCCGAGCGCTCGCGCGGCAGCGCGTGGCGCGCGAGCGGATCATCGCGATCATGGACAGCCTTCGCGTGGACGCCCTCGTGTACCCGACCATGCGCCGAAAACCCGTTCTCGTTGGTGACCCGCAACTGGGTTCGACGTGTGGTCTCAGCGCGCAGACCGGGCTGCCGGCGCTGAGCGTTCCCGTGGGCTTCACGGCGGACGGCTTGCCGGTGGGGATCGAGCTCGTCGGCCGCCCGTTCAGTGACGTCCGGCTCGTGTCGATGGGCTATGCGTTCGAGCAGCTCGGGTCGCGGCGGCGAGCGCCGTTCACGACGCCGCCTCTCGTCAACGCGCGGTCTCCGGCGCCCGTGACATACTCGGCCACGGCGCGGGCCACATCTCTAGCGACTGGAGCCGCTCGAGCGACGTTCACGTACGACGGGATCACCGGCACGCTTCGATACGACGTGCAGGTGAGCGGCGTGGAGCCGGCGCGCGTTCAGGCAGTCGTGCTTCGTCGCCTCGACTCCGCGGGCCGGTTACGCGTCGTGCACACGATGCTCGGTCCCGTGGCGACGTCTGCTGCGGGAGCAACGATGCTGAGCGCCGCCGATCGCGCTGCGTTGGCGAACGGCCAGCTCGTGCTGTCGCTCGTTGTCGCGGGTCACCGGCCGGCGGACGCGCAGCTGCGTTGAAACGATGGATAAGGGGTCAGAGTCCTAACCCATCGTTGCGTTGCGGCCGACGGCCGCAACGCAACGATGGGTTAGGACTCTGACCCCCAAATCATCATTACGCGGCCACCTCCGACTCCTCGATCCGATCCGTCGCGGCGTCGGGGCGCTCGCCCAGGAACTCCACCCAGACCTTCTTGAGGTGCTTGTAATGCTTCGCCGCTTCGACCAGCTCGAGGAAGCAGCCTAACGTCCGCTCGAGCCGCTCCTGAAGGGCGCCGTCCTTCAGGCGACCCGACTCGGCGAACGCCTGGTGCGCCTGGGCGAGCGAGAACATGTCCGGGTACACGCGAGTGCCGAGGTGCTCGAGCGGGATCCGGAGTGCCCAGAGCCCGCGGTTCCCGCCGACCATCGACGGCGACGCCGACAGGAGCAGCGCCTGCTTTCCGTTCAGCGGTTGCGGACGGAACCGCGAGAGCCAGTCGATCAGGTTCTTGATCGCGGCGGGCATCGACGCGTTGTACTCGGGCGAGGCGATCATCAGCGCGTCGGCGGCCTGAAGCCGCTCGCAGAAGCGCTGTGCCCCCGACGGCGGACCCGTCTCGACCTCGACGTCTCGGTCGTAGAAGGGGCAGTCGAAGGCGTCGATCGTCGTCAGGTCGGGTGTGCCCCCTTTGTCCTTGACGAGCGCGGCAGCAAGAGAAGCCAGTCGATTGTTGAGGGAGGTGCTGGACAGCGACGCTCCGAGCACGAGAACGCGAACGTCCCGGATCTGGGTTGTCATTCTAGGAGCCCTTGCGTGAGGAGGCTGCGTAAGTGCAATGCATGAGTAATGCAACGTCGGGAATCGGGAATCGGGAACCGGAGGGCGTATGACGCGTCCGCAGGCGATCAACTCCGTCATCATCCCACTAGGCATTGCCGCGGTGGTCGGTTGCGCGCCCGGCGTCTCCGGGACGGCGGCCTCCAGCCCGGTCGGCCAGCCACGGGTGACTGTGGACGGCGGCGAGCTCGCCGGGTCGGTCGACTCGGGAGTGCTCGTCTTCCGCGGCGTTCCCTACGCAACGCCTCCCGTCGGCGACCTGCGGTGGCGGCCTCCGCAGCCGGTGGGGCGCTGGAACGGCGTGCGCTCCGCCGATCGACTCGGCCGCAACTGCATGCAACACCAGCCGTATGGCGATATCGACCCGTACGCGGCGGGCATCGCCGAGGACTGCCTGTACCTCAACGTCTGGACGACGTCGTTAGGCGGCCGGCGGCCTGTCATGGTCTGGATCCACGGCGGCGGGTTCTGGGCCGGCTTCGGCGGGGAG
>DAINRQ010000185.1:0-9241 GCA_036741775.1 Gemmatimonadaceae bacterium | reverse complement strand
GATAGCTGATAGCTGATAGCTGATAGCTGATAGCTGATAGCTGATAGCTGTTAGCTGCCTGCTACACCGCGTCCGATAGACTGGTGAAATTGAAGTCTCGGACCTTGATGGCCGGCACGACGACTGCTCCCCCGGCCTCCGTACCCGCGAGCCGAACCGGACGGCCGAGCGTCTCGAGGTTGTTCAGCATGAAGAGCGGCGACTCGTTGAACCGGAAGTTCTTGAGCGCCTTCGTGATCTTCCCGTTCTCCACGAGGAAGGTCCCGTCTCGTGTCAGCCCTGTGTAAAGAATCGTCCGCGGATCCACCTCGCGGAGATACCACAGGCGCGTCACGAGCACGCCGCGCTCGGTGGACTTGATCATGTCCTCCACCGTCGCGTCACCGCCGCTCATGATGAACGACGTGGGCGCGCCCGTCGGCGTCTTGCCCTGCTTCTGCGCCCAGAAGCGCGAGTAGTAGAGCTGCTTCAGCACGCCATTCTCGACGAACACCTGCCGGGCGAGTGGGAACCCCTCACCGTCGAACGGCTGCGCGAGGATGCGCGGGTCGAACGGGTCGGCGAGCAGCGTCACGCGCTCGTCCACGATCTTCTCGCCGATCTTGTTCCCTCCACCCTGCTTCGAGAACGGACTCCGCCCCTCGTCCGCCTGACGCGCGGCGACGTAGCCGCCGAACAGCTGCACGAGGTCTCCCACAGCCTGCGGCTCGAGGATCACGGTGTAGCGTCCGGGCTCGATGGCGACCGGGTCGCGAGACAGCTTCGCCTTCTCGAGCGCGCGCTGGCTGAGGCCGGCGATGTCGAGCTGGTTCCAATCGTTATGTTCGCCGCCCGCCCAACCAGAGCCGGTGCCGTCCTTCGTGCGCACGGTGACGGTGTAGTTCGCGTTCGTGGAGCGATGATACGCGAACAACCCCTTGTCGTTGCCGAGCGCGGTGGAGAACGCGTTCGTGACGAGGAACCCCGCCGTCGCGAGATCGCCGGACTTCCGCGCGGGCTCGAGCGCCGTGAGCGCGGCCTTCGCGCGGTCAGGCGGCGTGAGGTTCGCGACGCTGTCGAAGTACGCGTTCACTTCCCGGTATTGCTGCGGCGGGAGCGCGGGCATCGCTTCGGGGTCGTCGGGCGCGAGCCGCGCGAGCTTCTCCGATGACTCGACGGCGCGCCGCAGCGCCTCATCCGAGATGTCGTTTGTCGTCACGACCGCGTGCTTCTTCCCGAACGAGCTCTGAATGACGACGGTGAAGTTCGTGATCCCGCCGGCGGTGGACATCTGGTTGTCGGCGAACCGCACGTTCGCCGAGTACCCGCCCCCGATGTTGACCTGGACGCTCTCGGCCTTCGACATCTTCACGATCCGGTCGATGAGCGACTTCGCCTCGTCGCGACTCAGCACGGATCCGTCAGGGACGTTCTCGATCAGGCGCTTGGGGTAAGACATGATGGCTATGCCTTTCGTCCGGTGTTGATGACGTTGATCTGTTTGAATCGGGCGGGCACGGAGCCGTGCGAGACCGCATTCACCTGGCCGGGCTGCCCCTTGCCGTCGAAGAAGCTTCCCCCCAGCTGGTAGCTCGATTTCCCGCCGATCATGTCCATCGCGTTCCAGAACTGCGTCGTCTGCATCTGGTAGGCGACGTCCTTGAGCATCCCCGTGATCTTCCCGCCGCGGATCTCGTAGAACACCTGACCGCCGAACTGCGCGTTGTAGCGCTGCTGGTCGATCGAGAACGACCCGTCGCCCACGATCGCGATCCCGCGGTCGGTCGCGGCGATCAGGTCGTCCCACGAGACGTCGCGCTCGCCCGGCATCAATGATACGTTAGGCATGCGCTGGAATTGCACGCTCGCCCACGAGTCCGCGTACGAGCAGCCATGCGACCGCATGGGCAGCTTCTGCTGCTTGTACCACCAGTCGAGCCAGCTCGCCTGCTCGCGCGTGGTCTGGTAGTCGTTGAAGACGCCGTTCTTGACGATCAGGAAGTCGTCGGGCTGCACGCCCTCGTCGTCGTACCCGATGGTCGAGAGCGCGCCCACCTGCGACCGGTCGCCCTGGATGTTCATGAAGGCCGGCCCGTACTTGAACGTGCCGAGGAACTTGTCCGGCGGCGCGACGAAGCTCGTGCCGGCGTAGTTCGCCTCGTAGCCCATCGCGCGATCGAGCTCCGTCGGATGCCCGATCGACTCGTGAATCGTGAGCCAGAGATGCGAGGGATGCAGCACGAGGTCGTACCGCCCGACCTCCACCGGCTTGGCCTTGAGCTTCGCCGCCGCCTCCTCGCCCCACTTCGCGGCGTTCCCGGGCAGGTCGCACTCGGTCACGTACTCGTAGCCGCGCCCCATGGGCGCGACGACGTTGCCTCGGTTCTGGAAGTCGGAGAAGTCAGGGGCTACGGCCGTGATCTGCATGAGCGGCCAGCTCTGGAGCACGGTCTGGTTGATGACCGAGCCCTCGCTGTTCGCGTAGTTGCGCTCCTGCTTCCGGAAGAAGAGGCCGCTGAACACGAACTTCACCCCCGCAACCTTCAGCGCCTCGGCGTTCGCCTTGAGCAGCAGCTCTGCCTTGTCCTCCACCGACACGTCGAAGGGGTCGATGGTGTGCGGCGTCTGCCACGACGCGTTAGGCTGCGCGGGCGCCGGGGCGAGCTGCACCGCCCGGTCGCGCGCGACGCGGTTCGCCTTGGCGATGGCCGTCGCCTCGCGCGCGGCCGCGGCGACTCCCGCTTTCGTCAGCGTGCGCGTGGCCGCGAACCCCCAGGTGCCGTCCACGAGCGCGCGAACGCCGCACCCCGTGGAGTCCTGGTCGACGACGTTGATGATCTGCTGCTCGCGCGTGAAGACCTGGTTGTCGCGGTACCGGGCAATGCGCGCGTCGGCATAGCTCGCGCCGCCCAGCTTCGCGGCGTTGAGCGCTTCCATGAGCAGCTCCTTCGTCGCCGCGTCCATGGGCGGGGCGGAAACGGCGGGTGGCGCAAAGGCACTCGCGGCGGCCTCGGCCTTCCGGAGCGCACCGCTCGCGGCGATCACGCCAGCGGCGATGCCGGTCTGTCTGAGAAACTCTCGGCGGTCGGACATGGCAGGTATCCTGGGGAATCGGTCCAGACGAGACCCCCAAAGTACCACCCGAACGCGCCGGGATGCCAACCAGTTTCGCCCCCGGCGTCGGGCCCACTGTCGCCGAGCCGTCCATCCGGGGGGCGTGACGACCACGGACCGTGCGTCGTCGCCCAACGGCCCCGGAGTGGCGCCAGGAGGTCCTGCGCCGACGCGTTATCGGTTGCGACACGTCATCTCGACCCCGTACATCTCCCGGTACCCGCGCGCACTGCCGGGGGCACGTCCCGCTCACCCTCGCCGACTCCATTCCGCTGCGCGCTCCCTCATTCGAGCATCAGGCCCGGTCTCCGAGCGCGGGAACGGCGTTAGGCGGGACGGTCCGCATCTTCCTCGCCGAAGCGCTGTTCCTCCCCACCGGCCTCGTCACCGCGGGCTATCTCACGCGGTCCCTCGGTGTCACGGACTACGGCCTGTTCACGCTCGCCGTCACGATCGTGATCTGGGTCGAGTGGAGCATCGTCTCGCTGTTCGCGCGGGCGAGCTTCAAGCTCGTCGCCGAGGCGGACGACTGGCGGCCGGTGGCGACGACCCTGATTCGCCTGCACCTCGCCACGGGAATCGCGGGCGGGCTGCTGGTCGCGGCGGCGTGCATCCCGATCTCGATAGTCCTGAAGCTCCCGGAGATTCGGCCGTACCTCCTCCTGCTCGCGCTCGACGTGCCGCTGTTCGTCGTGGCGGCTGCCTATCGAGCGATTCTCATCGGCACCGGGGACTACACCCGGCGCGCCTGGGCATCGGTAGCCCGGTCGATGGCCCGGCTCATCCTGATCTTCGCGCTCGTGGCGGCCGGCCTGTCGATCACCGGGGCGGTGCTCGCGCTCATAGGCGCGTCCATCGCCGACCTGGTCGTCGCTCGCGGTGGCGTACGCGCGCCACTCTTCAACGGCCCGCGCGTGGCTACCCGGCCATTGCTCGGCTTCATGGTGCCGGTCGCGCTCGCCGCGATCACCACTCGGCTCCTCGACCGCCTCGACGTCCTCCTGCTGCGCGCGTTAGGCGAGTCGGTGGCCACGGCCGGCCTCTACGGCGCGGCGCAGAACCTGGCCATCGTCCCGGCCCTGCTCTCCGTGTCGGCCGCACCCGTGGTGCTCGCGACCACGACGCGCATCCTGCGCGACGCCGGCCTCGCCGAGGCCAGATCGTTTGCGACGCAGGCGCTGCGTGGCGTCTTGCTCGTCGTTCCGTTCGCTGCGCTCGCGTCCGGGTCGGCCCCCGAGCTCGTGCCGCTCATCTTCGGCGGCGCGTTCGCGCCCGCATCCCAGGCGTTCTCGATCCTGATCTACGGCGCCGTGGCGCTCCTGTTCGTGCTGATCGCGTCCGCCGTGCTGACCGCCGTGGACCGCCCCGGGATCACGTTTGCGATCGTCGCCCCGCTCCTCCCGATCGCCGTCGCCGCGCACGTCGTCGCGATCCCGCGATGGCACGCGCCGGGCGCCGCCGCGGTCACGGCTGGCGTCAACGCCTGCGCGGCCCTGCTCGCCCTCGTGGCGACGACGCGCTGCGTTGGCGCGCGACCGTCTCTCGGGACGACACTGCGCGTGGCCGCCGTCTCGTTGGCGGCGCACGCGGCAGCGTCGGCATGGCCCACGCCCGGCATCGCGGTGGCGCTCAAGCTCATCGTGCTCGCCCTGGCCGTCCCGGTAGTGTACGTGCTGATCGGCGAGATCACCGCGGCGGAGCGCCGCCTGCTCGTTGCCGCGGTCACGAAACGGTTCGCGTGGCGAACCGCGTGAGGCGAGCCGGCCGGTGCGCCCAGCGCAGGCTGGTGAACGATCGGCAGCTATGCCGTTGTCATTCCGAGCGGAGGCGCCGTCAGGCGCCGAAGTCGAGGAATCGCAGTCGTCCCGAGCGAGGGGTCCTGCCTCTCTGTCTCTCTACCGGGAAAGCCTGAGAAGACCGAAACGCCGATCGAGCCGATTACCCCGATTTCGCAGAAGCCCTCAGTAGGGAGGCTCTGCCGCGCCAGAGTAGCCACTGTCCCGGTAGAGGGAGCATCTGCGTGCTTCTGCGGAATCGGCGTAATCGGCGTCTGGTTTTCTTCCTCGTCTCGGTAGGGGGCTTTCCCCTCTATCGGGACGACGGCGATTCCTCGACTCCGCGGGCGCTTCGCGCACGCTTGGCTCGGAATGACACACGTGAGTTGCGCGCTGCCGCAGCGTGCTTTACAATGCAAAGGACTTGATGCAACGAGCGGATCCGACGAGACGGAGCCTGATCCGAGGAACGGCGTCCAAACCTCACGACACACGCAGTCATGGAACTGAAGATCGAGGGCGTCTCGAAAACCTACCCCAACGGCGTGCACGCCCTGCGCGACGTGACGCTGACCATTCCGCCTGGAATGTTCGGGCTGCTCGGCCCGAACGGCGCCGGTAAGAGCACCCTCATGCGCATGATCGCGACGCTGCAGGAGCCCGACACGGGCTCGATCCGGCTGGGCGAGCTCGATGTGGTGCGCCAGAAGGACGAGGTCCGCAGGACGCTCGGCTACCTGCCGCAGGAGTTCGGCGTCTACCCCAAGGTGAGCGCCGAAGAGCTGCTCGACCACTTCGCGTTGCTGAAGGGGATCGCCGAACGTCGGGCGCGGCGCGAGGTGGTCGAGGCGCTGCTCCGCCAGACGAACCTCTGGGAGGTGCGCAGGCAGAAGCTCGGCGGCTATTCGGGCGGGATGAAGCAGCGGTTCGGCGTCGCCGTCGCGTTGTTAGGCAACCCGAAGCTGCTGATCGTGGACGAGCCGACGGCCGGGCTCGATCCCGCCGAGCGGGTGCGGTTCCTGAACCTGCTGGCCGAGCTCGGGGAGAACAGCGTCGTCCTCCTCTCGACGCACATCGTCGAGGACGTGAGCGAGCTGTGCACGCGCATGGCGATCATCGACCGCGGCGAGATCCTGCTCGAGGCCGAACCGCTGCGCGCGATGGGTGACCTCCGTGGCCGCATCTGGCGTCGCGTGATGCCGAAGGCCGAGCTGGCTGCGCTGGAGCGCGAGCATGCCGTGATCTCCACGAAGCTCCTCGGAGGGCGCACGGTCGCTCGGGTGTACGGCGACTCGGCGCCCGGCCCCGGCTTCGAGGTCGATGAACCCGATCTCGAGGACGTGTACTTCAGCGCGATGGCGGGAAGAATCGGCCGGCGTCGCGAGCAGCCGGCGTTCCCATTGCCCGCATGAAGCTCGTGTCAGTGCCGGCTGTGGGACCTTACCGACGCGCGACGACCGGCTCGGACCCGATATCCGCGAAGTCGGGGAAGAACGCCTGCAACGACAGGTCTGGCCGGTTCCGCGAGTATCCCGCCACCAGCTGCCGGTTGTACTCGGCGAGGAACAGATCGAATGGGTCGGAGGGGTCGAGGTCCAGGATCTGGAGCTGTGTGTCGCGCATCTCGAGCCGACCGAACCGCAGTCGCCCGCCACGGAAGAACAGGTAGTTCGGCGCTGCCGAATCGGCGCGCGCATACCGCTCGAATACCGAGTCCTCCGGCAGTCGCTCGAACTCCTGCACGAGCGCGTCTCCTTCCACCCGCACCGCCGTGAGTCGCCCAGCGATCGCGGGGGGCGGCAGGATCTTCATCGGATCGAGGTAGATGTCGTTCCCCTTCACGCGGGCGGCTGCCGAGCCACTCAGGTCCAGCAGGTCGTCGAGCTGGAGGCCGAGCGCGCGCAACAATGACTGCCCGTTCACACCGAGCACCCGCACCTTTGTCGGATGTAGGCGGATCAACCCGCTGTCCGTCAGCGACACGGACGACGTGATCTCGAACTTCAGATCGACGCCTTTTCGCATCACGCCCGACTGGACGAGCTGCGTCCCGTCCGTTCGCACGCGCAGCTTCCGGAGCGGCGACCCGTCGTAGCCGAACACGAACCGGTTGAGGATCACGCTCAGATCCGCGCTCTCGAGCGCCACGGCGCCCGACGTGATCCGAATCGAGAATGACGTCGTGCTGTCGAGCAAGGCGCTCGAGCCGGGGCGTGTTGGCATTACCTCGCCGCGCAGGGATCGGATGCCGACGACGGCATCGTTCGCGACGCGGAGGTGGACGTTCTTCATCTCGAGCCAGGTGCGCGGCAGCGTGTCCGGTGATGAGTCGTACGCTGCCAGACGACGAGGCTGCGGCGCACCCCGCGTTGCCGAGGCACCGTCGGCCTGCTCCGCACCTAACGATTCGCGGGAACGCGTGGCGAACATGACGACGAGCCCGATTACCGCGACGAGCCCGATCGTCCTGATCGAGCCCGGCACTCGCGAGCCGAATTTCGCATGGGTGGGAAGTCGAGTTGGCGTCAGCGGCGTACCCTACGTGTCCGGTGTGACCGGCACCGTCATCGGCACTCCGCGCATATCGTTCGTCATGGGGCGTGCCGTGACGGGCGAATGGCTTCTCGGGAGCGGTAAAGTGCCTGCGATCTGCGGTGGAGTCGCCGTGCCGCTCGAGCCAGCTACCCACCGCAAGCGGGCGTAGGTGCCACCGGCTGTCCCTCTCTCCCGTCGTTCCTCCCTCGCATGTGTCCGTGCGTCCCCGGTGCGTCGCGCGCCCGTGAGCAGGGGGCGATGATCGCCTCACTATGGGGACACATGAAGCGAGAGTCGTCCACGAATCCCGCCGCGGTTGCACGATGCCTTCGCGCGTCCTGGCGATTATTGCGGTCACTGCGACGCCATGGATTACCAACGCGCAGAATGACGCCGGAACAGCTCAGCGCACGACGGCGGCAATGTTCCATCTCGTCCCGGCCGCGAGTCGGGTCGCGTACGCGGTCGACGAGGTCTTCCTCGAGGAGAACAACCGGCTCTTCACCGCGGTCGGCACGGCGACAGGGGTATCCGGCGAGATCGTGCTCGACCTCGCGCAACCACACCGCAGTGCGGTACGACACGTCGTCGTCGATCTGCGTCTTCTCACATCGGACAGTGAGCGACGCGACCGTGCCCTGCGCGAGCGGTTTCTCGAGTCTCGCCGCTATCCGTACGCGCGGCTCGATTCGGCCGCGCTCGGTGCGCTCCCAGGAACGATCCCACAGCGGCAGCCGTTCGCATTCGAGCTCGTCGGTGACCTGACCGTTCATGGCATCGCACGACGCACGCACTGGCGAGGCGAAGCGACGCTCTCGGGCGACACGCTCCGCGGCAAGGCCACGACGCGTGTGGCCATGACCGATTTCGGCATCGAGGTCCCGCGTTTCCTCTGGCTGCGCGTTGCGGAAGCGGTGAAGCTCGACATCGCGTTCGTCGCCGTTCGCGCGCAGCCTCGCCCAGAGGTTCCAGACACGGAAGACCCCACCCCTTCTTGCGGAGGCCTGCAGTGAAAGGCCCGATTTTGCCATTTGTCGCGCTGCTCGCGGCGAGCACGGTGTTCGTTCCCACGCGGGCGGACGCGCAAACCCCAACGGTCGCACCCGCCGATGCGCCGTCTCGCGCCGTCGTACCGCCTAACGGTGAGCCCGGAGCGCCGATCGTCATTTCCGGCACGGTGTTCGACGCGAGCGGGTCGCCCCTGCGCGGTGCGTCGGTGTACGTCTATCAGACCGACGCCCGCGGCTACTACGATCCGTCGAACCCCCGCGCGAGCGACCGACCGCGCCTCAAGGCGTACATGCGCACGGACGCCGAGGGTCGCTACGAGTTCCGCACGATCCGTCCGGGCTCATACCCCGGTACGAACAACCCGGGCCACGTCCACTATCACGTCGTCGCACCGGGATACCGCGAGCGCGTGTTCGAGATCGTGTTCGAGGGTGACTCGCTCATCCCATCACAGTGGCGCGCACAGGCGAAGTCCGAAGACTCGGGGGTCGCAATAGTGGCGCTGAGCGGCGGTGGGACGGGCCCTCTGCGGGGGACGCAGAACGTGAAGCTTCGTCCCGAGTAAGGAATTGGGGTCAGATTCGAATATCATCGTTCTGTTGCGCGCTGGCAGCGTACCGACGCCGCTCGGTTTGTTCCACCCCGTAGCGCCCCATCGACGCGGGGAACACCTCAGCGCGCGTCCAGTCCGGCCCGGGTGTCCCGAACCGGATCCGCGCGAGTACGTAAGTTCGTAAGGGGTCAGAGTCCTAACGCATCGTTCTGTTGCGGAGCAACAGAACGATGCGTTAGGACTCTGACCCCTTACGGAGCGAAACTATGCAGGG
>DAINRQ010000184.1:0-9566 GCA_036741775.1 Gemmatimonadaceae bacterium | reverse complement strand
GTGTGCGACGCCGTCGGGCCCGGACGGAGCGGCACTCGCGGGCGCCGGGGATTCACTGCGCCGTCCGCGTGACTCGTCGTGTCCCTCGTGTGTCCCTCGGCGGGTCGAGCTCCGGGTACCGGAGTGCTTCGTGCCCGCGCGGGTCCGAGTCGATGCGCTCAAAGCGCACGCGCATCCGCACGATGTCGTCAATGAGCCGGGCGAATTGATCGTCGGACATATGCTTACACACCCGCTGCAGGCGCTGAGCGAGTTCAGCCTTCGCGTGGGAGAGGTCGGTGTCCATGGATGGGGTAGGTCAAGCGGCCCATAGCCCGCCGCCGGGGTGCCCGGCAGCACTGCAGCCGGACCCGAACGCATTGGACGCAATGCCGATGCCCACGCGCATGCAAATCGCGGGAAGCACAAAAGTTTGGCCTCAAAGGAACCCGTGGCAGGCAGATGCGTGGGAAGTCTCGACCAGCCCCGCCGCGAGAGCACGTTGCTGATGCGCTGAATCCCGGCCCGGCCTTCTCGTGCATCGTTAGGTAGCCCGAGCACCAATACGTCATCGTCGAGAGGCTGCTCCGCACCCGACTCCCTGCGTCACGTTCGACGCTGGCTGCGCCAACGGGCGGATCGCATGGCGTCACGGCCTGGCTAGCCCGGGGCGTGCCCGTGCCTCCGTGTGGAGAGTACCGCAGGTACGAATGCAGCTCACGAAACTCAGTGCTATCGCCTGCCTGCTTGGAAGCGTCGCCGCTTGTTCGCCCAAACGCACACCGATGCGCTCTGGAATCGAGCGCGCGCCGCGTACTGTCACGATCCAGAACGACAACTGGATGGACGTCGTGGAACCGGTGACGCAGTCAATAGGCGTTGGCCGATCCACGCCGGATCCACGCCGGATCCACGCCGGATCCACGCCGGATCCACGCCGGATCCACGCCAAAGGAGCTCGAACCGTACGCCGCGCGCGGCGTACGCTGACTGCACGAGCCCGCATCTCACTGCGATGATGATGCGCGAGTGTTGGCACGAGACTACACTGGACGTTACACAGCGGATGCCACGCGATGATCGCACGTGACGAGACGCAGGTGTGCGGACGGCGATTCCGGGGAATCGAACTCCCTCCGTGTTCGGCGGACCACCGCGGGCGTTAGGTACAGGAGAATCTCATATGCACGTCCGTAACAACAGGGAGGCGATCCCCTCGCTCGGCGGTAGCCCGGTCTCACGGCTGCGGCGTCAGCTCGACCGCTTGCTCAACGACTTCGGGGGTGTCTACCACCGCAATTCGTGGATCCCGTCGGTTGACGTTTACGAGGTGGAAGACGAAATCCGCATCGACTTCGAGCTCCCCGGGGTCACCCGCGAGGACGTCGACATCTCGGTGGAGAACGGCACACTCTCCGTCAGCGGCGCGAGGCGCATGGAATGGCAGAAGCACCGAGGGCTCCGATACCACATGACCGAGCGCCCGCACAGCGCGTTCTTCCGTTCGGTCGCGCTCCCCGACCGGGTCGACGCCACGCGCATCACGGCTGATCTCGGGGACGGCGTGCTTCGCGTCCACATCCCGATGCCCAGCGTTCAACCGGTGCGGGCGTGCCATGCATCAAGAGGAGGCTCACCATGGAGACGCACGATCAGCGCAACACGAGATCCCTCTGGTTAACGGCGCTCGCCGCGCTCGTTGTCCTGATCCTGCTTTCCTGGTGGGTGCTCGGACGCTCGAGTTCGCGTCGCGCGCCCGTCGTCGCTGAGAGCAGTGGAGTGGTGGATGTCGCCGAATCAGCGACGCTCACGACAGCCGTAGATGCCTACGTTCAGTTCGTTCAGGGTCCGCGGGCGCATGACGCCATGGCTGTGGACCATACGTTCACGGTAACGGGGATCCGAAACCTCGCGGCAGCGCTCGATGCGATCGCCTCGGCAGGGGGGCCGGATGTGCAGCGTGAGTTGACGGCACTCCGGGAGCAGGCTGGCGCCCTGCAGCACGATGCTCGCGCCGCGGATCACGCGGACCGCGCTCGCGAGCTCTTCATCACGCTGTCCGGACTGATGACCTCCATCCAGGAGGCACGATTCCCGGCGATGCGGGAGGAGGTCGAGGACGTGAGGCGCGTCGCGCAGGGCATCGATCCGGCCTCCCCACTGCTCGACCAGCCGAACGCGGTGCAGGCGTTTTTCGATCGTTCCGCAGCGGCCGTGCGCCGTATGTCGAGTGCCGGGGGTGCCTAGCGTTCACACGGCCGCGTCCGGAGCCCAGCGCCTTCTACACGCGATCGGGACGTTCTTCAGGGGGCAGCCGGTCGCTCGGGTTGGGGCGGTTCGGGTGCTGCGGATCGGTCGCGCTGCCCGGCATCGATGGGTGTGCCTCGGCCCCGCCCACGACCTGGAAGTTCTCACGCACGTGGCCGTGCCGCGAGATGTCGCGTGACAAGCGCGTCTTCTCGCTATTCAGATCCGCGTCATCGTGTTGCTCTCGGCTGGAAAACAGGCGCTCTGACGCCGGGTCGGGCCTCTCATGTGGCGCCGAGTCCGACTGGTCACGCTCGGAGGGACGCGACTGCAGCTCCTCTCGAAGTCGGGCCTTCGTCTTCTCGCCGTGCTCGCCTTCCGCGTGCCGCTGTGCGCCCTTTTGCCGTCCTCGCTTCTCATCAGCCATCAGCCGTACCCTCCTGTAGCTCACATCCATGCTGCGCGATCCATCGCGCCACCATGGTAGCCCCACGCCGCACGTGCCGTGCCTCGAATGCCGATGTGGTCCGGCGCCCGGCCGTTTACACGATAACGGCACGTTAGGCAGTCGATGGTGCCTGCCTACTCGGTAATCTCCCCGATAACGCGGCAAGGGTTCCCGCCTCGAACACCCCGTCCGGCACGTCGGGCGTGACCACGCTGCCGGCGCCGATGACGGTCCGTGAGCCGATCCGCACGCCTGGCAGGATGAGCGCCGCGCCCCCGACCCACACGTCGGCGCCGATCCCGATGGGCCGGCCGTACGGTATCGCGTTCCAGGGTCTGACCATGGACTGAATGTGTGAGGGGAGCCACGGCATCCTAGAGCCCTTCATCGAAGGGACGACATCACAAGGAGTCCAACCCCTCGCGCCGCGCCGAGCTCGGAGCTGGCGTTGTACCTTATAAGGAGTATACGTATCAGGTAGCCACCGACGTCGCTCTCCAACGTGCGTCGATGGACGACGTGCTTCGAGTTCTCGGCGGACACCCGCACCTCGGGATGCCTGGCGCGTCGCTCGAGGTGCTCGAGGCATGGCCGATGCCAGGCATGTAGAGCACCGTCGCTACGCAACCTGCGCGCGCGACGCCGCCGGCAATGTTACCGTGAACGCGGCGCCTTCACCTTCGACACTCCGCACGCGGAGGTCGCCACCCATGCCACGCGCGAGATCGCGACTGATCGCGAGGCCGAGCCCCGTTCCCTCGGCCATAGTCGACAGGTTGCGACGCAGCTGCACGAACGGCTCGAAGATCGCGTCCTGCTTCTCGCGCGCGATTCCGCAGCCGGTATCGGACACACGGACGAAGACCATCGCCGAGCCGTCTCGCTCCGAATCGCCCGCGGTGCCGATGGCAGAAGGTGCGTCGATCGTGATTCGCCCGCCCGCCTCGGTGAACTTGACCGCGTTCGAGAGCAGGTTGAGCAGGATCTGACTCACCTTCTCGCGATCGGCCCGTGCCACGAGTCCGGGAGGGACGCGGACTTCGATGGCGAGCCCTTTGGCTTCTGCCTGAGGCTCGATCATCGAAACGACTTCGCCGGCGACATCCGCGAGTCGCACGTCGGCGACGTCGTACACCACCCGCCCGGCCTCGAGCTTCGCGAAATTCAGGACGTCATTGATCAGTGCCAGCAAGTGTGACTCACTTCGCTGGATGCGGTTGAGCGCTTCACGCTGCTCGTCGGTCAACGGACCATGCACTCCCATCTCGAGCAACTGAGCGTATCCCGCGATGGCGTTGAGTGGCGTCCGGAGCTCGTGGCTCATCGCCGTGAGGAACTCCGATTTCGCGCTGTTCGCATCCTCGGCGACTTGCCGCGCGTCGTCTGCCTCCCGCCGAGCCTCCTCCAACAACCGACGCGCCTGGATGTGTGCGGAGATGTCCCGGAAGTAACACACCACCCCGTACCCGCCCTCCGGAAGGGTGATGCGGTTGATCTGCCACTCGTAGAATTCGTGAACGCCGCGGTCGCGGCGTTCCTCGATCCGTTCCGGGGTCGAGTAGGGCTCTCCGGTTTCAAGGGTGTGACGGAACAGCCGGACCAGCTCGTCCGCGTAGTCCCCGGGCCACAGGATGCGCATGACCTCGTCGAAGTCGCGGCCGATGAGATCGGGAATATCTCCGAAGATCGGGCGCGCAATCGGGTTGACCTCGCGAATGCGGAAGTTGCCGTCGACGAGGTACACGCCTAACGGTGCCTGGTTCAGGAGTGTCTCGAACTGTGCGGTGCGCTGGCGCAGTGCCGCCTGAGTGGCCCGTCGCATGCGTGCGAGCCGCACGTGGACGCCCACGCGCGCAATGAGCTCCTGCGCGGAGAACGGCTTCACCAGATAATCGTCGGCGCCGGCGGTGGCGCCCTCGACGCGGGCCTCCTCGCCGGCTCGGGCAGACAGGAGGATGACCGGGAGCGAACGGGTCGCCGAGTCGGCCCGCAAGGCGCCGAGCACCGCGAAGCCGCTGAGGCCTGGCATCATGACGTCGGTCAGCACGACGTCGGGCGCGTGCCGGCGAATGGCTTCGAGCGCCGATGCGCCATCCGCCACCACCTCGACCGTCCAGCCTTCGCCCTCGAGCAGCCGCGCCACGTAGTCGCGCATGTCCGCGTTATCGTCGGCGAACAGGATGCGCGGGGGGACGACGCTCGGTCCGTTGTCGGTGGGCTCGCTCGTGTCATTCATCCCGCGCGGGCCGGATGGCAGCGCGGCCGGCTGGATCGAGTCGGGTAGCCAGCGAAGCGCCTCGGCGAGGTACGGTGACGCGCCTAACGCGGTAGAGGATCGTTCACGGACCGCGCCCTCGGTGCTGATGCGTTCGCGCGGCAGATGGGCAACGCCGAAGGGAACCGACACGGTGAACGTGGTGCCAACGCCTTCTGCGCTCTCGACGTCAATGCGCCCGCCGTGGAGACTGACGAGCTGCTCCACGAGCGCAAGCCCGATCCCGGTGCCTTCGTGCGTTCGCGAGCGCGCGTTCGGGACCCGGTGAAAACGCTCGAAGATGTGCGGAAGCTGACCCGCCGGAATCCCAATGCCGGTGTCGGTGACGATGACGTCCACCGCACCATCCCGCGCGCGCACCCGCACCGAGATCTCACCCTCGAACGTGTGCTTGAATGCGTTCGAGAGGAGATTCAGGACGACCTTCTCCCACATGTCGCGATCGAGGTACACCCGTTCACCCAGCTCGGGTGCGTCGATCACGAGACGCATCCCCGCAGCCTCGATTGCCGAGCGGAAACTGCTCGCCAGCTCCGCCGTGTACGCGGACAGGTCTGTCGGCTCGTAGACCGCCTCGATGCGTCCGGCCTCGATGCGTGAGAAGTCGAGCAGCGTGTTGACGAGCTTGTGGAGGCGGAGCGCATTCCTGTGGATGATCTCGATCCGCTCGCGGCTCGCGGCCGGAATGGAATCATCCCGCAGACAGTCTTCGGCGGGTCCGAGGAGGAGCGTGAGTGGCGTGCGGAACTCGTGGCTCACGTTCGAGAAGAACAACGTCTTCGCCCGGTCCAGTTCGGCCAAGGCTTCCGCGCGCCGGCGCTCCTCCTCGTACGCGCGCGCGTTCGTCACCGCGATGCCCACCTGGCTCGCGACGAGCTCGAAGAACGCGCGATAGCCGTCGTCGAGCGCGAGGTGTGGGCTCACACCCGAGACGAGAACGCCCGCGGGCTGGTCCTGCACCGTGGATGGAATGCGCAGCACCGCAACCTTGCTCGCTGCTTCGATCCATGGGCTCACGTCGCTGTCCAGGCGTCTCGACAGGTTTTCAACGACGCGACTCTGGCCGGTCCGCAGCACCTCGACGAACGGCCAGCCGACTCGAGCAGCTTCATCCGCGGCTAGATCGACCGACGCCGGAAGGTTGGGATCGTCGCGCTCGACGCCAGCCACGCCGGTCAACCGGAGCGTCGACCCGTCGAGGAGGTAAAGCGCGGCGAACGGAACGTCGCGCGGGTGCGCCGCGAGCGTAGTCGCCGCGATGGCGCACGCCTCATCAGCCGTCTTCGCCTCCGCAGCACGTGCCCCGAGATCACGCAGGGCGCGCACACGGCGCTCCCCGATGACGCGAGGGGTGGTCTCCGTACAGGTAACGAGCACGCCTCCGACGCCGGCCGGAGCATCAGGGTCGGGGATCGGGCTGTAGGAGAACGTGAAATACGTCTCCTCGACGTAGCCGTACCGATCCATCGGAAGGTGCAGGTCTTCGTCGAACGTCGCCCCGCCACCCAGGAGCACTCGAAGCGCGCGGGGTCCGAGGATGTCCCAGATCTCCGCCCACACTTCGCGCCCGGGCGCGCCGATGGACGCAGGGTGTTTCGCCCCAAGGATCGGACGGTAGGCGTCGTTGTAGAGATGCCGAAGATCCGGCCCCCACCAGATGAGCATGGGGAACGGGTTCGCGAGCACGACCCCGACCATCGTCTTGAGGCTTTCCGGCCAGGTATCGACGGATCCAATGGGCGTGGACGCCCAATCGAACCCACGCAGCAGCTCGCCCATCTTGCCGCCACCCTTCAAGGGGTCGCGGTCGGCCGCGGCGATTGGCTCGCGCGTCGCTTCGGTTGCCTCGTGGGTTGTCATCTCTTTCAAGGTATTACATCACGAGTCTCGGGCTTCTCATCGGGCAGAACTCCCTGGTGCCACGTGACTTGCACGTCGGGTGCTCCAGGATTCGCTGGCTCCTTGTCCATATGGTGAATCCCGACGGGGGCCCGATGGAAGCCGCTCATCGGACCCTGCCACGGTCGCAAATACCCCAACCGTGGAGGGGTCCGAGGTTACTTCGCGATGGCTCGTCGAAGGGGCGTGGGGCCCGTCGCCGGAGATGCGGTTCGTTTCGCCTGTTCTCGCGTGTCGGTGCCGTCGATTGTTCGCCACATGTTGTAGATGAAGGCGAACGCTGCCGTCGCCGACAGGATGCCGCCCAGTCCCATCATCCACTGGGCATTCATGTGGGGGCGCAGGATGAGTGCCGCGACGAACACCGCCAATCCCACGTTCGCCAACCACCATTGCGCGGTCGCGAGTCGGCGGCTGTGCAGCGGATGTCCGGTAAAGCGCGGCATGACGTGGTACGCGACCCCGAAGATCATCATCGTCACGAACCCGAGCACGTTCATGTGGATGTGCGCCGTTCGGTAGATGACCCACGTGGGGTGCACGGCCATCGCGACGCCGAGGGACACGCCGGCTCCGAGCCAGGCGAGGCTCGACTTGATGAACGCCTTGACGAACCAGTCCATCAGGCGCCTCCGCTCACGTCCGCAGGGCGAGCCCGCTCGAGTGCGTGCGCCTCGACGCGCGAGGCAGGGCGAGGCGTGATCGTCGCCAGCAGGATCAGCTCTCGATCGATGGCGCGCATGCCGTGCATCTCGTTAGGCTCGTAAGTGACGACATCGCCCTCGGCGACGGCCTGCTCGCCGTCGCCGCCGCTCACGACCCCGCTACCGCCGAGCACCGTCAGCGTGACCGTCGAGACGTTGCGGTGCGGCGCCACGGCTTGTCCGGGTGCGATGCGAAACACGACGAGCCGCGCGTCGGGTGCATCGGACACGACCGCGGTCGCGGGGCGACTCGGGTTGGCCGCAATCGCATCGGCCGCGGCTCGGCGCGCATTGATGATCTTCATCGCTCGGCTCCTCCCCGCGCGATCGCGTCGCCGAGGGCAGCCGTCAACGCGTCGAGGTCAGCGCCATCGCGCCGTGCGGCATCCTCGAGGGTGGCGTCACCGCCGCAACAGGCATCGATGCCGAACGTGTTGAAGACCGACACCGTCGCCGGATACTGAACGAGTGTCTCGTTCACCGTGGCGCATGTGTCCACAATGGTCGAGCGAGGCGTACTTGGCTGCATTACTCCCTCCGTTAGTGTGCATGCGGACCCACGGAGAAAATTGATTCGGGACCGATCTGTTCTGCGTCCGAGATCCGATGAATCGATGTAGGGGAAAGGCGAAGCCTCGGCTCGAGTAATGTCGGGGATTGCACCACCGCGAGCTCGCTTTCCATGCTCCGAGCGCGTCTTACCGAGCTGCCTCCAGCGCGCAGGCCCGAGCTTCCGCATCGATGATGGCGCACAAACGGCGGAGCTCGGCGTCGAGCTGGTCGGTCGCCTTCCTCGCCTCCGCGCGCGCGGGCACGCGTCCCCGGACCATCGCGACGGCGAGCGCTCGCGCGCCGCTGAGATCTGCCGAGCCCGCGGCTGGGCGCCGCCGCTCCAGATCCCACGCCGCGCGTTCCATGTGGTCCACACTCATGATGAGCTCTTCACCACCGCGAGCATACTCCCGCTTCGCCATCGCGGCTTTCGCGCGCGTCAGGTGATGCTGCGCTTCTGCGCGGTTCGCGTTGGCGACGACGCGATCGAAGGTCCGAGTGGTGTGCGCTTCGCCTTGCGCGAGGCGCTCCGCGAGCACCTCGAGCTCCTTTGCTGCGCCCTGGAGCGCCGCGATCGCGCCGAGCTCCGCCTCCTCGGCGTGTCGCTTCATGAATGCGATGGCAGGCGTCAGCGCCCGTGCCGATGCCGGGAAGTCCTGGCGCACGAGCGCGGCTCGAGCGCGGTCGAACATGGCCTGCGCCTCGTGGCGTGTCGCAAGCGCGCTCGGCGAGTCCGCGACCATCGACGCCGGTGGCGACGTGTCGATGACCGATGTCGTATCGCGCGCCGGCAAGCGGTCCTCGGACGGCGCGCAGCCCGTTAGGGCGAGCGTCACGAAGCCAAACAGGGTGATGCTTCCGCTGCGTTTCATGGTGGCGGCCAACCGGTGAGAGCCACGACCTGCAAACTACCAGCACGCACCGCCACGTGACGAGCCGTGCATCACGGTGTCGAACGGCTCTCTACGCGGCGATCTGAGGATGGACCCGGCCATTGTCGGGGTGAATGGCTCTTTGCCGCTGACGACACGAGGTATACGGTGACGGCGGATCAGCGGCGAGTCGCCGTCGCGCCGAGGCGACTCCGTTCACCATGGGGGGTGCTCTGCACCATCGGCCAGAGCACTACTCCCCCATCGAATCACGCCTAACGACGCGTGTCGGGGCCGAGTGCCCAACGCGACTTGTGTCGTCCCGCGCGTGGCCCGGGTGAACCCACCGCGGTCCACTTCCCACGCCGAGCAGATCGCGCGCCGAGGATGCGCGGTGCTGCCGGCTTCTGTCGTTCCATCGAACGGAGGAGGGATCATGCGACGAATGGCTCGTCATCTCTTGCAAGCCACGCTACTCGCGAGTGCCGTCCCCTTGGGCCTAACGGCCCAGGCGCCGGCTCAGGGGACGATCAGTGGCCGCGCGGTGGAGGCGGCCACGCAGCGGCCGCTGCCCGACGTGCAGGTGAGCG
>DAINRQ010000183.1:0-9581 GCA_036741775.1 Gemmatimonadaceae bacterium | reverse complement strand
TTCCGCAGAAGCCCTCTATCAGGAAGCTCGGCCGCGCGAGAGTAGCCACCGTCCCGGTAGCGGAAGAATCTGCGTTCTTCTGCGTAATCGGCGTAATCAACGTCTGGTCGTCTTCCTCGTCCCGGTCGAGAGACCTGAGCCCCTCGATAGGGACGACGCCGATTCCTCGACTACGGCGCCTGTGGGCGCCGCCGCTCGGAATGACAGCCGCTATCACAAAATCGATCGGGTTCGCTAGCTTCTGCGCGTGACGACCGACCTCGCCGTGAGGGCTCCGCGCCGTTTGGGCCGCAATGTGCTCGTCCTCGCCGCGGTGTCGTTTCTCACCGACGCGTCGAGCGAGATCATCTACCCGCTCCTCCCGATTTTTCTCACGAGCGTGCTCGGCGCTAGCGCCACAGCCGTCGGCGCCGTCGAGGGTGCCGCCGAGACGACGTCCGCGCTGCTCAGGCTCGCGAGCGGCTGGTGGTCTGATCGGATCAGGCGCCGCAAACCACTCGTCGTCGCCGGATATGCGCTGGCGTCGCTCGCCAGGCCGCTCATAGCCGTCGCCCAATCGGCGACGCAGGTACTCGCCATCCGTGTCACCGATCGGGTCGGGAAGGGGATTCGCGGCGCACCGCGCGACGCGCTGATCGCCGAGTCTGTCGATGCATCGATTCGTGGTCGCGCGTTCGGCTTTCACCGCGCGGCCGATCACGCGGGAGCGGTTGTCGGGCCGCTCATTGCGTTCGCGCTACTTGGCTGGGGGAAGGTGGCCCTTCGTAGCGTATTTCTCATCGCGGCGATCCCGGGCGTGCTGTCGGTGATCGTGCTCGTGATGGGCGTACGCGAGGTTCCGCGACCCATCCCGCGCGTCGTGCGAGGCGGCGGTGGCGCCGCGCCGAAGCTCGAGCGAGCCGGGCTCGACCGGCGCTTCTGGACCTTTCTCGCAGCGATCTTCCTCTTCACACTCGGTAACTCGACGGACGCGTTTCTCATCCTTCGCGCGAATCAACTCGGCGTGCCGGTCGCGCTCGTGCCTGTGCTCTGGGCGGCGTTGCACGTCGTGAAGTCCGCGTCGAGCATGCCCGGAGGCGCGCTGTCCGACCGAGTCGGGCGGAAGCCGCTGATCCTCGCCGGGTGGGCGGTGTACGCGGCCGTGTACTTCGCGTTCGGCCGCGCGAGCGAGAGCTGGCACGCGTGGGCGCTGTTCCTCGCCTACGGGGTGTTCTTCGGTCTCACCGAGGGCACCGAGCGCGCGATGGTCGCGGATCTCGTCGGCGCGGACCGGCGCGGCACGGCGTTCGGATGGTTCAATCTCGCGATCGGGGTCGGCGCGCTTCCAGCGTCCCTGCTGTTCGGGTTCGTGTGGGAGCGGTTCGGGGCGACGCGCGCGTTCGAGGTTGGGGCGATGCTCGCCGTCGCCGCCGCTATGGTGCTACTGCGGGTCGCGGCGCCAGATCGGCCACGACCGGCGCCGGAGCAACGACTCGCCGGATGAACGCGCCAATGGCGTCGTAATATCGGGCGCGCTGGGCGGAGTAGGCGTCGCCGTGGCCCGCGTCGAGCTCCACCCACTCCTTGGGTTCCGCGGCGGCCGCGAAGACCCGGCGTCCATGCTCGATGGGGATCGTCTGGTCGTTGCGCGCGTGAAGGAACAGCTTGGGCACGGTCAGCGCCCCGACCTTTTCGATGGACGCGAAGCGGCTCCGCGCGATGAGCTTCACCGGGAGGAGCGGAAACACTTCCTGTCCACGGTCGGCAACGGACGTGTAGGCATCCTCGACGATGAGACCGGCGGCTGGCACGCGACGCGCGAGCTCGATCGTCACGCCGGTGCCTAACGAATGGCCGAACAGGAGGATGCGCGAGGGCGGGACGCGAACTGAGTCGGTGAGGTACCGGTAGGCCGCTTCGGCGTCGTCGTAGACGCCGCTCTCGTTCGGTACGCCTTCGCTTTCGCCGAACCCCCGGTAGTCGTACGCCAGCAGGTTGACGCCGAGGTCGCGGAACCAGGCGTAGAACTGCGGGCGGCCGCCGTAACCGATGTTGCCGTAGTTGCCGTGGGAGATGACAACCCAGGGCGCATCGGCGGCCGCGTTAGCGGCCGGGATGACCCACGCGGACAGGAGTGTCGAGTCGGCCGCGCGGAACCGCACCGTGCGTTGGTTCAGCGCGAGCTCGGCCGCGGGCTCGTCAACCGAGCGTGAGCCAGGGACATACACGAGCGACCGCTCGAACACCCTGAGCGCGAGCGCGGCGCAGAGGTAGATCGAGAGTACAAGTGCAATGCCGAGCTTCGTGAACCGCATGAGGGTGTAGCCTCCCGATCAACGTCACTGCCAACGCCCCGGCATCGGGAAAGCTAGCGTGTTGCTCGCCCTCGCCCCGTGTCATTCCGAGCGAAGCGAGGAATCGCGCTCATCCGGGTAAAGTGGCCCCTCTTTCAGGACGACTGCGATTCCTCATCTGCCCGCAAGCGGGCACCCGCGGCCCTTCGGGCCTCCGCCCGGATGACAACCGCTAGCAACACCGCGCGCCCGGACGCGAGTACCGGCTCTCGAGCCGCTGACGCATGAACTCGTCGCGCGAAGCCGGCTCGCAGTCCGGATGATGGTCGCGCATGTGTGCCACGTACCGGTCGTAGTCCGGCGCACCGACGATCGTGCGAACGACCCGTGCCACGTCGCGGAACCAGGTTCCACCTAACGTCACCTCGCGCAGACGCATGTTATCGCGAGCCTCCGGTCGATGCCCCGGGCAGCCCGCGCCGAGCCAGGTGTAGCTCGAAGAGCTCGAAGATGCGGCGATACTCGTCAGTCCACGATGACGGCCGAACGAAGCCGTGATCCTCGACCGGATAGACGGCCATCTCCCAGCGCGTCTTGCCGAGCTCGATCAGGCGCTGGCTCAACCGCACGACATCCTGGAAGTGCACGTTCACGTCCACCATGCCGTGCGCGATGAGAAGGGGATCCTCGAGCCCCTGCGCGAAGTAGATCGGCGACGACCGGCGGTACGACACGCTGTCATCCTGCGGCTGGTTCAGGATACGTGTCGTGTAGGTGTGGTTGTAATGGGCCCAGTCCGTGACGCTACGGAGCCCGGCGCCGGCGCCGAATCGCTTCGGCTCGTTGAATAGCGCCATCAGCGTGATGAACCCGCCGTAGCTGCCGCCGTAGATCCCGATGCGTTCCGGGTCGATGCCGAACTCCTTCTCGAGGTAGCGCGACCCGTCCACGTGATCCTGCAGGTCACGCCCGCCCATCCATCGGTAGATGGCCGTTCGCCAGTCGCGCCCGTATCCGGCCGAGCCGCGATAGTCGATGTCGAGGACGACGTACCCCTTCGACGCGAGGAACTGGTTGAACATGTACTCGCGTGCGTAGCTCGACCAATAGTTGTGCACGTTGTGCAGATATCCAGCTCCGTGCACGAAGATGGCGGCTGCCCCGTTAGGCTGCGTGTTCATGTCCTGCGGGCGATAGATGCGCGCGGGGACCTGCACGCCGTCCGATGCCGGGATCATCACGATCTCGGGCTTGATCCAGGGGAAGCTCAGCCACTCGGCCGTCGGCGATGTGGTGAGCTGGGTCATCGGTGCGCCAGCGCGGTTTCGCATCACGAACAGCTCCGGCGGCCGGTTCGCCGTGGAGAATACGCTCGCCAGCATGGTCCGGTCGGGCGAGGGGACGACGTTGTGCCCGCCCGGTAGCGTCGTGATGCGCTGCCGTGTGCCTCCTGACACCGGCATCCGGTAATAGTGCCGCTCGAACGGCGACCCTTCGCTCGTGTGCAGCTCGAACGACCGGCCGTCGGGCGACAGATCGGCGTTGAGCACCTCCCACTTCCCGCTCGTGAGCTGGCGTCGGTCCCCGCCGGTGGCGTCGATCGTATACAGGTGGGCGTATCCGTCCGCCTCCGAGACGAACCACGCGCGCTTTCCGCCGTCGTACCACCCGCCGCATCCGTAGCACGGCCCGCCCACCCACGCGCTGTCCTGCAGGACGTCGAGGGTCTGCAGCTTCCCGGTGGCCGCGTCCACCTTGTGGATGTAGCGCGTCTTGTAGTTCCGCGCTTCGGCGAACACGAGTGCCGCGGTGCCGTCGTCCGTCCAGCCTAACGCCCGGACCTGCGACGGTGGGCGCGTCGTG
This sequence comes from Gemmatimonadaceae bacterium, assembly GCA_036741775.1. Taxonomy (GTDB): domain Bacteria; phylum Gemmatimonadota; class Gemmatimonadetes; order Gemmatimonadales; family Gemmatimonadaceae; genus JAJKIV01. Next base: position 5,445 of record DAINRQ010000183.1, on the reverse strand, counting down.
TCCGCGGGCACCACCTGCAGCCACGTGAGGTCGCCGGTCGGCAGCTTCATGAACGCGACGCGCCCGCCCGACTGGATGTCCCCGACCTTCGTGCGAACGGTGAGCTCCTCCGTGTAACCGGATTCGGTCACGTAGTTCGGCACGCGTGTCTGCTGCGAGCCTTCCGCCGGGACGTTGGTGACGACGAGCAGGGCGTTCCCCGTGGGGGACACGGAGAGCGACGAGATCCGCTCGTTCTTCCCCAGATAGAACGGCTTCACTCGCAACGCCTCGCGCGCCTTCCGTTCGGCATCGCGGATGCTATCGGCACGCACGCGATCGCGAATGACGTCGAACAGCTCGTGCTGCTGCGACTCGAGGACAGCTCGCTGCCCTTTGGCCTTCGCCGAGTCCTTTGGTGCCGGCCCGCTCCGCACGTCGGTCAGCTGCCTCACGAGACCGCCGTCGAGGTCGATCGAGAACACGTTGTTGTCCCGCACGAAGAACACGCGGCGTCCATCGGCGGAGAAATGAGGACTCCGCTCCTCGGCCGCCGTCTCGGTGAGTCGGCGCGCTGTCCCCGCCGCGAGCGACACGATGTAGAGGTCGCCGGCGTACGACACGACGCGCGACCGCCGGTCCCGCGACAGCACGCCCGTCTCGAGCAGCGGCCCGACGGTGTCCATGTGCGCGTCGGTCACCCGTTCGGGAGTGGACCCGCCCGTCGCCCGCACGCGATACGGCCGGTTCGGCTCGCGCCAGTCGGTGCCCGGCGGATTCCAGAGGAAGTAGATCCACCGGCCATCCGCGGTCCACTGCACCCGGCTCGGCTCGCGGCCGTAGACCTCGGGGCCGCGCATCATGTTCGCGATCGTGAACTCGAACGCGGATGCGGGGCGGGGCGGCGCGGCCACGGACTGCGCGGCGGCTACGGTGGCGAAGGATGAAATTACGAGGGTGGCCAGGAGAATGCGCATCGTCGACATGTCGTTAGGTCTGCTGCCAGCTGGGAGGCCAGCTGGTGGCTGGCGGGCCTGCCCTGAGCGCAGCCGAAGGGTTGCTCGCTGCAGCTCCGATCTGGAACGCTTCTGACAGCGGCTGGCAGCTGGCTGCCAAGCCACGGGCTCGCAGCCTCCGATTCCCGATTCCCGATTCCCGATTCCCGACATCAGTCGCCCGCCACGGCCACCCTGGCCTGGAAGGGGACCTCCGTGGACACGGCCGGCTTTCGCCCCTTCAGGATCGAGAACCACTCTCGCGCCGAGTCGGCGAGAATCACCAGCACCGAGACCGCGAAGAACGCCGCGACGGCCGCATCCACGCGGTCGTTCCAGATGATGCGGGTGGCGTCGGCCGCGCTGCGGACCCCCGGCGGGATCTGCCCCTGCGCGAGCAAGTCGGAGAACAGGCGCGCGTGCGACAGGAACCCGAGCCGCGGGTCCGACGAGAAGATCTTCATGTACGCCGCCGACATTGTGACGACCACGAGCCACGCGAGCGGCAGCAGTGTCACGAAGGCGTATTTCTGCTTCCCCATCTTGATGATCACCGTCGTGCCGACGCAGAGGGCCACCGCGGCGAGGAGCTGATTCGCGATCCCGAACAGCGGCCAGAGCGAGTTGATGCCGCCTAACGGGTCGATCACGCCCTGGTACAGGAAATGGCCCCACATGGCCACGAAGATGAGGCTCGACAGCAGCACGGCCGGATACCACGATACGCGACCGAACGGCTCCCACACGTGCCGGCCGAGGTCCTGCAGCATGAACCGGCCCACCCGCGTGCCCGCGTCGAGCGTCGTGAGGATGAACAGTGCCTCGAACATGATCGCGAAGTGGTACCACAGCGCCATCGCGGTCGGCCCGCCGAGCACGTTCGAGAAGATGTGCGCCATGCCCACGGCCAAGCTCGGCGCACCGCCAGTGCGCGACAGGAGCGACGCCTCACCGACGTTGCGCGCGAGCGCCTCGATCTCACCGGGCTGCAGGACGAACCCCCAGTTCCGGATCGCTTCGGCCGCGGACTGGGCCGTCGTGCCGATCGCGGCGGCCGGCGCATTGATCGCGAAGAAGACGCCGGGCGTCAGCACGCACGCGGCAATGAGCGCCATCATCGCGACCATCGACTCGAGCAGCATGCCGCCGTAGCCGATCATCCGCGCGTCGGGTTCACGTTCCAGCAGCTTCGGCGTGGTGCCTGACGAGATGAGCGCGTGGAACCCCGAGATGGCACCGCACGCGATCGTGATGAACGCGAACGGGAAGAGCTTTCCGGCGAACACCGGACCCGTTCCGTCGACGAACTGCGTGAGCGCCGGCATCTGCAGCGGTGGAAGCACGATGAGAATGCCGAGCGCCAGCGCGACCACGACCCCGAGCTTCACGAACGCCGACAGGTAGTCGCGTGGGGCGAGCAGTAACCAGACCGGCAGCACCGAGGCGGCGAAGCCGTAGACCATGATCAGAATCGCCAGCGTTCGCCGGCTCAACGTGAACATGGGCGCGAGCGTCGGGTCGGCGGCCACCGCCCGCCCGACGTACAGCGCGACGATGAGCAGGACGAGCCCGATCGCGGTGGCTTCGAGCACACGATGGGGCCGCACCCACTTGAGATACCCGCCCATGAACAACGCGATCGGGATCGTGAGGCCGACGGTCACCACACCCCATGGACTCTCCCCGAGCGCGTTCACCACGACGAGGGCGAGCACCGCGATGAGCACGATCATGATCCCGAGCACCGCGACGAGCGCGGTGAATCCCGCGACCGGACCGATCTCCTCCTTCGCCATCTGCCCGAGCGATTTCCCGTTGCGACGCACCGACGACGCGAGGATGACGAAGTCCTGCACGGCGCCGCCGAGCGCGACGCCCACGAGAATCCAGATCATGCCGGGCAGGAAGCCGAACTGCGCCGCGAGCGTCGGCCCGACGAGCGGACCAGGGCCAGCGATTGCGGCGAAGTGGTGTCCGAACACGATCCACCGATTCGTCGGCACGTAGTCGCGACCGTCGTTCAGCCGCTCGGCCGGCGTCGCGCGGTTCGCATCGAGGGCGAAGATCTTCGCCGCGATGAACTTGCTGTAGAACCGATACGAGACCAGGTAGGTGCAGATCGCGGCGGTGACCAGCCATGCCGCGCTCACCTGCTCGCCGCGTGACAGCGCGAGCCACGCGAACGCGCCCGCACCGGCGAGCGCAACGACGAGCCAACCGAGCCACGAGAGAGCCTTGCGCATGCGCGAGCCATCCCTGAGGGTAACGTTGCCGCCAAATTGGTTCGCAGGTGTGACGGAAGCAACCGCCGCGCGTGATGGAGTCAGGGCTCGCGCGTCCGCACGACGCCGCCACGCGGGTGCCGTCCCCTCCACGGGTTTGTTAGCTTAGTCTCAGCGTCTACTCATCGTGCCTATCATTCTCTCTCGACTCGTCGCGCTCGTGTGCGTGGCCGGCTGTGCTCGTGCCGTCGCCTCATCGCCGTCGCCCGCCTCCCCACCGTCACACAACGCCGCAGCGCCCACGCAGCGAGTAGCGCCGCAGTCGCCAGTCAACGGGCCGCTTGCTCCGTTCCTGTCGCAGCCCCTGATCGTGCTGCCGGTTCAGGCAGTGCGCGGCGCCGTGCCCGCGTGGAGCGAGGAGATGAGAGATGCGCGCGCCTACCTCGCTACCCTCGATGATGAGATCGCGTTCGCGGTTCGCGAGCGCGGTCTTCGGGCGAAGTGGGCGTTTCCGCCGGACCTTGCCCGCGCTGCCAAGCGGAACCCGACGTACGCGAGCGACCCGTACGCGATCGCCATCGACGCGCTCGCGCCCGTCGAGAAGGACGCCGACAGAATGATCGGTGAGCCGCTTGCCGGACAGCTTCGCGCTCTCGCCGCGATCTCCGGCGCGCGCTATGCGTTCGTGCCCGTCGAGCTCCGACTCACGCCGGACAGTGTCGGCGGCGTCGCGTCCCTTCGGCTCATGGTCATTGACACCAGGCTCGCGCGTCTGACGTGGAAGGGCGACGTTTCCGCTGATCACGCGCGAACCTTCTCACCCGCGATCGCCGCCGGTCTTGCTGGTCGCGTCGCCGACCTGTTCCTCACCACCTCGCGTTGATCCGACGACGGATATGAGCGTTCCCTGCACGCTGATCCCGGGCGACGGCATCGGCCCCGACATCACCGACGCGACCGTTCGCGTTCTCGAGGCGGCCGGCGCCCGATTCGATTGGGATAGAAAGCTCGCCGGTATGGCCGCCGTGGCCGAGTTCGACGACCCGATGCCCGATGCGACGATCGAGTCGATCGAGCGTACGGGGCTCGCGCTCAAGGGCCCGCTCGAGACGCCGATCGGCGGCGGCTACCGATCGGTCAACGTCGCGCTCCGCCGGACGTTCGACCTGTACGCGAACGTACGGCCGGCGCGATCGGTCGTCCCGGGCGGCCGCTTCGACAACGTCGACATCGTGCTCATCCGCGAAAACACCGAGGGACTGTACTCGGGAATCGAACACTTCATCGCGATCGGCCCGGACCAGCGCGCGGCGGCCGAGTCCACCGCCGTCGTCACCCGGTACGGTTCTGACCGAATCATTCGCTACGCGTTCGAGTACGCGGTCGCGCACGGGCGAAAGAAAGTGACGCTCGTGCACAAGGCGAACATCCTGAAGTTCACCGGCGGACTGTTTCGCGAGGTGGGCCAGGCGGTCGCGAAGGAGTACGCTGGCCGCGTCGAGTTCGAGGAGCGGATCGTCGACGCGATGGCCATGCAGCTCGTGATCAAGCCCGAGACGTTCGACGTGGTCGTCACGACGAACCTCTTTGGCGACATCCTGTCCGACCTCATCTCCGGGCTCGTCGGTGGTCTGGGCCTCGCGCCCGGCGCGAACCTCGGCGCGAGCGCGGCGATCTTCGAGGCCGTGCACGGCACGGCGCCCGATATCGCGGGGAAGGGAGTCGCGAATCCGGGCGCGCTCATCTACGCGGCGTGCCTCATGCTCGAACACCTCGGCGACCGCGACCGCGCTCGTCGCATTCGTGACGCCATGGAAGGTGTGATCAAGGAGCGGAAAACGGTCACACGCGATCTCGGCGGGACGGCAACGACGGCGCAGTTCACGGACGCGATCATCGCTCGGCTCAGGTAGCGCGACGGGCGGCGCCGTGGTCACGGTGTTTCACGTCTCGGATCTCCATTTCGGCTGGCCGGCGGTGCCCGACCAGATCGAAGCGATCGAGACCATCATCCAGGAACGCCGTTTCGACGTCGTCGCGATCTCGGGGGACCTGTCGCAACGCGGGCGGGCGGGTGAGTTCCAGCGGGCGCAGGCGTTCATCCGCGATGCGAAGCGCGTCAGCAAGACGATCGTCGTGCCCGGCAACCACGACGTACAGTGGTGGCACGCGCCGCTCGGCATCGGGAACCGCAAGCGCATCTTCGAGAGCTATAGGACGCACATCTCCGAGGATCTCGAGCCGGTGCT
>DAINRQ010000182.1:0-9667 GCA_036741775.1 Gemmatimonadaceae bacterium | reverse complement strand
CGCCCCGGCCGCGGCTTGCGCGTGGTATGGACCGCCAGTGAGATCGACTTCGCCAGCTCGACCCTGCCGCGCGCCGGAAGGACGACCCGCTTCACCTTGAACACCTTTCGCCCGGACGTGCCTCGGCCCTTCACGAAGTGCACGCCGAGGTCCACCAGCAGCTCCTGCGTCGCTCGCGCGGTGCTCGTTAGGACGAAGCTGATGGTCACCCGTTGCCCGATCGCCACCCGCGCGGGCCGGATCCGCACGCCGTCGATCGTGACGACTGCCTTCTTTCCGTAGCCGACGAGGCGGAGTGCGCTCGCGTCGCCCCGCTTCACCGCGCTGCGCAGCGCGTGCTCGACCAGCGCACGCCGTTCCGCGGTCGCGCCCTCGAGCCACGCGCCACACGTTCGCGTGAGCAGCGCCGGGTACACCTTCCCCAGGTCGTTCAGGTTGTTGGCGACGCTCCGGCGCACCAGCGACGCCGGATCATCCTTGAGCAACTCCAGTAACTCGATGACCCGCTCCGGGTTCGCGTCGAGCCACGGCACGCGCATCGCCCACGGGAGGCGAAGACGCGTGCCCTCCGACACGAGCCGCCGAACGTGCGCGTTAGGATCGGAGGCCCACTCGCGCAGCGTCGCGAACGTGCGCTCCGGCTCCGCCGCGATGAACGGCCGGATGCTCGACTCGGCGCTGAATCGCTTGGTGAGCTCGTACTGCGCGCGCATGGAGAGCTCGAAGTGCTCGAGCCCGTAGGTCGCGACGTACTGCGTGTGCGGGAGGTAGTAGAACGGCGCCATGCCGGCGCCAATGAGCTCGTCGGTGGCGTGTTCGGGTCCGAGCGATCGAAGGAGGACGTCGATCGCATCGGGGTAGCTGGCCGGCAGGTGCCTCCCGAGCGCGCGCGCGATGCGCTTGCCGCGGTCGAGCAGCTCGAGCGTCTCGAGGCCGTTCGTCGCGTCTCGCACGAACGCCCGCGACGGGAACGACGGATAAACGCGCTCGATGTCGCCGGCCAGACGCCGCACGAGCGCGGGTGAGAAGAACGTCTTGAGTGGCTCGGCCATCCGCGAAATATGGTGCAGGCGGTCGTACGGGCCACGTCTCATCCCAGCGGGGATCTGCTCAGGGCGCCAAGCCGTCACGCGCCTAGATCACCTCGACCAGGACACCATTGGCGTGTTCGGCGAGCGCGCGAAGATCAGCGCCAGTATTCGATGTGAGGACCGTCCCATGACGCCTGAGTCTCAGCGTCGCACGTCGCCGGTGAGACGAGCGAGTCGCGCCTTGGCATCCGCGATCTGCGGCTTGATCGACGGTGGGGGCTTGTCGACCATGTCCACGAAGCGCTCGTAATGCAGTTTCGCTCGGGCGAGATCGCCCATCGCCTCGAGGGCCAACGCGCGTTGATAACCGCTGTAGTTCCCGAACGCGAACGCCACCTGCACGTAGCGCAGGTCCGAAAAGGAGCGGGTATCCGTCCATTGCAGGTAGTGCTCCGCCTGCGCGGGATTGCCGGCGCGAACGAGAGACTGGCCAATCAACAGTCGATGAACGAACGCGGTCGGCGCGAACGTGCCAACCCCCTGGCTCATGGCGCTGTCCTCGAGCGCGACAAGGGGTTCGATCTGGCCGGTGCGGTGGTGGTGCCAGAGGGCTCCCAGCGACGATCGGAGGCGTCGCGCTACGGCCGTTGTGTCGGTGATGGCTGCGGCGGCTCGGGTGACGCGGGCTGAATCACGAGCCAGCAGGCCGAGTACGCCATCGAGCCACGCGAGCTCGGCGGCATCGACGCCGGTGAGCGGGCCTAACGTGGAACGTGCTCGTGACAACGCGGAGTCGGCTGACGCCGGTGGCACCGCGCCCAGCCAGCTTCCCAGGGTCGCGCTCCGCGCGGCGCTGAGCCGCACGGCTACCGGGGCCCGTGCCGCTTCGATGGACGCGAGCAGCGCCAGCCCGCTCGCGACATCACCGCGCGCGATGGCAAGGTTGCCGCGAGCGGCTACGGCTCCCGGCTCGGCATGTGAGAACATGCCGCTACGAATAGCGGCCGCCAGCGACGAGTCCACGACGGCGGGCGGTGTGAACGGAAGCGGATAGCTGGACGAGAGCCACGAGGACGCCGGGAAAGCCCGCGCGGCGGTTGCTACATAGCTCTCCAGAAACGCGGTAGCCTGCGCAGCGTTAGGCACGGCACCATGTCGGCGGGTCGAGAACGCGTCAACGATTCCCCGGGCATAGGCCGACACTACCATCGATGCGGTGCGGTCGCTCGCCAATCGTTGCGCCATCGACAGGAGCGTGCTCGTGTCGCCGAGCACGTCGGCCGCCATCAGCCGGTGGAACGCGTTGTCGGGATGCTGCGGGGCCAGGACGTTGAGGCGATCGAGGTACGGAATGGCCCGCGCGATCGGGACGCCGACGGCCGGGCCGTAGTGAACGATCCGGTCCCCGGCGTCGTACTGTGCGACGGCGTAGTCTGGATACCGCGCCGCGAGCACCAGACTGGAATCGATCCACCGGCGAGTGGGGATGGCGGCCAGGCGGAGCTCCAGCAGCTCGCGATCGCGCGCCGGAAGCCGATGCATGAGCCTGACGAGTCGCGCGCGGACCTCGGTGTCTGGGGGCAGCTGTGCCCATGACCGTACGTAATCCATGCGCATGACGGCCTGCACGAACGTGGTGTCGGCGGCCGCGGCCCGCGCGTATTCGGCGACGGCGGAATCCCATTGAAACCGCTGAAACAGCGCCTCCCCGTTCAGGAACGCGCGGAGCGCCTCGTTGGAGCTCGTCGCCACATCGGCGAGGACCGTCGACGGCGCCTTGCCACGACGCCAGATCTGACTCAACACGCCCTTCGTCAAGGAATCCGTGAGCGCGCGGACGCTGTCTGGCGCCGCCCGAGCGGAGAGACGGACGAGTGGGTCGCCGCCGTCGACGGGTGTGAGCACCACGTCAGCCCTCACCAGCGAGCCATCGTGGACCAGCGACCCATGCAACACGCTCCGCGCGCCGAGCTCACGAGCGAGCGTTCGCGCGCGGTCCAGGGGAAGGGCCTGCGGCACGCGCATGATCACCGTGGTGGCGTCGACAGCCCGAAGTGCGCCAACCCCGTCGAGATTGGCGCTCAACGTAACCACGAGGTCCCGGCCGAGTCGCGCGAGTGCCGAATCGCCGGTCGTCGCGAGGGGCATGACGGCGACCACATCGGCGTCGCTGGCAACGGCGGCGCCATCATGCATTTTCCACCACGCGCCGACAGCGACCGTGGCGAACACGCCCAGCGCCGCGACGGCTCCCCCCACACGCGCCCGGCGCCGACCGGCGTTAGGTGGCGTCCGATCGACAGCCGTCGCCGAGGCCGGTGCATGGAGTCGTGTTCCCCCGGGGGTGACGACGTCATCCAGCGTCGCCAGCACTTCATGCGCACTCTGCGGCCGCTCGGCCGGGTTCTTCGCGAGCAGGCGCGTGACGAGGGACGCGACGGCGGGCGGAACATCCTTCCGTCGGTCGCCGACGTTGGGAACCGGCGCCGTCAAGTGTGCCGCAACCACCGCTTGCGCGTTACCGGAATAGGGCGGTGCGCCGACGAGCATCTCGTACAGCACGGCACCGGCCGAATAGAGATCCGCGCGATGGTTGGTCGTCGCGTCGGCCATGGCCTGTTCGGGCGCCATGTACGCCGGCGTCCCGAGTGCGAGGCCCGCGCTCGTGAGCCCCGCGGATACGCCCGCATCGGCGAGCGCCTTCGCGATCCCGAAGTCGGCGACGACCGCGTGCCGAGCCTCGAGCAGAACGTTCTCCGGCTTCACGTCGCGGTGCATCAGGCCGTGCTCGTGCGCAAACCCGAGCGCGTCGACGACCTCGCGCATGACGCGCAGAGCGTCGGCGAGCGGCAACGCCCCTTCGCGCGCGAGCCGCGCGCGGAGCGATTCCCCAGCCACGAACGGCATGGCGTACCAGAGCAGCGTGTCGTCGCCGCCCGCGGTGAGGAGAGGAACGATGTGCGGGTGCTGCAGCTTCGCGATCGTCCGCACTTCCCGCCGGAATCGCTCCGCGCTCGTCGGGGCGACGGCATCGCCGGCGAGGTCGAGGGTCTTGATGACGACCTGGCGATCGAGGGCACGTTCGCGAGCGAGGAACACGCGCGACATTCCGCCACCACCGAGCTCATGACCGATGGTGAAGGCGTCGCCGAGGGATGCTTGAAGTCGCTGCGCGAGCGTGTCCATGCTCGCGGGAATGTAGGGCCGATTCAATGAGGTCCGCCATGAGCGTGCTCGTCACGACGGCATCCAGGCCCTCGCCGCCACGGGGAACGCGCCGTTGTCCTTCTCCAACCCGTCGAGGGCGACCAGGACCAGTGCGGTCATTGGTCGCCGACCGACGCCGCTATTCGCTGAGGCCGATCTGTTTCATGAAGGTGACGAGATCGTACATCAGGTTCTCCTCGACGATCTGGCCATTGTCCCACTGCGCGACCGTATAGAAGTCGATATCGAAGGACTTGCCTGTGGGCGGGATCATGCTGCCATCCGGGGCTTTCATCGGCCCAGTCATCGTGCCCCTGAAGCGGGCGACCGAGCAGGTGTAGTCGCCGGAGGCGAAAAAGATCCGGTACGGCCGGTTATCGAGGCGTTGATCCGGGAACGTCTTCCAGAAGTCGATCGACTCTTGCGTGTGGGCTTCGATGCCGACGGTCGGCTCCGTCTTTCCCGGCCAGCGGACGACCACGTCGGGTTTGTGGCGCGCCCGGAAGATCTCCACGTTCTGCTCGTTCCATGCGTCGTCCAGGGTCTGCATGAGCTCCTTGTTCCGGGCGGCGACGCTGTCGCTTTCCTTGCCCGTCTCCTTGGCCGTCGCCAGCGGGACGCCGCGCTCCGTGCCGCTCGTGGGCTCCGTACCACGCTCTCTCGCTTCCATGATGTCTCCCGCGTGAGTCTGGTTGGCCGGCGACTGCGACCCGCGGGCACGCCGAAGCGATCTCGGTGCCTAACGCAAATGACGATCGCCGAGGCGTGTCGAGCACGCACCCCGCACTCGATGTGTCCACGACGCTACCGCAAATGACGGCCCACCGCGACACGTCTCGCTCACAAGGTTCAGCCCGGCGCCGCGGCGGGGCGCCATGCGGCCGAGGCGGGCCGGCGGCCGGCTCGGGCCACGCGCGTTTCTCGGTGCCGGAGTTGAACGCGCTCGCTCGCCAGGCCGAGACCTTTGCATCCGTTGCTGGCTGGTCCGAAGCTCAACTGATGCTCGACTTGGGTGACGGCAGCAACCTTCGCGGGCGGCGCGGTCATTTCGTCACGCCGAACTACGTCGCGACGTTAGGCGTGCGGCCGGCGTTCGGTCCAGGCCTGCCGGCGGTACGCACGGACGACGCACCCGGCGCGGAGCTCGTGGTCGTGATGGGGCACTCGCTCTGGGAGCGGTTGGGGTCGGACTCCACCATGATCGGCCGAGTCGTTCGCATCAACGGCATTCCTGTCCGGGTGGTCGGTGTTGCGCCGAAACGGTTTGAAGGCCCAGTCGCCAACCCGGACGAGAGTGTTCACCTCTGGGCGCCGCTCGACGCACGAGCGCAGCTCGTCAGGAGCTCGGCCTCAGCGCTGACGAGTCGCGACTCGACGTTGTTGCAGGTCGTCGCGCGACTGACGCCGAATACCACCCGCGAACGGGCGGCGAGTGTCGCGCGTGTCGTCTCTGCAGCTTGGGCGCCGACCGATCCGCGGATGGAACGCAAAGCGGCCGAGTACTCGACCCATGTGACGGGGCTGACGGGGGCCGATGATCTCGATGTCGGGTACATCCTGGGATTCACCCTGGCGCTGACTGGAGCCCTCCTCATCCTGCTCATCACGTGTACGAACGTGAGTGCACTGCTCGTGGGCGCCGGCGTCGCGCGCCGCCGGGAGATTGCGATTCGCCTCTCCCTCGGCGCATCGCGCACGCGCCTCGTACGGCAGTTCGTGACCGAGACGTCGCTCATCGCGATGGCGGGCGGGGCGCTGGGTCTCGGGACGTATTGGTCGATCTTCAAGTGGCTCGCCTGGCAGTATGGCGATACCGGTTTCGGTCCCGATCTGGTGACGCTGGCCTTCACGGCGTTTGTCGCGCTAGGGACGGGGATCGTCTTCGGCCTGTCTCCCGCGCTGCACGCCACGCGGATCGACGTGTCCGATGCGCTCAAGAACGCCGGCGGCGGAGCGACGACCCGTTCCCGGCTCCAGCGCACCTTCATCGTTGCGCAGATCTGCCTCACGCAGCCGCTGCTCATCGGGCTCGTGATGGTGATGAGCATTGCGCGCCTGGAGTTTGGTACCCTCGGTGCGGACGATCCGTTGGCGGCGCGCCTGACGGAGATCTACTTCAATGCCGGCGAGAACGGGAACACCGGCACGCCTAACGCGACGCACCGGCGCATTCGTGAGGTCATGGATCGCGTGGCCGCGCTGCCGGGCGTCGAGGGTGTGATGCCGGAGCCGGGCGGCTCCGGGGCCGAGGTCCGAGTCCCCGCCGAGGAGCGCGGGAGCGGCGCTCGGGCCGGAGAGGTGGTGCGTACCCGAGTCGATTTCGCTCCACCGGGCTACTTCGCGTTCCGGGACGTCCCGTTGATCCGAGGGCGAGACATCATCGCCCAGGACACAGCAGGCCGCGAGATCCCTGTCGTGATCGGAAGCGATCTCGCGCGCGCGTTCTGGGGGTCCACCGATCCGATCGGTAAACGTCTCGAGATGTGGTCGGGGTCGAGCGGCGTGGTCGTCGGCGTGTTCGACACCTCGCACGTGGCAGTGGAGGGCGCGAACCGCGTGTTCACCGCACACGGCGGCTGGTGGTGGAAGAACAGTTACCTCATCCGCACACGCGGCCCTGGAACCGCGATCATGCCCAGCGTTCGGCAGGTCGTGCGGGGGATGATTCCCGACATTCAGGTCTATGCGTTCGAGACGCTCGAGCAGAAAGCCCAGGAGGGTCGTCGTGACGTCATGGTGATCAGCTCGGCGGCAGCCGGTGGCGGACTGCTCGCGCTGCTGCTCGCGTCCATCGGCCTGTATGGCGTCATCGCGCTCGCCGTCAGGCAGCGGTATCGGGAGATCGGGATCCGCGTCGCCCTCGGCGCGCGTCCCCGGCAGGTGATCAGGATGTTTTTCGCCAGTGGACTGCGATTGAGCGTCCTTGGCATCGCGTTCGGATTGCCGTTGAGCGTCGCGGCAGTCCACCTCCTGATGTCGAACATCGCGGCGAGGTACCTGGACACCCGATGGCTTGTGGGCGGGGGCGTCGTGATCGCCACGCTGGTCGTCGCGGTGGCGTCATTGGCGACGTGGATTCCAGCGCGGCGCGCCACCGCCGTCGATCCTTTGACCGCGATCCGAGTGGAATGAGCGTCGGGTGGAAAGACGCACCGCAGGGCCTGAGTACACCCGGATCCCAGGCACGCCTCACGTGCAACCCCGGGACGTGTCTCCCAAGGAGGAACCAAGTGTCGATCGCTCGCCTACTTGCAGCGCTCACGGCAGCACTCTGCCTCGGCGGCGCGACGAGGGATCCTGGCGACTCGCGCACGCGCATCGCGATCGCGGCCAGGCATCAATCGGCGGACCCCTTCCCCACCTTCGACCGCGTCGTCCAGCTCGAACGGACGTCCGAAGCATCCGCGAACGTCAGCATCGGCGACGTCGATGGTGACAAGAAGCTGGCTCAGGGTAGCGGCAGCTTCGCGACCACGAAGGTCTCGAGGAACTCCCGCGCCCACGGCGACGCCTCGAGCTTCCCCGCGGCGAGCGGGTAGGGAGCGGACAGTCTGTCGGTGTTCGCCAGCAGCACGAAGGTGAGTCCCTGGGACGGAACCTTGACGACGAGCGCGGACGAGGCGGTCCACTGGCCGTAGTGCCAGATGACACGGATGCCCTTGTAGTCCGTTGCGAACCATCCGAGCCCATAGGGAAAGGTTTCGCCCGCGCGGCTGACGACCGGCGTCCAGGCGAGCGCCTTCGTCGCGGGGCTGAGGAAGGCGTCGCGATCCATCGCCATCGAGAACGCCGCATAGTCACGCGCCGACGCGGTGAGCCCGGCCGCCGTGCCGAAAGCCGTCTGGTACGCGGTGGGCACGTACCGTTCGCCGTTCCACGTGTAGCCCGGCGCGAAGTTCGCGAGATACGCCGCCCGATCGAGTCCGCTGGCCGCGAACGCCGCCGACTGCGGTGTCGGTGCCATATGCCTCAATCGGAGCGGAGCGATGATGCGCTCCTGAACCGCGGCGGCGAACGGCTTGCCGGCGGCTTGCGCGACCACCGCATCGAGCAGGCCGAACCGGTCGCCGTTGTACGCGTACCGGGTTCCGGGAACGCCATCGGACGTATGGCTCATCAGGTGCCTTACGAGGACCGTTTCCGGCAGGCCGACGCCATACCTGGAGACGGGGTCGTCGAGCGAGACCTTGCCCTCATCCACCAGCTGGAGAATCACCGTGCTGGCAAGGGGCTTGGTGAGCGACGCGAGGTGAAAGACTGTCGTGTCGCCGACATTGCCGGGCACGCCGTCGGTTCCGCCGAAGGAGCCGCTCCACGCGATGGACTGATCCTTCGAAATCACGGCGCTGAGCGCCTGGATGTGTCCCGCAGCGCGCAGCGCCTCGAGGCGCGCCGCGAAATCGTCAAGAGACGAAGCCGGTTTCGTCTGGGTTGAGCCTTGACAGCCACCGGTAACGGCGAGCGCTAATAGAAGTAGTTTGCCCATGCGTAAAGGATTCTAGCTCATCATGCAGGTTAGTCGAGTGTTACCCATGTCCTCGGAGTACTCTGTTACCTACCACAGGCGAGCATGCGAACTGAAGTCGAAGCGTTAATGACGGCGTGGCAGAACGCTTGGTTTTCCAAGAACGGGCGCGCGGTCGCAGAGATGATGACCGATGACTACGTGTACGTAGCACCGAACGGGGCGGTCATGGACCGGACAACCATTCTGGGCGTTGTCGACGACCCGACGTACGCACTGACGGGTGGTGCGCACACCGAGACGGTAGTGACCATGCTCGACGAGGGCGCGGCAATGGTGCGGCGTCGGTGGCAGGGCAGTGGCACATATCGGGGCCAGGCATTCGTAGAGGATCATCGATGCGTGACGATTTGCGATTGCTCGGGCGGCCAGTGGCGCATTCGATACGAGCAGTGCTCGGCGGTGGTGGCGTGAGGGCGGGGGCCGCCGGCAGGCGGGCCTGCGACCGATCCACCTGGCCGCGAATCGCCGGGCAGCGTGTTCCACGTGATCAGATTTCGCCTCGGAGAACGGTAGGCGTATGAAGGCAGCAGGCGTGCGCAAGCTGGCGGGCACCGACGCACCAAACCTGGGAAGCTTCGGTGTCTCTCTTCACGGAGAGATGGAGTTGCTGACGCGAGCGGGACTCACTCCCGCGGAAGCCATCCGGGCGGCGACGCAGGCCCCGGCGCAGGCATTCGGGCTCGCTGATCGCGGACAGATCGAGGCGGGGAGCCGAGCCGATCTCGTTCTGGTGGAAGGGAATCCGCTCGAGGACATCCAGCTCACGCGCGCCATCGTGCGCGTGTTCAAGAACGGGTACGAGGTCTCTCGCTCCTGCCGGCGAGCTCGCGAAGTCAACGCGGTTGGGTGGCGCCGACGACGATGCCGCTCAGGCGCCCGCGAACGCGCACGCGCCACATCC
>DAINRQ010000181.1:0-9759 GCA_036741775.1 Gemmatimonadaceae bacterium | reverse complement strand
AGCTATCAGCTATCAGCTATCAGCTATCAGCAAAGCTCAACGGCGGCGTCGCGGCGGCCGAGACGCTGCCGCAGCCGCGGCGATATCTTCCAGCGACGCCAGCATTCGGCGGACTTCCGAGATCGAGCCCTGACTCGTCGTGCTCCTCCGCCGCGAGATACTCGAGATCGCGCGCGAGAATCACGTAATAACTCAGCTCGCTCGCCGAGCCCAGCGAGTTCCGACTGAACCGCGCCAGCTCGGCATCGCTGTTCCGGCCGCACCCCTCGGCGATGTTCGCCGGAACGGATATCGCCGCACGCCGCGTCTGGGACGTGAGCCCGAATACTTCGCGCCTGGGCCACAGCGCTGTGCGACGGTAGATGGCCAACGTCAGCGCATGCGCCTTCTTCCAGACCGCCAGTTTGGTAAACTCGCCCATCGTTACCCCTGATTGGTGTCAGGGGGCAATGTGAGGGTGACGAGCGAAGGGACCGCCACCAATCCATTGCAACTCGACACGAAAAGACCCGGCCGAAGGCCGGGTCTCGTTTTGCTGATAGCTGATAGCTGCTAGCTGTTAGCTCTTCTTTTCCTTCGAAAAATCTACCGCCGGCGCCTCACGCGAACCCGGGTTCGTCACCTCGAAGTACTCGCGAGCCTTCGCGCCCGTCACCTTCGCCGTCAACGACTGTGGCAGCGTTCGGATGTAGGTGTTGTATGTCTGAACGGCGTTGTTGTAATCCGTCCTCGCGACCGCGATCCGGTTCTCCGTGCCCGTGAGCTCGTCCTGCAGACGCAGGAAGTTCTGATCCGCCTTGAGCTGCGGGTACGCCTCGGCCACCACGAGCAGGCGGCCTAACGCGCCCGTCAACTCCGCATTCGCGTTCGCCATCGCCTGCGGGTCACCCGTCTGCACGGCGCCGAGGAGCCCGGCGCGCGCCTGGGCCACCTGTGTGAACACGGCTTCCTCGTGCTGCGCGTACCCCTTCACCGTGTTGACGAGGTTCGGGATCAGATCCGCGCGACGCTGGAGCTGCACCTCGATCTGATTCTTCGCGCCGTTGACCTGCTCGTCGTAGCGCTGGATCGTGTTGTAGCCGCACCCGCTCACGAGCAGCAGCAGGGCGAGCGGCAGCGTGTATCGGCGCATTGGGAAAATCCTCGTGGCGGGGATGGACGTCACGTGCACGGTCACTGTCGGGTGAAGGTCATTCGCACTACGTACTTCCCGGCCGGCACGGCGCCAGCGCCGAGCTTCCAGGCCGAGGCGGCGCGCTGGTTCAGGCATCGGTTCACGGCCGCTCCCGCCTTCGACGACCAGCTGTCATTCGCCACCTCCGCGTCGGTGACGCCGCTCTGCCCGACGGTGACCACGACAGCAACACCACCGCTCAGCGTCGGATCGACCTTCTGTCCGAACTCCTGATAACAGAACCGCGAGAACGCCTGCTCGCGCGACACCGCCTCCATGAGCGCCGGTGGTGCCGGCGGTATGGGCGGGGCGACCTCGCCACCCGACCGCCGCGCGACACGGCGAGCTGGTGCTTGGAAAGTATCCGGAGCCGCCGGTGGGAGGGAGGTTTCAACCTTACTCAGGTCCATCGGGGTCGTATCGACCGGAACGGCCGCCCGCGCGCTGTCGCCAGCACGATCGCGCCGCTCGCCCGGGCAGCCGATTGCCACTGTCGCGAGAGCCGCGAGCATCACGACTGCGGCATTGAATCGCGGTCGGGCCGACCGAAGGCTCTCTGCCGGGATGAGCGCGATTCCTCGACTGCGCGCCTTCGGCGCTCCGCTCGGAATGACACCACCGGCGGTAGTTCGGTTAGAGCTCGTCGCACGCATAAGCGAAGTCCTCCACCCGCGGACATGACATCCTTGGCATCCCTGGCGTCGCGGGCCCCACCTCAGGGTGCCGGTTGGTAGCGGTCGAGGTAACCGACGAGCTTGTACATCCCGTCGAGATAGCCTTGCAGCGTCTCTCCTACGTCCGCCGAGCCGATCTTACTCACACCGCGCACATGTCGGACCACTCGCGCAAAGGGCTCGGCGTCGAAACCAACGCGATGCGCCACGTCGTGGCCCAGCCGCTCGTAATCCGTGGGCGGCACGGCCCCGTGGAGGCGCTCCACGGCGCGAAAGATCACCATGATCGTGCTCAGGCTGGCCGCGAGGAGATCGGTCAGCGCCTTCTCACTGCCGCCCGCCGAGAGAATCCCCTGTCGTAGCTTGAGCATCTTCCCCATGGCCTCGTGCTCCACTTGCAGACGCAGGTGCTCCCGGTCGACGGAGAGACCCTCGAACGGCGGTGTTCCGTGCAGCACGCGGTGTCGCTCGAGAATGTCCGCGTACTCCATTGGGAAGATGTCCGCGCTCCCGCGCCACTCGGCCAGCGTGAGCGTGAGCGGCGGCGGGTTCCCGGCTTCCCCCCACGCACGCGCCACGGCCGCCTCGGCACGCATGTGCTGCATCGTGAGCTCGTCGACGATCACGAGCACGTTGTAGTCGGAGCGCTTCGGGATGTGCTCGCCGGCGGCCGCCGAGCCGTACAACACGACGGTGCGAAGGTGGGCGCCGTAGACCTTCTGCAGCTGGGACACGAGTTCGTCGAGCGTCATTCCATCCTCACCAGTTGGACCCGCCGCCGCCGCCGCTGAAGCCACCGCCGCCGCCGAAACCACCAAACCCGCCGCCCCCGCCCCAGCCCCCACCGCCACCCCATCCACCGCCGCCCCAACCGCCGCGATGATACCCACCCGTGGGGAACACGATCGGAATTGGAATGCAGCCTCCGCATCCACGACGTCGGCGTCCCAGGGAGCTGATGATGATCCACGCGACCACGAAGAGCGCGAACATCGCGAACGGCGAGAGTCCGCCGGTCACTCGCCGCCCGTCGAATTGCGGCGCGCGGCTCCGAGGAGGCATCGATGATGAATCGAGCGTGAAGCCGAACTCGCTGGCGAACTCCTCGCCGACACGCATCGCGAGGTACGTGACGCCCGAGGCGTAATCCTGCTGCTGGAAGTACGGCACCGCCTCACGACAGAACTGCGCCGCCTCGGCGTCGATGATGAACCCTTCGGTGCCCTGCCCCGTCGTGACGAAGCAGTGACCGCGCCCACTGGAGCTCGTTTCCTTGGGCACGACCAGGATCACGACGCCGGCATTCCGCGTGCGCTGACCGATCGCCGCACTCGAGCCGACGCCCCACTCGCGGCCGATCGCGAGTGCGACGTCCACAGGCGCGCGGAGCCCGATGTCCGGCAGCGTGACGACCGCCATCTCGCCACCCGACTTCTGGTGCACGTCGAAGGCGACGCCATTGATGCGGTCGATCGCCGCGGGCGAGAGCACTCCCGCGGCATCCACGACCACTTCCGCGGCGGACGTGCCGTAGCCTCGCGGCGGCCCCGGAAGCTGTACGGTCTGGAGTGCGATCAGGAAAAGGAGCACGACGTTCCGGTTGGAGAGCGTGTACCCCTGAAAGGTAGCGTGCCGCCCGCGTCGGCGACCACCGTGTGGCCCGCCGCGGCGCCTAACGTGTGAAGCTGAAGGAGAAGGAGTACGTGCCCCCGCCAGCTTCCGACGCCGGGAAGCGCCACCCCCGGATCTTCTCCGCGATGCACCGCTCGGTTTCGCTCGCGCCGGCGCCCGACCACGTCCGGTTCGTCACGTTCACACCGGAAACGCCGCCGTTCGCCGTGAGCGTAACCGCCGCGCTCACAGACCCCGCGAGTGACGGATTCACCTTCAACCCGAACTCGTTGTAGCAATAGCGGAGCTGCGACTCGCGCCCACGCACGAACGTCCCCAGCTCGGCGACGTCGCGCTGTGGGCCGCCAACGGCCGGGACGTCGATGGGCCGTGGCGCCGAGATCCGCACCGGCGCCCTCGACACCGTTCCACCGCCCGGACCAACGCCGCCGATGCCACCACCGGCTCCGCCGCCCGTGCCCGCACCACCGCCGATGCCACCCCGCCCCGGCGTCCGCGATCCCTGGCCACCTTCACCCGCGCCGAGTACGACCTTGCCGCCGCGGCCACCGCCGCCCGTGCCGGCAGCACCAGCGCCAGTGCCACCCGCACTCGACGAGACGTCCACGCCGCGGAGGACGTTTGAGACGTCGCCAACGAGGCCGCCGCTCCCGGTGCCCGAGCGCGTCCCGAACGCATCCGCAATGGCACCGGCGCTGGACGTCGTCGGGCGCGTTCCGCCCGCGTTCCCTCGGCGAGCGTTCCCTGCGCGGTCGCCACTGGGCCCCGCAGGTCGCTCCGTCGGCCCCGGTGCGGCGACGCGTACTTCTTCGCCCGGTTCGCCCTCGATGGCCGTCTCGAGGTCGGGCGGAAGGGCGTCGAACGTCACGGCGATCGGTTGCTCCTCTGGTGACAGGAGCTGCATGGGCCGGGTGCGGGGCCCGAAGTAGACGAAACCGAGCCAGGCGATCCCCAGCGCGAACGCGATGCCGTACGAGGTGAGCAGTGTCCGCCCCTCTTCGCCGGCCACCTCGTAGCGGAGCGATCGCGTGAAGACCGCGTCGCGACCGTTCGCGGGGACGGACGCCCGCGCGTCGTACGGCTCGTTCGCCGGGGCGCTCATGTCAACTCGTCCTCGGCGCGACGACGTCCGCGACCCGATTGACCTGCAGCGTCAGGTTGCGAAACCCGGCGACCCGCGCCGTCTGCATGACGCGGGAGAGCAGGTCGTATCGCATCGTCCGGTCGGCCTGAATCGCGAGCGGCGCGTCCACCGAGGCGTCGGCGGGAATGGCCCGCGACGTTCGGATCGAATCCGCCTTCGCGCGGAGGGCGGCGTACAACGCCGGAATGACGAGCGGCTGCGACGGGTCGTTCGACCGAGCGGCCGCCGCGTCCATCGTCGTCATCACCGCACGTCCGCCGAGCGTGACCTGCGGTCCGATGCCTAACGTCAGTTGCTGGAGGGCCGGTTGGCCCACGCGCGAATCGGGCAGGTTCACGCCGACGACGACCGGCGCGAGCTCGCCAACGGTGGCCGTCGTCAGCGTGAAGAACACGACCGACACGAACGTGTCTACCAGCGGGACGAGGTTCAGCTGGATCAACCGGAACTTGTTGAACTGCCCCGCACGCCGCGCGAGCCGCGCCGCGCGCGCACGGTTGTGCGTTCCGGGGACCGCCTTGACGGGCCGGTCGGGCGGGGGCGGAGTGACCTGAGAGCTCATCGCCCTGCTCCGACAGGTTGCCCGTCAATGGCGGCCACCTGAGTCGCCCGCGTGCGGTTGCCGAGCGAGATGCCCGAGTACGCCGCGATGCGAAGTCGTTCCAGCACGTGAATCAGGTCGTCGTACGCGACGTCGTCCGCGGGCACGACGAGCACGTCCGCGTTCTGCGGGTATCGCCGGCGAATATCGCTCATGACCGTCTGGAGCGTGTCGAGCGATGCCGCCTGGACCCCTGCGATCTCCTTTCGGAACCCGCCCTCGCCCGTGTGCTCGACGAGGATGCCGTCACGCTCGAGCCGGACGGCGAGGAGGAGATTGAGTGCCTCACGCTGCGGTGCCGGCGTCGCCGCCTGCTGCGCGGTAATGACCACGGGCGGAAGCGACAACTCGAACGCCGTCAGCGCGGCGAGCGCCGCCCCCTGGTACGTCAGCAGACCGAAGAACACCACCGCCGTGAGGATGTCCACGAGCGGCACGAGGTTGAGGTTCCCCGCGTCCGTGAGTGAGCGCCGCTCGACGCGTCGCTGTTTCGACCGGAAGTAGACCGATGCCACGAAGCGTCCTACCGATGACCCAGCCGAACGTCCGGCCGGTCGATGAGCGCGTTGATGAGGCGCACCGAGAACTCATCGATCTGCTCGATGATCGTCTCGGCCTGGCTCACGAGGTACGCGTGCGCGACCGACAGCGGCACCGCGACGAGGAGCCCGAAGCCGGTGGCGTTCAGCGCGATGGCGATGCCCGACGCGAGCCGCTCCGATCGCTCGGCCGCAGCGGCAAGCGAGACCGACTCGAACGCTTCGCGAAGCCCGAAGATCGTCCCGAGCAGCCCGAGGAGCGTCGCGACGTTGGCCAGCATCGGCAAGTACTGCAGCCGCCGCGTGAGGCGTGGCATGACGGCGAGCGCCGCCGCGTCTGCGACGTTCTGCAGGTCGGACTCATCGCGACTCCGGCTACGCAGAATGAGCAGCCCCATGTCGGGGAGTGCTGCCTTCGACTGCGCGCACAGCTTGATCGCATCCTCGACTTTACCTGCGCGCACGAGCTGGATGATGCGCTCGATGAACGCACGGCCATTGATCTTGGAGCGGATGACGATCGTGTAGAAGCGCTCCAGGAACACGGCCAGCCCGATGATCGCGACCAGCAGGATCGCGTTCATCACCGGACCGCCGTTGCGGTACCACTCGAGCACGCTATTCATCTCGGATATCTCCGGGGGAACCAGGGTTCGGAAAAGACGCAGCGTTCAGGCGACCTGATCACCGCGGAGGAGCAGGACGTATGCCCGATGCCGGCCGAGGCGGGCCGGCGGGTACGCGCTGTGTGGTATCGGCTGGCGCGGCGCGTACCGAATCCGCCCGTGGCGCCGCAACTGGAGTCACCACATGCAGCGGCGGTAGAATCGACGGCCAGAAATCGCGGTCGAGAAACGCGGGCACGAGCACGCGCCGATTGAACGCCGGCGCCTCGCGCGGGCGCACGGTCACGACCTGCGGGGTCGGAACCTGCCCACGGATCTCGATCGTTTCCTGGCGTCGCGGTTGCTGGCGCCGCTGCTCGGGTTCGCCGCGCTGTGCGAACGCGGAGCTGGATGCGGCGGCGATCAATATGCCAGCCAGTGCGATTGAACGCCCCAACGTTCTGTGGTCGCGCATCGAAGCGCGAACGGCGAAGCGCGAACGGCGAAGCGCGAAAAGCGAGGCGCGAACGGCGGTTTGAACAGCGGAATGCACACGGCGGCCCGCCGCCCAATCGTGGTGCGTCATCGCGTCGAGCCTCCCGATGGCGGTGGTGGCGGCGTTGCCGGAACGGTACCGGCGATGGCCTCACGCGCGCGGACGACCCACTCGTTGTCGATGTTCTCCTGCCGGGCCTTGTCGAGGAGCGCCTGCCACGTCTTCCTGGCCGCGTCGTAGTACTGCGTCGCTTGCCGCTCGGATCCGGTAATGGCAACGGTGCGCTCTTCTTCGGTGAGGCCTTCGGGCAGCTGTACGTTCTTCACGAAGTTCCCGTATTCCCACTGCGCGAGCCCGACATAGAACGTCGCGGCCGAGAGGTGCAACGGCGACCCCGACTCGATGGCCCGCGTGAGGTGGTCGGTCATCTGACGGAGGAGCTCCTGCTTTTTTGCCGACGCGCGCTGCACACCCGCGGTATTGAGCTGCGCCCTGGTGGGGATCACCAGGCGCTCGGCCTGGAAGCCCGGGAACATCGACGCGCCTAACCGGAGCTCGCGCTCGCCAATGCGTGCCGCGCACGTGAGGCGTAGATCGCCGCTCGGGTTCCCTTCACATAACGTCGCGAGCTCGCGCTCCGCCGACGCGGAATCGCCGGTCGCACGCAACAGCGCGAGGCGCGTGGTGCGCACCTCCGGCGTGCGAGGATCGTTCGGGAATCGCGCCGCGAAGGTGTTGTAGGCGCGCGCAGCCGCGGCGCTGTCGGGTGCCTCGAGGTACGTGATGGCCGCGTTGTACTGTGCATCGGCCGCACGTCGATCGGATGGGTACGCGGCCGCGAATGCCTCGTACGCCGCGGCCGCCTCACGTTTCCGATCCATCGAATCGAGCGTCGCTGCGACGCGCACCATCGCGTCGGCACGACCAGTCCAGCTCGGGTTCTCGGCGATCACGGCTTGGAGCGCCGCGATCGATTCGTCGCGCTTGCCCATCTCGGCGAGGAGTCGCGCGCGCAACGCCTGGTACTGCGCACGATATTGGTAGCGCGGATAGTCGCGCCCCAATCGTTCGGCCAGGGCGATCGCGCGACTCCGCGCCGAGTCGGATGCCGCGGTGTCGCCTCGGCGACGTGCCGCGCTGTCGGCGAGCATGTAGGTCTCGATAGCGTCGCGGAGTGCGTCGGCCGCCCTGTCGGACCCGGCGTTGCTGTCCGCAAAGGCCACATAGACCTCTTCGGCCGCACGCTGGTAGTTCCCGCCGCGAATGAGCGTGTCGGCGAAGCTCGCCGCCGCTGCCGTTCGCACCGTTCCGATCGAGTCGGCCAGGGCAGTCTGACCGCGTTGCCGGGCGAGGTTCTGCGCCAGCACCCACTGCGCCTGCGCGTCGGCGTATTTCCCTTCCCGGTACAGGGCGTCGCCCACCAGCCTCTGTGCGTTCGGCGTGAACGCGTCGGACGGGTATTTCTCGGCGTACGTGCGGAACGTGGCGGCCATCACGTCCCATCGCTGGGCCTCTGACGCGCGACGTCCCTTTTGCATGAGCGCGGTCCGGGCGACGTCGCTCGTCGGGAATCGCACGACGAAGCGGTCGACCGCAGCGAACAGCGAATCCTGCGCGGCGACGTCGCGTGGATTCCGCGCGACCGCGGAATCGAACGCGACGATGGCGTTGCGCCCCGCCTGTTCCGCCAGTGCTCCTGTCGAATCAGCTGCATGGCCGTACGCCGTACGCGAGTACTCGGCCCCGGCTCGCATGTAATCGCTCGCACTGAACAGCGCTTCGGCGAGGTACGAGTTCACCACTTGCGCGCTATCCGACTGCGGGAACTCCTGGAGGTACCGCTCGTATAGCGACGCCGCAGACGCGTACCGCTGGCGGTCGTTGCGCTGTTGCGCCTCGGCAAGCGCGTACTGGGCTGCCTGTCGCAAGGTCTGCTCGCGGATGGCAACCACGCTGTCACCCGGCGTCGGGTTCGCCTGCGCCCACGTGCTCCCCGGCCCGAACTTCGACGCGAGCTCGAGCCGTGCTGCCTGCGCACGATCGGGCTCCAGCATGCGATTCTGGTAGATGTCGACGATCGCGCGCTGGGCGGTGAGGGCACCCGTATCGGTCGGCGCCTCGGCAATGATGGCGCGGTATGCCTCGACCGCGCGCGCGAAGTCGCCCTGCTCCTCGAGATTCTGGGCGACCCGGCGCATGATGGGCAACCGGTAGGTCGTGCCCCCGCGCGACGCGAAATACTGGTTCGCGGCCTCAGCGCCGCCGACCTGCGTGAAGGCGATGGCCATGTAGTCCATGGTCTCGGACCGCAGCCCGAGCCGCGCCTGCTGCTCGGGGCTCAGCTTGTCGTGCGCCTCGATGAGCCGGCCGAAGACGTCCACCGCTTTCCGGTACTCCGCCTGGGCCGTCTGCGTCGCCTGGTTGTAGTACGACCAGCCGAGCTTGTAGAGCGAGAGGAAGTAGATGTCACCGTTAGGCGCCGCCGCCGCCGTGGCCCGCTCGTATGCAGATGCCGCGCGAGCGAATCCCGAGCGGCGCGGCTCTCCACGTTCCGCTGACGCCATCTCGAAGTAGGCATCACCCAGCCGGAACAGTGCCTCGCTCTTGAGCGGCAAGCTGTCGGGGGCAGATTCCGCGACGCTCTCGAACGCGCGGGCGGCGTCCTCGTAGCGCTGCTGCTGCGCGTACAACGTTCCAAGGGTGTACGCGGCCGCGTCACGACGATCGAACGCGGGGTACGACTTGACCAGCTCTTCGTAGCGCGCCGTCGCGGCGCCGTAGTCGGGGCGGGCCGTATCGCTCGCCACACCGCCGGCACGCTGACCCTCCGCGAACCGCTCGTCGGCACGGCGGACGAGCAGCTCACCGAGCTGGAACAACGCGCGAGGACGCAG
>DAINRQ010000180.1:0-9799 GCA_036741775.1 Gemmatimonadaceae bacterium | reverse complement strand
GCGACCCGACGCCGTCGGGTTGGGTGGGTTCGATTCCCACACGCTCCCGCCACACGCTTCATTCCGAGATCGCGAGTGACCCGACGCAAGCTCGCCGTGCTGCACCGAACGCTCGCCGCAGCCGCGCTCACGACGATCGCCTTCGTCATCCCGTGCGGCGCGAGCGAAGCGCAGCGAGTCGACACGACGAGAATCACCCCTCGGCAGCCTGTCACATTGCCGGCCGTTCGCGATTCCGCGCGTCCGCCCATCTCCCCGAAGCGCGCGTTTCTCTACTCGTTGCTCGTCCCCGGCTATGGCCAGTCGGTCCTCGATCGGCCGATCGCGGGGACGCTCTTTTTCGGCGCCGAGGTCACGTGGATCGCGCTGGCCACCAAGGCCGCCGCCGACCTGCGGTTCGCGCGTGCACACCGCAACGATAGCCTCGTCGTGACCTATCGCTTCGACGACGACGGCACGGTAGCGCGCGATACCCTGAACATGCCCATAGTGGCGACCGTAGGCCCGAATCGTTATGCGGAGGAGCGCGTCGCCGCTCGGCGCAAACACCTGGAAGACTACTACGCCCTTATCATCGCGACTCACCTGCTCGCCGGAGCCGAGGCGTTCGTGGCGGCGCAGTTGTGGGACCTTCCTGCGCGCGTCTCGATCAAGGCGCTTCCGTTCGGCGCGGCGCTGGCGGCAACCATCCGGTGGTGACGTGCCGCGTGGCGTCGTAGTCCTCGTGGTGTGAGCACTGCAGCATCACCCATCGGCGTCTTCGATTCAGGAATCGGCGGGCTGACCGTCGTCCGTGAGCTGATGCGGCAGCTCCCACGCGAGCGCGTGATCTACTTCGGCGACACCGCGCGCGTGCCGTATGGCCCGAAGAGTCCCGATACGGTTCGGCGTTACAGCCACGAGATCGCCGCCTACCTCACATCGCAGGACGTCAAGGCGATCGTGGTGGCATGCAACACGGCCACCGCACACGCGCTTCCGGAGCTCCAGCGCCAGCACGCCGTCCCTGTCATCGGAGTCGTCGAGCCGGGCGCGCGCGCGGCAGTCGCCGCCACGCGACGCGGAGAGCTCGGCGTCATCGGCACGGCTGGCACCATCGGATCGGGCGCGTACGAGCGCGCCATTCGCGCGCTGGCGCCGGACGTCGATATCGTGGCGCGGCCCTGTCCCCTGTTCGTGCCGCTGGTCGAGGAAGGGTGGCTCGATACCCAGGCGACTCGCCTCATTGCGCGGGAATACCTCGGACCCCTGCAGGCCGCAGGGATAGACACGCTCGTCCTGGGCTGCACGCACTACCCGCTGCTCAAGCCCATGCTGGCGCACATTCTCGGACCCGACGTGGCGCTCATCGATAGCGCGCACGAAACCGCGGCCGAGACGGCGCGGGTGCTGGAATCGCACGGGTTATTGAGCGACGCGTCGCCAGCGACGGGGAGCCTAACGCATCGGTTCATCGCGTCGGACGCGGCCGATCACTTTCTGCGCCTCGGGCAGCGATTCCTCGGTTTGACGATCGAGCGTGTCGAGACATTGACCCTCGGCTGACCCGTCCCATGTCATGAGAGAGATGTGCTGCTCTTCGACGCGGAGATATGTCGGCCGGGTCATCCACGAACCCGCGTTCGCGTACACGCCGCCGCGCGGTGCCCGCTCGAGCGCGGCTACGTGTGAGTGGCCGTAGATGAGGAGCTCCACATCGGACCGCGCTTCGAGTTCGGCCAGCGCTACGGCGCGAAGCCCACGCCCTCCGTCGCGCGCCTGATAGGTTCGGCTTGCGTGCGACGAGCCAGCGGCGAGCCGACTTCCCCAGTCCGGGTGCATCAGATGCCGGAACGCCCAGACCGACGCTGGATGACGTAACACGGCTCGCAATCGCCGGTACTTTCGGTCCTCGACCTCGCGTAGCCCGTCGCCGTGCTCGATGCGGGTCTTCCACCCGGCAAGACTCCCCGTCCACTCGCCGACGTGGTAGTCCACGCCGACATCTCGCCGCAGCACGTCGCCGCCCCAGCAGTCATGATTCCCGGCGACCCATAAAATCGGCGTTCCTGCCTCCACGAGGTCGGCCAGCGCCGCGAGGACGCGAAACGATGCTCGCGGGATGACCCAGTTCCACTCGAACCAGAATTCGAACAGATCGCCGTTGATGACGAGCGAGCCCGCATGTCCCGGGAGGCGCCGCAAGAACGCGAGCAGCTGCCGCTCGACGTCCGTCGGCGCAGCACCGAGATGCGTATCAGAGAACACGTAGCACGGTGACGGGAGCACGCGCACAGTCTACTCGTGTGTTCGCATCTTTACAAACCAATCGGGAGCACGCACTTTCCGCCGCGATGCTCCAGCGCGGTGCCACCACACCGCATGCGCAGGATCCGGTTGCGCACACTTAGGTCGTTTCGGAGGAGTGATGGCACAGAACGCACTTGGCCTGATCGAGACGAAGGGACTCGTCGGCGCCATCGAGGCGGCGGACGCAATGGTCAAGGCGGCGAACGTCAGGCTCGTCGGTAAGGAGAAAATTGGCGGCGGATACGTCACCGTGATGGTGCGCGGCGACGTCGGTGCCGTGAAGGCCGCGACAGACGCCGGTGCCGCCGCTGCCGAGCGCGTTGGCGAGCTCGTGTCGGTGCACGTCATCCCGCGGCCGCACGCAGAGTTGGAGTCGATCCTGCCGCAGGGACCCGCGGGTGACACCTGACCCGTGGGCGTTCGGCGCCCTCGGCCTGATCGAGACTCGAGGCCTCGTCGGCGCCATCGAGGCTACGGACGCCGGCCTCAAAGCGGCTGACGTTCGCCTGCTCGGCACCGAAAGGGCAGACGCAGGGCTCGTGACGGTCAAGTTTGTCGGGGAAGTCGCTGCGGTGAAAGCGGCGGTCGATGCCGCTGCCGCGGCTGCCGATCGCGTCGGGCATCTCGTCTCCGCGCACGTCATTCCGCGGCCGCATCCGGAAATGACGATGGTAGTCAACGACACCGACGATCCTGCTCCGGCAGTCCCCATGCACGGTGGACGCATCGACATCGCCACCCTCGAAAGCGCGCGCGTCGTCGACCTCCGCGCCATGGCGCGGCGAATGGACGACTTCCCGATCAAGGGCCGCGACGTCGCGCGCGCAGGCCGAGACGAGCTGCTCGCCGCCTTCCGAACATTGAACGGTTGAGCGGTAGGCCGTGGACGCCGATCTCCAGAGCGTTCAGGAAGCGCGCGATCTCGTCGCTCGAGCCGCGACTGCACAGCGTCAGTTCGCCTCGGCAGATCAGGCAGCCGTCGACACCGTCGTCCGCGCGATGTCCGCCGCCGCCGCGACGAATGCGGAGCGGCTCGCACGCACGGCGGTGGACGAGACGGGCATGGGCGTGTACGAGCACAAGGTCATCAAGAACCGGTTCGCATCGGAGTCCCTCCTCGCATACATCCTGCCCTTGCGAACGGTGGGCGTGCTCCGTGAGGATCGCGCGCGGAAGGTTCGCGAGCTCGCCGTTCCCATGGGCGTGGTCGGCGCGATCATCCCGACGACCAACCCCACGTCGACGGCGATCTACAAGGCGCTGATCGCGGTGAAGGCGCGAAACGCGGTGGTGATGTCGCCGCATCCTCGGGCGACCGGCTGTGTCGTGGAGACGGCGCGCCTGCTCGAAGAGGCGGCGGTTCGCGCAGGGGCCCCGCCAGGACTCGTCAACGCAATGACCGCCCCGACGCTCGAGGGCACGAACGCCCTCATGCGCCATAAGCTGACGGCCGTCATTCTCGCGACCGGCGGGGCCGACATGGTGCGTGCCGTGTATGGGGCGGGCAAGCCGGCGTACGGCGTTGGGCCGGGCAATGTCCCCTCGATCATCGAGCGAACCGCGAACATCGAGAAGGCGGTTGCCGATATCGTTGACGGGAAAACGTTCGACGCCGGTGTGTTGTGCTCCGCCGAGAACGCCGCCATCTGCGACGCGCCGATCGAGCGTCAGGTGCGTGAGGCGTTTCGCCGGGAACGAGCGCACTTCTGTTCTCCCGATGAAAAGCGTGCCCTCGAGCGCGTCATGATCCCGGCCACCGGGCAGGGGATCAATCCGGACGTCGTGGGCAAGCAGCCGCAAACGATCGCCCGGCTCGCCGGCTTTCCGATCGCGCCGGAGGTGAAGCTCCTCATCGTCGATCTCGCGACGGTTGGGCGTGATGATCCGTTGAGCCGGGAGAAGCTCTGTCCGGTGCTCGGGTTCTTCGTGGAGGACGGCTGGGAACGGTGTTGTGAGCGTGCCATCGAGCTGTTGAATTACGGCGGGCTCGGGCATTCGTTAGGCATCCACAGCCGCGACCAGTACGTGATTGACCGCTTCTTCGAGGAAAAACCGGCGTTCCGCATCATCGTGAACTCCAACGTCGCCATCGGCGCCGTCGGGTACACTACGGGGTTTGCCCCGGCCATGACGCTCGGACCGGGGTCGTGGGGCGGAAGCATCACCTCGGACAACATCACACCCTTGCACCTCATCAACGTCAAGCGGCTCGGTGAGGAGATCCGGCCTTACGTCGACCCGCTGCGGACGGAAGGAGTCAAACGGGTACCATCGTCACACGCGCCGGCGTTATCGGGAATGCGACACGAACTGACATCCGGCGAGCTCGGGGCGGTCGAGGTGCAGCGCATCGTCCACGAGTTCCTCTCCGACTTCCGAGCCGCGCGACAGTGACGGACGCCGAGCTCGATCGCCTGGCTGACCTCATCGCGCAGGCTCTGCTCGCGCGCGAGCCCAGTGCGCCGGACCGTGCCGCGCGCGCTACGTGGCTCGTGTCGCACGTTCGCCCTGTCCCGCCCGCGCGGGGCGGAGAGCCCCCGGCGTGGTCCGGTGCTGCTCAGGATCTGAGCGACGTTGCCCCTTCGGGGGCCGGCACACCGCCACGGTTTCGCCCGTCGGGCGCCGAGTTGGCGCGCGTGACGCGCGCGGCCGCCGCGGGCAAGGCGCCACCGCGAGACCGGCGGGCGCGCGAGCCCGAGCGACGCCTAACGCGGCCGCGGCCCGCTGGCGCTCCGCCGATTGACGTACCGGTCGGCGTGTCGAACCGACATGTCCACCTGTCGCCCGAACACGTCGCTGTGCTCTTCGGCGGTACACCACTCACGGTCACCCGTCCCCTTACACAACCGACTCAGTTCGCCGCGAACGAGACGATCTCGGCGGTCGGACCGCAGGGTCGAATCGACGGCGTGCGGGTTGTCGGGCCCGCGCGGAGCGAGACACAGCTCGAGATCGCTGCCTCCGACGCCGCCGTGCTCGGCATCGACGTGCCAGTCGTAGCGAGCGGCGCCCTCGATCAATCCACCGGCGGTGTGACCCTGATTGGTCCTGCGGGTCGCGTAGACCTCCGACGCGGTGTCATGATCGCCGCTCGACACCTCCACCTGTCGGCAGGCGATGCTCGACGCTGGGGGCTGGCTGACGGCGACCTCCTCGACGTGCGCTGCGGCGACGGCGCGAGAGCCGCGACGTTTCACGATGTACTCGTTCGGTCGGGCGACGCCCACGCGACCGAGTTGCACCTCGACGGCGATGAGGCCAGGGCAGTCGGGGTCCGCTCCGGAGGCGTGGCGTCGATCATCGGGTGGCGATCACCCGCGACCACAAAGCGACCGCTCGTTACTGAACGCGACGTGCTCGAGATCGCGCGGAACGGAGGGCGTGTACCGGCGACCGCCATCCTGACGCCGAGCGCTCGTGATCGGGCCGTATCGTTAGGGCTGCTCGACCAGTGAGCGAGCCGCAGGTCAGCGAGTTGCGCGTTCGTTATTCCGAAACCGATCAGATGGGTGTGGTGTATCACGCCGAGTACCTCGTCTGGTGCGAGGTCGGCCGGACGGACTTCATTCGCGCGCAGGGACTTCCATACGCGGAGCTCGAACGTCGAGGAACCGTCCTCGCGGTCGCGGAAGCAACCATCCGCTACCACGCCCCGGCGCGCTACGATGACCTGATCCGAATCGAGACGCGCCTGAGCGAGGTGCGCTCGCGTGCCATCACGTTCGATTACCTGATTCGCAATGGCCAAACCGGGGCGCGGCTCGCTACGGCTCGAACGCTGCTGGTCTCTCTCGATCCGTCGGGAAAGCCCGCGCCACTCCCGCCTGAGGTTCGAGCGCTCATGGAGCGCAGTGTGAGCGTTCGATGAGACGTGATAACAGTGTCCGACCGGCCCGGTGGCCCGTGTCGGTGACGGTCGTCCTGTTGCTTGCGCTTGGATGCGCACCGCGTGCCGGCTCCCTTCGAGGGGCGCCAGCGCCGGCCAATTTCCCGCGCGCCGAACTGGCTCCGGGCCACAGGCGCCTCGTTTTTCGATGGGAGTACGCTGATCAGGCGCTCGGAGCGCGCGGCGAAGGGGCCGCGCGGGTTGCGCCGCCAGACAGCGTGCGTCTCGATTTCTTCCTCGATGGCGGCGCAGCTGGCGGCTTCGCGATCGTCGTCGGCGATTCCGTCTACACCCCCGGCGGTGACCAGGTGCGCCGATACCTTC
Organism: Gemmatimonadaceae bacterium; assembly: GCA_036741775.1. Taxonomy (GTDB): domain Bacteria; phylum Gemmatimonadota; class Gemmatimonadetes; order Gemmatimonadales; family Gemmatimonadaceae; genus JAJKIV01. Next base: position 3,300 of record DAINRQ010000180.1, on the reverse strand, counting down.
CGCCCGTCGCCCTGCTCTGGGCCGCCCTCGGGAGACTCGCCGTTCCTGCCGCACCAGACACCGTCGCCAAGGTTGACGGCAACGTCTTGCGCGCAGACATTGGGCGCGGTCCGACCTGGCGAATAGCTTTCGAGGGCGATCAGCTCACGCGCGTCGAACGAATCGTCGACGGTCGGCGGCTCGAATGGGTGAACCGAAACGGTTCCGAAGTGCGGTACCAGCATGAGCGAGCGTCGCGGTCTCTCACGCTCAAAATCACGTCCACCGATGCAGCTGCACCATTCGATCCGGACATTTGGCGTCACTAGTGCCCTGGCGCTGACCGGTTGCATCTACGGCTTTTCCGGCGGCGGCTTTCCGAGCCACATCAAGACCGTTGCCATCCTGCCGTTCGAGAATCAGACCGCGGCCGCGGAGCTGACGCGGGAGCTGTCGGACGCCTTACGCAAAGCCATGCAATCGAGGCTGGGGCTGCGCGACGCGTCAGAAGCGCGAGCCACCGCCATCGTGCGAGGCACTATCACCAAGTACGAGCCAGACGTGCCCGTGGCTTTCAGCGCTGATCCGAATCAGGCCACAACCGCGCGTCGCCGGCTGCAGATCAGCGTCGACGTCGAGATTGTCGATCAGACGACTGGAAGAACGCTCTGGACCAGAAAGGGGCTTACCGCCGAAGGTGAGTATGCCGAGCGCGCGGAAACCGAAGGTCGCCAGCAGGCGCTCGAGCGCATCGTGAACGATGTGATCGAAGGAGCACAGTCGCAGTGGTGAGCACGCGACGAGGCCGCACGAACTTCGGCTGCCTCCTCAGCCTGTTGTTCGCCGTTACCCTCGTCTACTTCGTCATCAATGTCGGCGAGCCGTACCTTCGCTACTATCGCTTCCTCGACGGAATGAAGCAGGAGGCGCGGTTCTCGGCTCGCTTTACGGACGAAGACATTCAGCGCCGGCTCGCCGCGCTCGCAGACTCGCTCGGACTCCCCGAGGCGGCCGGCCGAGTGCGCGTGCGCCGAGCCTCGAATCGGATTTCCCTCTCGTCGTCATACTACGAACGGGTCGAGATGCCGTTGATCGTCAAGGACATCCTGTTCACTCCGCAGGCCGATTGGACCTACTGAGTCAGTTCGACCCGCGCCGGAAAGTGATGTCCTGGACGGCACTCGTCTCCTGGCGTGAACGCCAGCGGGGGCGCGTCGTGTTCACGAACGGCGTATTCGACTTGCTCCATCCGGGCCATGTCGACGTCCTCGTCGGTGCGCGGCTCCGCGGTGACAGCCTTGTCGTCGGGGTGAACAGCGATGCGTCCGTGAAACGACTCAAGGGGCCCGATCGGCCGGTCCGCGGCGAGGGAGAGCGTGCGTTCGTCCTCGCGGCCCTCGAGTGCATCGATGCCGTGGCGGTCTTCGATCAGGACACGCCGCTCGAGCTCGTGGAGACGCTCCGTCCAGACGTCATCGTCAAAGGCGGGGACTACTCTCCCGACACGGTTGTCGGCGCCAACGTCGTTCGCGCCCGAGGTGGCGAGGTGGTGATCATTCCGCTCACGCCCGGGTATTCCACGACTTCCACCATCGAGCGCCTCCGTGGCCGCTGATCGAACACCTAACGACTCGCGAGCCCCGAACGTGCTGCGACCGGTCACGCTCGAACGCGGAGCGGCGCCGTACGCCGAAGGGTCGTGTCTCATCTCGTTCGGCGAGACGCGCGTGCTGTGTGCCGCGTCCGTCGAGCTGACCGTGCCCGCCTGGAGGAAGGGCAGGGGGGAAGGGTGGATTACGGCCGAGTACGCAATGCTGCCGCGTGCGACGCGGACCAGGACGGCGCGCGAACGCAGCCAGGTGGGCGGTCGCACTCAGGAAATCCAGCGACTGATCGGACGAAGCGTCCGCGCGATGCTGGACGATTTCGCATTCGGCGAGTTCACGATTCGAGTCGATTGCGACGTCTTGCAGGCTGACGGTGGAACGCGGACCGCCGCGATTACCGGCGCCTGCGTCGCGGTCCATGACGCGTTCGCATGGCTGGTGGCGCACGGGCACGTCGCGCAGTCACCAGTGCGCCGTCGCGTTGCCGCCATCAGTGTCGGCATCATCGACGGTGTGGCGCGTCTCGACCTCGATTATGCTCAGGACGTCCGTGCCGACGTCGATATGAACGTCGTGATGAGCAGCGAAGGCCGGTTCGTCGAAGTTCAGGGAACCGGCGAGCACGGTACGTTCGACCGTACGCAGCTCGACGAGCTGCTTCGGTTGGCAACGCACGGCATTACGGTCCTCGATGCCGAACAACGCAACATCCTCGGACTATGAGTGCGACGGCGTTGCTCCTCGCGACGCGGAGCGAGGGAAAGGTCCGTGAAATCGGGCCGATGTTCGCCGCCGCCGGGTTGACCCTCGTTTCGCTCGAGGAGCTCGGCATGGACGAATCGGACGAGGAGGAGCAGCTCGAGCGCTACGACACTTTCGAGGAGAATGCTCTGGCGAAGGCTCGCTATTTCTTCGAAGTGAGCGGCGGTATCCCGACCATTGCCGACGATTCGGGGCTCGAAGTCGACATTCTCGGCGGCCGTCCCGGGGTTGCCAGTAAGCGGTGGTCCGGACGCACTGACTTGCGAGGCAAGGCGCTTGATGCGGCAAACAACGAAACGCTTGTCGCGGCGGTCGCGGGCCACGACCGACCGGCAGCGCGATATGTGTGCGTCGCTGCCTATGTCGCGGTTGGCCTCGAGGTCACGACTCGCGGCGAGACATCGGGGACGATCGTGACGACTCCACGCGGCGCCGGCGGTTTCGGGTACGATCCGTACTTCATGTCGAGCGATCTCGGCCGCACGTTCGGCGAGGCGACTGCCGGAGAGAAGGACGCAGTAAGTCACCGCGGTCGAGCGTTTCGCGCGCTGCTCGCACGCATCCGGTCGGGAAGTTGACCACCCCTTCTGATCCAACTATGATTGGTCGCAGCGGGGCGTAGCGTAGCCTGGTATCGCGCCTGCTTTGGGAGCAGGAGGTCCCCGGTTCAAATCCGGGCGCCCCGACTCGTGGCGCTCGGTCGCGGAGAGCGTCGGTGCGGCTTTCCCGTTGCGCCAGTAGCTCAGCTGGATAGAGCGACAGCCTTCTAAGCTGTGGGTCGGGGGTTCGAGTCCCTCCTGGCGCGCCATCTGAAGTTCGGCGGCGTGCACGACCCTGACGCGGCGACAAGCGTTCGCACGTTGCCCGGAACCATCGCATGCACTCGTAGCTCAACTGGCAGAGCAGCGGACTCTTAATCCGTAGGTTGAAGGTTCGACTCCTTCCGAGTGCA
>DAINRQ010000179.1:0-10086 GCA_036741775.1 Gemmatimonadaceae bacterium | reverse complement strand
GCGTACACGCCCCCGTGCTTCGCGGCGACCTTCGCGATCTCGATGAGCTCGTCGGTCGTCGCGTACGAGCCGGGCGGGTAGATGAGCGCCGTCGTCATTCCCATGGCGCCGGCGCGCATGGCCGTATCCATGATCGCCCGCATCCGGTCGAGCTCGGCGGCGTTAGGCGCGCGGGAGGAGGCGCCGAGCACCGCACCGCGGGCCTGCGCCTCACTGTAATACGAGCCGAAGTTGATGCTGATGCCGTTCTTCTCGAGGTTGGCGAAGTACTCCGGAATCCGCGACGCAGCCGGCACCGGGATCCCCCCCTCGCCGCCGATCGCGGTCGTGACGCCCATGCGCAGCTTGTTCTCGGCCAGCCCGTTGCGCGGGAGGACCCCGCCCGACTGGTCCATCATGTCGATCCAGCCCGGGGAGACGTACTTGCCGCGCGCATCGATCTCGGTAGTACCGCGCTCGGTCACGTGGCCGATCTTCGCAAAGCGGCCGTCCTTGATGGCGACGTCGGCGAGAATCCACGGGTTGCCCGCGCCGTCCAGGACGCGGCCGTTGCGGATCACCACGTCGTACGTCGCCCGCGGCGCCGCGTCCTGCGCGGCAGACGTGCGTCCCACGCTGCCAACAGTCAGTGCGACGACGAAGGCGGTGACGATCGAGCGCACCGAGGGCGTCGAGTCGAGTTTCACAGCAGCTCCGGAAGAAGACTCGACGAGACTACGCTCGGGACGGCGCCTGCGCTACTCCGGCGCCAATACGATCAGTCGGGGACCTTGATCACCGCCTGGAGCACGGTGACCGTCGCCGAATTGGTGGACGTGCCACCTCCGAGCTCCGGGTTAGCGACGGTTATGATGATCCCACCGCTGCGCGCCAGATCGGTCGCGGGGATGGTGGTACGGAGCTCGGTCACGCTCACGCGCGCGGTCCTCATGGATTCTTGCATATCTTGAGGTTCGCGTCCCATACCTGCGGCGGGGTGCACTGCGTGTACTTGAGGCTCGTCGGCGCGAGACTCTGCCCGCAAATTGTGCCCGCGAGCACCGGCTGCATGCTGGGGCCGTGGCGGTACGGGTGCTCGTCACCGTCAGCCATATCGGTGAGGGCGACATCCACGTAGCCGCATGAGGGCGTCACGCCGACAACCTGCATCGTCGTCGCGGTCCTGGACACGATGGCCGCGCTACCGAGCTTGAGCAGCCGCGGAAGCAGCTGTGCCACATTGAGCGCCTCACCCGTGAGCTGGAACGTAATCTTCGTGTTCGCCGGCACGACGCCGTAGGGCTGGATGCTCGCGATCGGCCCCGTCTCGAAGACCTTGATGGGAAACGTAGCCGAGCTTCGGCAATCGCTGAACGGGATCGGTGGGCAGCTGATGTTCAAGGTGAGCGTCATGTCGCCGCGCGGAGCGGTTGCACTCGCATCGAGAATCATCTCGATCTGCTTGTCGCTCTTGACGAGGTTGCGGGCGGACACGCCGTTCTTCGCGGTCACCGACGTGACGTAGTCCATCCACGGTCCCGCCAGACGGATCTTGCGCGATGACCTCTGCGCGACCGTTGCACGCGGAACCACTGTCCACGGCGCGGTTCGCGTGTTCTGCATGATCAGATTGACCTTCGGCGGGTCGACGCTGGCAAACGTGCCGGATCCCGCGGCCAGCGTCATCGCGCTTCCCAGCGCGAGCGCCCGAACGATCGTGGTGTTCATGGTGCTCCCTCGAGATGGATGGGTGCGTATGCAGTGTGCGACGTCGTGAACGCCGTATCGCGCGAGACTCAGCCGCCGATGTAGACCACCTGAACAGTCTTGCTGACGGTCTGTCCGGCCGCCGTGGCCGTGATCGTGGCGCAGCCTTCGGCGCGCGCCGAGATGCTGAAGCTCCCCGAGCCACGCGCGAGCTGGACGGTGGCCGGCACGGATGCGACGGACGGGTTACTGCTCGTGAGCGAAGCCGACAGGAGCGCCGAGGGGCCGAGCTTGACCGATGACGCGATCGTCCCTCCGAGAGGAAGAATCTGATTCGGGATGTTCAGGGTGAGCGTCGTCGCCGTGCTGGCGGGATGCACGACGACTTGCTGCACGCGCGTGCGGCCGCCGAGGGTTGCGGTCACCTTCGCGCAACCCGGCCCCGCGCCGGTCGCGACGAACGTGGCCGTCGTCGCGCGGGGCTGCACCGGGATACTCGACGGAACACTGATGACCCGGGTGTTACTGCTCGCGAGTGACACGACGAGCACGCCCGCGGAGGCCTGGTCGATCGTGATGGTTCCCGCCGCGGCGCCCCGCAGCGGCACCGCATAGCTCGTGATCGTCAAGCCGCTGATCTGTGGCGCGACATACGCCGCCCCAACGGCAGCGGCGAGGAGGGTTGCACTGCCCACGGCGATGATACGGCGAGCGAGCCTGGACGAGCGGGTGATGTGCGACATCGCGGCCTCTCTCTGAACGGTAGTGGTACGTGTGACCGGGGCTCCGCGGGACAGACGCCCGGAGCCTAACGAAACGATTGTCTGACCGAGTCTCGCGGGACGCTCGGTGTGACGTTAGGCACCGTCAGCCTGACGGTGCGCCAGGGGCTGTGCCGCATCGCCCAGCCATTGAAGTCGAGGGCGGTGACGCGCCAGTGGAGCGCACTCCCCGCGGCCGCCTGGCTCACCACGAACGGCGGTACGCGATACGCTCCGACCCCCGGCGGGACGACGGCCGAGAAGAGCGCGGTCCCGTCAGCCGCCTGGAGCTCTACGCGGTAGAGTGCGGCGTTCCACTCCTCGAGCCAGCTCAGCGGGAGCCCGGAATCGGATGCCGCTGTGACCGCATCACGTGGCAACAACAGCCGTAGCGCGCGAGCCGCCCGCGGACGCGACATCTCGCTGCTCCCGGCACCCACGACGTAACGCAGCGTCGGCATCGGGAACCCCGCCACCGCACCATTGTGCGCCACGCCGTTGCCCGCACCGGCCGCGCCGAAGTCAGCGTCACCCTCCTTGTCATCCGTCGCTTCGATCCGCAGCAGGATCAGGTACGTCCCCTCGGCATTGGTCGGAATGCGCGACACGTCGGGGCCGGGCAGTGTCACCTTCCCGGTAGGCGGGAGAAACACGGTGAAGCGCGAGAGTTGTGTGTAGCGCCGTTGCGTCCCTCGCTCGTCAGGCGGCAGCGTCGCCTCGGTGAGAAGGTCGCTCGGCGCCGGCAACTCCTCGCCCGGAAGCACGACTTCCCAGCGCCCCCGCAGCCGTCCGGTCCCGTTGTAGGCGATGTCCGCGGTGACCGGCGGCAGCGTCCCGCCGGGAGCGACGAACAGCACCGGCGTCTCGACGTCGAACGTGACCGTGACGTCCGTGAGCGCGAACGGAACGCGGGCACCGCCTCCGGCGAGCCGGCAAGTCACTGCCACGTACTCGTCAGGCGCCCCGGCCGTGCTCACGAATCGCCGAACGTAGAAAAAACTCGACGTCCTCCCGCGCTGAGCTTCCTGATACGCTCGGCGCGCTACCGATGGCGGAATCGACATAATGTCTGTGAACGCACCATCGCTCGCGCTCGACAGATCGTAGCGAATGGGCAGTCGGCCGAAGATCGTGTTCGGATCACACCGGAACCCGCGACTCGGCGCCGCTGACACGAGTTCCCCGCACCAAAAGGCTTCCACCGCCACCTGATCGCGGAGCCCGCCGAATGTGAGAAACGTTGACGTCGCGCCCTGGGTGTTCACGTTCACTCCGGTCGGGTGGACCCGGATCTGCGCGTCGAGCCGCCCGGGGCCTGACGTCGCGACGATCGAGATGGCGAGCGCCGCGGTGACGGTGAGTCGCGAGGGCATGAAGAAAGAGACAGAGGTCATGGCTGTTCCTAGAACAGGCGCAGGCTGGCGCCCGACGAGAGCATCCACGTGTCGCTCACCGTTCCGAGGAGCACGGAGTTGGGTGATTGAACCGAGGCCCGCCGCAGCGACGACGACTGCATCCCGTAGCGGAGGAAGAGCTGCCCTCGCGTGCCGCCCCCACCGGGGTTGCGCCAGAGATCGAAGCCCCGGGTGAGCTCGAAACGCATCTCGGCGTTGTCCGCGTCGGTCGTGCTCGACTCATCGGACGACACGCTGGTCGACCCAAAGGCGGTGAGGGTCGTGAGCCGAGTCGCTCGCCACGTCACCGTCCCGCCGACTCGGCGTACACGCGCCTTCTGGTCGAGCTCGTGATTCGATTGCCGCTCGTCACTCGCGTCCACGCTCACGTCGATGTCCGAGTGCGGCATGAGCCCGAGCGAGAGCGTGCTCGCCATTCCCGTGAGGTCGGCTCGCTCGCGACCGACTTGACGATTGTCCTGGTCGCTCTGGTTGAACCGGTACTGCAGGCGCCACTTCGCCAGTTGCCACGCGATCGCCGCATCGTGTACGACGTTCACCTGGTCGGGCACGTGCGAGGCGCTGAAGTCACTGTTCACGGGGACGCCGGCACCGAACTGCCGGTTGTGGCTCTGCCCGTACGTGAGCAGTGGCCACCACTCGGCATTACGCCTAACGCGAAGCAGCCCGGCGAGTGGCACCGACGCCATCCCCGTGGACGTACGCGTATGCGTCGTGAGGACCGACGCGAGCTCGTCGAGGTTGTCGTTGCCGCGACTGTGTGTGAGCTGCACGCTCACGACGCCGAAGTTCCCGCCCACGTCCGCCCCATGTTGCAGCCGATCCGCCTGGACGAACGCCGCCACACTCCGGAAGAGCGGGTCCACACGCTCGTACCGGTACGCCGCGTTGAGCGTCGTGGCGAAAAGACGTCCCAGCTTGACGTCCTGCAGCAGCGTCGCAGTGAGCTCCGCGTACTGCGCGCCGCGCGTCTCGCGCTCCACCGGAACCAACCCGAGGCCGACGTCCAGTTGCGCGTCGCGATTCGGGTTGTCGAATCGACTACGCGAATACCCGGCAGCCGCGCGCAGCCGCTCGCCCGGGGTGTTGGCCGAGAGCTGCACGCCCCCGCCTCTGCTCCGCTCAGCGTCCACCACCGCGCCTTGCGTGAACGACGTCTGCGGCAGGAGCGACCCGTCGAGCAACGTTGCGTCGAGATGCAACGCCCCCGGTCGCCGGGGCTGCAGCTCGAGCCCGAGCGTCGCCGAGTACACGCGATGATTCCCGTTGTCGAGCCCCGCGAAGTTGTTCCATCCCACGACGCTGGAACCATTCACGGCGGCCACCGCCAGGTTCGCCGCGCCGCCGCGGACCGTCGCGCTCACGCCTCGGCTCGAGAACCCATTCATTAGATGACGGTTGCTGCCGGTGCTCACGTGGCCGAGCCCGAACGCCGTGCCCCCGCGCTCGAACTGCACGACGTAGTCGGAGAGATCGAGCCGTGGCGCCTCGTCCTGGCGCAGCGCGTAGCGCAACGCTTCCTCGCGCCGACTTACACCCAGGTAGTTGGACTGCGTTCGGAGCGTCCAACCGCCGCGCACGTGAACCGATTGCAGCCCCCCCGTGAGGCTGAAGTCCTGGTACGTCGGCCGCTCGGGCTCCGGCGCCTGGCCCGAATGCCCCTCGGCGAGCTGGCCCTTCATGTTGAGGGCGGCCGACGGTTTGGCGGATGCCGCGGTGAAGCCGCCCGGGGCGAGCACCTTGATCGGCGCGCGCGCGACCTCCGTCCATGCTCGATCGCCCACGAGGTACAGCACCACGTCATACTCCCCATCAGGGAGACGCATGCCTCGCGGTCTATACGTAATGGAGGTCGGCGTGCGCTCGACGAGCGCGCTCACGTCCGTCGTCCCGATCACCAGCGCAAGCCGGCCCTCGGTCGCGCCGACCGGGCGAGTGAGCGTGAACATCACAGGCGAATCGCCGCCGACGAACCGATCGGAGGGAAACGCTGCGGTCGCGGTCAGCATCGAATCGACCGGCGCCGAGGGTGGACTCTGGGCCATTGCCACACCCGAACCCACGACCACCAGCCCTGCCGCGAGCCACGCCCGCTTCATTGATGATCGCGCGTGCATGGGATCACGCCACCGGCCGGGGGAACACAAACGACCGCTCGACGCGCTCGCATCGATCGCGGGGGCCGGTACGGTCCACCACCACAGCGTACCCGGGCGCGGCACACCCCACTGGTCGCGAACCCGTCGCGCCGGGTGGCGTCCCGACACCCGGAATCTCCGTCGGACCGCAGCTGTCGGGGCCAGCCTTCGCCACGTACTTCGCGAAGTCCTTCTCCGGGCAGCTCGTCACGACCCAGGCGACGACTTCGCGCCGGCAGGTCAGGACTTTCGTGTCGGGGTTGAACACCGCCTCGAACTCTCGAGGACAATGCACCCCTTTGGCTGCCGCGGCGCTCTCTGAGGGCAAGCCCTGTCCCTCCAGATGGCCGCGACCACCCGGACTGAAAGGGCTGAGCGACAGCGCAACGGCTGCGGCGATCGACTGAACGTACGAAGTGAACGGCATCGGTCTTTTCGACTGGTTTGCCTTCTCGTGAGGCAAGCGTATGTTTGCCAACCCTCGTGAGGGGGCGTTGACGGACTGTCGCTTTGCCGTTGACGCACCGTGATTCGTTCATTCGTTAGTCGTCGACCGAGGACTTCGCGTATGTTCTCGTTCCGCACGCTGGGGGCGCTCGAGCTGCGGTCGTCGTCTGGCGACGAACCGAACGCGGTGTTGAGTAGCCAGAAGCTCTTGGCGCTTCTCGCGTATCTCGCCGTCGCGCGACCACGCGGGCTGCACAGGCGCGACACACTCGTCGGCCTGTTGTGGCCCGAGCTGGATCAGGAACGCGCGCGAGCCGCGCTTCGCCATGCGGTCTATCGGCTCCGACGTGCCCTCGGCGCGGGCGCCGTCGTGAGCCGGGGCGACGAGGACATCGGCGTGGATATGCGCGTCGTCCGGTGCGACGCCGCCGCGTTCGACGATCTGCTCGACGCCGGCTCCACCGCCGAAGCGCTCACCCTCTACGCCGGTGATCTGCTGCCCGGGTTTTACGTATCCGGCGCCCCGGATTTCGACCGGTGGCTCGAAGGCGAGCGACAGCGCCTACGCGCGCGTGCCTCCACATCGGCGTGGACCTACGCGGTCGAGCGCGCGGGCCAGGGGCACGCCGAGGAAGCGGTTCGATGGGCGCGACGCGCGACCGAGCTCGCCCCCGACGACGAGCTGCTCCTCCGCCGGGCCCTTACCCTCATCGCGGAGAAGGGGGACCGAGCGTCCGCACTCCGCCAGTATGAGATCTTCGCCGAGCGGCTCGAGGCGGAATACGAGGCGCAGCCGTCCGCAGAGACGAAGGCGTTGGTCGAGCGACTTCGTCGCGCCGATTCGGGTGACGGGGCGAGCGCGAAACGCCCCGCCGCTCGCGACGCGTCGTCGGTGCAACCGGACGTGGGCGCCCGAACGAGCGACGCGCCGGACACGTCCCGTATCGCGCGCGAGCCGATGACGGCGACTCCGACTGCGCAGGCGACCGGAAAAGCACCGCGTCGGCGCGTTGGAATCGCGTTACGCGTGGCCCTCGCAGCGGCTACCGTGATTGTGCTTGTCAGCGGGTGGAGATTCCTGCGATCCGGCTTCACCGCGAGCGACGCGTCCGACGCGCCGACGATCGCCGTGCTGCCGTTCGACGTGCGCGGCGACCCCGACCTCGACTACCTGCGCGAGGGGATGACCGACCTGTTGAGCATCGGGCTCGACGGGGTTGCCGGCTTGCGCAGCACGGACCCGCGGCTCGTGTTCACAGTCACGCGCCGGGAAGGCGACGGCTCACCACGGGCGGAGGCGGCCGCGCGAATCGCGGAACAGGTTGGGGCCGAGATGTACGTGACCGGCAGCGTCCTCGAGGCGGGCGGGCGGATCACGCTCACCGGCACGCTTCACGAGCGGAACGGCCGCGTTCGGACGTCGGCGCGGACGCGGACGACGGAGGCGTCGCAGTTGTTCGACCTCGTCGATGAGCTCGCGCGGCAGCTCATGGCCGGAGTGCTGGACAGCGTGCCTAACGATCTCATCCGCCTCGCCGCGCGCACGACGAACTCCGTGGCCGCGTTGCGTGCGTTTCTCGAGGGCGAGCGCGCGATCCGCGGCGGCCGCCACGCCGTGGCGCTCGAGGCGTTCCAGCAGGCCGTCGCCGAGGACACGACGTTCGCGCTCGCGTACTACCGACTCGGCGCGGCCGGCCGCTGGACGACCGAGTACGCGCTGGCCAACGCTGCCGCCGAGAAGGCGGCGCGATACGGGGAAGCGCTGCCGTCCTACGCGCGACGGCTGCTCGTGGCGTTCCAGGCGATTCGCCGCGGGGGGTACGCGGAAGCCGAGAGCCTGTATCGCGCCGGAGTAGCGAGTCGCCCGAGCGACGTCGATGCGTGGTTCGGCCTCGGCGATCTCTACTACCATTACAATGCGCTGCGTGGGCGGTCGAAAGGTGAAGGGCGGAGCGCGTTCGAGCGTGCACTCGCGATAGACCCCGAAGACGGGCAGTCGCGCCTCCACCTGCTCGAGCTCTCGGTCTGGGAAGGCAACGCCGCGAAGGTCGATTCACTCCTGACTGGCCTCGACGAGGGAAGCGATTTCGCGGCCAAGTGGCCGTTCGTGCGCGCGCTCATCGTCCGCGACACCGCCGCTGTGGCGCAGTCTACCGAGGCGTTTCGCCAGCTGGACGACCGCGGCCTCGTGCGCGTGGTGATTCACTCGGCGAGCGCATTCCCGAGCAACCTCGCCGGTGCGACACGCGTGCTCGCCCTTCTCACCGAGCCGACGCGGTCGAGCGGGTGGCGAGCGTACGGTCACCATCTGCGGGCGCAGGTGGAGCTCGCGCGTGGACGCTGGGGCGCGGCGCGCGCCGACCTGACGGCGATGGGGTCGTTCGAGCCGGCAGCCGCCACGGAGTACGGCGCGCTGCTTTCCGTGGCGCCGTTCCTTCCGTTGGACCGCGACGCGCTGCTTGCGCTCCGCTCCGCGCTGGCGGGGTGGGACGCTGCGCCCACGCCTCCGAGCTCGAACTCGGTGTTCGCGGTCCACGACGGACTCCACCCCCAGCTCCGGCATTACTTGTTAGGCCTGGTGAGCGCGCGTCTCGGAGATACGGTGATGGCGCTGCGGTCGGCCGATTCGCTCACGGCGGCGACGCTCGACTCGACACGCACGATGCTCGCCGGGAACCTCGCGCGGGCCGTGCGGGCGCGCGTCATCCATCAACGTGGCGACGCCGCAGCCGCCCTCGCCGAGCTCGGACAACCCTGGCTCGATCCACGAACGCAGGCCACTCATCGCTCATCGATCTTCTCCCAGGTCGCCGATCGCTATCTTCGCGCGGAGCTACTCCGGGAGGCCGGCCGCTTCGTGGAAGCGATCGACGGGTACGCCGCGGTCGGCGACTACTCGCTCGATGGCCTGATGTATGCCGGGCCGTCGCACCTGCGCCGGGCGGAGATCTATCTGAAGCTGGGCGACCGTGCGAAGGCCACGACCCACTTGCGCCGCTTCATCGACATGTGGCGCGAATGCGACCCGGCGTTGCGACCCGTGCGCGATGCGGCGGAGAGTCAGCTCCGAGAACTTGGTAGCCCTCGTGGCTGATCCGTCCGCGCGCCCGCGATGCCGGGCAGCCCCTCTGATCCCTGACTCTCCTACTCGGGAAACCGGATCATCACGTTCGCGAGCGGCAGCTCCCCTCGGCGCCCGTTAGGCGCGGTGCGCTCGCACCCCATCCCGAGCATCCGGCAGCGGCCGACGATCTCGAACGAGTCGTGACGGTACGGAAGTCCTTCGCTCCCGAGCGGCGAGTTCCCGTCCGAGATGTGGAAATGCAGATGCGGCTCGGTGGAATTGCCGCTGTTCCCCACGAGCCCGAGTACCTGCCCACGCGTCACGCGATCACCCGTTTTCACTCGAACGGACCCGGGCTGCAGGTGCGCGTAGAACGCGAAATTGCCGCCACCGATGTCGATGATGACGTGATTGCCACCGACCGTCTCGAGCGTGATCGGCACGGCACGCGACGTGATGCCGGGGACGTTCTCGGGGATACTGTCTTTCACGGCGACCACGGTGCCGTTGGCAACCGCGATCGCCTCCGCCCCCTGCGCGTGGTAGCTCTCGTTCTTGAGCTGATCGCCCGAGAA
>DAINRQ010000178.1:0-10254 GCA_036741775.1 Gemmatimonadaceae bacterium | reverse complement strand
CATCCCCTCATCCCCTCATCCCCTCATCCGTTTCCCCTCCGTTCTGGATGCCGGAGGTGCGGCCTCTCGCCACGCGGCGTCCATGCAAAGCAGTCATCCGGCCGTTTCGGCCCTTTCCGCGTCATCGTAGTTCCGACCGGCCCGGGCGCGCCGGGCCATACGCGCCGAGCTCGTCTCGGCCGATAGCTGATAGCTCTAGCCAACAGGCCAACAGTTACCCGGCTGTTCCAGTAGTGCTGTGCAAGGAGTCCAGCGCCTGGCGTCTCCCGAGTAGACCCAGCCAGGAACCGCCATGCGCTTCGTGTCAGCCTTCATCCTCGCCAGCCTCGTAACCCCGGCCGCAGCCCGGAGCCAGGGGACCATTATCCCCCGTCCCTGCTCGGACGTTCGACCGTGCACCGTTCCCGGGCCGGGAGTGATTCAGCGCACATCCAGCCAGGTGCGCGTCGAGCTCACCGATCGCGTCCTCCGATACACGGTGACCGAAACGTTCCGGAACCGCGGCGGCATGATCGGCGAGGCGGATTACATCTTCCCGATGCCCGCGGGGGCCGCATTCGAGGCGCTCGAGCTCGAGATCGACGGCGAGCTCGTCGCCGGCGAGACGATGCCGGCCGACCAGGCGCGGCGCATCTACGAGGACATCGTTAGGCGGCATCGCGATCCGGCGCTCGTCGAATACATGGGGCGCGGGATGCTGCGCACCCGCGTCTTCCCCATTCAGCCCGGCGAGGAGAAACGCGTCGTCGTTCGGTTCCAGACCGTCGCCGAACGGGAAGGCTCCGCGCTTCGCGTGGAGTACCTCCGCGGCACCGGGCCGCGCGCACAACCGTTCCCCATCCCGCGGCCTCAGCCGGTTCCGCTCCCGGCCCCCATGCCACGACGCGGCACCGGTGAAGGCGACGAGCGCCAGGATGTTCGGCCCGGCGGTCAGGGGAACAGCGAATCCGGAAACCTCTTTACACTCGCCTATGCGGCTCGCGCCGAGTACGGGCGGCCCTACTCGCCCACGCACGAGCTGCGGGTGTCGGAGCGCGGGAGCCGCCGCGAGGTGACCGCGGTCGGTGACGGGCCACAGGTGACGATCCTCATCCCGGTGCGGCGCGCGACCTCGGCGTCGGTCGCAATGCTGTCGCACGCGCCGGGACGTGAGGATGGCTTCGCGCTCATTACCATCACACCACCAGCGGTTGCCGCGCGTGCCACTCCGCGCGACCTCACGTTCGTCGTCGACGTGTCGGGTTCGATGCGCGGCCAGAAAATGGACCAGGCACGCGCGGCGGGCCGACAACTCCTCGCGTCACTCGGACCACAGGATCGCTTCCGGATCGTCGATTTCTCCACCGACGTGCGCACCTTCGCTCGCGACTTCACGCCGGCGACGCGGCGCAACATCGACGACGCGACGCGGTACATCGACGACCTCCGCCCCGAGGGTTCGACGAACATCTCCGGCGCCCTCGAGGAAGCGCTCGAGGCACCGGTGGATGACGAGCGCATGCCGGTCGTCTTCTTCGTGACCGATGGCGAGCCGACGGTCGGTGAGCGAAACGCCGACCGTATTGCCGCGCTCGCGGCGCGGCTGCGCGGCCGCGCTCGCGTCTTCACGTTCGGCGTGGGCGCTGACGTGAACGCGGCGCTCGTCGAGCAGCTTGCGCTGGATGGCCGCGGCACCGCGCAGTTCGTCCGGCCGAACGAGTCCGTGGAACGTGCGGTATCACTCGTGGCGACGCGCATAACGAGTCCCATCGTCACGGACGTCCGCGTTCGCGCGGAGGGCGTGCGACTCACGAAGCTTCACCCGTCGCTTCCGGCGGACATCTTCGCCGGCCAGGACCTGGTGCTGTTCGCCCGATATTCCGGCGATGGCGACGGACGCATCATCGTCGAAGGGCGAACGGTCAACGGTCCGGTCACGTGGACCGAGCGCGTTCGCTTCCCGGAGCGCGAGCGAGGCAACGCGTTCGTCGCTCGACTCTGGGCAGCGCAGCGAGCCGGCTGGCTCTCGGCGGAGCGACGGCGTCATGGCGCATCGCGCGAGCTCGATGATGAGCTCCGCGAGCTCGGGACACGTTACGGGATTCCGACCGAGCTCTCGTCGTACCTCGTGCTCGAGCCGGGGATGCAGGTTGCACAGGACGGGCGCCGCGTCGCCCCCCGTCCCGAGCCCGCAGCGGTGCAGGTGTTACGCGGCACGAAGGCCGAGACGCGGATCGGAGACGCGGGAGCGCTGCGGCTCGACGAGGTAGTCGCGACTGGAGCGGCGTCCGGCGCCCCGGCCGAGCGTCGCGAACGGCAGTTCGAGGCGGCGAAGGTCGCGGCTGCCCAGCGCGCCGCCACAACCCTGTCGGCCGCGGACGCATCCGGCGCAGATTTGAATGGCACGCGCGGCGCAGCCGTTCATCGAATCGGCACGCGCACCTTCACGCTGACAGCGGGGAATTGGACCGACACGCGGTATACGGCGTCAATGCGGACAGTGCGGGTGAAGCCGTACTCGGCGGCGTACTTCGCGCTGCTCGAGCGGTTCGATGAGCTTCGTGCCCCGTTCGCCTTGATGGGCACGGATGGAACGCCGGGCATCATCGTTGCCGGACGTGCCATCGCCATTGCGGTGACGACCGACGGCGTCGAGAAGCTCAGCGACCGGGAGCTCGCGTCGCTCGCGGGAGCGTGGTAAGCCCGATGTCGGGCACGTCGGGTCGAACAGAGGCGCAGCCCTGTGGCGGGCAGCGAGCCCGCCCATCGGCTGCGATGCATAACGCGGTGAGCTCGTGAAAGACGAAGACGTCGAGCGACTGTTCCGGACCTACAACGCACCACTCGTGCGGTACCTGACCCGTCGCCTCGGCGATCGTGATTGGGCCGAAGAGGTCGCGCAGGAGACTTTCCTGCGCGCCCTCCGCCAGGAGTCGCTTTCGAGCGAGCGGTCGTGGCTGTTTGCCGTGGCGACGAACCTGGTGCGCGATGAGGCGCGAAAGGACGAACGACGCCGGCGGCACCTCGCGATCCTCGCCGATGAGG
This sequence comes from Gemmatimonadaceae bacterium, assembly GCA_036741775.1. GTDB lineage: Bacteria > Gemmatimonadota > Gemmatimonadetes > Gemmatimonadales > Gemmatimonadaceae > JAJKIV01. The sequence goes on along the minus strand of DAINRQ010000178.1, from coordinate 7,230 downwards.
AACGCGAGCGCGAGATGCAGGAGCCCGAGCCGAGCTCGCTCGAGCGGGCTCAGGAGGCCGCGATTGCACGAAAGGCGGTGGATTCACTCGCCGAGCGCGACAGACTGGCGCTGCTGATGCGAGAAGAAGGGTTGGATTACAGCGAGATCGCGGAGGCCCTCGGGCTCTCCGTCGGATCGATAGGAACGACGCTCGCGCGCGCTCGGCGCCGGCTCGCGGAGATTTACGACGCGATGCAGACGGAAGGGCGACGCAGCAGCGCAGGGGGAGGAGGACATGCAGCATCTTGACGAGGGAACGATCCACGCGTGGCTCGACGGGCAGTTGCCTCGCGATGAGGCGACGACGGTCGAAGCGCACGTCGCCGAGTGCCGGCAATGCGCGGACGCGGTGGCGGAAGCGCGCGGGCTGGTCGCCGCCTCGTCGCGCATCCTGCTGGCGCTCGATGGCGCGCCGCGCGGCGTGCTCCCGGCACCAGCAACGCAACGCGCTCGGCGGCGATGGTTCAGCGGGCCGTCGCTCGCTGCCGCTGCGACGATCGTCGTGGCCGTTGGAACGTTCACGGTCATGCGTGCCGGGAACCAGGATGCCGTAGTGTCGGCACCCAAAGCCTCGGAAGTCGTCGCCGATCGAGCCGCGGAGGTGGCAGCGGACACGCAAGGAGCGAGTGCCGCGTCGGTGGCGGTTCCACCGTTTTCGACTCCTGCGCCCGTGGTGGCCGGCTCGGACGCGGCGAACGAGGCACGCCTCCGCGCTTCGGCCGATGAGCGCCAGGCGTTAGCGGAAGGAATCGCGCGTCGCGCGCCGGATCGGGCCGCGATCGGGCGGGCTGTGTCGCCACCGCCGGCACCGGCTGCGCCGCAGAAGGCCGAAGCCGACCAGCGATTCGCGCAGCGCGCCGACTTCGCGAAGAAGTCTACCGAGCAGGTCGTCGAGACAGCTCGGTCCCGACCGGACACCGCACGCGTTCAGGTATTTCGTGGTACGAAGGCGGAGGCGGCGCGGGTCCTGGTCGATTCCGCGTCACGGGACGTCGCGGCGGCTGCCGACGTTGTCGCGAGCGGAACGGTTCGCGGGCGAGTCACTGATGTGAACAGGACGCCGCTCGAGGGTGCGCTCGTCCAGGTTCGGGGGACGTCGACCGGCGTCACCACGTCGTCGTCGGGCGACTTCGAGCTGCGGGGGGTACCGACTGGTGCTCAGCAAATCACGGCACGTCGGATCGGCTACGCGGCAGACACGCTCGGTGTCACCATCGCCGCCGGGCAGCCCGCGAGCGCCGACTTCACCCTCGTCCCGGAGCAGACGGCGCTCGAGAATGTCGTCGTGACGGGACAGTCTGCGGCGAGATCGGAGCGCAGAGCCCGCGCCGAAGCGGCACCGCAGCCGCGCCCCGCGGAGTCGTCCACCGCGTACGGGTGCTACGACCTCGGTATCACGCCCGCGACGTCACAGGCCCGAAGCGACTTCCGCCAGGTGCCGCGGCGGATTGCGCTCGACTCCTCCGTGGTGCCCGGACGATCGGACGGTGTGTGGTATCAGGCCCGCGATCTGGCAGGCGTGAGTGCAGCGGGGATCTGGCGTCCCACGAGTGCCGGGTCGATCGAGGTACGTTGGACGTACGGCACGCGCACGGCCACGATCCGCCTGACGGGTGTCGGGACCGATGTGCTGCGTGGGCACGCCTCCGAGATCGATACCGCCACCGCGCTCGGTGCATCTGCGACGGTGGTCGCGGCCAATGCCCGTTGTCCGGGCGGGTGAGGCTGCCCGCTCCGGATCGTCGGCGATCGCATCGGCCGCAACGACGAGCCAGGTGCTCAGCCAACCGATTTCTCCCGCCGATAAACGTGACTGCGGCGACCGGCATCCAAATTGGGGTCAGATTCAAATAGAATCATTTCCCCGCGACCTGGGGTCTGCCCTGAGCCAATCGGTTTGCGAATCAACGCCGCCAGGAAGCACTCGTCTCCACCCATGACCGCGCTTCCGCCCGCGGACGACGCCCGTGGCCGCGAGCCGGAGCTGCGGCTGGTCGAGCGCGCCCAGGCCGGTGACACGCTGGCGTTCGAGGCGCTATACCGCCGGGAAGTGGGTCAGGTATACGCGCTCTGTCTCCGGATGACGGCCGATGCGGCCCGAGCCAGGGAGCTGACGCAGACGGTGTTCGTTCGGGCGTGGGATCGACTCAGTTCATTTCGTGGCGAAGCCAAGTTGTCGTCGTGGCTGCATCGAATTGCTGTGAACGAAATGCTCGTGGAGGCGCGGTCGGACCGGCGGCGGCGAGCGCGGGTAATGCTCGCGGACGACGCTCTCGAAGGGGAGCACGTCGAAGATGATTCCAATTCCATCCATGCTCCCAATGGTGGCGGTTACACGCTCCCGGCGGATACGGAGACGCGAATCGACCTGGAGCGGGCAATCGCGGCGCTGCCGCCAGGCGCGCGGGCGGTGTTCGTGCTCCACGATATTCACGGCTACCGCCACGAGGAGATATCCCAAATGACGGGTTCAGCGGAGGGGACGTTGCGCGCTCAGTTACATCGCGCCAGACGGTTGCTCATGGAGGCGCTTTCACGATGATTTCGATTCCGGAGCATCCGGACTTCGATGTCCTGAACGACTACGCGGATGGCCGCCTCGATCCGGACTCGCGATCGGCCGTGGCGAAGCATATCGAGACATGCGATCGCTGTCGGCGGGAGCATCGGGAGCTGACTGCGCTACTCGTCGCAGCCGACTCTGCCCCACGGTCGGTGCTCCCGCCCGAGGATCTCTGGGATGACATCCGGTCGTCGATCAACTTTCGGAAAGAAGCAGTGCTCCCGGTTAACGATCCTCAGTTCCTGGATCGCGGGCACCCTGGAAAAGCGCACGCTGCCAAGCGGCCGTGGTGGGCCTCCCCGTTGGCGCTCGCCGCCGCTGCATTGATATTAGTTGTTGCATCCTCTGGAGTTACGGCGTTCGTGCTCCAGGGGAATGACGGGAGCACCATCGCGACGGGAGGTCGGGATTCGGTGCAGTTGTTCGAAGCGCGAGTGCTCCCGGTGGGTTTCCGGCGTACGGAATCCGAGTATCTGCGAACGATCGCCGAGCTCCGAGCGACGCTCCGCTCTCACCGCGACGTGCTCCGGCCCGAAACGATAGCTGTCGTGGAGCACAGCCTCTCAGTGGTCGACACGGCGATAGAGGAGGCCCGGGCCGCCCTTTTGAACGATCCGAGTAACGCGACGCTCGTCGATCTGCTGACGGCGAGCTACGAGCGAAAGGTCGATCTCCTGCGCCGGGCTGCCGACCTCGGAGCGCGTACATGATTCGACCGACCGCCGTCCGCCGGGATCCCACCTTGTCGTGGTCTGCGGTGCTGCTCGCGCTTTCCGTCGTGACCGTCCCGGTAGGAGCCCAGAAGCCGAGCGACCCCGGCCACCGGGTCGATCGTCGATTCGCAGTCGCCTCGGACGCCTCGATCCGATTGTTCGGCGGGTTCTCGCGGCTCCGGATCATCGGGTGGGACCGGGACTCGCTCGTCATCACCGGCACCATGGCCCGAGGTACCCGTCTCGAAGGCAACGCGATGTCGAACGCGCTCGGGGCGCCGCGAGGGGCAAAATTCTTCATCGACGCCCCGGAGGGCACCGACGCGTCCGGCGCCATGCTCGAGGTTCGCGTGCCGGCGAACGCGCGCGTCTGGGCCAAGAGCGGCAGCGCCGACATCGAGGTCACCGGCGTGACTGGCGGGCTCGACCTCAACATCGTGGGCGGATCGGTGACCGTGAACAGCACGCCGCGGGAGCTGAACATCGAGTCGATGGACGGGAACGTGAAGGTCCTCGCCGGGGCTGGGTGGTTACGGGTCAAGACGGCGACCGGGGAGATCGACGTGCGCGGCAGTGCGGAGGACGTCGGCCTCTCGAGCGTCGGTGGCACGATCCGTCTGACTGGCGGACGCTACGAGCGCGGGAAGTTCGAGACCGTCACCGGCGACATTGCGTACGAGGGAGAGATCGGCTTCAGGGGCTCGCTCGATCTCATCACGCACAGCGGACGCGTCGAGCTCCGCGCGCCGCCGCGCCCCGACCTCGAGCTCGACGCCACCACGGTGACGGGGACGATCGAAAACACCCTCACCTCGCGCCGGCCGATCGCGGGTCGTGAGGGCCGAGGCATGGAGCTCGCATTCTCGTCCGGCAGCGGCGACACGCGTGTCGTCGTGCGCAGCTTCAAGGGAAACGTGGTGGTGCGCCTCCGTTAGGCGGCAGGCCGTAGCCGGGCGAGAGAGGACGTGAAAAAACGGATCGCGCAGCGCGTGCTCGCCGAGCACGCGGTAGCTGGCGGACGCGCCGTGCGGTTGACGTTCCGTGTCGAGGATGCGGAGAACACGGCGGCGCCGGTGCCTGGGCTGCTACGCCTTCCCGCGACGAACGGCCCGGTTCCCGCGGCGCTGCTGCTGCACGGGTACGCGTCGCGAAAGGAAGACATGGCCGAATCGGCCGGTGACGCGCTCCTCCCCCTTGGCGTGGCGAGCCTGTCCATCGACCTGCCCCTGCACGGCGAGCGTGGTGACCCACTCGAGCTGCGGTCGCTCCGCAACCCGCTCGAACTGGCCGCGCGATGGCGCATGGCCATCGACGATGCCGTGCTTGGTCTGCGCTACCTCGCCGCGCGCGGTGACGTGGACCGTCATCGGCTCGCCGTCATCGGGTACTCGCTGGGATCGTACCTCGCGCTCGCCGCCGCGGAACGCGATCGCGCGACACGTGCGGTGGTCCTCGCGGCCGGCGGGGATCTTCCCGACTATCCCTTCGCGGCACTCCTGCGGGCGGTCGTCGATCCGCTTCGCGCCGCGCGCGCACTGGAGGGCCGGCCGCTGCTCATGGTTCACGGCCGCCGCGATCGCACGATCCTGCCAGTGCAGGCCGAGCGGCTCTTCGCCGCCGCGAGCGAGCCGAAGGAGATCCAGTGGTGGGACGCGGGGCATTACCTGCCCGACGCCGCGGTGAAGCGCGCGGCGACGTGGCTCGCGGAGCGTCTATAAGCAACGAGTCCGCTCAGCTCACCGCCCGCGCATAGACCTCGAACCACGGCGCGCCGTCCGTATCGAGTGTCGCGAGCGCCTTCGTTGCCGTCTTGAACATGCGCTCTTCCGCCGCCGCCCATCCCCGCGTCCACTCGTCGGCGATGGGGACGAGTGAATCGCCGAACGTTCGGACGACTTCGAAGCCGATGTCCTCGAGGAGCAGTGCGAGAGAGCGGATCGTGAACCCGTGTCGATAGGGAAACGCGAGCAGGTTGTTGTGCGCGAGTAGCGCGCGAGCAACGGGTCCGGCGATGCCGTCGAGCCGACGGCGCACCGCGGCGTAGAACGCGCCGTTCGGTACGCGGATGGCGAGCATTCCGCGCGGTGCGAGCAACGCGCGCGCGGCACGCGCGGCGGCACGCGGATCCGGCAGCTGGTCGAAGCAATTCCAGATCGCGACGGCGTCGAACGGCCGCGTGGTGCGGAAGGACGAGAGATCGCCGGTCGTCACCATGAACCCGAGCGAGCGTGCGAACTCGTTCGCGGCTTCGTTCACGTCGAGCCCTTCGAATTGCCATCCGCGCGCACGCGCGGCGGCGAGAAAACCGGCGGCGTAGCTTCCGACCTCGAGTCCGCGTCCGTGGCGCCCGAACGTGTCGGTGAGTCGTTCCGCTTGCGCGGCGTACGCGACCATCTGCGTGTCGTGCAGCGCCTGAAGCGTCTCGAGCGTTGGCGTCTCGCTCGCGTACGTATCGGTGACCTCGAACGCGCGCTCGCGCGGATTGCGAAAGACCGTCTCGCAGCGCGCGCACTGTACCAGTCGCAGTGGTGGCGTCTGCGAGAATGCGACGCGATCAGTCAGCCGCTCAGCTGGCGTATCGGAGCGCAGGCGTCGGGTGTGGAAGGCCCAGAGCGCTTCCAGTTCATCGCGCACGTCATCGGCGCCCGCGACCTCGGCCGAATCGGCCCCGTTGCAGACCGGGCAGCGCGCGAGTTCGTAAGCCGGAGATGCCATCGGAGAGAACCAAAGCATCCCGCGTGCCGCGGCGTGCCAGTGGTTCGGTCTGCGATGGTCGAGCCGAATGTGTGCGGCAGATCACCAATCGTGGATGCACGACGGCCAGCGCCCACGGTGCTGGCCGTCGGTCGTACACGAATCAATTGTCGTCCCAACCACTCGCGCGACGATCGCGCGACGGCGCGTCTCAGAACTTGAAGCCGAAGGAGAGGGGAATGAAATTCGTGCTCTCGCCCGACGTGAACACGGAGTGCCAGCGCGCTTCAATGAAAGTGTCGAAGCCCGCGAGGTTGAAGTTGATGCCGCCCCCGACGTTTAAGCCGAACTTCGTTTCCGTCTCTTCCGCGTCACCGAACCCGGGCACGTCGATTTCGACGCTGACTCGATGCAGACCGAGCCCGCCGATGATGTACGGGCGCGCCGTCGCCGCGGGATCGCCGAACGGGAAGATGATATTCGGAACGAACGAGAGCACGCTTGCGTTCCCGTCGATGTCCTTGGCGCCGTGCCGGTGATACGTGATCTCACCGCGGAACGCGAACGGCCACGTTGGCTGTGCAAACTCGCCGAGCGCACCGATGTGAAAACCTACCTCGGCGGCATCGCCGAAATCGCCCAACGGCAGTGACGCGCCGAGCATTCCACCGAGCCGCAGCGGGCGACCTGACTCGCTCATCGTTCCAGTCGCTTGGGCGAACGCCGGCGACGCCGACAGAACGAGCGAGCCGGCGACGGCGAGCACACGGGCAGTAGTACCGAGCATGGCGACTCCTGAATGAGGAAGACCGTGCGACACACGAGCGCCGACCCCCGATGATCGACGCGAAGTCGTGATAGGACGTTCGACGCCCCCGACCGAGCCTCGTCCGCAGCGCTTCGCGCGCGGGGCGGCCGGCGTAACTGGCGTGAGCATCGCCAGGAATATATTCCGACTGGCGCGTTAGGCCACCGGCGAGGCGCTCGCCGGTGTCGGCCGACGCCAGGAGCAAGGTGTAGGCCGCCACCGCAGCGGTCATGCGATCATGCCACTCTTTGCGACGATCCGTACGTTCGATCTCGATCGCGCTCGACCGCGCTCGATCGCGCTCGCTGTTGGGCTTGCCATCCTGCTTGCCGGCAAATCAGCTATCGGCTATCAGCTATCAAGCCGGACGGTTCGCGGCGCGCGGCGACCTGCTCGGTGAGGCCGTCCTCC
>DAINRQ010000177.1:8346-10273 GCA_036741775.1 Gemmatimonadaceae bacterium | reverse complement strand
TTCTACGGGCCGTTCTACTGGGACAGCTGGCCGTCGCTCGCCGGCGCGATCGGGATGACGTACGAGACGGACGGCGGCGGATGGAAGGGGCACGTCTGGCGCCGCGATGACGGCACCCTCGTGACGCTCCGCGACGGCGTCGCGAAGCACTTCGTGACCGCGCTCGCCACGGTGTTCGCCACGGCGGAGCGCCGCGCCGAACGCGTGCGCGACTACCTCGCGTTTCGCCAGAGGGCGGTCACCGACGGGCGGACCGGCACGATGAAGCGCGTCGTCATCCTCCCGGGTGAGGATCCCGCGCGCGCCGCAGCGCTCGTTGCGGCGCTGCTCCGATCGGGCATCGAGGTGCGTCGCGCAACCGCGCCGTTCTCGGCGCCTCGCGCACACGCGTACGCCGACAACGCGACGAGCACTCGTCGGTTCGAGCCTGGCGCGTACGTCGTCGATCTCGCGCAGCCGCAGGGCAAGATGGCGAAGGCGTTCCTGGACCCGAATCCGCCCATGGACACCGCGTTCGCTCGCGCGCAGGTCGAGAAGTACCAGCGCAATATCCGCCGCGGCGCGAACGTCGGGCGCGAGGGCTACGAGTTCTACGATGTGACAGCGTGGTCGCTCCCGGTGGTGTTTGGGGTCGACGCCTACTGGACCGAAGATGCGAATCCCGTTACTGGCGATCTGCTCACCGCGCCCATCGACTCGGGCTCCACGGCGGACCGGCAATCACGACGCGTTGTGGGAGAGCTGCTACCGGTCCCCATCACGTCGGGCATCGTGAGCGGTCGTCCCGCGCAGTCGGCCTATCTGTTCGGGCCTGAGCGCAACGGGGCATCGCGGCTCGCCTATCACCTGCTCCGCGAGAACTATCGCGTGTCGGTGGCGACGACGCCGGTCGAGGCGGGCGGGCGCCGCTGGCCTCGCGGGACGTACATCGTCCGCGTGGCGCGCAACGACTCGACGATTCACGCGCGGCTCGACGCCCTCGCGCGCGCGAGCGGCGTGGAGGTGGTGGGCGTGAACAGCGCGGCGACGACGACCGAACAGTTCGGCGTGGGGTCCGAGAACGTCGTCTCGCTCGTCGCGCCGAAGATCGCACTCGTCGGCGACGAGGGGATCGGCCAGACGGCGTACGGGGCGATCTGGTGGACGCTCGAGCAGCGATACGGCATGGCGTTCACGCCGATCGCGTTAGGCGTGCTGTCGGGGGGCGATCTCTCGTCGTACAACGTCATCATCATCCCCGACGCGTCGACGGGGGCGCTGAACTCGCGCCTCGGTAAGGCTGGCGCCGACCGCCTCAGGGAGTGGGTGCGTGCCGGCGGCACGCTCGTCACCATGGGCGGCGCGACGTCGTGGGCCGCGCGCGAGGATGTCAACCTGACGAGTGCGCGTGCCGTCGCGACGGATACCTCCGCGAAGCGCGAGGCATCGACCGACTCGGCCACCGAGGCATCTCGGGCCCGGGAGCGTGCGCCTGATCGCACGCAGACCGATCTGCTCGCGGCTACGAGCCCCACGGCGACCGACGATGACCCGGTAGGACCGCCCGGCAGCCATTTCGACGTGGTGCTCGACCGGACCCACTGGCTCACGCACGGCTACGAACGCCCGCGGCTCACGGTGATGTTCGACCGCGGCACCTTCCTCAAGCTCTCGCGAGAGGGCGCGAACGTCGCGGTGTTCCCCGAGACGGGGCTCCTGCACCGCGCCGGGTTCATCTTCCCCGAAAACACCGAGCGCCTGCTGCGCGGAACGTCACTGCTGATCGAGGAGCCGACGGGTGGCGGGCACGTGGTGCTGTTCAACAACGAGCCGATGTTTCGGGCATGGTGGAGGGCGCTCGATCGGTTAGTCATGAATGCGATCTTGCTCGGGCCAGCATTCTAAAAGGCGGAAGGCGAGGCGCGAACGGCGAAGCGCGAACGGCGAG
>DAINRQ010000177.1:0-8246 GCA_036741775.1 Gemmatimonadaceae bacterium | reverse complement strand
GTACGAACGGCGAAGCGCCTCGCCTTTCGCACTACCTCCGCCCTAGTTCCTCCCAGATTCCCGGATCCTCCGGCCCGAGAACCCACGCCGAGAATCCTCGTAGTCGTTTCTCGCGCATGAGGGCGAGCTTCGCGGCGAAGCTCCGACGGTTCTCGAGGTAGAGCCATTCGAACGTCCCGCCCACCTCGAACGACGCGTACGGCACCTGTTGGACGTCGTCCCACTTGATCGTCGCACCGTTTCGCTCGGCGATGCCCGAGCCCCAGGACCAGCTCACCGAATTGGCCGCGGTGCGAGCGCGCTCGGCGCCGGGGTCGGACCGCGCGGACCAGTGATCGCCATAGAGCGGAATGCCGAGCGACAGCTTCTCGGCGGGAACGTACCGGAGGAAGTGGTCCACGACCTGACGCACCCACGGCATCCCGGCGACCGGCCCGGGCGGGGTGCGCCGCGTGTGCTGATCGTAGCTCATGACGCTGAGGAAATCCGCCACCTTGCCTAACGCCGCGAGATCGAATGTGCGCCAGCTGTCGGCGAGGAACCGGTGGTAGCCCGTCGGACCGGCCAGGTCATCCGTCTGGTGCACGATGGCCGCACTGATCGTGAATCCCCCCGCGTGAAGCGCGCGCGCGGCGTCCGTGAACCATGCCGTGAAACGATCGCGGTCCTGGATGTTGATGTTCTCGACGTCGAACTGGATACCCCAGTAGCCATGTCGGCGACACAGCTCGACCAGCGAGTTGATGGCGCGCGCTTTCGCCGCGGAGTCAGCGAGGAGGCGTCGCAACGCCGGCTGGTTGAACCCCTCATTCACGAGCAGCGGCATGACCTTCACGCCGCGCGCCTTCGCCAATTCGAGTACGCGCCTATCGAGCGACCCGTACACGATGCCGAGGCTGTCCACCGTGTACACCTGCGGCCCGAGCACGGTGATCCTGTCGGCGTGCGCGACGAATGACCGGTAACTGTCCTCGCGGTCCACGTAGTAGAAGAGGCGCTCGGGAGCCTGCGCCGAAGCGGACACCGGCAGCGTGAGAACGAGGAGAGCGAGGAGCGTGAGGGAAGATCGTACGCGTGACGGCATGGCGCGGCGGGTTGCGGTAGGCGAACTGGGAATGACTAACGCGTCTCGCGATCCAGCGGACCCCCGAACGCGACGCGGGGCGAGCTCATCGCTCGCCCCGCCTCTACCGCACCCAAACTGCCGTTAGCGCCGATCAGCGCACCTCGACCTGTACGACGCGCCGCCGTCCGTCACGAATCACGACGGCCGCATGTTCATCGCGAGCGTCGAGCGCGATCCGCGCGCCGTCCCTGTCGCGGACCGGCTTCCCGTCCACTTCCAGCAACACATCGCCAGCGCGAATCCCACTCCACCGCTCACTCGCGTCGAGCACGAGAAACCCGCGCTCACTCCCATTGCCGAGGTACTCCGCCAGATCCTCGTTCACGCGCGCGAGCCGGAGCCCTTGCAGCGTAAACGTCGCATCGTCACCGCTCCAGCGCGCAACGCTCGCGCCGTAGGTGTACGCCGCCGGTGCCGCCACGACGCGTTCACCGCCGGTGGCGACTGTGCGGGCAACTGGTGCATACGCCTCCGCCGTTGCGGCGATGTCGTTCGGGTCCGCTACGTAGGTGTAGGCCGACCCCGAACCACTCGCGGACACGCCACCTGCCGTGGCGATTCGCGACCCCGCACGCGAGGGACGCGTCCTGGGAGCGACGATCGCGTCAGCCTCGTCCGCCCGCCGATCGACCTCATAGTTGAAGCGCTCGAGACGCTCGAGAAGCTCGCGCGTGGCCTCGCGTGCCGCTTCGCGAGCGCGGCGCGCGGCGTCCGTCGCCTGCTCGCGGATCTCGACCTCGGCACGCGGATCGAGACGCATGCGGATGCCGTCGCGGAACAGGTCGCCATCGAACTCGAAGATGCGCGGGGCGCGAGGAGCGATGGGCGCCATGACCGCCGGCGGCGTGAAGTCGCCGAACCCCCACACCCCGTCGCCACCGATGATCGTGACGCCGCGCCGATCGCCCGGCAGATCGCCCGCGCGAACCGGCTTGATCCGCACGGTCTTCGTCTGGCCGCTCGAGTAGAGTTGCAGCTCCACATCCTCACCCACGGTGATCTTTGCAATCTCTCGGCGATACCGGCTCATGCGCGCGCTGCTCATGTACGGATCGCCTGCGTCCTCCGACGCGACCCGCAGATTGACGCCGTTGATCGCGGCCACGCGGTCGCCCTCGACGATCCCGGCCTTCTCCGCCGGCCCATCCGTGGTGACGCGAACCACCAGCATCCCGAGCGTATCGCGTCGGCTCCCCGTCGAGCTGAGGCTCAGGCCAAGCACGGGACGGTCCTCGTAGTCGCGGCGCGACACGCGAGTGCGGCTGGGCAAATCCTCCATCTCGACCGTCTTTACCCTTACGGTCTTCGTCTGCCCGGAGGCCCAGACGCGGAGCTCGACCTCGTCGCCCGGCTTGACCTTCTCGAGCTCGCGAATCAACCGGCGATTCGCGATACCGTCCATGTCGCCTTCCCCCGCGTCAGCGGCCGAAAGGCGCAGGTTCACGCCGTTGACCGATTGAATTCGATTTCCCTCCTCGATTCCGGCCTTGTCGGCGGGGCCGCCGGCCGTCACGCTCTGAACGAGCAGGCCGAGCGTATCGCGCATACCACCGGAACTGGTGGTGACGCCGATGGCCGCACGGTCGCGGTCGTAGGACGAGTAGACACGCCCCCGCGCGCTCTGGGCCTGAAGAACACCGGCAGCAGCCGTCGTAAGTGCAAGCGCACCGGCGATGTAGAGTGACCGTCGCATAGAACCTCAGTGAAGTCGGGAATGCTCTCTACGCGGTCTGACACGTCCGGGGGGTCCGACGGTTTCCGCGGCGGCCCGTTCGGCACGGATTCGCCAACGCGGCGGCGACCGGCATATTTCCAGGTATGAGCACCACTGCTCCCCCCGCGTCCCCCGCGACGCCGGACCTCCACGCGTTCGAGCACCACTGGCAGGACGAGGCAGACGCCGCCTTCCTCTATCGTGCGCTCGCCGGCGTCGAGCCCGATGAGCGCAAGCGCGACGTCTACGCGCGGCTCGCGGAGGTCGAGGACAGGCACGTCGAGATCTGGGCGAAAGTGCTCGCGGAGCATGGGCGACCGCCTCGAGCCTTTCGTCCCACGGCTCGCGCGCGGCTGCTCGCGTGGCTCGGACGACGATTCGGACCGGGGTTCCTGCTCCCTCACCTCTTGCGGGAGGAGGGCCGCGAGGTCCGGGGCTACCTGGAGTTGCACCGCCAGACGCCGAGAGGCGCGCCCGGTGGCGGCGAAGCGCTACTGCTCGCCCGCGAATCCGCCGAACACGCGACGACGCTCGCCGGCATCAGCGGGACGTCGGCGGAGCCCTGGCACCGCACCGAATCGGGCGGATTTCTCCGCAACGTCGTCTACGGTTTCAACGACGGGCTGACGGCGAACTTCGGGCTTGTCGCCGGCATCATCGGCGCGACTGCGACGGACCAGCACCAGGCGGTAGTGGTCGCTGGGGTTGCGGGCCTCATCGCGGACGCCCTGTCCATGGGCTCGAGCGGCTACCTGGCCGCGAAGAGCGAGCAGGAGGTGTACGCGCACGAGATCGCGATGGAGCGCGACGAGATCGCGCTCATGCCCGAGGTGGAGCGTGACGAGCTCGCGCTCATCTACGAGTCCAAGGGGATGGAGCCTAACGCGGCGCGGGAGCTGGCGACACAGGTCATGGCCGACCCGCAGCGGATGCTCCAGGAACAGGTGCAGGAAGAGCTCGGCATCAGCGCCCCGCACATGTCGCCCCTTCGCGAAGGGTGGGTGACTGGCCTCGCGACCGCGTTCGGCGCTGTCATCCCTGTGTTCCCGTTCTTCGTGTTCACGGGGACGCCGGCGATCGTGCTGTCGTTCGTCCTGTCGATGGCGTCGCACTTCCTCGTGGGTGCGGCGCGATCGGTCTTCACCGGCCGAGGGCTCGTGCGATCCGGCTTCGACATGTTCGTCGTCGGGCTCGGCGTCGCGGTGGTCGGCTACTTCGTCGGGGACTGGATCGGGCGGCTCTTCTGACGCACCGCGGCCCGAGACATCAGTCCGACCGCTATACGCTCGCGCCTTCGAGGACGTCCTTCACGGCAGCGGCAAGGCTGTCGAGGTCGTACGGCTTGTAGAGGACGCGGCACCCCGTCTCCGCGCCGAGATCGTGCGGCGCCACGTCGGCGCTGTAGCCCGTCATGAAGACCACCGGAATGTCGCTTCCGCTGTCCCGGACCGCGGCGTACACCTCGCGACCACCTTTCCCCGGCATTACGATGTCGAGCAGCACGAGATCGATGCGGTCACGATGGCGCTCGAGCATCTCGAGCGCCTGCACGCCGTCCTCCGCGGTCAGGACCGAGTAGCCAAGTCCCGTCAGCAGCCGCTCGGCGATTCGGCGCAACGCCACCTCATCTTCCGCAACGAGAATCGTCTCGCCGCCGCCGCGCGCGGTCGCGGGCGGCTCGGGCGCCGGGACCGACACGACCGGCTCGTTCACCGCCGGAAGGTGCACGGTGAAGCACGTCCCCTCGCCCGGCACGCTCGTGACGTCGATGAACCCATCGTGCTGCCTAACGATGCCGTAGACCACCGCGAGTCCCAGGCCCGTCCCCTCACCCACCGGCTTCGTCGTGAAGAACGGCTCGAAGATGCGCTCGCGCACATCCGGCTCCATCCCACACCCGGTGTCGGTGAAGCGCAACCGGACGTATCGCCCGGGAGGCACCACCGTCGTGGCCGTTCCCTGCGCGTGCGCCAGCGTCAGCTCGTCCGCCTCGATCAGGAGCCGGCCGCCGCGCGGCATCGCGTCGCGCGCGTTCACCGCGAGGTTGAGCGCCACTTGCTCGATCTGCGCCGCGTCGGCCAGTACTGGCGAGACGCTCGCTGCGGCTTCCAGCTGCACGTCGATGTGCTCCCCGATGATACGGCGCAGCATCCGCATGAAGTCGCCGAGCGTAGTAGCGAGGCACAACGGCCGCCGATCGATCTGCTCCTGCCGGCTGAACACGAGCAGTTGTCGCGTTAGCGACGCCGCCCGATGCGACGCGCTCGCGATCTCGGTCAGACACTCGCTGATCTCCGGAGTAATCCCGCGGCTCAGTTGACCGAGCTGCGCGTTCCCGAGGATGGCGGTGAGCAGATTGTTGAAGTCGTGGGCAATACCGCCAGCGAGCTGGCCAACGGCCTCCATCTTCTGCGACTGGCCGAGCTGCCACTCGAGTCGTTTGCGTTCGGTCACGTCGCGAGCGATCCCCTGCACCCCCATGACCTCGCCGCGATGGAGAATGAGCCGTGTGTTGACCTCCAGGGTCACACGGCGCCCGTCCTTGCCGCGCACGTCGAGCTCGTACTCGGTGCGCGACACGTCGCCGCCTACTTTGCGCGCAATCATCTGCTGCGCCATCTCGACGTGGTCGGGAGCCACGACGTCGCGAACGTTCAGGCGCAGCACGTCCGATCGCGAGTAGCCGAGCACGCGCTCCGCCGCCTTGTTGATCGACGTGAAGTCGCCGCGGAGGTCGTGGGTGTAGATGATGTCGTTCGCGTTCTCGAACAGCTCGCGGTACCGCTCCTCGCTGCGCTGGAGCTCCTCCTCGTTGCGCATCCGGTCCGTGATGTCGAGCACGACGCCAACCAGCGCCACGATCGTTTTGGCGGTGTCACGAACGGCGCAGCCGCGTGCGACTTTCCACCGGATCTGCCCGTTCGGAAGCACGACGCGGAACTGCGCGGTGATGGGCTCACCCTCCCGGAGGGCGCGGCCGAGGACGGCGCGAACGCTGCCGATATCGTCGGCGTGGATCGGCTCCAGAAACTGCGCCATCGCGCTGCCGGCCGGAGGCGGCGGCGGACCGTGCTCAGGTCGGCGATCACCGACGATCTCGAACCGGTCCGCCAACACGTCCCAATGCCAGGTTCGGAGCTCTGCGGCCTCCATCGCCATGCGGAGACGCTTCTCCGTCAGCTGCAGCGCTTCGAGGGCATGCCGCCTGTCCGCCGACTCTTTCTCGAGCTCGACGTTCTTGGCCTCGAGCTCGACCGTCCGCTTCCGGACGAGGCGCTGGAGCCGAAACGTCCAGAGGAGCGTTCCAGCCATGACGAGCAACGCGCCAGCCTCGATCCCGGTGATCCACCGAATCGTCGCTGCGCTCCCCAGGAGACCGTCGGCGAGCACCGCTGGGAGCAGCGGTAGCGTGAGTTGAAGCGCGGTCATGCCGATGGTGCTGTCCTCGATGAAGACGAAAAGCGGACGAGCTCGCCGATCGCGGGCGATGTTCAGACGGGCGCACAGTGCGTCACGTCACGTCTGCCAACCGTTCAGGGCCGAGACCTGTCGGACAGGGGCCACGCCTCACCACCGAGGACTGTCATGACGCGGATATCCGTCCTGCTTGTCTCAGCGGCACTCGCCACTGTCTTCCTGCCACCCCCTCAGGGGCAGGGCACCGAGCTCGCCCGCCGAGTCGCCAGTGCGGGAGACGGGCTCGTGAAGATGACCTACGCGCCGCGCGAGGGCATTTGCGGCGACGGCCGGAGCTTCATCGCCGACGCGACCTCGCGTCCCGGGGGCTTCGAGATGTGGTTCCGGGACGGCATGTCCCTCTCCGGGACCATGAACGACCTGCAGTCGCGGTGCGAGCGTGGCCCCGTGCGACTCCTCCTCGTAGTTCGCGATCGGCGCGTCGTGGACGTTCAGCCGTTCGTCGGCCCCTCGAGCGCGGCGACCGAGCGGTCGGGGACCGACCTGGGGACCGTCGCCACGGCCGAGGTCTCGCGGTACCTACTCGACCTCGCGGCGCGAGCGTCAGACGGGATCGCGCGCAACGCGATTCTCGCGGCGAGCATCGCCGACAGCGTGCGGATTGCCGGCCAGCTCGCGTCCATCGCCCGCACCACCGCGCTCGGCGACGGAGCGCGCGGAGCAGCGCTTCGCTGGCTCGTCCGCGCGGCCGACCGCGAGGGAGATCGTGAGGCGCCACGAGTCCTGCGCTCGATCATCGAGGACGAGAACGATCGGCCCGAGGTGCGTGACCGCGCAGTGCGCGTCATTGGCGAGTCGGACGACGGGCCCGCCTATCTGCGCACCGTGTACGGCCGCCTCAGCGACCAGTCGCTCAGGGAGCGCGTCGTGCGCGTGATCGGGGAGCGCGGGTCCAGCGCGGACGTCGAGTGGGTTCGCTCCGTTGCGCTCGACCGGAACGAGCGCGCCGGCATTCGCGAGCGCGCCGTGCGCGTGTTGGGTGAAACGAGCGATTCGCGAGCGCTGCGCGATCTCTACGACCGGCTCGACGAGGCCGCGCTCCGCGAACGGGTGATCCGACTGATGGCTGACATCGGCGATGCCGATGGCCGCCGCTGGCTACGGGACATCGTCGAGCGCCGTTCGGAGTCGGCGTCGCTCCGCGAGCGCGCCATCCGCTCACTGGCCGAGATGGGGGATGTCGCGTATCTGCGCTCGGCGTACCGATCGGTCGATGACGAGGGGTTGCGCGAACGCATCATCCGCTCGGTCGCCGAGGCCGGCGGCAACGAGACGGTGGAGTGGCTGCGCGCGATCGTGCGTGACACGACCGAGCGGTCATCGGTTCGCGACCGCGCTGTGCGTCTGTTGGCCGAGTCGGGAGCGGCGACGAGCGACCTCGTATCGCTGTACGATACTGTGACGGACGGCGAGGTTCGCGACCGGCTCGTGAATCTGCTCGCGGAGCGGGGCGACCGGGCCGCCCGGGACAAGCTGCGCACGATCGCAACGGACGACCCCGACGAGGACCGCCGGCGGCGCGCACTTCGGAAGCTCGCGGAGCGCTAGCGGTCAGTACCGGCCAAGGTCTTTCGCGGAGATGACGGGACCCTGATAGCCTGCCGCGCGGATCTCGCGCAGCAGGCCGTCGTCATCGGTGCCCCAGTAGAGCTGGTGGTAGAGCACGAGGAGTTTCGGCTTCGCTCGCGCGGCGAGCGCGGCGAGCTCCGTCGTGGACGTATGCGCGGCCGCGTGATAGCGCTGCCACTCCGGCTCCCGGACCTTGAACCGCTCGGCCGAGAAGACCTCGTGGACGAGCACGTCGCAGCCGTTGCAGGCGCGCACGACCGCGTCGCTCGCGCGCGTATCGCCGGACACCACGATCGACCGCCCGCCGCCGTCGAACCGGTACCCTAACGAGTACCGCCAGTCACCGTGCGGGACGGCGAA
>DAINRQ010000176.1:0-10292 GCA_036741775.1 Gemmatimonadaceae bacterium | reverse complement strand
GGAGACCCGGAAACCGGTGCAATGCCGGTGCGGCCCCGCCACTGTAACGGGCACAACGCGCGCTCCGCAGGCCACTGACCTCTGGTCGGGAAGGCGAGCGACGCGGCCCGGAGCCAGGAGACGACTATCGTCCGCGCCACGAACACACGCCCTCGGGGGAGGGGCTGGTGGCACCTGAGCCGCTCATCATTCGTGCGGCACGTCTGCCAGGGCATCCACCTCCAGGAGGATGCCCTTCGTGCATCACCGTTTTCGCGCAGTCATCATCGCCGCCCTCGGGGCGGTCGGCGTCGCGTGCGCGGTCGATTCCCGAGCTGTCGCGCGGGACACCGGCGCCAACGATCCGGCCGCAGCGAGCGGAAACGCTCGCTCGGCGTCCACGACGCTGGACGATTTCGGCGATACACTGCCGGCGGGGATCGCGCCGAAGCGAATCGTCTCGCTCAACCCGGCGACCACAGAGCTGTTCTTTGCGCTGGGGGCGGGGAACCGGCTCGTTGGCCGCACCGAGTACGACCTCTACCCGGCAGCCGCACGGGCGATTCCCGCGCTCGGCGGCGGGATGCGGCCTAACGTCGAGGCCGTGCTCGGCGCCCGTCCGGACCTCGTCGTGCTCTACGCGAGTAACGAGAACCGGAACGCGGCGGTCCGGCTTCGCGCGGCCGGCGTTCCCACGCTCTCCCTTCGCGTCGATCGCATCGAGCATTTCCGGCGGGCCGTCAGCCGTCTCGGCGAGGTCCTCGGCGATACCGCGAGGGCGCGCATCGTGGTCGACTCGGTGGACCGGACGCTCTCCCTCGTTCGCGCAGCGACGGCTGACCGCCCGCGTCCGGCGACCTTCTGGAAGGCATGGGATTCCCCGGTCATCGCCATCGGTGGCGGAAGCTTCCTGACGGAGCTCGTCGAGATTGCCGGCGGCCGGAACATCTACGGCGATGACCCGCGTCCGTCACTCGACGTCACGATCGAGGACGTCGTTAGGCGCGATCCGGATGTGGTCCTCGCCGGCCCGGAGTCCGCGGCGCGCATGCGCACCGCGGCGGCGTGGCAGGCGCTGCGGGCGGTGCGCGAGGGGCGGGTGCTCGTGGTCGATACGACACTCGTCGGGCGCCCGGGTGTGCGGCTCGGCGAAGCGGCAGCGTCCATCGCGCGCCTCCTCCACCCCGGCGCACTGAAATGAATCGCGTGATGTCGCGGGTCGTGTTCTGGGCCCTGCTCGTCGCGGCTGTTGCCGTCGCGGCGCTGTTCGGGCTCGCGATCGGGCCGGTCCGTCTCACACCCGTCGAAGCCCTGGCCGCGCTCCGCGGCGACGCGGACGTGACGGCGGTCGCCATCATGCGTGACATCCGCGCGCCGCGCGTCGCGCTCGCCGCGCTCGTCGGTGCCGCGCTCGCCATGAGCGGGGCGGCGCTGCAGGGAACGATGCGCAATGCGTTGGCCGAGCCGTACCTCCTCGGCGTATCCGGCGGCGCCGCGGTTGGAGCGGTCGTCGCGCTCGCCGCGCGGGCGCCGTTCGCGCTCGTTCCACTCGGCGCTTTCGGCGGCGCCGTAACGGCGGTGCTGGTCGTGCTGGCCATTGCGCGAGTCGGAGCCGGCCGCCCCGATCCGCGCGTGCTGCTCATGGCCGGCGTCGTGGTCGGTGCGTTCGCGAACGCGGTGATCATGATCGCGATCGCGTCGTCGCCGCCCGACACGACCCGCAACGCGTTGTGGTGGATGATGGGGTCCGTCGCGGCGGCGACCTGGGTCGAGGTCGCATGGCTCGGTGCGTACGCGCTCGTCGCCGGGGCCGCGCTCCTGCTGTTCGCGCCCGAGATCGACGTCCTCGCCCTCGGCGAGGACGCCGCAGCGGGATTGGGTGTGCACGTGGATCGGGCGGGGCGCCGCGCGTATGTGCTCGCGTCCCTGCTCGCGGCCGCGACGGTTGCCGCGGTGGGGCTCGTCGGGTTCGTGGGACTCGTTGTCCCGCATCTCGTGCGCGCGCATGCGGGCCGAAAACACCGTGCCGTGATCGCGGCTGCCGGGCTGGCCGGCGCGTCACTCGTCATCGCCGCCGACCTCGTCGCGCGGACGCTCAGGGCACCTAACGAGCTACCGCTCGGGGCCGTGACCGCGCTGGCTGGCGTGCCGTTCTTCCTCGCGCAGCTGCGCCGCCTCAGATGATCCGCTTCGATGCCGTCGTCGTCCAGTACCCGCGCGCCACCACACCCGCGGTGGACGGCGTGTCGTTCGAGGCCGCGCCCGGCCTCATCACGGCCGTCGCCGGACCGAACGGGAGCGGAAAGAGCACGCTCGTGCGCGCGCTGCTCGGACGCGTTCCACTGTCCAGCGGCACCATTCGCGTCGATGGCGATGACGTCCTGCAGCTCGACCGCCGAGAGCTCGCTCGGCGGGTAGCCGTGGTCGCGCAGCGCGAAGAGCCGGTGTTTCCGGTGACCGTACGCGACTACATCGCGCTCGGACGTCATCCGCACACGCGCCTCTGGGCAGGCACGGACGACACCGGCGCGGAGACCGTCGCCCGGGCAATCGACGAGGCCGAAGTGGCCGCGTTCGTCGATCGAACGACCGACGAGTTGTCGGGAGGGGAATGGCAGCGAGTGCGGATCGCGCGCGCGCTCGCGCAGGATGCCCGCGCGCTCGTCCTCGATGAGCCCACGACGTATCTCGACATCGCGCACGAGATGGCGGCGTTCGAGCTACTGGATGCCCTCGCCCGGCGCGGCCAGACCATTCTCGTCGTCAGCCATCAATTGAACCTCATCGCCCGATTTGCCCACCACGTCGTGCTGCTCCACCGCGGTCGCGTCGCGGCGGCAGGGTCACCCGCGGATGTCATGCGCGGGGAAGTACTCGAGCGGGTCTACGAATGGCCGCTCGTCGTGACGCGCGATCCCGCGGTGGGGGCTCCGGCGCTGCTGCCACTACGCGGGCGCCGCAAGGCGTAACGCTCGCACCTCTCTCTTTGGTCGCCACATGCATATACGACTCGTTCTCCTCGCTGCTGCCGCAAGCCCGTCGATTGGCACCCCGACGTCGGCTCAACAGGCCCCGGACACGACGGCGCTGCGCCCGATCGTGATCACGGCGACGCGAGTTCCTGTGGACCGCCGCGTGGCACCTGCTGCAGTCACGGTGCTTCAGGGTGAATCGCTGCGTGCGCGCGGCGTGGCCACCGTTGCCGACGCGCTCGCGGGCGTCCCCGGAATGGCGATCGTGCGCAGCGGTTCGTTCGGCGCCACGACAGCGCTGTTCGCGCGCGGCGGCGAGAGTGACTACGTGAAGGTCCTCATCGATGGCGTGCCCGCGAACAACCCCGGCGGCAGTTTCGATTTCGCGTCACTGACGACCGACAACATCGACCGCATCGAGGTCGTGAGGGGCCCGGCGAGCGTGGTATACGGCTCGGATGCGGTGACCGGTGTCGTTCAGCTCTTCACGCGTCGCGGCGACGGACCCGTGGGCGGCTTCGCCGACGTACGCGGCGGGTCGTTCGGTACGATCGAGGGCACGCTCGGCCTCGATGGCGGATCCTCTACCGCCCAGTACTCGCTCGCCGGCGCGGCGCGGGAGTCCGACGGCATCTACGCGTTCAACAACGCGTACCGAAACCGTGCGGGGAGCGGCCGCCTTTCATTCGTCCCGTCGGTCGGCGCGATCGACGTCACCGCACGCCATATCGACGCGACGTACCACTTTCCGACGAACGGGAGCGGCGCCGTGGTAGACAGCAACGCCGTGCGCCGCGACCAGCGAACGTCCGTCGGTCTCGAGTTCGCGCGCCACCTGAGCCCGGCGCTCGAGCTCCGGGTGTTCGGTGCGGCGTCGCGGCTCGACGGTGCATCGTCCAACCAGCCCGACAGCCCTGGCGACAGCTCCGGGTTCTACGGTGAAGATGACATGCGGACAGAACGGCGCAGCGTCGACGTGCGCGCCGACTTCCGCCCCGCGGGGCGAGCAACCTTCTCGCTAGGCGGCGTGGTCGAGCGGGAGCAGGTAGGACAGACGACCGAGAGTCGATTTGCCAGCTTTCCCGCCACGAGCTCGACGTTCGACGCTCACAGAACGAATGAGGCGGTGTACGCCCAGGTCATCGGTACGCTCGGGCGTGGAGTCACACTGACGGCGAGCGGTCGAGTGGATGAGAACGCGACGTATGGGACGTTCGTGACCGGACGTGGCTCCGTCGCGTGGGACATCACCTCGACAACGAGCGTTCGGGCCGCGCTTGGCAATGCCTTCAAGGCTCCCGCGTTCGAAGAGGTATTCTCGTCCGCGTTCACCATCGGGAATTCCGATCTCGATCCAGAGCGAACGATGAGCTGGGAGGTGGCGCTCGAGCGCCGCGTGGGGGATCGACTCGGCGTGAGCGCGACGTACTTCGATCAGCGATTCCGCGATCTCATCCAGTACGTGGATGGGAATGCGGCTACCGACTTCCGCGGAACGAATGAGAACCTCGGGGCGGCGATCGCTCGCGGTGTGGAGGTCGAAGCCCGTGCGCCGAGACTCGGGGCGTTCGATCTGGGCGCTTCGTGGACGGCGCTCGAGACGCGCGTGACCGATGCAGGTAACGGGGCCTTCGGAACCTTCGTGAACGGCGAACGGCTCCTCCGGCGGCCGGGCATGATGGCGACGTTCGACGCCGGCTATCGCGCGTCGTCCGCATCACGCCTGGGAGTCGCGGTTCGATTCGTCGGCGAGCGCGACGACCGCGACTTCGACAACCAGGAGCGCGTGACGCTCGGGTCGTACACGCTGCTCGACCTGAGCGGGGAGTTCGCGCTGCGCGATCTGTCCGCCCGCCTCGCCTCGTTGACGCTCACGGCTCGCATGGAGAACGCACTCGACCGCGAATACGTTCCGGCATTCGGGTTCCTGGCGCCGGGGCGCACCATCCTGCTGGGCCTCCGGGCGAGGTTCGGCGGGTAAGTTTCCCGCATGCCCGCGCTTCGCACCGACGCGGTGGTTCTGCACGCGTTCAATTACCTCGAGACCTCCCGGATCTTTCGGATCGCCACGCGCGAGGCCGGCATTCAATCCGTGCTCGCTCGGGGCGCGCGGCGCCCGAAGAGCCGGTACGGGTCCGCGCTCGATCTGTTCGCGTCGGGAAGCGCGGAAGTCTATATCAAGGCCGGCCGTGAGCTACACACGCTCGCGTCGTTCGACGTCGCACGATCGCGCGGTCAGCTGGCTGCCGACCTCGATCGGTTCACGGCGGCGTCCGCGATCGCCGAGCTCGCGATGCGGTTCGCGTCTCCGGAATCGCACGCCGAGTTGTACGACGCGCTCGTGACGACGCTCGACGCGCTCGCTGTGAGTCCGCCGGGCAGTGCCGTCGACGTAGCACTCGGCGGCGCGTGGACGCTCATTGCGCAACTCGGGTTCGCGCCGTCGGTCGACCTCTGCGCGATGTGTCACGCGGCGGTCCCTCCGGAGGACGCTGCGTCGTTCAGCCACCCATCGGGCGGGGTGCTGTGCCGGCGCTGCACGCAGCTCGCACGGACGAGCCGCGTCCTGCCTGCGGCCGCGCGATCGGCGCTTCGGGCGTGGATGAGCGGCGGCGTTGCGCCACTCGCCGATGCCCCGGAACGTCGCGCCCACCAGCGGCTGCTGCGCGAGTTCCTCGCCGAGCATCTCACCGACGGCCGTCCGCTTCGCGCGTACGATGTCTGGGAGCGCAACAGCTGGAGCGCGACTGGCGTCGCGTCCGTTGCGGGCGCCGGGCCGTGATCATCGGCACCGCGGGGCACATCGACCACGGCAAGACGGCGCTCGTGCGCGCGCTGACCGGCGTGGACACCGATCGGCTGCCCGAAGAGAAGCGACGCGGCATCACGATCGATCTCGGGTTCGCGCCGCTCGAGCTGCCTAACGTGGGCGTGGCCGGCGTTGTGGACGTTCCCGGCCACGAAGCCTTCGTTCGCACGATGCTCGCCGGCGCCACGGGCATCGACCTCGCGCTCCTGATCGTCGCCGCCGACGAAGGCGTGATGCCGCAGACCCGCGAGCACCTGGCGATCCTCAAACTCCTTGGCATCCGTGGAGGCGTCGTCGCGCTGACGAAGCGCGACCTCGTGGACGACGACTGGCTCGAGCTCGTGCGACTCGACGTCGCGGATGCGCTCACGGCCACGCCACTGGCCAACGCGGCCGTCGTTCCAACGTCCGCCGTGTCGGGCCACGGGTTGGCCGAGCTCCGCGCGGCGCTCGCCGAGACGGCAGCACGCATCGTCCCGCGTCCGGCGGACGACATCTTCCGGATGCCGATCGACCGTGTGTTCACCGTGCGTGGCACCGGCACCGTGGTCACCGGTACCGTGTGGAGCGGACGCGTCAACCGCGACGATACCGTTCGCCTGCTGCCTGACGATCGACCCCTGCGCGTCCGCGGCCTTCAGGCGCACGGCAATGCCGTCGACAGCGCGCGTCCCGGGACGCGCCTCGCAGTCGCCCTCGCCGGCATCGATCACGACGCCCTTGCTCGCGGTGCGGTTCTCGTCGCCGATGAGGGGTGGCATCCGACCCGCGTCGTTCGCGCGGACGTGACGCTGCTCGCGGGGAGTGCGACGGTGCTGTCACCGCGGGCGGTCGTCCGGTTCCATCTCGGCACCACTGAAGTTGGTGCACGCGTGGTAACGCCGGGCGGCCCACTCTCCGGTGGCGAGACGAAACCGGCACGCGTCGTACTCGACGCGCCGATCGTCGCCCGGGCGGGCGACCGGTTCGTCATCCGCGGAGGGTCGCCCCTCGGCACACTCGGCGGCGGGGTAGTGGTGGACCCGAACCCATCGCACCGGCGCGCGCGGCCGTGGTCTGGCCCGCGCCAGACCGGGGCCGAACGGCTCGCCCTCGTGCTCACCGAGGTCGGAGGAAACGGGCTCGCGGTTGGCGACCTCCCGGTCCGGATCGGGATTTCGCCGACCGAGGTCGTCAGGAACCTCGAGTCTCCAGGACTTCCGGTCGTGCGCATTGGCCGGCGTATCTATGCGCTCGCCGAAAGGGAGCGCGTGGTAGCGGCCATCATTCGGCTCATTAACGCACACCACGAGCGGTACCCGCTCGACCCGGGCGCCACGCTGCAGACCGTACGGGCCCAGCTCACCGGGCACCCAGAGCTGATCGACGACGCGCTCCAGGTGGCGAGGGCCGAAGGGCTCACGGAATTGGACGGGGGCATTGTGAGACGACCGGGCTGGTTACCCCGTTTGTCTAGCGACCAGCAGCGCCTCAAGACCGCCTTGATCGAGTCGCTGCGGTCCGCGGGTGCCGAGCCACCGAGTCTCTCGGAGCTCGGGGCGGCTCACGGCCCAGCGGTTGCTCCTCTGCTGCGTATCCTGGAAAGAGAGGGGGTCGTCGTGCCGGTGGAGACGGACCGCTATTACGCGAGGGACGCAGTGGACTCGCTGATTGCGCGCCTCCGGAGCGGCACGGATGCCGGGCGCGAGTACTCGCCGAGTGAGCTTCGGGATGTCATCGGGATATCGCGGAAGTACCTGATTCCGTTTCTCGAGTTCTGCGATCGCACGGGGGTGACGGAACGGCGCCCGGCCGGACGGGTAATTCACCGAGGATAGCCGGGTTTGCCTGCTAGAGATTGTGTCTCGAGTGGCGAAAGGCGTGTGATCTGATTGCTTGACAAGCGTTTTCGCGAATCCTATGTTCGCGCCAGAAAGGCTCGTAAACCGTCAACCATGCTCAGGAGTTAGAGTCTCGGACCTACTTCGTCTGCTGGAGAAAGCATCATGAAGCTTCGTTGGGGGGCACTTGTGGTTGTGCTCGTCCTCAGCGCGCTCATGCCAAGTGTCCTGTCGGCGCAGGGGGGTAGGAGCCCTGCCCGTGAGAGAAAACCCGGGGTTCTGAAGCAGAATTATCCGAACCCGTTCAACCCTGAAACCCGGATTCCATTCACGATCGGCGACGAAGTGTGTACGGATCCGGGCAGGCAGTACAAAGTTTCCCTGCGGATCTACAACATCTTGTCGCAGCTGGTGGCGGTTCCGATTCTGCAGGGCGGGACAGGAGGCGTGGCAGGAGGGCAACGCATTGACGGCGTCATGCTGACGTGCGGTGACTACGTCGCGTACTGGGACGGGAAGTACCAGGATTCCAGAAAGGAGGTGGCCTCGGGCGTCTATCTGTATGAGTTGCGGATAGACGGCTCGAGCGAGGTTAGGCGGATGTTGGTAACCAAGTAACCGACCGTCTAGACTTCAAAAAGCGAGAGCGCCCCCCGGTGATCCTGGGGGGCGCTCTCGTTATGCGATTCGTGGTGCAGTGCCCAGGCGGCGTGACGCCTGCTATTTCGCTACCGCGCTGTCCGCCAGGTCCGCTGCGCGTCGCTCGATCGCCTGCCAGACGGTCTGTGCCCGTGTCGGATTCTTGGCCAGCTCCCGCGCGGCCGTGTCCAGTTGAGCGGGCGTCACGCCCCGCCGGTCGAGCACTGCGGCGCGGCGCGTTTCACGCTCCGCCGAGTCGATCCCCGCGACCTCGTGCACCCGCTTGAGCTCTGCCATCACCGCGACGAAGGCGGAGTCGCTCATGTTACTCGACGGTCCTTCGGACCGGCACGCGGAGAGCGTGGTCAGCGCCGCGATGGCTGCGAGCGCCGCACTACGGGTGACGAACCTGGCCGTACGCGGGAAGACGCGAGAAAGTCGCATGTGGGCCGCAAGCCTAGGGGATGGGCCAGGTACCGTCAAGCGAGAATCGCCTGGCTCGCTCGTGCCTGCCTCCCGGGCACAAGCCCCAGAGACTATGGCCGCGCTGGGTCTCGAAATGCGCCAGAACGGCGCACCGTATGCGGCATTGCGGTTGCCCTCCTCACTGCGGTATCTCCGGGCGGGCGCAGAGCGATGAGTGGGGCACCCGACCCGAGCACCACCAACCTCGTGACTGACGACTTCCGACTTTTCCGACTTTCGACTCACAGCGATGATCAACGCCGACAGGCTGACCGTTAAGTCCGCCGAATCACTCAACGACGCGATCGCCCAGGCTCGGCGGAACGGAAATCCGCTCGTCTACGATCTGCATCTCCTCTCCGCGCTCCTCGGTCAGGACGAGGGAATCGTCGTCCCGATCCTGCAGAAGCTCGGCGTCAACGTCACACAGTTGCGAGAGCAGGTCGAGCGCGAGATCGCGCGCTTCCCGAAGCAGAGTGAGGCGCAGCCGTCGCTCTCGCGCGAGTTGAACCAGGTACTCGACAAGGCCGAGGGCGAAGCCAAGGGCCTCGGCGATGAGTACGTGTCCACCGAGCACCTGCTCCTCGCGCTCGCCGAAACGAAAGGCACCGAGACGCGCACCGTGCTCTCGGCGCTTGGCGCGAACCGTGACGCGCTACTCGAGGCGCTTCAGGCCGTGCGCGGCTCACACCGCGTGACCGACCAGACGCCAGAGAACCAGTACCAGGCGCTGCAGCGCTATACGCGCGACCTCACCGACGTGGCGCGAAAGGGCAAGCTCGACCCAGTGATCGGCCGCGACGAGGAGATTCGCCGCGTTATGCAGGTGCTGTCGCGGCGCACGAAGAACAACCCCGTGCTGATCGGCGAGCCCGGCGTCGGAAAGACGGCCATTGCCGAAGGGCTCGCGCAACGCATCGTGAACGGCGACGTCCCCGAGAGCCTCCGTAACAAGCGCCTCATTGCGCTGGACCTCGGTGCGCTCATCGCGGGTGCGAAGTACCGTGGCGAGTTCGAAGAGCGGCTCAAAGCCGTCCTGAAGGAGATCACCGACAGTCAAGGGCAGTTCGTCGTCTTCATCGACGAGCTGCACACGCTCGTTGGCGCCGGGAAGGCCGAAGGCTCCATGGATGCCGGCAACATGCTCAAGCCCATGCTCGCTCGCGGCGAGCTGCGCGTGGTTGGCGCCACGACGCTCGACGAGTACCGCAAGCACGTCGAGAAAGACGCCGCGCTCGAGCGACGGTTTCAGCCGGTGTACGTCGGGGAGCCGACGGTCGAGAACACGATCGCGATCCTCCGCGGCCTCAAGGAGCGCTACGAGGCACACCACGGCGTTCGCATCACCGACAGCGCGGTCGTCGCGGCCGCGACGCTGTCGAACCGCTACATCGGCGACCGCTTCCTGCCGGACAAGGCGATCGACCTCGTGGACGAGGCCGCCTCGCGGCTGCGCATCGAGATCGACTCCATGCCGCAGGAGATCGACGAGGTGGAGCGCCGCATCGTTCAGCTCGAGATCGAGCGCCAGGCGCTTCAGAAGGAGAAGGACGCGGCGTCCGCCGAGCGGCGCGACGTCCTGGAGCGCGAGCTCGCCGAGCTCAAGGA
>DAINRQ010000175.1:0-10858 GCA_036741775.1 Gemmatimonadaceae bacterium | reverse complement strand
TGTAGAACGCGATCGACGAATCCAGGTTGGAGACGACGAGCATCACGTGATTGAAGCGCGGTGAGAGCGGTGCCTCCTTCGCGGGGGCAAATGCGGAGACCGCGATGATGGTCGTCGCGAACGCGGCCAGGACGGTGAGACGAGAGTTGCGCGGAAGCGCTTGCATGGAATGCCTCAGGACTGCTGGTGAGAAGGGCTGACGTACAGAACCAACGTAACTCCAAACCCCGGACCGTGAGAACCGGTTCCGTCTTCCAACGACTGCCATGCAAATGACGTCAACCACGTGATTGGTGCGCGTGGCGGTTAGGCAGTCGATGCCGAATGTGCGCGTCGGACGATCAGTGATCGACTACTCGAACACGACGGCCTGTGGACGCCACGTGTCCGGATCGTTCCAGAGCCCGGGGCCGATGAACTCCAACCAGTCCGGCACCACTTCGATCAAGACGAAGTCTCGCGGAAAGTCCGGCCAGAAGAAACGCACGGTGGCGGAATCCAGGAAGGGCTGAAGCCGCGGATTCTGTGCATCGCGATGCACCGTGGCCCGCCCCATGAGGGTCGCGTAGGAGACGTGATGGTCCTCGTTGAAGTACAGCGTCACCCGCGGGTTCTTCGCAATGTGGTCGATCTTTCGAGTCGACTGCCGCGTCAGGATGAATACCGTGAATCGATCGCGCGGCGTCGGCGGTCGCTCCAGGCGAAACGCTCGTACCGTTCTGATGCGAGGCCGGCCGGCGTCATCGACGGTGACCATGCCGACCGAGGAATCGCGCGCGATCAGCGCGGCGGCGCTGTCGAGCAAGAGCGCCGGATCGCGGGCAAGGCTGAGCTCCGCGCGCGGCACGTTCGGGCGAACATCGTTCGAGGCGGGCGCGCCCCCTTCGCGTGGCGCGCCGCACGCCACGCCACTCAGGATGAAGCCAGCCATCAGAGGTCGGTAGCGCGTGATTGCCATCATGGATCGTGGGTCGGGACGAGGAGGGCCGCCAGGCGAGTCAGATAAGAGTGGCGCCGCAGCCGCCACCGTTCAATAGACCGCGGGGCGGCTCCGGCGTTTGTTAGGCGTCACAGTCGAGCGGTTATCTACTGCATGAGCACCGCCGCGGGGCCAACGGACCCCGCCGCCCCCGAACCGGCGCTCAGCAGCAGCTCCACAACCGCCCGGTGCTAACCACCCCGTCCACGATCAGCGATGCGGTCGTGATGCGGTACGCCGTTGCCGCTCACCCGATTGGCTATGTGGGAACGCTTCAAAGCGGCGCTTTTGTGGTCCACTCGCGCGAGCTAGCGTGCACCGTTCACCGCTCTCGAGGAAGCGATGCTCGTGCTCGGTCGGTCCGTGTTCGCGATCGCGATGATCGGTTTCGGCGTTCTGTCCCTCGTCTACCGCGATTTCGTTCACAATCTCCAACCCGTCGACCTTCTGATTCCCGCGTCGACACCCGGGTACGTCCCGATGGCGATGCTGAGTGGGGTGTTCCTGATCGTCGCGGGCGCATTGATCATCCTGCAGATGAGGACGGCCCACGCGGCGACCGCATTGGCGATCTTCTTCGCGACGTGGATCGTGTTCCTCCAGCTACCCACGGCGTTCCTCTACCCACGGCTGCTGCGCTCGCCCTGGTGGATCCGAACGTTCGAGGTTCTCGCGATGAGCGGCACGGCGTTGATCATCGCCGGGCTCGCGAGCCGATCGGTGCGCGAGCGATGGGTCGCGCGCGGCCGGATCCTCTTTGGCCTGTCACTTCCGGTGTTCGGCGTATTGCACCTGGTCTATGGACCGGGCACGGCGTCACTGATCCCGGCGTTCTATCCCTTTCCGCTGTTCCTCGCCTATTTCACGGGCGCGGCGAAGATCACGGCGGGACTGGCCATCGCCTCTGGCCGGCTCGTGCGGCTCGCGGCGATGCTGACGGCGCTCCAGTACGCGATCTACACGCTCACGTTGCATCTCCCGCGTCAGTTCCTCGGCCGGCCGCCGGACGCACAGCGCGCGGGGTCGACGAGCCTCTGCGTTGCCATCGCATTCTGCGGGGCGGCGCTCATCGTGGCGGGGGCGCTGCAACAGCGCGCGCGTGAGCGCGCGGCGCATCCGACGACATCCTGAGCGAGGGCACCCATGAGATCCAGGGACACGCAGGCCCGTTCGTCGCGGAGGATCGCGGGTCGCCATGGGCAGTCTCTGCCCGGCATCGCGATCGCCTTGCTTCTGGTGACTGGGTCGCCCGCGCCGGCGCAGGTAACGGCGCAGGTGACGGCGCAGCGCGAGGCGCGCGACGGTCAGCGGGACTTCGACTTCAATATCGGGCGTTGGCGCACGCAACTCCGCCGTCTCGATGCGCCACTCACCGGCTCGACTCGTTGGATCGAGTACGAGGGGACGAGCGTAGTGCGGCCTCTCCTCGGCGGCGATGCCAACCTCGTCGAGCTCGACGTGACGGGTAAGGAGGGCCGCATCGAGGGTGTCCTGCTGCGGCTGTACGATCCGCGGGCGCGACAGTGGACGATGCACTACGCGAGCCGCCGCGGGGGACAGCTCACGGCACCCCTGGTTGGCGAGTTCCGCGACGGCCGTGGCGAGTTCTACGGGCATGAGGTCATCAACGGTCGGATGATCCTCGTGCGCTTCGTCATCTTCGACATCACCCCGGACTCGGCGAATTTCGAGCAGTCCTACTCGGACGACGGCGGCCGGACGTGGGAGGTGAACTGGCGCGCGATAGACACACGGGTTCCTGCCGCGCCCGGTAGCGTTAGGTAGAACCGGGCGAAATCAGTACGTACCGGCGGTTACTCCGGGATCCGAGTGAGTTGCGTGTGCGTGACCTTCCAGCGCCCCGATCGCTTCGTCCATACGTGCACGATCCGGAGGACGCGTTGGTGGCGTGCGCCGTCCTGCGTCCAAGCGAGGCGCTGGAGCCCGAAGACGACGGCGGCGTCGCCCCATGCCGTCTCGATCCGCTGCTCGATCACGTAGGGCTCCATCCGGAGTCCCGGCAGGAGGAAGTCGGCGAGGTACTTCGCCTTCCGATCGATCGTGGCGTCCGAGTTCACGAGGACGTAGTCGTCGGTCACGAGGCCGGCGAGTGTGGCGGTATCGGCGCTCACCTGCGCCCGATCGAATACCTCGATCGCATGCCGCAGCTCGGAGGGCAGCGAGTCCGTTGATGCCTGCGACCGCGCCGGGCGAAGCGCGGGGACCGTCATCACGACGACGAGGGAGAGCGCAGGTATGGTACGCCTGATCATGGGTGACTGGGCCTCGGGGAGCGGTGCAGCGGAGTGGCGGCGGAGTGGCGGCGTGGATGACGCATGCTGTCCGCGTGGGCGATGGCACGCCAGCGCCACTCGCGGTGCGAAAGACCTGACCACTCGCGCGAGGGCTCAGCCGAACCGCTGCGACCGCTTGAACACGCACGCGGATCTTTCGCTTCCGCAGCTGGTCCTGGACAGCCGCCAACGTCCATCGCGCTATCGAGAAGGTCGTCGTGGCGACGGAGAGTCGTGGGTCGGCCGTGCGGCGCCAGACAGCAGCCAGTCGACCGCTTCGACGATCGACGGAGCGACACTGGTTGCTTCCGCCTCGACGGCCGCGACCATCTCGGGATCCGCGGCCCATCCCGTCCGTACCAGGCAACTCCGCGTACCAAGGCGAGTGGCCGCACGGATGTCGTCCGGGGAATCGCCGATGACGACGGAATCGGGCAGGGATATCCCGAGGTCGACGGCAGCCTGCTCGTATAACAGCGTGTTGGGTTTCTTGCACGCGCACGGCTCGACGTACCGGTGGGGGCAGACGTACGGCCCAACCAGCTCGGCTCCCTCGCGCCGGAGCGTGTCCGCGAAGCCGTCGAACCAGCGGAGAAACTCGTCGGCGGAGAAGAGCCCTTTCGCGATTCGGCTTTGGACCGTGACGACGGGGCAGACAAACCCCGCGTGCGTGAGCCGGGCGACTGCATCCGCGGCGCCGGGTATCAGGTAAAGGTCGGCGAGACGCTCCTGCTTCACGGGCAGGACGAGCGTGCCGTTGAGGTCCAGGAAAACGGCTTTGCGATTCACCAGCGTGCTTCCCAGCTTTGGAACACGCGTTAGGCAGCGCCTAGCGGAGGTAAGCGGCGACCGCCGGCGACTCCAGCAGCGCTTTCCGGAGCATCTCGACGTCTCGCGGATACGTTGGGCGAACAATGAAGGTCGTGTCCGCCGAGCGCCAGGACGTTGGCCAGAAGGAGTCTGGCACCGCCGCTACTCGGATTCGCGCAGTCGTGACGACGCGTGGCAGCGCACTGGGCCCGACCGTGACCATTACGACGAGCGCGGAATCTCCGGGAGCGAGTGGAAAGTGGCGGACTTCCACGATGAGCTCGCGGTAGTCCCGGTCCACCAGTCCGTAGGCCAGACCATTTCCGAAAAACGAGAGGTTCGCCTCCGCGGCTTCCTCATCATCTACGAACGGCGCGGTCATCAACTCGACCTAACCGAGGTGTACGAGCTCACCGGTGAGTCGAAGGAGCCGTTTGCGTTCTCCACCATCGCCCCGCTGCGGCGATCGGCCGGCGTATCGGGGTCGCGAACTTCCTTGGGCTCAGGAGACGCCAGCGCTCGTGCGTGAGCAGTCCGCGAGGCCGGCGGGAACCATTTCGGCGGCAGCGCGCATCTAGCCACCGCACGCGGTTCCTCGCATCGCCCCTAACGCATCACACGACACATACAGGAGACACCAATGAAGACACGCAACGCTCTCATCGGCCTCGCCGTCATGGTCGTCGCCGTTGGCTGGTACGCCTTCCGCCCGGAGCGCCTGTTTGTCAACACGACCGTCAACGAATCGCTCGGCGCGGTCACCGTGGCGGCAACCGAGGTCGCCCCAGCGACCCTCGCTACCGGCGTGTTCCACAGCAACGCCCATGAGACGAAGGGCACGGCGAGCGTGCTCGATGTCGGCGGCGGACGCCGCGTCCTCCGTCTCACGGACTTCGCGACCTCGAACGGCCCTGATGTACGGGTCTACCTCGTCGCCGCGGGTGACGTGCAGGACGAGGCGACCGTGAAGACCGCGGGCTTCGTGGAGCTCGGCCCCATGAAGGGGAACATCGGCGATCAGAACTACGAGATCCCAGCCACCGTCGACCTCGACCAGTACCGCACCGTCACCATCTGGTGCAAGCGGTTCTCAGTCAACTTCGGGAGCGCGCCGCTCGCCAAGTCCTGAACCAGCGCGCTCGGAGCCATTCACCAATCGCAGCCTCCGCGAAGTCGTGCGGGTGTCGGTGAAGCCGAGCACTGCAACCGCTGCGTGCGCCACGAAGTAATCCTCAACGTCTGCGCGGGACCGGCGGTGGCCGGTCTCGTTGTCACGCCTAACGCCGCTGCAGGAGATATGACCATGCTCGACACCCAACGCACGATATCTCCGCGTTCCACCCTGCTCGCTGCCGAGCTGCGCGACGCGCTCGGACGAAGGCAGAAGGAACTGCCGGCACGATGGCTCGCGATGAACGCGACCTTTTCAGCGTCACGGGTTGGCGCAGCCGTTGACCCGGCCGCGGACCAGGAGGGCGAGCTTTGCCAGGCGGCACTCCAGGGGTGTCTCCTGGATCTGCACCCTCGCGGCGTCGTCTGCGTTCATCCGAGCACGACGCCGTTAACCTCGAGATTCCTGAACGACTTGCGTGGGCGCGCGACCCCGTTCGCAGTTGTCGTCGTGGAATGGAGCTTCTCGCTCGCACGACGCATGGCGCGGTCTCTCGCTGATTCCGTAGCCGACTCTGCTCCACTCATCACGGCGATCGAGGCCGACTGCACCCTCGCCCTGCCCCTCCCCGACCCGTTCCCGGCTCCGCGACTCTACCTGTATCTTGGCAATACGCTCGGCGCCGTGCCCGCGGTCGGTGCCGTTCGCATGCTGCGGGTCTTGCGGTCGACGATGGCGCCCGGCGACGCGGTGCTGCTGGGCGTCACCCTGGCCGCGCCACCCGCAATGGACAGGACCCCTCTTCCCGCGGCCGATCCTGCGCCGCACCTGGGCGCGCTTGCGTCCATCAATCGGGCATTCAGTGCGACGCTCGACCCCTGTCGGTTCGATTGCGAGTCGCGCTACGACCCGGAGAATCGACGAATGGAGACGCATCTCGTCGCCAGGCGAGCGCTCGAGGCCAAGATCCCGGGCGTCTGCGACGTGCGCCTCAGGAAAGGCGAATCCATCAGGACAGCGGTCAGCTGCACCTTCGACCGCGCTCGGCTCACCGCCATGCTCGGCGGTGTGGGGCTTTCCGTACGCGGATGGGAGCAGGCGGAAGATGACCGCATTGCCGTCGCCGTGGCGTGCCCGGCAACGTAGCGTCGGTACGCGGATGGAACTCAATTTCGATTCCCGGCATTATCGTCCTCAGCACGGCCTTGTATCGGTCCGCTACCGTTCACCTCCTGGAGCACAGCGCTGGTCCATGCCGGACATGTCTGAGCAAGCAGACGGCGTAATGGAGCGACAGGCGAGCGGCGTATCGGCCGCGCCCCCAGGTGTGTTGAGCGCTGACGCGTTCCAGGCACTGCTGGTCGAGGTGCTGCCAACCGCGTACGGGTACGCGCTTCGCCTGACGCGCAACCGTGCAGACGCGGAGGACCTCGTTCAGGATTCGGCGCTTCGCGCATTTCGGGCGATGGAGACGTTCGAGCGAGGGACGAACTTCAAGGCGTGGATCTTCCGCATTCTGACGCGCTGTTTCTGGGCGAACCACCGGCGTCGGCAACGTCGTCCCAACACGATCGATTTCGATGACACACCCGACCTCTACCTCTTCGCCCGGTCGGCTGAGCATGGGCTGCCATGGCAGGGAGAGGATCCCGCACGCACGCTCATTGATCGACTGGGCACCGAGCGTGTTTCCGAGGCCATCGGCCAGCTGCCCGAGGAGTACAGTGTGGTGTGCACCCTCTATTTCATGGAGGACTTCGCTTACCACGAGATCGCCGAGGTGCTCGACGTGCCGGTGGGCACGGTCCGCTCGCGTCTCCATCGTGGTCGGAAGATGCTGCAGAAGTCACTCTGGAGCATCGCCGAGGAGGCTGGAATCGTGATGGAGATCGTCCGAGAGCGGGAGGCGGGCCAATGACGCAGCTCAGCCGATATACCTGCGAGGCGGCGTTCCGTCGTCTCGACGACTATCTCGATCGCGAGCTGTCGGAGCAGGAGATGGTGCTCGTGCGCGAGCACCTCGAGATCTGCGCGGGGTGTGCGCGGGAGTTCGAGTTCGAGTCGAGCCTGCTGCGCGGTGTGCGAGACAAACTTCGTCAGATCGAGCTGCCCCCGTCGCTTCAGATACGGATACTCGGCGTCCTGAACGAGGACGCGTAAGTAGGCGGCCTGTCGCAGAAGTTTTGATACAAACGCCGGCCGACGTTATGACGTGGAGGTCGATCCCGCCGGCATCCCATGACTTCGGCTACAGTCTCCTATCAGCCGAGATCAACTCGGCGCTATGGCCCGGCGTGGCGGCCCAGTCGGAAGGACGATGGAACGGAGGAGCCGGAAACGGCCGGATGACGGCCCCGAGCGGACGCCGCGTAGAGAAGAGGTCGCAGACTCCGGCATTCACGTTCCGGCGAGAGGAGCTTTTACTCGCACAGGAGGATGTCTCTCATCCCCGCATCCCCCTCACCCGTTCTCCCTCTTCTGGATGCCTGACCTGGTTCCAGGCCGTCCCTCATCCAGCCGTTTCGGCCTTTTCCGCGTCATCGCCGTTCCGACCGGCCCGGGCGCGCCGGGCGTGACGCGCGCGAGGTGGTCCCCGCGTCCTCCGCGTTCGGCGCGCCCGCGTAATCCGCGTCCGCCCGATGGCGCGATGCGATGAAACGATGCGTTAGACTCTGACCCCTAACGCACTCCTCTCAGCGCCAAGAGCTCACCGGCTTCGATCCCGCAATGAGCGAGGAACTCGTCAGGCAGCACGGCGATCGCGGTTCGCAACGACGCCAGATCGATCGCCGACGGATCTCCGTAGCGCACGCACTCGAAGCCCCGGGCCAGATCCAGCCCCGCGCACCGCGCGAGCGATGTCTTCGACCACAGCGAGCCGCTGAAATCGGCGCCCGCGAGCCGCGCGCCATTGAGCGACGCCAGGGACAGGTCAGCTCCCTCGAGGCTCGCGCCCTCGAGGTTCACCCCGGTGAGCGACGCACCCACGAGCGACGCATGGGCGAGGCGCGCGCCTGCCAGGTTCGCCGACATGAAGCACACATCGTTCAGCTCAGCGCCCGTCAGATCCGCGTTGGAGAGATTGCATCGCGTCAGATCCGCGCGGTCGAGGATCGCGTTCGCGAAAGTGGACCCGTTGAGATCGGAGTTCTTGAGTGTCACGCGCGTCAGGTCGGCGCCGCGGAAGTCGATACCCACGATACCTGTGTAGCGCTTGTTCGTCGCCTGGATCCGCGCATCGTCGAGGCGAGCGCGTGAGAACGTCGTCCCAGCCGTCGTCGAGAGCGTGATGTCGGCACCCGTGAGCGTCGCGCCATCGAAGTGAGCCTCTCGCAGGTCGGCATTGCAGAGATCGGCGTGCCGGAGGTCAGCTCCGCGAAGATCCGCCCCTCTTAAGTCCGCGTAGGCCAGCGACGCGCCGGCGAGCGTCGCGCCGGCGAGTGTGCCGACGTCGAGCTCCGCAACGATCTCCCCCGTGTCTCGATGGCGTACGACCTTCATTCCTTCTCGCGCGTGTGGTGACGCGCATCAACATGGTGGCGACGGGCTGACCGGGCCAGATCCGGTTCGACGATGGCCGCACGCGCGGCAAGATGGTTGGAACTCTTCACACGGGCACGCGCTTCTAACGCGCGGCAACGATCCTGTTGCGCTCGTTCACTCACACGTACGGAGAGATCAACCATGCAGCTTCGCTCGATCCTGGCCGCCGCGAGCGCCATCGCTCTCGCCGCCTGCTCTGACGTTCAACCGACGGCGCCGACGACCACCCCCGTCTCGCCAAACCTCTCGAAAGCCGCCCAGGCTGTTGGCGGTGTGTTCGTGTCCACGAACGGTGTCGATGGCAACGCGGTCGTCGCGTACGCCCGCGCGGCCGATGGCTCGCTGACCAACACCGGTACGTTCGCCACGGGTGGACTCGGCATCGGTGGTGTGGCCGATCCGCTGTTCTCCCAGTTCGCGGTCGCGCTCACCGATAACGAGCAGTTCCTGCTCGTCGCCAACGCTGGCAGCAACGACATCTCGTCCTTCGCCGTCACAGGCGGGACGCTTACGCTCGTTGACCGCGCGTCGTCAAGCGGCGATCGGCCGGTGAGCGTCGCCATCTCGAACGGGTATGTCTACGCACTCAATCAGATCAGCAACACGATCGGCGTGCTCGCGATCGGCAACGACGGCACGCTCACGCCGCTTCCCGCCCAGACGAAGGCGCTCGCCGCCGGCGCTCAGGGTGCCGCCGAGGTGCGCGTGAGCCCGAACGGTCAGGTGCTCGTGGTGTCGGAGCGCGTCAGTAACCGCCTCGCGACGTTCGCGATCGGCAAGGGCGGTGTGCTCGGTGATCCGGTCGTGACGCCGTCGGCTGGAACCGCTGCGTTCGGGTTCGACTTCACCGTCCGCGGCCAGGTGGTCGTCTCCGAGGCGGGCAGTGGTTCGGCGTCGTCGTACGACGTGAACGCCGACGGGTCCCTGAATGTCGTGTCGGCTGCGGCCGCGACGCTGCAGCGTGCGCCGTGCTGGCTCATCGTGAATAACGGCGGTCGCTTTGCTTACACGGCGAACGCGGGCAGCGCGACGATCACCGGCTTCGCGATCGCTGCGAGCGGCGCGCTGACGCTCCTCTCGGAGACGGGCGTGAGCGGCGACCTCGGCGCCGGCGCGCAGCCGCTCGACCTCGACATGAGCAAGAACGGGGACTTCCTGTACGTCCTCGAGAACGGCACGGGCACGGTCGGAGGCTTCGCGGTCGCCGGCGATGGCAGCCTGACGCCACTTCCCGATACGCCCGGCCTGGCCGCACGCGCGGGATACATGGGACTCGCGGCGTACTAACTACAGACTTCGCTGGTGGCTGTTACCTGGACCTGGTTGACGCGAACCGCGTCAACCAGGTCCAGGTAACAGCCACCAGCGTAATTGGTCGTTAGGCTACGGCAACCTGTCGCCCTTCGCGAACCAGAGGCATGACCTGCTGAGCGAACCGCTCCATCTCCTCGAGCTGCGGACTGCACTGCAACAGGAGCAACGACACACCGACCTGCTCGAGCTCGACGATCCGCTCCGCGACCTGCTCCGGCGTTCCGACCAACCCGGCTCGCAGACCACGGTTCGACACCGAGTAGTCCTGAAGGCTCACTTGCTGCTCGAGCTTCGTGTGCGAGATCCAGTCCTGGTAGTTCGTGTACCCGGGTGACCCAGGGGTGACGTTCGTGATCCGCTCGAGCTCTCGCTTCGCCTCGCCCTCCGTGTCGCGCACGATGACATAGGCCGCGAGGCCGAATGACATCGGCGGCAACCCGTGACGTTCGCGCCGCGCCGCCATGTCGGCGATCTTGGGCGCCACTCGTTCGGGCGGGTCACCGTGCATCACGTACGCGTCGCACGCGCGCGAGATCAACGACTTCGCCGCCTCCGACTCGCCGCCTGCGTAGATCGTCGGGCGCGGCCACCGGACCGGCTTCGGCTCGACGATGAGGTCGTTCACCTGGTAATACTTACCGGCGTAGCTGAACCGCGACTTCCCCCACGCGCCGTCGAGCACGTCGAGCCATTCCGCGGTGCGCGCGTAACGATCGTCGTGCTCGTCGAACTGGACGCCGTACCGACGCGCCTCGTCGGACCACCACGAGCTCACGACGTTGAGCGAAAGTCGGCCGTTGCTGATGC
>DAINRQ010000174.1:0-11080 GCA_036741775.1 Gemmatimonadaceae bacterium | reverse complement strand
GTTGACCTCGTCCTCTGCGGGCACGACCATCAGGAGGCAGTGCATTACATCGAGCATACGCTGAAAGGGACGGTGATCTCGACGGCTGGGACCGTCTCGAGTCGATCGCGTGGGGGACGCCCATCTTCGATCAACGTCATTACGATTCGTCCGGAGAACATCGAAGTGTCCACCCTCGTGTGGACCGCCAGCGACAAGACGTTTACGCCAGGACCTTCCCGGTGCTTCGATCGTTAGGCAGACTATTCACGCGCCAGGCGCAGCTCGATCTGGGTCTCGACGCGTCACCGCCGCGGGACGCGGCCGAGCTGCTCGCGCGGCTCCGCGCCCTCGGCTTGAGTGGCATCGATCGCTGCCGCCTGACCCGTAACCGCGCGGTGATGGTGAGTTATCGGGGCCGCGAGCTTCGCGTGCACGAGGGCTACCTGTCGGCGCCGCCCGAGGTGTTGGCCGCCATCGCGACGTTCGTGAGCGGCCGCACGGCGGCCTCACGCCGCCACGCGCGCCAGCGGATCCTGGCGTACCCCGTCGCTCGTCCGCCGCGCGTACGGCGCCCCGACGCGCCGCACCCCGACGACGCACAGCTCATGCGCCGGCTGACCGAATGGCACCGTCGGCTCAACGACCGGCATTTCGACGGTGCGTTGAGGCCGATCTCCGTCCGCGTCTCACGCCGCATGCGCGCCCGTCTCGGTCACTACATGTCCGCGTCGCCGTCGGGCGAGCCGGCAGAGATCGTCGTGAGCCGCCGCCACATTCGGCGTCACGGCTGGGATGAGGCGCTGCATACGCTCCTGCACGAGATGGTGCACCAGTGGCAGGACGAGACCGGCCACCCGATCGACCACGGCCGCCTCTTCCGCGCCAAGGCGCGCGAGGTGGGTGTCACACCGTCGGCGCGGCGCACGGTGACGCCAGTCCGATCGCGGCGCGACGCGAACGTGCCAGCGAACGCACCAGCGGCAGCGCAGCACCTCTCCATCCGAGCGGCACGCGAGCAGTAGCACGCAGCTAACGGCCATCAGCCATCATCTTGGCGCTAGTACGCCGGCTATGGCCTTCAATACTGACAACAGGTTGATCGCCGCCACCCTAGTCGCGGTCCATGGGCTGCGCCCGCGACGACCCCGCGGCGGCCGTCTGTCTTGTGGGTTGGCGCAGTCCTGCCGGGCTCGATCGTGGCGACCGGATATCGCGGGTGTGCCGGATGGTTCGTCGTCTCCCGCGTCGCTACGATTCGGAGGCCCACTTCCGCACCCGATCACAAAGCCCGGATTAGCGCGCATTTCCGAACGTTGCCGAGGAACATCATCGATACGGGTAACGACCACCGAAGCGGACGTGTGTGCCATACTGCCGTTGGCCCGTCAGTGTGACTCGCGGAAACGCGGAACTGGCCGGTTGCGCAACACAACTAGCCGGTCCCCACCGAACATGTCGACGATCGACCTAGGGATACCCCGAGTGTACAACCGTGACTACGGAAGTTATTCGAGTCCCAGCATGTGAGCGCCCCTCCAAGTCGGTCGAAGGTCGTGGCCACGAGAAGTGACGCCAAAATGCCGGTTTCGCGTAGGATCACACTGCGGTGCCTCCCCACACCACCCCGCGGCCAAAGCGCCGCCTGACAGACAGGACGTATGGTCGTTTTAACGCTCCTCACTACGGGTCGGCAACTCGACCGACTGAGCGCGGCCATCCCCGCCCCACATGAGGTCTTGCGGGTCTCGTCAGTCAACGAGACGTGCGCGGTGCTTCGCGAACGACCGGTTGACGTGCTCGTGATGGACCCGGCCGTGGGCAATTCGCTTCCGAGAGTCGCGGCGTCCGCGGCTGAATTGTTCAGGATAGGGATCGAGTTTCCGTACCTTCCCGTCGTCTTCTACGCCTCTAATGCAGCCAAAGCCCTTCCGCTAATCGCCCGTTTCCCGAGCCGCGAACACTGCGACGCGTTAGTTGCCGACGCCGATGATGGCCCCGAAGGAGTCTGCGCCGCAATTGAATCCGCTCTGAACTCTTCGCTGGCCGGGCGATTGTTACGTGGTCTCCAGATCGCAGCTGACGAAATACCGCCGTCCCTTTGCCGCGCGCTGCGTGAGGTTTTCACCCACCCCGGGTTCTTCCGTACCGCGGACGACATTGCAAACTCGGCGTGCATGTCGCGGCGGACGCTCGACCGCTGGCTGGCGAGGTGTGCGCTGGTTTCGGGTGGCGAGTTACTCCAAGTGGCCAAGGCACTTGTCGCGGTGCGCCTTGAACGAGACGGCCTTCTCGGTCGCGACGGGGTGCGTCGGGTATGCGGACTGAGCGCAGGCGTGAAAGTCGGTATGTTCGTCGCACGCGCGACTCGCTCTCGGCACGAGGAACTTGTGCAGGCCAGCGATGTGTAACTGGTAGAGAGAATCTTGGAGCGATTGCGGCGGCCTGACCGACCCCAGTCGACGCCTAACGGCGAGCGACGCGATAGGTGAGCGAAAGGTGAAATGGTGAGGAGGCTCGGAGCGTATTTGCTGTCTCGGCCGATGTTCGTTTCAAGACGGCGAGCCTTGCGGATCGCGCCGCGCACCATAAGTCCAGGCTCGCGCTCCGATCGCCTGGCGACTATCTCGAGAGTGACGGTAAGCCGCGACGCCTTTCCTATCTGTCGCCCGTCTCTTGGCCTCGGATTGCTCGCTTCTGGCCGAAAATCTCACGGAATTGTCCGAACGCGAGCGTCGACAAAGCGACAGTTGCGCCTAATAGTGTCATAAATCGTGTCCCGCTTTCACAAAACGGTGCATCGGAGGCGGTTACGAATCGCTAGCGATGAACGTGGTGAACTCTCCTTCCGATGAAGTTCCGCTGCGTAGGTGATTCTGCGAGCCGCTTTCTCGTTGCCTGACGAACCTGTGCGAGTTCGTCTACGGTGGGCCGTGTTCGTCGGCGCTAGCGTTGTCGGCGCTGGCTTAGCCGGCTGTACTACCGCACCACGTATCCACGCGCACTCGGACAGCTGCATGGCTTATAGCTGGTCAGAACCTGCTCGCATATCGCAGTCCTTGACAGATGTCGTATTTCGCTTCCCCCGCCTGGCGAGCGACCAGACAGGCGTGTTCGTCGTCGGGAACGATGTTCCGTTGTTCAGTGACGAGATTGTTCCCCCGAACGCACTTTCAGCCGCTCGAATCGATGGCGCGGCGCTAGGGCACCCACCGGGTACGTGGAATTTTGCATACCCGCGGGCTGCCGTGGACTCATCCGGCACTCTTCATGTTCTGTGGGGCGAGCCAGAAGGCTTGTATGAACCGTTGCCGGCGAGAGTATGGCCAGACGAGATCACCGGGATATGGGTGGCGTCATTCAGCGCCGCGTCCGGATGGTCGGGCGGACGTAGGCTGGTGCAGGCGCGTTCGTTCGATTGGGAGGATCAATTGGTGGGGGACATCTCGCGAGGCGCGGATGGGACGCTCGCGGTTAGCGTGTTGGGAGCGCGGCGCGTTACCCGCGATACGCCCATGGTGCTTCTGTTCAGGGAAGGGGAATGGCACACACGCCAAGTCAATAGCGCGGTCACGATGCTCTCCTCCCACGCCGCGCTAACACCGAAAGCACTCTACGTCGCGGCCATTGGCTCTCTCGAGCACTCTCGCGTTACAAAAGCGGTATTCGTTCACCGATCCGACGACTGGGGCCGCTCGTGGAGTAGTCCTGTTCAAGTTGCCGAGCCAGCGAACGGTCGGCATCTGGCGGAGGTGAAGATGCTGGTCGGAGCGGATCAGCGGCCATTCCTGCTGTGGACGGATACAGGACCGCGCGAATCCGCCGTCCGACTCGCTGTCGCAACCGATAGTGGCGCCAGCTGGTCGCTCGCTACGAGCCTAGAACTCGACTACGCGGTCCGCTCACTGCGGGCCACCCCGGATCGTTCGGGCACGATTCACATCGTCTTTGAGCACTGGGGCGCCGGCGGCACTGACGGTACGACGAGCCATCTAGACTATGCAAGTTGGTCCGGCAGCTGGTCGGCCGTCTCCCACCTATTCCCTCATCTTCGCTCGGCGAGCGGTGCGTTAGGCGTAGGCTCGGACGGGTGCCCGGTGCTCGTTTTTCTTGGGCAGCCGGGCGGAGGGCCGTTCGACGCTGCGGTCAGCTCATTTCAATCTCGGCTGATCCCCAGCCCGACGGGAAGGTACTAGTCGGGTCTCGCGTTCCAATCCGTCAATACGAGGAGGCACCATGGCCAAGCGACGCTGGTTCACGACGTGCGCCCCTAGATCCCGCGAGCGGCTTCGCTTGTTGGTTATCGCTGCATTGGCGGCGGGGTGTGGCGCGGATCAAGCCGCAACGGCGCCGGACCGCGCTACGGCAATTGGGGCTATCCAACGGCCGCTGCTCGACGTTGAAGAGCCCCCGCCCGGGACGCAACTCGACGAGCCCGCCCCCGGCACATGGGTGCTTGTGCCAATTGCAAAGGCCGGGTTCGACCGGAACTCAAGTCCGAACGGTCCGCTGCCGGACGCCTTCGCCTGGAGCGTCGAATCGCATGTACATGGAGCAGTGGGCTGGGTGTCCGCGAGGGGCACGGTAACCGTTCGTGGAACGCGTATACGTACACGGTGAAATGCGGAAACCTCCTCCTGTGCACGGATGCGGACCACATCAACGTCGACTGTAGGAGCGAAGCGAAAAACATTGAACTCAACTCTACGCACCGGGTACGCTTTGCCCTAACCGGCTACGACGGCAACCCCCAGCACGCCATCGCGTCGTGTTCACCGGATGTGCGTCCACCGAAGCCGCGCTTCAGCATGTCCACCGCATCGCAGCAGTCGGGCGACGGTGGAAGCCTCACGATTTCGGCGGGTCATGCCGTCACCTTAGCCGCGACAACAACCGACTACGGTTACCCGGCCGCTCAGGTGGGCGACCATGTTTGGATGGTTGACCAAACACAAGTCGGAACGGGATCATCGACAATTATTGTTCCCAGCCACGGTAGCCACGACGTGTGGGTTTCACTAACGAACCAAACCGGCCAATCCGAAGCGTGGGCGACCGTCACCGTCGTCGCGTCAGACGAGGCAGGGAGCTGCGACGATCTCGTGACCGATTTTGTAGAGCTCTGCGAGGAGAACGTCCCCAGGCCCTATGGCGTTGGCGGAGGCGAGTACAACGGCACCGAATACTGCTGGGTGAACGACTGGTACAGGTGGAGCTCCACTCAACAGCGTTACGTGTACTGGTACACGCAGCCGCTGTATTGCTGGGCGGAGTAGCCGTCTCGTAATCCCCACCATTTACGCGAAGGAACGAGCCATGAGATTCCTAACGCTAGCCATTAGCCTCGCGACCCTCGTTTCGTCGGGTCAACGGACGCCCGAAGCTGACGTCGAGGCCGTGGTTTCACGCGCTTCATTGGCTTCAGCTGTGACGGTTGTTCTCAGGGAACGGTTTCCCCAAGACCATATCGCGGCCGTTGTGCGGCGGACGCCTGGTACGAAGGGAATGGACGTGATCGCGATACGACGGTCCGCTGCATCGCCTGAGCTGCTCGCGATGGCCATGCTGACCGTCGCCAAGTCACGCGAGCAACAACAAGGCCAACCGTTGACCTCGAAAGCGACGCTCATCATTCCGCTTGGGATGAAGTACCCGCCGTTGTCCTCCGCGGAGCGTAGCCGCATGACCGACGCGATCAGTCGACTGCTCGCCGCTGCTCCACGCGCGGTCCCGACCGTGGGCAATGTTCCCGCAATCTCCCTTGAACTCCCGTAGTGAGCGCGAGCTGAAGGCCGGCGAGTGCTCGGCGGCCGGGTCTCGAACCTCTGAGATCCGGCCGCCTTCGATCTTTTCGCCACTTGTTCTTTGCGCATCCCGTGAGGTCCGACGCGCGGAACGATCGCGCGAGTGCTGCGGCACCGCTGGATCGCGACGCCGGCGCGCCCGCCACCTTGCGGGATTCTTCAATTCGGTCGCTCGGCTCACTGGCGCGGCAGTCACCGCTTACCGGCCGCGCGGAACCGTTCGACAACGGGTCGCTCATTCTCAAAACACCCGGCTCTAGGGGCGGCTCTAGGGGTCAGAGTCCGAACGCATCGTTTCATCGTCGTCGCGCCATCGGGCGGACGCGGCGGGCGCGGCAACACCGGACGCGGGAAGGGCCGCGGAGAAGGGCTCCCGCGCATATGGTGCGGCGCGGCGGCCCGGTCGGAACGA
Organism: Gemmatimonadaceae bacterium; assembly: GCA_036741775.1. GTDB lineage: Bacteria > Gemmatimonadota > Gemmatimonadetes > Gemmatimonadales > Gemmatimonadaceae > JAJKIV01. The sequence goes on along the minus strand of DAINRQ010000174.1, from coordinate 4,885 downwards.
CGATGACGCGGAAAGGGCCGAAACGGCCGGATGACGGCGCCGCACGGACGCCACCTCGCGCGCGGGCGTCGCCTCCGGCATCCAAAACGGAAGGGGGAACGGATGAGGGGATGAGGGGGATCTGGGATCTCTCCTCGTCCGGGAAGCGCCCTCGAGCCGGGGCCGTGATTGATAGGGAACTTCCCCAGGGTGAGTGACGTCCGCCGGGGGAGCTGTTCCCCTTCCTTCACGTCCCGGCGGGAGGAGCTCTCACTCACGTAGGAGGGATGTCGCTCATCCCCTCATCCCCTCATCCGTTCCCCCTCTTCTGGATGCCTGACCTGGCGCGAGATCCCGTCCCCGCATCCGGTCGTTACGGCGTCATCCGCCCAATCGTAGTTTCGATCGGCCCGAGCGCGCCGGGCCGTACGCCGAGCGGGTCGTTGCTGATAGCTGCTAGCTGATCGCTTACTTTTCCCCCCATGCCCACGCCCACCGACTTCTACGACATCGACAGTGTACTCGCCGAGGAAGAGCGAGCCGTTCGTGATAGCGTTCGCCGCTTCGTCGACGAGCGCGTCCTCCCCATCATCGGCGACTGCTACGTCGATGGCAGATTTCCGAAAGAGCTGATTCCCGAGCTGGCCGGCCTCGGTGTGCTCGGCGCGAACCTTCCCGAGGAGTACGGCTGCGCTGGGCTCAACAACGTTGCCTACGGGCTCATCATGCAGGAGCTCGAGCGCGGCGATTCCGGCATCCGGTCGTTCGCGTCGGTCCAGGGCGCGCTCGTGATGTATCCCATCTACGCCTTCGGAAGCGAAGAGCAGAAGCGCAAATGGCTTCCCGCCATGGCGAAGGGCGAGGTCATCGGGTGCTTCGGGCTCACCGAGCCCGATTACGGTTCGAACCCCGCCGGCATGGTCACGATGGCGCGCGAGCAGAACGATGGGACGTGGGTCATCAATGGTGGGAAGATGTGGATCACCAACGGGTCCCAGGCCCACGTCGCAGTCGTATGGGCAAAGACGAACGACGACAAATCGGATAAATCGATTCGTGGCTTTGTCGTCCCCACGAACACCAGGGGCTTTACCGCCAAGGACCAGAAGGGCAAGCTGTCGCTGCGTGCCTCGGACACGAGTGAGCTCGTCTTTCAGGACGTATGCGTGAGCGCCGATGCGATTCTCCCGAAGTCGGGTGGCCTCAAAAGTCCGTTGATGTGCCTGACACAGGCCCGCTACGGCATCTCCTGGGGCGCCATCGGTTCCGCCATGGCCTGTTACGAGGAGGCGTTGTCGTACGCGGGCAATCGCGTGATGTTCGACAAGCCGATCGCGGCGTTCCAGCTCCAGCAGGCGCGTCTCGCCGAGATGGTGACCGAGATCGTGAAGGCGCAGCTCGTGTCGCTGCATTTGGGACGCCTCAAGGACCTGGGCAAGATGACACCGCAACAGGTCTCGCTCGCGAAGCGCAACAACGTCAACATGGCGACGGACATCGCCCGCGAGGCCCGGCGACTGCTTGGCGCGAACGGCATTCTCGCCGAGTATGCGTCGATGCGTCACATGGCGAACCTCGAGAGCGTGTATACGTACGAAGGCACGCACGACGTGCACACGCTGATCCTCGGTCAGGCCGTGACGGGGATCAACGCCTTCAACTAGTCGTCACGCGGGGACGCGGAGCGATGGCGCGCGCAGCGGCCATTCTCGCGCTGGCGCTCGGCGTCGGATCGAACGTTCCGGCGCAAACACCCTCGCCGCCCGCCGGCCAGCAGGGTGTTCAGAAGTCGCGCATCCAGCCGCCGTGGCGGATGAGTGTCCGCGCCGATAACGACGCGTTCAACTTCTGGCGTCCGGTCACGGACCGGCCCGACAAGGAATACACGAACGGCGACGAGGTGGAGCTCGAGCTCGCCGTCGCGCCGCTGTGGGGGAAGCGGTTCGCGAAAGGCAGCGCGCCGTGCACGGGTACCGAGGCTCCGGGCGAGCGGTGCCTCATGACCTCGTTCTCGATCGCCCAGGAGATGTATACACCCGCGCCGGGGCGCGAGCCGCGCGTCGTCCCCGACTGGGCGGATGATCGACCCTACGCGGCGTGGCTCTACGCGAGTGCCGGCGCACGGGTGCTCGAGGAGAAATCGCTTCGCGTGGTGGAGCTCAAGCTCGGCGTTACGGGCCCGCCCGCGGCGGGCGAGTTCGCGCAGCGAACGGCGCATCAGCTCACCGGCGTCTACTCCCGTGATCCGGTGGGCTGGGATACCCAGATCGGCTTCGAAGTGGGCGCCGTCGCATCCGTGCGCGAGACGCGACGGTTCGTCGCACGCACGGCCGCCGGGCGGCCGGTGTTCGACTTCATGCCGCACGCCGGCGCGTCGGTCGGCAACGTCCTCACGGGCGGCGACGCCGGCTTCACGATGCGCGGGGGGCTCAACCTCTCCAACCCCTGGTGGACGAGTGAATGGCGCACGCGCGCTCCGTTCGAGGTCTACCTGCTCGGCAGCGCCCGCGCGGAGGCGGTGGCGCGGAACATCACGCTCGACGGAAACACGTTAGGCCCCGAGCGTCGCGTCGAGCGCGTTCCGTTCGTGGGGGAGTACGCGATCGGCGTCGGCGTCCGGAACGGCGGGTTCGTGGCCTCGTGGCGCGCTGTGACGCGCTCGAAGGAATACGCGACAGGCCCGAAAAGCCACGCGCACAGCGTGGTGTTCGCCGGGTACGAGATCCCCGCACGCGGTCCGTAAGCGGGCCGGCGCGAAACACGACCGCGGTGGTAGCGCTGGACTCGGCCGGCGGGCGCATCTACCTTTCCTTGTGAAATCCTTCACAAGCGAGGTTCGACGGTGAAGATCGCCGTCTGTATCAAGCGCGTCCCCGAGATGGACGTTCGCTTCAAGATCGCGCCAAACGGCACCAGCGTCGACGAGACCGGGCTCAAGTGGGACATGAGCGACTTCGACGGCTACGCCGTCGAGGCCGCGTTGCAGATGACGGAGAAGCTCGGCACTGGAGAGGTCGTTGTCATCACGCTCGGCCCGGATGCGGCGCAGGAAACGCTGCGGAAGGCGTTGAGCATGGGCGCTACGCGTGCGCTGCACCTCAAGGCCGACCAGATCCCGTTCGACAACTTTGCCATCGCAAAGGCACTCGCCGCCGAACTTCAGGGCGGCGGGTTCGATCTCATCATGTTCGGCAAGCTGTCGATCGACTCGTCGAACGGAGCCGTGGGTCCGATGACGGCCGAGCTGCTGAACCTGCCGTGTGTGTCCGCCGTCTCGAAGCTCGATGTCGCGAGCGGGAAGGGAACGGCGCGGCGCGAGCTGGAGGGGGCGGCGGAGGTGCTCGAGTTTCCGTTGCCCGCCGTCGTGACGATCGATGAAGGAGTGGCTCGGCCGCGATATCCGTCTCTCAAGGGGATCATGGCCGCGAAGAAGAAGCCGCTGGAGGTGAAGCCCGCGCAGCTCGGCGACGTCCGGCTCACCGTGACGACCATGGCGCTGCCTCCCGAGCGTCCGGCGGGTCGCATCATCGGCGAGGGGGCGGCGGCCGTGCCGGAGCTCGTCCGCCTGCTTCAGACGGAGGCGAAGGTACTCTGATGGCGAATCACATTCTGGCGTTCGCGGAAACGCGGGGCGGTGATCTCCGCAAGGTCGCGTTCGAGGCAGTCACTGCGGCGCGCGGGCTCGCCGACGCGGCGGGCGGGGAGGTGCACGCGATGCTCGCCGGTGCATCCGGCATCGCGGCCCGGGCGGGGTCGTTAGGCACGTACGGGGCCGACGTCGCCGTCGTCGCCGAGCATGCCGCGTTCACGGACTACAACCCCGAGGCACTGGCCGCCCTCGTGGCCGAACGCGCGAAGAATGGTGGCTACCGTGGCGTCGTGTTCCCGGCGTCGGCGCAGGGGAAGGACCTGGCGCCTCGCGTCGCGGCGAAGCTGGGCGTCCCCCTCGCGGCCGACCTGACGTCGGTGCAGCTCACGGGCGACACGGTGGTCGGTACGCACCCCGTGAACACGGGCAAGGTGCTCGCGACGGTGTCGCTGGCCGCGACTCCGGCCGTCGTGTCGCTCCGTCCCGGGGCCATCACGCCCGCGGAAGCGCCGCGCGCCGCGCGTGTCGAGACGGCGACGCCGGTCGGTGACCCGGCGGCCTCCCGCGTCAGGGTCACGGAGACGATCGCCGGGAATACGGCGAAGCTCGACCTGGGTGAGGCGCCCGTGATCGTGAGCGGTGGACGCGGTCTGCGCGCGCCCGAGAACTTCAAGCTCGTCGAAGAGCTCGCGGCGGCGTTCGGGAATGCCGCTGTCGGCGCGACGCGTGCCGTGACCGACGACGGGTGGCGGCCGCACAGCGATCAGATCGGGCAGACTGGCCGGCAGGTGAGCCCGGACCTTTACGTCGCGGTCGGCATCTCGGGCGCTATCCAACACCTCGCCGGCATGCGCACGTCGAAGACCATCGTGGCGATCAACAAGGATCGCGAGGCCCCGATTTTCAAGGTTGCCGACTACGGAATCGTCGGTGATGTCCTCGAGGTGGTGCCGGCGCTCACGGCCGCGGTGCGCCAGGCGAAAGGAACGGGCTGAGCCGCACAGACCACACCGCTGTTACACCGCGCTTCGAGAGAAGTTCCCCGGCGCCGCCGTTTCCCTGCGAGGAAACGGCGGCACGGCGTTTGTACTTACTCATGGTCCGCTCGTTATGCAGAGCGTTCGATCTCAACCGTGAGGGCAGTTATGAAACGCATGATTGTGGGGGGACTGTTGATCGCAGTGGCGGCCGCTCCAGTGGCGGCGCAGCAATCCACCTTCTCGTCCAAGCCGGCGGTGTTCACCATCTCGCCGTACGTCGGCTACATGAACTTCGGTGACTATTTCGAGAGCGCGAACAACGTCGAGTTCTCGAACG